>DATAUC010000001.1:0-2396 GCA_036268485.1 Acidimicrobiales bacterium
ACGGCCGCCGCCTACGAACATCCGGAGCGGTCGGTGGCCCGGGCCGGTGAGTGGTTCGAGGGGATGGGGGCCCACGTCGAAGGGCTGATGGTGCTGTCCCGCTCCGATGCCGAGGACCTGGGCATGGCTGCGGTGATGCGCAAGGCCCGGTTCATCTACCTGAGCGGAGGGTCTCCGATGCACCTTCGCTCCGTGCTCAAGGGCTCGGCCGTATGGGGCGCGCTGCTCGATGCCTGGAACGACGGCGCCGTGGTCGCCGGAACTGCCGAAGCGGCCATGGCCCTGACTGATCCCATGGTCGATGCCAGAGGGGGTGGGCTCACGCTGGGGCTGGGGCTGCTCCAGCGACTGGCGGTAGTGCCGCACTTCGGGGACATCCACGAGGACGCCCATGGCGAGAAGTTGCACCGGTCGGTGGTTCTGGCCCCACCCGGCCTTCCGGTCGCCGGCATTCAGGAGCGCACTGCCCTCCTGCGGGAACCCGACGGCTCATGGCGGACGGCAGGCGAAGGATCGGTGACCGTCTACGTCGACGGGGCCCGCTCAGAGGCGGGACTGGACGCGCTGCCCCGATAGGTGCACCGCCCGTCCGCTGGGCCGGTCGGCAGCGAGCCGGTCAGCGGCCTAGCAGCGAGCCTGAGTCAGTCGGCAGCGAGCCGAGCCTCAGCGACCCGGCAGCGAGCCTCAGTCGGCTTCGGTGATGGTCACCGACTCGATGGTCACCTTTTCCGAGGGGGATCCCGACCGGCTCCCGATGGATTCGATCGCGGGGATCACCTCGAGGCCCTTGACCACCTTGCCGAACAGCGAGTAACTGGGCGGAAGTGCGGCGCCGTCGGGCCCGCTGATGACGAAGAACTGGCTGCCGTTGGTGTCTGGTCCGGCGTTGGCCATGGCCAGCGAACCGATCTCATAGCGACCGGGCTTGGGGAGCTCGTCCTCGAACCGGTAGCCGGGGCCACCACGACCGGTGCCCTCGGGGTCGCCACCCTGCAGGACGAAGCCCGGGATGACCCGGTGGAAGGTGATCCCCTCGAAGTAGTGGTACCGGGCCAGAAAGACGAAATTGTTGACCGTCTTCGGAGCGGCGACGGGATCGAGGGCAATGGTCATGGTCCCCTTGCTGGTGACCATCTCCGCCGTGTAGCGCTTGGCCGGGTCGATCACCATCGGGGGTGGGCCGTCGAACCGCTGGGTCTTCGGGCTGGAGCCGTCTGCTGCGGGAATCTCAGGGGCCATGGAGGCCTCGCTTTCTATCGGTTGCAGAGAGAGGGTCTAGGAGGTGGTGATGGTCACCGAGAGGATCCGGTGGATGACCTTGGGGGGCACGCCGTTGGAGGCGCTGTTCGAATTGCCGTCGGCGTTGATGGCGTCGACCACGCTCATCCCCGAGGTGACTTGTCCGAACAGCGAGTAGCTGGCGGGCAGTGACTCACCCTCCGTCCCGGCCACGACGAAGAACTGGCTGCCGTTGGTGTTCGGACCCGAGTTGGCCATGGCCACCGATCCCAGGGGGTATTGCGGACTGGCCTTGGCCGGCAGCTCGTCGGCGACCGTGTAGCCGGGACCGCCGGTGCCGGTGCCGGTTGGGTCACCGGTCTGGTCCATGAACTGGGGGATGACCCGATGGAAGGTCACACAGTTGTAGAACTTCTGATTGGCCAGGAACACGAAGTTGTTGACTGTCAGCGGGGTGCCGGCTGTGTTCAGCTTCGCGTCGAAGGTGCCGACGTCGGTCTTGATGGCCGCCGTATAGGTCTTCGAGGTGTCGATGGTCATCGGAGGCGCCGTCTTCCACGACGGCTTGGTCAGCTTGGCTGTTGGGCTGCTCGGGCAGCCCGCGGCCACGGCCGCTTTGTCTGCGGTCTCCTGGGCGCTGGCGATGGGGGCTGTGGTCGACGTGGTCGACGACGCCTTCGGGGAGCCCCCGCCGCTGGTGACCGCCACGGAGATGCCGATGATGATGGCCAGGCCGATGACCACGATGATCGTGCGTCGGATCAGCTGTTTGCGCTTCTTGGCCTTCTGAGCCGCCGCCCTCCTGGCATCGCGGCCGGCTTTTTGACGTTGTCGCTTCTCGGTAGGCACGGTCTGCCAGGGTAGTCGTCAGCTAGCATCCCCTGGATGCGCCACCCCTATCGCCTGTTATCACTGCCAATCGTGCTGGTGACCACCGCGCTGATCGCAACCGGCTGGGCATCGCCCTCGTCGGCGGCACCGGCGAAGAAGTTCACGCCCGGCCTGATCGCCGTCGACGCTCCGCTGACCGGATCGCAGTCGTCCACCGGAATCGACATGTGGCGGGGGGCCCAGCTGGCCGCCACCCAGATCAACGCCTCCGGTGGCGTGGACGGGGTGATGATCAAGTTGGTCAAGGCGGACGACAAGGCCACTGC
>DATAUC010000002.1:0-7997 GCA_036268485.1 Acidimicrobiales bacterium
TGCACATCCCGCCGAACAAGTTTCCCGTGACCGGGCAGGACGCCACCACGGTAGGACTGCAGAACGTCATCTCTGGTTACCAGTGCGGCACCGTCTACAAGCCCATCTACGTCGAAGCCCAGGCCGCCGCGGCTCTGGCCCTCTACCTGCGGGCGGGAAAGACCCCACCCAAGAGTCTGGCCAACGGCACTTCCACTGACACTGTGAACCACACCACGGTCCCCTCGGTGTTACTGAAACCTCAGTGGGTGACGCCGACCAATGTGGAGTCCACCGTTATCAAGGACCAGTTCGTTACCGCGGCAGAGCTCTGCACCGGAACCTTTGCCGCCGACTGCACCAAGTACGGCATCAAGTAGGGGCTGGCGGCCGCCGCAGTGGTGACCGATGTTGCAGGGACGGGGAGCCCAACCGAGTACGCGCATGATGACGGCTCGCTGCTGAGCCTGCGCGGCGTCTCCAAGAACTTCGGTGCGGTTCAGGCCCTCCGGGACGTCAACTTCGATGTGGTGCCGGGGAAAGTGACGGCACTCGTCGGGGACAACGGTGCCGGCAAGTCCACGCTGATCAAGACAATCTCGGGGATCTGGCAGCCGAGCGAGGGTGAGATGTTCTGGAAGGGCAAGCCGGCCAACGTGCGGACACCCCGAGATGCTGACGCGCTCGGTATCGCCACCGTCTACCAGGACCTGGCTCTGTGCGACAACCTCGATATCGTCCAGAACATGTACCTCGGGCACGAGGAGCTTCGATTCCGTCTGCTCGACGAGAACAAGATGGAGATCACCGCCCGACAGGTCCTCAGCGACCTCTCTGTCACCACCGTGCAGTCGATCCGCCAACCGGTCGGGTCGCTCTCGGGAGGGCAGCGACAGGCCGTAGCCGTGGCCCGGGCGGTGATGCGCGACGCACAACTCGTGGTCATGGACGAGCCCACCGCGGCACTCGGGGTTTCGCAGACCGCCCAGGTCCTCGATTTGATCCGCAGATTGGCGTCCCGGAGCATCGCCGTGCTGGTGATCTCGCACAACCTCAATGATGTGTTCGCCGTGGCCGACCGCATCGCGGTGCTCCGCCTCGGTCATCTGGTGAGCAGCGGGCCTGTGGAGGATTACGACACCCAGAGCACCGTCGAGCTGATCACCACCGGCACGCTGAACGGCGTCGTCCCCGGCTCCGAGACAGACGCCAAGGGCGCCAGCAGCGACCCGGAGGGGTGAGATCATGACGACAACGCCCAAGACGCCCTCCGCCACCGAGCCGCCAGACGACGTCGAGCAAGCCACGGCGACGGTGGCAGCCGACCCGGGACGGCTCGGGGGCATCCCAATGCCCGAGGCCCTGCCCGACTCGACCTTCGGCCAGTACGCCACAGCATGGGCCAAGCGCATCCGCTACGGCGAGAGCGGCGTGCTACCCGTCGTCGCCGGACTCGTCGTCCTCGTGGTCATCTTCCAGGTCCAGGACTCCATCTTCCTCTCCGCCGGCAACATCACCAACCTGCTCATCCAGGGCACGGTCTTCATCCTCCTCGGGATGGCCGAGGTCTGGGTGCTGGTCCTTGGCGAAATCGACCTCTCCGTCGGCTTCGTGGCCGGCATCGGGGCGGTCATCACCGCCATCCTTGTCGCCCCTCCCGACAACTGGCCTTGGTGGGCCGCCATCATCGCCGGGCTGGCGGCGACGTCAGCGATCGGTGCGCTCCAGGGTCTTCTGGTCATCAAGATCGGTTTGCCCTCCTTCGTCGTCACCCTGGCCGGCCTCCTCGGCTGGGAGGGCGTGCTCATCTATCTGGTCAACGGCCACGGCAGCGGCGGGACCATCTCCATTGCCAACAACGTCATCCTCGACCTGGTGAACGGGAACCTCAGTACGACAGCCGGATGGATCGTGATGGTGGCCGCCGTCGTTGCTTTCGCCGTGTTCACCATCTTCCGGGACCGACGGCGTCGGGCCAGCGGCCTCGTCGCTCCCCCGCTGCCCATCACCATTCTCAAGGTGACGGTGATGGCGGCCGCCGGGGTGGCCCTCGTCCTCGTGTGCAACACCAACCGCAGCAAATTTGCCGTCCTCCGCGGCGTGCCTTTTGCCGTGATCATCGTGGCTGCCTTCGTGGTCGCCTGGACGTTCCTGCTGACCCGAACGAGATTCGGGCGCTACTTGTACGCCATCGGTGGGAACGCAGAGGCGGCCCGGCGAGGCGGTGTCAGCCTCGGGTGGAACCGCTTCTGGGCCTTCACCCTCACCGGGCTGACCGCCGGCGCAGCCGGGATCCTCTACGCCTCGAGGCTCGGCTCCATCTCCAACAACATCGACGGCGGCACCCTCGTGCTCTACGCCGTGGCTGCTGCGGTGATCGGCGGCACGAGCCTGTTCGGCGGCCGGGGCAAGATGGTGCACGCCCTGCTCGGTGGCCTGGTCATCGCCACCATCTACAACGGCCTGGGGCTGCTCGGTATCAGCGCGGCCACTCAGTTCATGGTGACGGCACTGGTACTGCTGGCCGCGGTGGCCATCGACGCCCTCGCCCGCCGGAGCCGTACCTCCCGCTAAGAACCCGCACTTGCCCTCTTCGGGTAGGCCGGCGGAAACCCAGCAACAGCCTCGAACCTGGACGCGCAGACGTACCAGACCTCAGCAACGATCGCATGGTCACTTGTCTGGTGACGTGCTCTCGCCGAAGGAGTCGATCGGGCTGTGGAGGGTCAGGCCGCCATCGACGTCCAGAACCTGACCGGTGACCCATCCCAGCTCGTGAAGGGCGAGGACCGCCTCGGCGATGTCGCCGGACTGGCCCAGCCGACCGAGCGGCGTCCGGTCTTCCACCCGGGCCAGCCAGCCCGTGCCCACCGGCGCCCGCCCGAGCATGGGCGTCTGCGTCACCCCCGGGGCCACCGCGTTGACCCGGATGCCGTGCGGGGCCCACTCGAAGGCTGCCACCTTCACGACCATGCTCAGAGCGGCCTTCGACGCGCAGTAGAGGCCCATGCTGCGATCGACCAGGTGGGCGCTGACGCTCGAGGTGGCGATGATCGATGCTGGCGTCGAGGACTCGATCATGGCTCTGGCCATGGCCCGCATGACCAGCCAGGGACCGCGGGTGTTGGTGGCCATGACCGTGTCCCAGGCCGCAACCGATTCATCCAGCAGCATCCCGCTGTGACCCACTCCCGCGGTGATGGTGACCCGATTGGGCACCCCCACCTCGGCCAGGGTCTCCGCCAGCGCATCGTCAACGGAGCTCGGGTCGCTCACGTCACAGTGCACGTCGGGCGACCCGGCGATGTCCCACACCAGGACAGGGATTTCTTGCGCCCGGTAGGCCTCGACCACCGCTGCTCCGATACCGGACGAGCCCCCGACCACCAGGGCCTGACCAGTGCCGCTCACGAGGACGGATCCGGTCGCGACCCGCCCATCTCGGGTGAAACGGTCTTCATGGCGTCCTTGCTGGTCGACGGTTCACACAGTGGGTAGGTACCCAGAGTATGAACCATGGGGCAAGCACGCCAGCGGGGCGCCGCTCCCCTCTTACCCCTCGATGGCCAGCTCCGCCTCGACCACTGAGTCATGGATGTCGATCAGCACGTCCTCAGGCTCGGGACCGCGCTCGAGGTCGGCCTCGATGGCCGGGAGGATCTCGGGCTGCCGCCGGTTGACGATGTAGAGCCATACTGCGCCCGTCATCATCCAGGCCAGGAAGAGGTACGGGAAGATCCGGACCGGGTACGGCGGCAGCGGGTAGAAGCTCCCGATGGTCGGGACCAGGAGGCAGATCACGGCTACCACCGCCAGTACCACGTGGCCGGGGCGAAGCTCACCGATCTTCTTCAGGAACACCGGGGCGGCCAGGGTGATCAAGAAGTAGGCCAGCAGGAACCCGAAGGCGGCGAGGGTTCCGGCATCCCCGAAGGTGGTGAGCGGGTTGGTGAAGATCTCGAGGATCGTAGGCACGGCGAAGATCACGATCATGTAGACGGTGATGGCGATGTGCGGGGTCCGGTTGGTGGCGTGAGCCCGGCCCAGGTGCCGGCTGAAGATGCCGTGGCGGGCCATCGGGTAGATGATCCGGGACCCGGCGTTGAGACACGAGAGGGAAAGCCCGAAGAAGCTGACCATGGCGCCGATGGACAGCGGGATCTTGAACCAGCTGACTCCGTAGATGTCCGACAACGTGTTGAGCGGAGCGGCCAGCCCGCTCAACGGTGTGTGGTACCCCCGGGTGCCAGCTACCTCGACGTAGCTCATGAGGACGAAGAAGACTCCGGTGGCAATGAGGCTCCAGATGACCGCCTTGGGTACGGTCCGCTTGGGGTTCTTCGCCTCCCCGCTGAGGGCCGTGGCGCTCTCGAAGCCAACCAGGGAGAAGATGCAGGCCACGACGGCCAGAGCCATGCCATGGACCTGAATCCCCTTCAGGTGGGTCTGGGCCGAGTCCACCACCAGCCCGTGCTTGAACAAGACGATGCCGGCCAAGGCCAGGATGCAGGCCACCGACGCGGCCTCGAGCACCAGGGTGAGGATGGACGAGACCCGTATGTCCTTGAAGGCGATGAACCACCCGGCCAGGGCACTGATGGCGAAGAAGATGATCGGCGGTACCGAACCGTGGTAGCCGAGTGCGTCCAGCAGCTGTTGGCAGAACACCGCGAACCCGCACATGCCGGCTACGGCGATGAATAGATAGGACCAGATGAGCGTCCATCCCGAGAACACGCCGGCCTTGGGGCCCAAGCCCCGGCCCGTGTAGGCGTACATGGTCCCCGCCACCGACGAGCGCTTGGCGAACTGATTCAGGCAGAAGACGACGAACAGCAGCATTACCGTGCCAAACCCGTAGGCCAGCCATGTCCCTTCGCCCGCATTGGAAAAGGCCAAGGGAATGATGAGCACCGCGGTCATCGTCGGCGAGATCAGCGCCACCGACTGGGCGAACAGCGCCGGGAACCCCAGCACGTTTCGTCGGAGCCCTACCTGCTTTTGCACCTTCAATACTGACGAGGAGTCTCGGGTCAGGGTCACGGTCAATTCTCCTTGTGGACGGTCCACCACGGATGAGACAGCTTGGATGTGCTCACGGAAGGGTCAGCGCCACCGGGCGCCCGGACGACCTACGACTGCGGAGGGGCCTGTGCCTCCGGCGGAAAGGACTGGTCCTCGAGGAGCAGGTCCTCGTAGAACGCTCCGAAAGGACGATCGGGATGGATGATGGCAATCTCGAGCACCCAGAGATTGGGATTGGGCCGGAAATCGACGTCGGCCAGCGATCCGTCGTATTGCGCCGAGTGCGGGTAGTCGGACAGCCGGTGGCCGGAGAGGTCGAGGTTCAGCTTCCACCCGTAGGCCGCGGCCGTCTCGATGGCGTAGTCGTAGAGCTCACGGCCGGTGGTGCCGTCGGTGAACCATCGGTCGCGCACTTGGTCCCAGATGGTCCGCACCTCGACTTTGGCCCGGTGGTGCTCGGGATCGGCACCGACCACGAAGGTGTCGCCGGCGTCACCCTCGCAGCCGTCGTAGACGGGACCGATGTCCACGAAGAAGATGTCGTCGGCGCCTAGGACGACCCCAGGCTCCGATCGCTCCATGAAGTCCTTGGTGGTGTTGGCCCCGAAGCGCACGATGATGTGGTGCCAACCTCGGCGCATGCCCATGCTCGCCAGCGTGTCTCTAGCCATGGTCTTGGCGTCCTCTTCGACCATGCCCACTTCCACCTGGTCGGCGATCATGCCCACTGCCCGCCGAGTGCGGCTGCGCATCTCCATGAGCTGGTCGAGGGAGAATTTCTCTCCCGTGCCTTCGAGATCGGAAAGCATGGTCATCTCACTACCTCCGTTCGGACCTAGTGGCCCGAGCTCGATGATGGGAACAGCGGACGATTGCGGAGATCCTGGGGGGCGTCGACCGCCACCACCAGCACCTCGGTGGTGGTGCCTTCGGCCCCCAGTCGGTGGGGCTGTTCGGCGTCGAAGTGAGCGGAGGCCCCGCATTCCACGTAGTGGGTCTCGTCGGCGTACTCGAGGCGCAGCCGCCCCCGGACCACGTGTACCCACTCCTCGCCTCGGTGCTGGGCGAACGGTGGGGGCACGCGGTCGGTCTCGATGATGATGCGCAACGCCTCCAGGGTCGAGGAGCCCGGAAAGCCGCTACAGGCCGAGACGGCCAGGCCATTGGCCACATGTGTCGGCTCGTTATCGTCATAGACGGCCAGAGCCGAACCCCCCTTCCCTTCACCGAGCAGGGCGCTCATGGAGATGCCCAGCGCTCGGGACAGGGTGATCAGCGCAGCGATGGACGGCTGGCGGTCGCCCGATTCCAGTCGGGAGAGATGGGCGATGGAGAGGTCGGACCGGAGGGCCAGCTGCTCCAGGGTGAGCCCGGCGCGGATCCGTTCCTCTCGAAGGCCCTGGGCGATGGATGTGAGCACTGCGTCTAGCTCCATGTGCTGACTCTGCGCCCTGTTTGCCTCATAGGCAAGTCTTTTTGCCACAGTTCACGCGGCGGAAACAGAAGACGAACGCGCCGGAAACAGAGGCGGCAGCCAATGCTCCCGAGGTCCTCTGCGAGGGTTAGAGGAGGATCGGATCGTCCCGGCTGGCGTGGGCGGCTACCAGGCCGGCAAAGCATTGGCAGACGCGGTCGCGGGCCTTGGACAGATCGGCGACGGCCCTCGGGGTGGCGGCCCGGATCGCCTCCGCTCCCCCGTCGACCGATGCGGCGTCGGCCGCAAAAGCGGTGATGAATTCGTCGACCGCCGCCTCGGTGACCTCGAGATGGAACTGGACCCCCCAGGCCCGGTCACCCAGTCGAAAGCCTTGATTGGGATAGTTCGCATTGCCGATGAGCCGCTCGGATCCGGGTGGAAGCGAGAACGTGTCCCCGTGCCAGTGCATCACCGTCAACGTGTCCGGGAGACCGTCGAAGAGGCCGTCCCCCGCACATGCCGGCAGGAGTTGGACGGGACCCCAACCGATCTCGGGCCCCGAGGCTCCGGCGGACACCGACCCACCGGCCGCAACGGCCAGCAGTTGTGCTCCCAGGCAGACCCCGAGGGTCGGGATGCCGCGGTCGACGGCATCGGCAATGAGCTGCAGCTCGGTCTCCCGGGACGGGAACCCCTCATCGGAGTGGGCCGACATGGGACCGCCCATGATCACCAGCCCGTCGACGTCCGGGCATCGCCGGGGAACCTCGGCTCCGGCGAACACCCGCCGGGTGTCGATCTCCACTTCGGCGCGCGACAGCGCCTCGGCGATGGCGAACGCCGACTCGGGGGCGACGTGCTGCACGATCAGACAGGTGGGCATGGATGTCAACGGACAGCAGAACCGGCCAGGGCCGGTCGTCAGTGTCCCTGCTCCTTCCGGGATCGGCGCGTATTGGCCGACGACATTATCCACAGAAACCATCCGGAAACCAGCTCAGCTGCGTTAACATGATGGAAACAAACCACGTGGCCCGATCCGTCGGGCCGCTCGTTTCACAAGCTGAGGCTCCATGTTCCAACGACTGCTAGTGGCCATCGATGGCACCGAGACCTCGGATGTCACGCTCAGCTTCGCCAGCGCCATCGCCCAGCACAGTGGTGCCGTCGTCCATGTGCTCTACGTCAACGAGTATGCCGTCGGGAGCCGGGGCGTGCCCCTGCGGACCAACGCCGAAGCCACCGAACTGCTCACCGGAGCGGTGGGCCTGCTCCGAGCCGAAGGCATCCGGGTGAGCGGCAGCGCACGGCGGGCGCCCTATCGGCACGTTCCCCGACACATCGTGTCGTCGGCAGCGGACTTCTCGGCCGACGCCATCGTCGTGGGCACTCGCCGGAAACGCCGCCTCGGACGGCTGTTCTCTTCCCACGTTCGAGAGCACATCATCAGGCTCAGCACCCTTCCGGTGATCGCCGCGCCTGCTCCCCTCGACCTTCCGGCCGACGGACGGCTGGTGATGGCCGAAATGCTGGAAGTGGATCGGGACCGCACCCGGTCGTTGTCGCCTCAGTAGCC
>DATAUC010000003.1:0-30951 GCA_036268485.1 Acidimicrobiales bacterium
TTGGCTGTACACCCGGGGCACGGCTGCCATCTGGACCTCGGTCATTCTCGGTGCGGTGGCCTCGTTGCTGGTCGGTGGCGTACTGGCCACCTTCACCGAACGTCCCCTGCTCCGTTCAGCCCTGCGCCAACTGGCCATCACTGCCGTTGCGGCTGCTGTGACCTATGGAGTCGGTCGGGCCATCGGGGCCGGCGTCGGCTAGAACATCGGGCCAGGCCTGCGGCCGATGGCCCGGGTGGAGTCGGCAGGATTGGCGGGTGGTGCAACGTTTTTACGCCGTCAGTCGTGTTGTGAGTATGTCGATCGTCGAAGATCGCCTGGACCAAGACCACGTTGCCATGGCGAAACCCCCCACGATCGACGAGCTCTATCGAACTCAGTGGGCTTCCCTGGTCCGGCTGGCGCTGGTGATGACGGGAGATCGCGGCAGAGCGGAGGATCTCGTTCACGACGTGTTCCTTCGGTTTGCCGCGCGTCCCCTCCCGTTGGATCCACCAACCTATTTGAGAAGAATGGTGATCAACGCCGCCAGAGATCACCACCGGCGAATCAAGGTGGAGCGCCGATTTGCCCCAACGGCACCGCTGGCCGTTTTTAATCCTGAAGTTGACGAAGTCATCGAGCTCCTGAAGCGATTGCCCGACCGTCAGCGTCATGCCATTGCCCTGCGCTACTACGCCGACATGGACGTCGCCCAAATTGCCCAAGCGCTCGACTGCCCGACCGGCACGGTCAAGTCCCTGCTGCACCGGGGTATCGAGGGGTTGCGAAAGGAGATGCACTCATGACCGTAAGTCATGGAGAAATGGAAGAGAGATTGATCCATGCGCTCTATGTTTTTGCCGAAGCCGTGCCCGATAGCCCCCCGGAGCCATGGTCGACCACCTGGATATCACCTCCGACATCAGCTCCAGCGTCCAGGCGCCACTTCATGCCCTTCGTGGGCGTTGCCGCTTCGGTTGTGTTGATTGCACTGGCGAGCATCTTGTGGGCAGACCCCTCCGCAGGTGCTGGGTATCACGGCAGTGGCATCTCACCAGTGGGCTACACCTTCCCCGTTCCGGCGGCACACCCTTTGCATCTTGGTACTCGTGCCCTTTGAGGTTCAGCGCCCCTCCGGTGGTGTCAACGATGTCGTGACGGACTCCGAGGACAAGGGGGCTGCAGATCCGCCACCAGCAAGAAGGCTGTGGATCGTCGAAGCCGGTGTCGTCGTGGTGGTCGCGCTTTGTGCGGCCGTGCTGCTTCGGCTCTTCATTGTCCAAAGCTTTTTCATTCCAACCGGATCCATGATCCCCACCCTGGAAAAGGGCGATCGAATTGTGGTGAACAAACTCAGCTACGACCTCCATGGCGTCGGCCGGGGCGACATCGTGGTCTTCGCACGTCCGCCTCGAGAGGACTGCGCCGGCCCACCCGTCTCTGACCTTGTCAAGCGGGTTGTCGGCTTGCCTGGTGAATCGATTTCTCTGAATGGTCATGGGCGAATTGAGATCAACGGCAGAATTCTGCATGAAACCTGGCTGCCGGCGTCGGTGCAGGGCACGACGTATCCGGGTCCAGCCGGAACGGCGTACTCGCTCCTCCAACCCTTCAAGATCCCGACCGGCGACTACTTCGTCATGGGCGACGCCAGAGAGAACTCGTGCGATAGTCGGTACTGGGGCCCGATCATGAGATCGGAGATTGTGGGAAAGGTCGACTTTCGCGTCTGGCCGGTCCGATCGTTCAGTATCTTCTGAACGACTTCCCGGGGCCCGTGGGCCCCCGCGTGTCCTGTTTACTCCGCCAGCCGGTAGGCCCGATCGACGTGGTCGATGGTGAAACCGAGCGAGTGATACAGCGCCACAGCCGTCGTGTTCGACGCGCTGGTGTAGAGCATGCCGATTGAAATGCCCTGGGCGCTCAACCACTGCAGGCCGGCCACTGTTAGGGCCCGCCCCCAGCCCTGCCCGTGGTGGTCCGGGTTGACCGAAATGACGTAGATCTCGCCAACGACAGGCTCAACCGTCGCATGGACCTTGGTCCAGCACGACCCGATCAGGCCGTTACCGTCCGGCGCGTCGGCCACGAGGAAGCCGTCCAGATCGACCCACGGCGCGGCCAGGCGATCGTGCAGCTGGTCGAGGGTCCAGTCGCCCTGTTCGGGATGACCGGCGAAGGCCAGGTTGTTCACGGCGAGCCAGGGCTGCTCATCCTGTGGCGGTTTGAATGGCCTCGTGGCCACCGGGCGAGTGGCCGCCACGATCTCGTCGGGCAGTGGCAGCGGGACCGTCATTTGCAGCACGTCGCGCTCTGGCTCGAAGCCAAAGGGCCGCACGGCCGCGTCGTCGGCCTGTTCGGCGTGGATCACCCAGAGCCACCGTTCCCCGGAGGTCTCGTCCAAGGCGACGCCAAGAAGCGTGGGCCCCACGTCCCCATCCCCACGATGATCTGGGTCAATGGCCATGTGGATGGCCACCGAGTGGTCGGCCGCCGGCGTGAGGAAGGCGGCGCCCACCAGTGACGGTCCGTCAAAGGCGGCCACCACGCGGATTCCGTGGTGACCGAGGTCGGAGTGGCGGGCGGCCTCCCGTTGCACCTCGGAGAGGGGTGCGTAGCCGTCGGCCGCACGGCAGCGGTCCAACATCGCGGCCAGGGCCGAGCGCTGGTCGTCGGTGAGTTGGTCCAGGACCAGCACGTTCACCGGCGCACGATATCCCGGTACGTTGCGGGAGTGGCACGACCGCGTACGCCCAAGGGTCGAGCCCGGTTGGTCAACGAGCGTTTGCTCACCGAATTTCCGGGCACGGCGCGTGATCTGTGCGCCCTCAGTTTCGAGACGCCGTTCCAACTCCTGGCCGCCACCATCCTGTCGGCCCAATGCACCGATGTGCAGGTCAACCTGGTCACGCCCGCGCTCTTCGCGGCCTTTCCCGATGCGGCGTCATTGGCCCGAGCCCAGCCCGAGGTGGTGGAGGAGCTCATCCGCACCACCGGTTTCTTCCGGGCCAAGACGCGCAGCCTGATCGGCATGGCCGCCGCCGTACAGGACCGCTTCGGTGGTGTGGTGCCCACCGAGCTGAGTGACCTGGTCACCCTGCCCGGCGTGGGGCGCAAGACCGGCAACGTCCTGCGCAGTGTCGCCTTCGATCTTCCCGGTCTCCCGGTGGACACCCATGTGTTGCGTCTGAGCCGGCGCCTCGGACTGACCGACGCGCTACGCGGCCCCGAACAGGAGGACGCAGTGAAGGTCGAGCACCTCTTGAACACGATGGTGCCAGCCGCCGAGAGGGGAGGTTTCAGCCTGCGCCTGATTCTGCACGGACGGGCCACCTGTGTGGCCCGTCGACCGGCCTGCGACCGCTGCCTCTTGGCCGACTTTTGCCCGTCCTTTGCTTTATAGGAAGTTCATAAGGATGTGGTTACTGGGCGGAATTGGCGAAACCGCTCCGTTACAATGTTGCTTGGAACCGGTTCCCGCCACCTGGTTCCGTAGAGCTCTGTGCTGGGATCCGCCTCCCGGCCGGCTCGCACAACGCCGGCCCTTCGGGGCCGGCGTTGTGCTCTTTACGAACGCAGGCGCGGACGGTATCTGCCCGCAAGGTGCACCGGTCTCGGTAGTACTCAAGGTGTTACCCTTTTTTTCATGGTGACGAAGCGTTCGGTGTCGTTGGCCGACGAGGTGGCACTGGCCGTTGAAGAGGCAGCCAAGCAGGACGGTGTCTCGTTCAGCGCCTGGCTGTCCGGCGCGGCTGAAAAACAGCTTCGGGTGCGCCAGGGACTGCGCGGGGTGGCCGCGTGGGAAGGGGAGACCGGCTCGCTCAGCGCAGAAGAGGTGGCGGCGGGCGAAGCCCTCTTGGCCCGGCTGCGTTCGGGTGTGTCCGGCGTGGCTTCCCGCGTCCGCCGTCGATGAGCGGCGTGCGGCGGGACGGCCTGGTCTACGGCGTCGGGGCGCTTCACGCCGCCGCCCGGGGCGACCGCATGATGTGGGCCCTGCACCGGGCTGCGCTATCGAACGGCATCGTGCCGGTGATTCCGGCCGTGGCGGTGGCCGAGGGCTACCGGACCGAGGCCCGGGGTGACCGCATCACCGAGTTGCTCGACGGCACCGAGATCGAACCCTTCAGCGGCGAGGCGGCCCGGCGATCAGGGGAGTTGGCGGCCCGTTGCGATACGACGGAGATGGCCGTCATCGCCGTCATCGAGCTGGCCGAACGACGCAACTGTGCCGTGGTGACCCAGCGCCAGGCCATCCTGCGCAATGCCGCCACCCAGCTCGGCCATGAGCTGGTCCTCTACGCCGTCTGATTGAAGCGCCGCAGGCGCCGCAGGGCGCCGCCGAGCGAACGTTCGACGAAGTACAGCTCGTGGGCCATCTCCTCGTCCCCGCTGGCCTGGGCCGCTTCGGCCATGGCGGTCACGCGGTTGTTCAGCTCTTGCAGCGTGGACGAGAGGGAGGAGATCTCGGCGGCGGAGGTCATGACCTGATGATGGCCCATGGCTGGCGCTTGAGCACGCCGGAGACTTCGACCCGGAGTCTGGGTCAGGGCGCCGGTAGGGTGGAGCAGTCGAGAGGGGGTTGTCGGTGACCGATGTGAAGACCGCACCACCGACGACGTTTCCGAGCGGTCCGGCCCTGGTGCAGCGGGCATTGGCCCTGGTCGATGCGGGGACAACCGACATGGCGGACGCCATTCTGGAAGTGCCGCTCAGCTACTACCGGGATCCCGAACCTTTCGCCGCCGAGCAGGACCTCTGTCGCCGCACCCCGTTGGCGCTGGCCGTCAGCGCACAGCTCCCGGATGCTCACGACTACCTGGTGCGTCAGGTTTTGGGCACCTCGGTCCTGATCAGTCGGGACGGCGACGGCCGGATCGGGGCGTTCCTCAACTACTGCCGCCATCGGGGCGGCAAGCCGGCCGAAGGATGCGGCAACGCCCGGCGCTTCACCTGCCCGTATCACGCCTGGACTTACGACAGTGCCGGCCAACTGGTCGGCCTACCCGGGGCCGAGGGCTTCGAAGGTCTCGACCGGGCCACGCACGGCTTGGTGGCGTTGCCCTGCGCGGAACGGCACGGGCTCATCTGGGTCGTCCTGACGGCTGGTGCACCCATCGACGTGGCTGCCCATCTCGGCTCGCTCGATGACGAGTTGGCCGCCTGGAACCTGGGGCGGTGCGAGTACCTGACCGAGCGGGAATTCACGGCCGAGGTGAATTGGAAGGCGGCCATTGAGGCGTTCGCCGAGAACTACCACTTCCCCTACGTCCATGGAAACAGCATTGTCGGGCAGAACACCATGGCCAATACGGCCATGTACGACGAGTACGGGCAGCACCACCGCCTGGGCTTCCCCTGCCCCTGGATTGCCGGCGCCCGGGAGGACTCCGGCGTCGAGTCGGCCCTGTCCTACATGGTCTTCATCTACTGGATCTTCCCGAACCTGACCTTGGCCGTGAGCCCGGTGGGGACCGAGATCATCGACATCCTGCCCGCCGGCGCACCGGGGCAGTGCATCATGCGCCATGGCTGGATGGCGGCGGAGCCGGCGACCGATGAGGTCACAAAGGCGGGCTACCTCGACCTGTACGACGCCGTGCACGACGCCGTGCGCAACGAGGACTTCGCCGTGCTGCCCGGTTGTGGCGAAGGGGCCAGCCAGGGCCAGCACGAGGCCATGGTCATCGGCCGCAACGAGATAGCCGTGCAACATGTCGTGACCACCTTCCAAGCGGCGCTCGCACCACCCGGCTGAGGGCGCTAGCGGCGACGCGGCGGAGGTCCAGGGCAACCGGGGCATCCCGGTATCCTGTTGACCTCATGTCCCTGCGTGTGCTGGACCTACGCGGCTCAGTGCCGCCGTTCGACGATGCCCTGCCGCGCCCGTCCGACCCCGGTTCTGACGTGCACGACGTGGTGGCCGACGTGCTCCGGAACGTCCGGGACGAGGGCGATGCGGCCATCGTGCGCTACACGGAGTCCTTCGATCACGTCGACGTCTCGGCCGGCATCCGGGTGCCCGCCGAGGAGATCACCCGAGCCCTGGCCCGGGTCGATCCGGTGCTACGTGCCGCCCTGGAACTGGCCTATCAACGGATTTACGATTACCACGCCCATGAGGGCACCCCGCCGGACGACTTCTCCTCGGGCGGGGTCACGGTGACGCATCTGACCCGCGGGGTGGGCCGGGCCGGCATCTATGCGCCGGGCGGTCGCGCCCGCTATCCCTCCACGGTGCTCATGTGCGCCGCTCCGGCCCGGGTGGCGGGCGTGGCGGACGTGGTGCTGTGCGTGCCGCCGGCCGCCGATGGACGGATCGACGACGCCACACTGGCCGCCGCGGCCATCGCCGGCATTGACGAGGTGTACCGCATCGGCGGTGCCCAGGCCATTGGCGCCCTGGCCTACGGGACCGAGACCATCCCCAAGGTCGACGTCATCGCCGGCCCTGGAAATGCCTACGTCGCCGAAGCCAAGCGTCAGGTCTCCGGCCTGGTCGGCGTGGCCTCCGCTTTTGCCGGGCCTTCGGAGATCGTGGTGGTGGCCGGTCCCGGGGCCCCGCCCGAGTTCGCCGCCATCGACCTGGTGGTCCAGGCCGAACACGGACCGGACGGTCTGGCCTGGTTGGTGACCTGGGACGAGGACGTCCTGCACGCGGTCAGCAAGGAGGTCGACGCCATCGTGGCGGAGTCCCCCCGACGGGCCGACTTGGAATCCACGCTGGCTACCTCGGGCATCGCCTGCCTCGTCGAGAGCGCGGCCGACGCCATAGCCGTGGCCAACACGGTGGCCCCCGAGCACCTCCAACTCATGGTGGCCGAGGGTGAGGGCCCCGCCCTGCTGGCGCAGGTCCAGAGCGCCGGTGCCGTTTTCGTCGGGTCCTGGGCCCCGGCCAGCCTGGGCGACTACATCGCCGGGCCCAACCACGTCCTGCCGACCAACCGCACCGCTCGCTTCTCCTCGGCGCTGCGGGCCGACGATTTCCGCAAGCACATCCACGCCGTGACCGTCACCCCCGACGCCATGCGGGCCCTGGGACCCTCGGTCATCACCCTGGCCGACACCGAGGGTCTGCCGGCCCACGCCGATTCGGTGCGGCGCCGCCTGGCCGTCCTCCAAGGCGACCTCCCGTGAGTGCGCTGCCGCCGCTGCGACCCGGGCTGAAACTGACCGACGGGTACCACTCGCCGCAGGTCGACGCCGAGGTGCGACTCAACACCAACGAGTCGCCCTTCCCTCCACCGCAGGCCTGGAGCGACGAGCTCCTCGATGCCCTGCGCCAGGTGTCGTTCCACCGCTATCCGGACCGGCCGGCCACCGAATTGCGCGCCGCCATCGCCGACCTGCACGGGGTCACTCCCGAAGAGGTCTTCTGCGCCAACGGGTCCAACGAGGTGCTGCAGAGCTTGATGCTGGCCTACGGCGGTCCCGGCCGCCGGGCCTGCGTCTTCGAGCCGACGTACGCCCTGCATTCGCACATCAGCCGCCTCACCGGCACCGAGGTCATCGAGGGCTCGCGCACGGAGGACTTCCGGATCGATCCGGTGGCGGCGGAGACCCTGCTGGCCGCCGAGCAGCCCGACGTCACCTTCCTCTGCTCACCCAACAACCCGACGGGACGGGCCGAACCCACCGACACCGTGCTGGCGGTGCTGCGCGCCGCACCCGGCCTGGTCATCGTCGATGAGGCGTACGGCCAGTTCGCACCCTGGTCCGCGCTCAGCGTCCGCGGTCCGGACCACCCGGGTCTGGTCGTCACCCGGACCTTCTCCAAGACGTGGGCCATGGCCGGGGCTCGCCTGGGCTATCTGGTGGCCGACCCCGAGGTGGTGTTGGCCTGCGAGGCCGTGGTCCTGCCGTACCACCTCTCGACACAGACGCAATTGGCGGGACTCCTGGCCTTGCGCCACCTCGACGAGATGGAGACCCGGGTGGCCCTCATTTCGGAGGAGCGGGGGCGGGTGGCCGCCGCCCTGGGCGATCTGGACGTGGAGAGTTGGCCGTCTGACGCCAACTTCATCCTGTTCCGTCCGCTCGGCGTCGAGGCCGACGCCGTCTGGAACGGACTGCTCGAGCGCTCGGTGCTGATACGGAACTGCGCCAGCTGGGATGGCCTGCCCGGGTGCCTCCGGGTCACCATCGGGCGGCCCGATGAAAACGATCGATTTCTCCAAGCGTTGAAGGAGTGTCTGTGACAACCGAAGTGCGGCAGGCCAGCAAGAGTCGCAAGACCAAAGAGACCACCATTGAGATGGACCTGCTGCTCGACGGCACCGGTGTGGTCGACGTGTCGACCGGACTCCCGTTCTTCGACCACATGATCGAACAGGTGGGCCGGCATGCCTCCTTCGATCTGACCTGCCACGCCGAGGGCGACCTGCACGTCGATGCCCACCACACGGTGGAGGACGTGGGTATCGTCCTGGGCTCGTGCCTGGCCGAAGCCCTGGGAGACAAGTGGGGCGTGCGGCGTTTTGCCTCCATGCTGTTGCCGCTCGATGAGGCGCTGATGGAAATCGCCCTCGATCTGTCGGGGCGTCCCTACCTGGCCTACGACTGCGAGTTTGCGCCCGATACGGCCGGGTTGGGTTCGCCACCTTTCGACCCCCAGTTGGCCGAGGAGTTCTGGCGCGCCTTCGCCACCGCCGGCAACCTGACGCTGCACATTCGTCGCCGCGAAGGCAAGAACACGCACCACATTCTGGAGGCCGGCTTCAAGGGTGTGGCGCGCTGCCTGCGTGACGCCGTGCGCATTGAGGGTGGGGGGATCCCCTCCACCAAGGGCAGCCTGTGACCGTCCGGATTGCCGTCCTGGACTACGGGATCGGGAATCTGCGCTCGGCCGAGAAAGCGCTGCAACATGTCGGGGCCGATGCCCGGCTGGTCAGCGACGCCGCCTCGGTCGAAGCGGCCGACGCCGTCGTGCTGCCCGGTGTCGGTGCCTTCGGGGCCTGTGCCCGTGCGCTGGGGGAGAGCGGCCTGGAGCCGGCGGCCCGGGCCGCCATCGCGGGCGGCGTGCCGTTCTTCGGCGTCTGCATCGGGTTCCAGTTGCTGTACGAGGCCAGCGACGAGAGTCCAGGCGCCGTCGGGCTGGGGATATTCAACGGCACCGTCGGTCTCCTGCCGCCGAAGGTGAAACACCCGCAGATGCAGTGGAACCAACTGCTGCCTCGCGGCGAGGACGAGCCCGTGCCGTTGCGCGGGCTGGGCGACAAGCCCTGGGTCTATTTCGTGCACTCGTTCGTGCCGCCCATCGGCGCCGAGACGGTGGCCACCTGTGACTACGGCGGACCGGTGGCGGCCCTGGTGGCACGGGACAATGTCTGGGGGGCCCAGTTCCACCCCGAGAAGTCGGGTCGCAGCGGGCTGGCGCTCCTGGCCAACTTCGTCGCCCTGGCCTCTTGATGGAGCTCTTCCCGGCTATTGATCTACGCGGTGGGACCGCCGTCCGCCTGACCCAGGGTGACTTCGACCGCCAGGTGGCCTACGGCGACCCGGTGGCGCTGGCCACGCAGTTCGTGGCCGCCGGCGCACCGTGGATCCACGTGGTCGACCTCGATGCCGCCCGCACCGGTGTGCCCCACGAGCGCAGCACGCTGGCCCAGATCGTGGCCGTGGCAGCCGACGGACCATCCGGACCGGTCAAGGTGCAGACCGGGGGCGGCCTGCGATCGATGGCCGACATCGAGGCCGTGCTCGAGCTGGGGGTGACCCGGGCCGTGCTGGGCACCGCCGCACTGGAGGACCCCGAGCTGGTCTCGCGCTGCGCCGAGGCGTGGCCGCACCAGGTGGCGGTCGGACTGGACTACGTGATCGGTGCCGACGGGCAGGCCGAAGCCCGGGGCCACGGCTGGCTGAGCGGGGACGGGCAGTCCCCGGCCGACCTGCTGGCCCATTGGAAGGGCCAGGCCGTCGGCGCCGTGGTTGCCACCTCCATCGCCCGCGACGGCATGCTGCAGGGTCCCGATATCGAAGGGCTGCGGGCCCTGCTCAGCCAGACCGACATTCCGGTCATTGCCTCGGGCGGCGTGGGATCCCTGGCCGATCTGGCCGCCCTGGCCGGGCTCGAAGATGCCGGCGCCCGGTTGGCCGGCGCCATCGTGGGCAAGGCCCTGGTCGAAGGTCGGTTCGGGATAGGGGAGGCTCTGCACGCATGCGCAGCGTCCGTCTGATTCCCTGCCTGGACGTCACCGACGGCCGCGTCGTCAAGGGCGTGCAATTCGTCGACCTGACCGACGAAGGTGATCCGGTCGAACTGGCCGCCCGCTACGACGCCGAAGGCGCCGACGAGCTGACCTTTCTCGACATCACGGCCTCGTCCGATGGCCGCGACACCATGGTCTCGGTGGTGGCGCGCACGGCCGAGCAGGTCTTCATCCCCCTCACCGTCGGCGGCGGAGTGCGCGAGACCGAGGATGCCCGCCGCCTGCTGCGGGCCGGGGCCGACAAGGTGGCGGTGAACACGGCCGCCCTGGAGCGACCCACCCTGGTCTCGGACATCGCGGCCGAGTTCGGCAGCCAGTGCGCCGTGGTGGCCATCGACGCCCGGGCCCGGCCCGACGGCTCGGGCTGGGAAGTACACACGCACGGCGGGCGCCGCCCCACCGGCATCGACGTGGTGCGCTGGGCCGCCGAGTGCGAAGCCAACGGAGCCGGGGAGATCCTGCTCACCTCCATGGACCGTGACGGCACCAAGGACGGCTTCGATCTGGCCCTGACCCGGGAGGTGGTCGACGCCGTGGGTATCCCCGTGGTGGCCTCGGGCGGCGTGGGTACCCTGCAGCACCTGGTGGACGGCGCCCTCGACGGTGGGGCGGATGCCGTGCTGGCCGCTTCCATCTTCCACCGCCAGGAGTTCACCCTGCGTCAGGCCAAGGAGTACATGGCGTCGCACGGGGTCACTGTTCGTCCCGCCTGACCTGGGGTCTGACCGGACGCGGGGCGTTCGTGCGGTACCGTGCCTAGGTGCCGACGACGACAACCAAGAAGGCGGCCGGTGTGGCCGGAACGGACGACAAGCAGCCCATTTCCGTCCTGTTCGACCGCGTCATGGTGCAGATTTCGCAGTCCGACGGCGAGCGACGCTCCCGGGCCGGCATCCTCATCCCGGCCACGGCGCAGCTGACGCGTCGGCTGACGTGGGCCGAGACGGTGGCCGTCGGACCCCATGTCCGCACGGTCAAGGTGGGCGACACCGTGCTCTTCAACCCCGAGGATCGCTTCGAAGTCGAGGTGCACGGCGAGGAGTACGTCATCCTGCGCGAGCGCGACATCCACGCCATCGCCTCCAAGCGCAATGACAGCGGAACGGGGCTGTACCTATGAGTGACGAGCAGACTGTGGTGGCGGCCGAAGGCGTCGCGCTGAGCGTGGACGAGGATCTGGTCAAGGCGGTCGACTTCTTGAAAGATGAGCACGGGCTCGTCCCGGCCATCGTGCAGGACGCTACCGACGGGACGGTCCTGACCGTGGCCTACATGGACGCCGAGGCGTTGCGCCGGACACTCGACAGCGGGCGTTCCTGGTTCTACAGCCGGAGCCGGCAGGAGTACTGGCAGAAGGGCGAGACCTCGGGTGACCGGCAGTACGTCCGCGAGATCCGCATGGACTGTGACGGCGACGCGCTGGTGGTGCTGGTGGACCAGCACGGGAAAGGCGCCTGCCACACTGGCGAGCGCACCTGCTTCTTCCGCACCGTCGGCCACGGTCCGGGCGTGCCCCGACCGGCGTGATCACGAGACCCCGGTGCTGAGCTTCCGGCCCGATCCGGCCGAGTTTGCCGCGCTGGCCAAGGAGCACGCCATCGTGCCGGTGTGGTGCGAGGTCGTAGCCGACACGCTCACCCCGGTGGCCGCCTTCGCCAATCTGGTGGGCGAGGGCGACGGGTTCCTCTTCGAGTCGGTCGAGGGCGGCGAACGCTGGGGCCGCTACTCCTTTGTGGGCCGGCGTCCCCTGGCCACGCTGACGGCGCGTGGGCGCACGGTGACCGCCACCGGCCGCCTGGGCCTGGGTTCGTCGGACGAGGGCATTCTGGCCGCCGTCGAGGACCTGGTCTCGCGCTTCCAATCACCGACGCTGACCGGACTGCCGCCGTTGCACGGGGGCGTGGTCGGGTATCTCGGCTACGACGTGGTGCGCGAGATCGAACGGCTGCCCGAGGCGCCCCGGGACGACCTGGGTCATCCCGATGCCGCCCTGGTGGTCATCGGCCAGTTCGCCGCCTTCGACCACTGGCGCCAGCGCATCATCCTCATCGACAACGTGCTGGTGCCCGAAGAGGCCGACCAGGCGGTGCTGCAGGCGTCTTACGAGAGCGCGTGCACCCGCCTGCGTGAGCTGGCCGCCGACTGTGCCCGGACGCGTTCGGGTGAAATGGTGCCGGCCCCGCGTGAGGGGATCGAGCAGGCCGAGGCCACCCGGACCATGAGTTCGGATGACTACCAGCGGGCCATCGCGTCGGCCCAGGAGTACATCCTGGCCGGCGACATCTTCCAGGTGGTCCTCTCGCAGCGTTTTGATCTGCAATTGGATGCCCATCCCTTCGACGTCTACCGGGCCCTGCGCCTCCTCAACCCGAGCCCGTACCTGTACTTCCTGCGCTTCCCCGAAGTCACCGTGGTCGGGGCTTCGCCCGAGCCCATGGTGCGCCTGCGCGATGGCGTCGTCACCTCCCGCCCCATCGCCGGCTCCCGGCCCCGAGGCGAGAACGAGCAGCACGACCGCCTGCTCGAGGGTGAGCTGGCCGAGGACCCCAAGGAGTTGGCCGAGCACATCATGCTGGTCGACCTGGCCCGCAACGACGTGGGCCGCGTGGTGCGCTTCGGGACCGAGAAGGTCGACGAGCTGATGACCATCGAGCGCTACAGCCACATCATGCACATCACGTCGCAGGTCTCGGGCCAACTGGCCGAAGGCAAGGGTCCCATTGACGTCTTGCGGGCCACCCTGCCCGCCGGGACTCTGTCGGGTGCGCCCAAGGTGCGGGCCATGGAGATCATCGACGAACTCGAGGTGACCAAGCGCGGCGTGTACGGCGGCGTGGTCGGCTACATCGACTTCTCGGGCAATGTCGACACCGCCATCGCCATCAGGACCATGGTCGTCTCGCCCGACGGCCGGGCCAGCGTGCAGGCCGGAGCCGGCATCGTGGCCGACAGTGATCCCCAGCGCGAGGACGACGAGTGTGGCCAGAAGGTGCGCGCCCTCCTGGTGGCCGTGACGGCGGCCCGCACCATGACGGCGGCGCGCCAGGAAGCGCACTGAGGGTGAGCCCGACCGGAACGATCGATCAGGTGGCGGCCCTGCGCCAGGGTGCCGGGGCCTTCCTGCTGCCCCGCGACGTGCTCGACGTGCGCGGCGATGATGCCGAGACCTACCTGCAGGGTCAACTGAGCCAGGACGTGGCCGCCCTGGCGGTCGGTGCATCCACCGATTCGCTCCTGCTGCAGCCCGATGGCAAGTTGACCGCGCTGGTCCGGGTCACCCGGGTCGACGCCAACGGCTTCGTGCTCGATGTCGACGGGGGCTACGGCGACCTGGTGACGGCCCGGCTGAAGAAGTTCCTCTTGCGCACCAAGGTCACCATCGAACGCCTCGAATGGCGTTGCCTGGCCCTGCGCGGCGATGCCGCGGCCAGCCGGGCGGCCGGATTGCTGGCCGTGCTGAGTGAGGGCGGCGTCATGGCCCTGCCCTTCGAATGGAACGGTTGGACGGGCATCGACCTGCTCGGTCCGCGTGATCTCATCCTCGATCCGGATCAAGGGGATCTGCCCGAAGGCGTGGTGGCCTGTGCGGTCGAGGCGGTAGAGGCGTGCCGCATCGTGTCGGGCCTGCCCGCCATGGGCAGCGAGCTGACCGATCGCACCATCGCGGCCGAGGCCGGCTTGGTCGAGCGGACCGTGAGCTTCACCAAGGGGTGTTACACCGGGCAGGAGCTGGTGGCCCGGCTCGATTCTCGGGGCAACAACGTGCCCCGTCGCCTGGTCGGGGTGATCGGCGGTGCCGATGCCTCGACGGGCGCGCTGGCTGCGGGCATGACCCTGCACGCGGTGGACCCGCCTCCCGAAGGGGATGACCCGGTGGCCGACAAGGTGGTGGGCACCATCACCAGCGCGGCCTGGAGTTCCGAGATCGGGGCCTGGGTGGCGCTGGCCTACCTGCACCGCACCATCGACTGCCCCGGCGGGATCCGCATCCGCTCGGGCGACGGGCTCGGCGGCGCCCAGAGCGCCCGGGTCGGCACCATTCCCCTGAGTCCGACACCGGCCCCCGGCTAGCAAAGCAGCTGCCCTGACGATCGATCCGCTGTCCTCCCGGCCTCGGATCCGAACCCTCCTCCTGCTGGGGAGTGCCCTCACCTACGCCCTGGTGGCCGCCTCGACCACCCCGTTCACCGAGCCGGCCAATGTGCTGACCGCCATCCCGTTGCTCGCCATGCTGGTGGCCCTGGCGGTGCGTTGGCCCTTGCGTACTGAGTCACCCGAGCGGATCCCGGGCCAGCATCGCTATCGCCTCTGGGTCATTGTCTTCGGGGTCTTTGTGGCCTGGGAGCTCTACAACTACCTGGCTCCGGGTTCACGGGCCGACCACCCCACCTTCAGTTCCATGACCGACGCCGTCGATCGCTACTACGGCCTGAAGGTGTTGCTCTTCCTGACCTGGCTCGTGGTCGGGTGGCTCATTGTGGGCAGCGGGTCCCAACGCCGTCCGGTGCAGGCGTCGTGATCGCCAGCGCGCTGTCCTATGCGGTGTGGGGCCTCATCCTGGTCGGGTTGTTCTGGGTCTGCGCCGCCTCGCTGCGTCACCCGCCCTTGGCCGCCCGGCCCCGGGCCGTGCTTACTCGGCTCTCGACCCAACCGGTGCTGCGCGTCTGCCTCGTGCTCACCTTCATGTGGCTGGGCTGGCACCTCTTCGCCCGCTAGCAACAGTGACGGAGCCAGTTAGGTTGTCCGGGTGGCCAATGACCCGACACTGTTCGAATGGGCCGGTGGTCGAGCGGCCTTCGATCGCATGATCAATGCGTTCTACGACCGGGTGGAAGTCGATGACCTGTTGTCGCCGCTCTTTCCGGGCGGCGTGCACGAAGAGCATCGACGCAATGTGGCCATCTGGTGGAGTGAAGTGTTCGGTGGGCCGGCCGAGTACACGCACGACGTCGGCGGCTACGAGCGCATGGTGACCAAACATCTCGACCTTGGCATCACCGAGGCACAACGCTTTCGGTTTGCCTCCCTCATGAGCTTGGCTGCCGATGATGCCGAGATGCCCAGTGATCCCGAGTTTCGTTCGGCCCTCGTGGCCTATCTGGAATGGGGAACCAGACTGGCCCTTGGCAATTCGCAAGCGGGTGCTGCAGTCGTGGCCCACGCGCCAGTGCCGCGCTGGGGCTGGGGCGAGGCGCCTCCCTACACACCCTGACCCGTAGGCGGCCCCAGAGCCTCCACCTACAGTGAGGCCATGACCCTCCCTTCGCCTGGCCCCACTGATACTGCGCTCATCACCGGCGCCTCATCGGGCATCGGGGCCGACATCGCCCATGAGTTGGCCGCCCGCGGCCACGGCGTGACCCTGGTGGCCCGGCGCCACGACAAGTTGGTTGCGCTGGCCGAGGAATTGTCCGCCCAGCACGGCGTGCGGGCCGAGATTCTGGTGGCCGACGTCTCCGAGGCGGCCGTGCGGGCGGCGCTGCCGGGCCGGGTGGCCGACTTGGCTTGACGGTGTCGGTTCTCGTCAACAATGCCGGATCCACCACCATCGGTCGTATCGCCAAGGCGGACCACACCAAGGAGACGGCGGTGGTGCACACCAACGTCGAGGCCGTGGTCGATCTGTGCACGCTGTTCGTGGCCGGCATGGTCGAGCGTGGGCGCGGCGCCATCTTGAACACGGCCTCGACGGCGGCCTTCCAGCCCATTCCCGGCAACGCGGTGTACGCCGCCTCCAAGTCCTTCGTGCTGTCCTACGGGCGGGCGCTGGGGGTGGAGCTCAAGGGGACGGGGGTGACGGTGACCACGCTGTGCCCGGGACCGGTGCGTACCGGGTTCGCCGAGGAGGCCGGCATGTCCGACGAGCTGGCGTCCAAGTCGACCCCGACGTTCATGTGGGTCAGTGCCGCCGCCGTGGCCAAGGCGGCCGTGGCCGCGCTGGACGCCGGTCGGCCCGTGGTCATTCCCGGGACACCGAACCGGGTCCTGGCCGCGTTCTCGTATCTGATGCCCAAGAGCATCGTCCTGCCCCTGCTGGCCAAACGACACCCGGCCATGCACGTCTAGGGACCGGGATCGGTCGTGCTCAGTTCTTGCGTGGCGAAGGCGATACGGCGCACTTTCCGGCGCGTAATTGCTGCGTATGCGTTACTCTGCGTCCTCCGACCCGGGAGTGGATTCGTCTGTAGCCAAATGCGGGCGAACTAACCAAACGAGCGATTGATTGAGCACGAGTTGAGCAAAGAGATGCTTCCGATCGCTCTGGTCTTCAATCGGCACTTCTACGTGGCGTTGATCACCATCCCGCTTTTCACCGGCATCATCGGATACATCACCAACTGGTCCGGTGTGGTCATGTTGTTCCGGCCCATCCGCTTCCACGGCACGCGTCTGCCCGGGTTGAAGTTCCTCTATCCGTACCTGCCGCGGCGGGTGCAGGTCATCCCGGCCATCTCAAAGGAAGGCAAGTTCGGCTGGCAGGGCATCGTCCCTTCTCGGGTCGACAAGATGGCCAGCATCTCGGTGGACAAGGCGTTGGCCAAGGTGGGCAGCATCTCGGACTTCTACCAACAACTCGAACCCGAGAAGATCGCCGACCATCTGGTGGCCACGGCGCAGAAGGAGATTCACGAGGTGGTCGAGCGCATCGTGGCCCGCGAGCACCCCCAGCTGTGGCACGACCTGCCGCCGGCGCTCAAGCAGGCCGTTCACGCCCGGGTACAGCAGGAGCTCCCGACCATCGTGCGCAGCATCACCAAGGAGATCGGCGACCACATCGACCAGTTGATCGACGCCAAGTTGATGGTCATCAGCTATTTCGAGCTCCATCCCGAAATGATGAACCAGATGCTGCAGGAGGTCGGCCGCAAGGAGCTCCGGTTCATGCAGAACTTCGGCTTCTACCTGGGCGTGCCGCTGGGCCTCATCATGGTCTTCGTGGTGCAGGCGCTGCCCTACTGGTGGGTCCTGCCCATCGGTGGGGTGCTGATCGGGTACACCGTCAACTATGTCGGCATCACCATGATCTTCGAACCCGTCTTCCCGCGACGCATCGGCCGCTTCACGCTGCAGGGGCTCTTCCTCAAGCGCCAGCCCGAAGTGAGCGACGTCTTCGCCAAGATGATCGCCGAGGACGTGATCAACCTGCAGAACGTCGGGCATGAGTTGCTGCACGGCCCCCGTTCGGACCGCACCCGCCAGATGCTCGAAGACACCATCCGGCCGGCGGTGGACAAGGCGATCGGCCCGGCCCAGGGTGCGCTGCGGGTGGCCATCGGCAGTGCGCAGTACGACAGCATCCGGGCCTCCATGGCCTCGGAGGTGGCCGACTTCGCTTCGTCGTTCGAGGACGAGGCGTTCGGTCGGGAGCAGGCCAAGAAGATTTACGATTTCGTGGCCCGGCAGATGCGCAAGCTGCCCTCCGACGACTTCAACGAGCTCCTTCGTTCGGCCATCAAGCAGGACGAGTGGCTGCTCTTCCTGCACGGTGCCGTCCTGGGCTTCGGGGCCGGCCTCATCCACCTGGCCATCTTCGGGGTATGAGATGACCGACCTCTCCCCGGCGGACTCCACCGGCGAGCCTCTCGTCCCCCTGGCCTCGCCCCGGGGCCTCGAACGCGTGGTGCAGGCCGCCCCGGGACTCTTCCGGCTGGCTGCCACCGGCGGGTGGCGCTTGGCCGAGTGGACGGTGCGCCAGTCGCTGAGCACGGGCACCGAGATCGTGCGCTCACTGGCGGCGGGGCAATTGCCCACCGAAGCCTTTCGCCAGATCACGACCGACCTGCGCACCGTTGGTCGCCACGCGCTGGGCGTGGCCGACGAGCCGACCGATCTGGTCGTGGTGCATCGCGCCACCACGGTGGGCCTGAGCGTCGAGGAGCTCCGGGCCCGGGGGGCAGCGCTGCTCTACCAGTCGGCCGATGTCTGGTTCACCCAAGAGGTGCATCCGGCCTACGAGCGCATCCTGGACGAGATGGCCCCCGACGAGGCGCGCATCCTGCGCTTCCTGGCCTTGGAGGGACCCCAGCCCGCCGTCGATGTGCGCACCGGGCGACCCCTGGGCATCGGCTCGGAGTTGGTGGCCGGTGGTCTGTCCATGATCGGCCTGCGCGCCGGCGTGCGCCAGATGGAGCGAACCAGCGCCTACCAGAACAACCTGTTCCGGCTCGGCCTGATCTGGTTCTCCCGCGAGGAGGTCGACCCGACCCGCTACCAGGTCCTCGAGGTACAGCCCGAGGTGATGGACGCCCTCAAGCAGGCCGGCCGTATGGCCAAGACGGTGCGCCGCAGCATCCACCTGACGCCCTTCGGCGAGGACTTCTGCCGGACCTGCCTGCCGCTGGGGGATCAGTAACCGAGATCAGACGCGGGTGAGCGCGATGACCGGAATCGTGCGGGTGGTCATCTTCTCGTAGTCGGCGAACGACGCAAACGTTTGGGCCTGTCGGGCATAGATGGCGTCTCGTTCGGGACCAGTCACCGGAGTAGCGGTGGCGGTGAACTGCTCGGTACCGAGTTCAACGCCAACCTCGGGGTGGGCCAACAGGTTGTAGTACCAATCCGGGTGCTTGGGAGCGCCCGCCGCGGAGGCGAAGATGTAGATAAGGCCGTCGTCTCCGGGCAGAGAGACCAGAGGATTGATCCGGGTCTCGCCCGACTTGGCCCCCTTGGTGGAAAGCAGGACTACCGGAAAGCCGGCAAAATAACCGCCCACTATTCCGTCATTGGCCCGGAATTCGTCGATGATCGTCTGGTTCATGGTGTTCATCTCGCTCATGGTTGGATCGTATCGTCGAGCCGGGAGCGGAGCGTCACCCCGCTACGCTGGGCCGTCATGCCGACCTACCTGGCGGACATCCTCGAGTCGCATCGGGCCCGGGCCGCGACCGACGACCGGGATCCCGAGGCTTTGGCGGCGCGTGCGGCGTCGCTGCCGGCCCCGCGGGACTTTGTCGGGGCGCTGCAGGGCGAGGGGATTGCCTGCATCGCCGAGGTGAAGCGCCGCTCGCCCTCCAAAGGTGACCTCTGTGTCGACCTGCAGGCCGACCAGGTGGCCAAGGACTACGCCGCTGGTGGCGCGGCCTGCCTCTCGGTCCTGACCGATCAGCACTTCTTCGGGGGCTCGCCCGAGGACCTGGGCGCGGCGCGTGAGGCGTCAGGCCTGCCCGTCCTGCGCAAGGACTTCACCGTGCAAGAGGCCGATGTGGTCGATGCCCGCCTCATGGGGGCCGACGCCGTCCTGTTGATCGTGGCCGCCCTGAGCGACGAGGAGTTGCTCCGGTTCCACCGGCGGGCGGACAGCCTGGGCCTGGGCGTCCTGGTCGAAGTGCACGACGAAGAGGAACTCGACCGCGCCCTGGCCATCTCGCCCCGCCTCATCGGGGTGAATCAGCGCGATCTGCGCACCTTCGAAGTCGATGAGTACCGGGCCCGCTCGCTGGCCTCCCGCATCCCGGCCGACGTGGTGGCCGTGGCCGAGTCGGGCATACGCGACAGCGAGGACGCCCGCCGCCTGGCCGAAGCCGGCTTCGACGCCATGCTGGTCGGTGAGACTCTGGTGCGAGCCGCCGACCGGCGGGCCGAATTGCGCTCGCTCATCGGCTTCGAGGTCGTGGCCCGGTGAACGAGGACCTCTTCGTCAAGATCTGCGGCATCACGTCCGAGGCCGACGCCTTGCTGGCCATCAGCTTCGGGGCCGATGCGGTCGGCTTCATGTTCGCTCCCTCGGTGCGCCAGATCAGCGTGCAGACGGCGGGCGACATCGTCAAGCGCCTCCCGCCCGAGATCCTGACGGTGGGGGTGTTCCGTGATGAAGCGCCCCAGCGGGTGGTCGAACTGGTGCATCAGGCCGGCCTCGGGGCGGCGCAGTTGCACGGCCACGAATCGGCCCAGGAGACCCAGTGGATCCGTTCCCGGCTGCCCATGGTGATCAAGGCGTTCCCGGCCGGAGACAGCACCATCAGCCGGTTCGACGAGTTCGGGGCCGACTACCTGATGATCGACGGCCAGAATCCGGGGTCCGGAGAGGTCTTCGACTGGAGACTGGCCGAAGGGGTGGTCGATCCGACCCGCATGATCATCGCCGGCGGGTTGCGGCCGGACAACGTGGGCCAGGCCGTAGCCCATCTACACCCGGCCGGCGTCGACGTGTCCACCGGGGTGGAGTCGGCGCCGGGACGCAAGGATCCGCTGTTGCTGCGCGACTTCGTGCACAACGCGCGGGCCGCCGTGGTGGCGGTGGAGTCGCGCCATCCGCTCGACGTCGCGGCTGGACCGGAAGAACCCTACGACTGGCGGGATGGTTGACATGAGCCTGATGGCCGAACCCGGGCCCGACGGCCGGTTCGGCGAGTTCGGGGGACGTTTCGTACCCGAATCGCTGATGCCGGCCTGCCTCGAATTGGAGCAGGCCTTCAAGGAGGCGTGGGCCGATACCGCCTTCCGGGCCGAACTGGATGGATTGCTGCGCCACTTCGGTGGTCGCCCCACCCCGCTGACCGAGTGTCTGCGACTTTCTGAATCCCTCGGTGTCCGGGTCCTGCTCAAGCGCGAAGACCTGGCCCATACCGGTTCCCACAAGTTGAACAACGTGGTCGGCCAAGCCCTCCTGACCAAGCGGATGGGCAAGACCCGCATGATCGCCGAGACCGGCGCCGGCCAGCACGGCGTGGCCTCGGCCACCGCGGCGGCCCTCTTCGGCTTGGAGTGCACCGTGTTCATGGGCGAGGTCGACACCAAGCGCCAGGAGCTCAACGTCTTCCGCATGGAACTGCTGGGGGCTGAGGTACGCCCGGTGCTCTCGGGCAGCCGCACCCTCAAGGACGCCGTCAACGAGGCCATGCGCGAGTGGGTGGCCTCGGTGTCGCACACCCACTACTGCCTCGGCTCGGTCATGGGCCCCCACCCCTTCCCCTACATGGTGCGCCAGTTGCAGCGGGTCGTCGGTGAAGAGGCGCGGGAGCAGAGCCGGCTGGTGCTCGATGGTGGCGACCCCGATGTGGTCGTGGCCTGCGTGGGCGGGGGATCCAACGCGGCGGGGACATTCGCCGGCTTCGTCGATACCAAGGCCCGCCTCATCGGCGTCGAAGCGGCCGGCGGCGCTGCCATCACCAACGGCATCCCCGGCATCCTGCACGGCATGCATTCCCGCCTGCTCCAAGACGAGGCGGGGCAGATAGAAGAGGCGCACTCCATTTCGGCCGGCCTGGACTACCCGGGGCTGGGTCCCGAGCACGCCCATCTGGCCGCCATCGGTCGGGCCGAGTATGTCACCGCCCACGACGCCGAAGTGCTCGACGCCTTCCGCCTGCTCAGCCGCACCGAAGGCATCATCCCCGCCCTCGAGTCGGCCCACGCCGTGGCCTGGGTGGCCCGGGTCGCCGGCACCGACGCCCTGCCCAAGGGCTCCACCGTGCTCATCACCTTGTCGGGCCGCGGCGACAAGGACGTGGCCCAGGTGCGCGACATGATCGGCCGTCCCACCGATGCTTGAGGCGGCGCTGCGGGCCCAACGCGCCCAAGGGCGCAAGCTCTTGATTCCCTATGTAATGGGCGGCATGACCGAGGACTGGACCCAGACGCTGGCCGCCGTGGTGGCCGCCGGGGCCGACGCGGTCGAGGTGGGGATTCCGTTCTCTGACCCCATGATGGACGGGCCGGTCATTCAGGAGGCGGCCCTGCGGGCGCTCAGCCGGGGCGTCGTGCCGGACCAGGTTCTCGACGAGGTGGCCCAGGCCGACGTCACCATTCCCGTCGCCGTCATGACCTATTACAACCTCGTGTTCCGAGCCGGGCACAAACGCATGGCCAACTCCATGGTGGCCGCCGGCGTGACCGGCGCCATCATCCCCGATCTGTCCCTCGAAGAGCTGGCCCCCTGGGCGGCCGAGGCGGACGAGGCCGGTGTGGCCACCGTATTGCTGGTCGCCCCCTCCAGCCCCGAGGACCGGGTGGAGCGGATCTGCGCCCGGGCCCGTGGCTTCGTTTATGCCGTGGCCCGCATGGGTGTGACCGGAGAGCGGACCGACATCGGCGGGGACGCCCGCCAGGTGGTCGAACGCATCCGCCGCTACACCGACGTACCGGTCTGTGTGGGTGTGGGCGTGTCCACCCCGGAACAGGCGGCCGAGGTGTGCGAGGTGGCCGACGGGGTCATCGTCGGCTCGGCCTTGGTGCGGCGACTGCTCGAAGGTGGCGGACCCGAAGCGGCGGCCGACTTCGTCGGTTCCCTCCGTCAGGCCATCGACTAGGAGGGCGGCAGCAGGACCAGGCAGCCGTTGTGGCCGCCGAAGCCGAAGGAGTTCGAGAGCACGGCCGCAGGAGTCCAGGGACGTGGTTCGCCGTGGACGATCTGCAGGCTGATCTCGGGATCGGGTTCCTCGTAGCCGGCGGTCGGCGGGATGGTGGCGTGGTGGATGGTCAACACGCCGGCCACTGCCTCGATGGCCCCGGCGGCGGCCAGGCCGTGGCCGGTGACCCCCTTGGTGGAGGTGACGAGCGGGCCGGGCTCGCCGAAGACCTTGTTGATGGCCCGTGATTCGGCCAGGTCGTTGAGCGGCGTCGACGTGCCGTGGGCGTTGATGTGTCCCACGTCGGCCACCGTGATGCCGGCGTCGGCCACGGCCAGTTCCATACAGGCCACGGCGCCCGCACCATCAGGGGAGGGTGCGGTGATGTGGTGGGCGTCAGCCGTACTGGCCGCCCCGCCGATCTCGGCGTAAATGGTGGCGCCCCGGGCCACGGCCCGGTCCCAGTCCTCGAGGACCAGGGCGGCGGCGCCCTCGGTCATGACGAAGCCGTCCCGGCGCGCATCGAAGGGGCGCGAGATGCCCAGGGTGGAGAGCGCCGTCATGTTGGCGAAGGCGGAAATGGCCACCGGATGCATGCTGGCTTCGGAGCCGCCACCGATGGCCACGTCGCACCGGCCCGAGGCGACGAGACGAGCCGCTGCCGCGATGGCGTGGGTGCCGGCGGCGCAGGCCGTCACGATGACTTCGGACGGTCCGTGCCAACCCAGGCGCATGGAGATGCCGGCCGCCCCGGCGTTGGCCATCATCATGGGCACCAGGCGGGGGGAGACCCGGCGGGCCCCCTTCTCGTTGTAGACGCCGACCTGCTCGGCCAGCGTGTCGAAGCCGCCCACGCCCGTGGCGAAGATGACCCCGGACTTGGCCGGATCGGCCCCGATCACGCCGGCGTCCTTGAAGGCCATGTCGGCCGCCGCAATGCTGAACTGGGCAAAACGGTCGAGCTGGCGCGCCTCTTTGGGGCCGAACCACTCTTCGGGTTCGAAGTTGGGTACGGCTCCGCCGACCACGGACGGATGGAGGAGCCCGTCCCACAGGGCGTCGACGCCGACCCCGCAGCAGGTGACTGCGCCCAGACCCGTGACGGCAACACGCCGCCCCCGGACCGGGCCCTCAGCGCCGATCCCAAGCAGCATTAGAGCTTGGTGTAGATCAGGTCGAAGGCCTGGCCGATGGTGCCGATGTCTTCCAGCTCCGTCTCTTCCACCGTGATGTCGAACGCTTCCTCGAGGGCCATGACCAGCTCAACCAGGTCGAGGCTGTCGGCGTCGAGGTCATCGGCGAACTTGGCCTCCTTGGTGATCTTCTCCGCTGGTACCTGCAGTACCTCTACGGCGCACTCGCGAAACTTCTCGAAGGCTGCGTCGCTCTCCACAATTGGCTCCTTGTTTGGGGTTGGTTGACAGAAATCGGTGTTGTCTCTAGAACGCTACAGGCCCATGCCCAGACCGCCGTCGACCGGGATGACGGCCCCGGTGATGTAGGCCGCGGCGTCGGAGGCCAAGAAGCCCACCACTTCGGCCACGTCGTCGACCGTCCCGGCCCGGCCCAGCGGGACCTGGCTGGTCATGAGGGCGACCCGTTCTTCACCCAGGGCCTGGGTCATGTCAGTGTCGACCAGGCCGGGGGCCACCACGTTGACCGTGATCTGGCGGCTGCCCACTTCGCGGGCCATGGCCCGGGCCAGGCCGACCAGTCCGGCCTTGGACGCGGCGTAGTTGGCCTGTCCCGGCAGGCCCACATAGGCCCCGACCGAGGAGAGGAAGATGATGCGCCCGTGGTGGAGCCGGAGCATCTTGGCCACCGCCCGCTTGCCCACCCGGAATGATCCGGTCAGGTTGGCCTCAATGACGTCGCTGAAGGCGTCGTCGCTCATGCGCAGCATGAGGCCGTCGCGGGTGATGCCGGCGTTGGCCACCAGCACCTCGACCGGACTCCACGCCTCCTCAATGGCGGTGAAGGCGGACTCGACCAGGGCGGCATCGGTGACGTCGCAGTGGACGGCCAGGAACGTGTCGGCGTCGGCACCGACGGGGGTCGGCGGCGGTTCAGCCGAGCGGTAGGTGGTGGCCACCTGGTGGCCGTGGGCCAGAAACCAGCGCACGCAGGCCGCGCCGATTCCCCGGGTGCCGCCGGTGACGAGGACGACGGCCATCAGCTCTGGTCCGGCACGCGCAGCCAGACCAGCGGTTGACCTTCTTGCACCCGTTCGCCATCGACGGCCAACCAGCGGATGATCTGGCCGGCGAAGGGGGTGCGGACGTCGGTCACGCCGATGCGCCCGACCAGATCGCCCACCTCGACATTGGAGTTGGGGTCGCCGTTGGGATCGCCGTCGGTACCGGGGAGCAGGCCGGTGCCCGGTGCCCGCAGCGTGGCCTCGGGGGCGAAGATGCCACCGCCCGGGCTGACGACGACCCGCTCGGACATGAAGAGATGTTCACCTTGGTGCAGCGCCGGCTCGGCCCGCCAGGTCCCGGCGTCACCGATGCGCTCCATCAGGGTGTCGAGGTCGGCCGGCTTGGTCACGGCCAACGACTGGATCTCGGGCAGGCTGCGCTTGGCCAGCCCACTCAGCACTCCGCCGGGTCCCAGCTCAATGAGTGAGGTCAGGCCCAGGCTGGCGAACGTCTCGAGGGTCTGGCGCCAGCGCACCGGGCTGCAGAGCTGGGCCGAAAGCAGACCGGGCCAATCGGCCGGATTGTCGTGCACCCGGGCGTCGACGTTGGCCACCACCCGCACTTCAGGGGTCAGGAAGGTGACCTCACCGAGGGCCTTGCGCAGCGGCTCGCGGGCACCCTGCATGAGGGGGGTGTGGAAAGCGCCCGAAACCGGGATGGCCATGACCTTCTTGGCTCCCAACTCCTTGGCCAGGGCGCCCGCCTTGGCCACGGCGTCGGTCGTCCCGGCGATGACCACCTGGCCCGGTGCGTTGTAGTTGGCCACCCACACATCACCTTCGGCCCGCTGGCAGGCCGCTTCGGCGTCGTCGTCGGTGATGCCCAAGAGGGCGGCCATGGTGCCGGGTGCCTCCTCGCCGGCTCGGGCCATGGCGTTGCCACGAGCCACCACCAGCTGGATCCCGTGTTCGAACGTCAGGGCCCCGCTGGCTACCAGTGCGGTGTACTCACCCAAGCTGTGGCCGGCACAGGCGGCTGGGGCGAGACCGAGGCGCTCGACGGCATCCAGCACGACCAGGCTCAGGACGGTGGTGGCCAGCTGCGCGTTTTCGGTCTGGGTCAGCTCCTCAATGGGAGCGTCCAGGAGGAGGTACCGCAGGTCCCGTCCCGCCGCCTCGGAAGCCTCCTCGACGAACTCCCAACTCGGGTGGTCCACCCACGGCCCACCCATGCCGGACCGTTGTGATCCCTGTCCAGGGAAGGTGAAGACCAACACAGGTACGACGTCTCCGATCGTCGGGCGGGCAGCGAAGCTCCAGTGTGTCACGCCGCGCCCGGCGTCGTCGCATTACCGGTGGGTCACCGGACCCAAGATGGCAAAAGTAATACCTCTGGTGCTACCTCGGGCCCTCGGGCCCGCCACAACGCGTCCAGCCGGTGCCTGGCCAGCGTTATTCAGGCGGTACGACCAGTGGCGTACCAGCCACCCGAATTCGGCCCAGCCCGGCCCGACTCAGCGCCGATCAGCGCCGATCAGCCCAGATCAGCTCCAAACCCGGACCCAGTCGACCTGGGTGGTGGCCGGGAGCGGCGTGGTGGCCGGGTCGAAAGCGTTGGTGTAGAGGCCCAGCGCCTGGGTCAGGTTCAGGAAGAAGGGCTGGTTGAACGGCTCGTTGCCGGTCAGCGGCGCCGCCGGGTTGGTGTGATCCACCAGGCACACGTTGCCGTTCAGGAGGATCGTGATGGACGTCGATGTCCACTCCACGCCGTAGGTGTTGAAGGCCGTCGGATTGATGACGCAGGTGTACGCCGTGACGTTGGGGTCGTAACCGGCCGGGTTGTAGTGGATGTAGGGGATGTCGAGCATGGAGTACTCGCTGTAGAACTCGGCGAAGTCGATCTCGCCCGAAGCTGGCCAGACCGAGCCGTACTTGGCCGAGTTGTTGGGCCAGAGCCAGAAGGTCTCCTGCAGCCCCGATACGACGGCCGGTGGCAGCTTGGCGCTCACCTCGAACAGGCCGTAGGTCTGGGAGAACAGGCCGGCACTCGTCACCATCCCGCTGGTGTACTGCGTCTGGAAATTGCCGAAGGGGTCCTTGCAGCTAAACGGAGCTGCCTCAGCGCGGGCGGTGAGGTTCAGGTACCCCCCCGAGACCGACACGTTGTTGGGGCTGTTGACGAAGCAGGCGGTGGGACCAGAGGTGTACCCGCTGGTGGCCGTTTGCTGCACCTGCCAGTTGCTGGTGTCGAGCGACGTGCCGTTGAACTCGTCGTCGAAGGTGCACGTCCACGGCACGCCCGGGCTCTTGTCGATGACGGTCCCGCCGCACGTCGGCTTGGGGGCCGGCGGGGTGGTGACCCTGGCGGCGGCTGATGTGCCGACTGGTCCGAGGGCGCTCACGCCGACGAATGCGGCAACGGCTATGAAGGCCGCTCCAACTCCAACCCTGGGCTTCCGGACCTTGGTGAAGAAAGTGCCGTTGCTCATTGTCTTGTCTCCCCACAGTTACCGAGCCGCCGCTTTTCAAAACCTTGAAACCCGGTGTGTACTCGCATCCGCTATTTCTTGGGAGCAATTTCTACAGGCAATCGCGGATCCTTGCAGGAAACATAAGCGTTTCCGAGGCCGTTGTCATGGTTCGTTCGGCCTATTTCTCGGTCGCGTCACCCGTGTGTCACGCCCATGCGAGGGGCAATTCGCCCAATTCCGCCGTCGTGGGTCGCCCAGTCATGGGGACCATCCCGTGGGGATTGCGCGCTCGGGGTTACCCCCGATTGGTGCCCGGAGCGAGACTTGAACTCGCACGTCCTTTCGAACAACGGCTTTTGAGGCCGCCGCGTCTGCCGATTCCGCCATCCGGGCCGAAGGGGGAGAGCCTACAAGGCGCGATCTACGGTGAGGGCATGGGAATGCCCGCCATCCGAACGAGCCCGCCCACGCCATGAAGCTGGCCGGGATCGAGCTGATCCGCCTCGATGTTCCTTTCAGCCAACCCGTGGGCACCGCCGCCGGCGTGCACCGCCAACGCCAACTTCTCTTTGCCCGGGTGGTGGGCGACGAAGGCGAAGGGTGGGGTGAGTGCGCCGCCCTGGCCGAGGGCACGGCGGTCGACCCGACCCTGGCCCAGGTGGATGAGGCGGCAGCTGGCCGAGGGGTGCGCCGTCTCATCGATGCCAGTGCAGCCCGCGACGGCGAGTTACCGATGCAGACCGACGTGGCCCAGCTCTTCGGGAGTTCGCCCATCGACCGCCAGCTGGGAGCCCTCTTCGAGATGGCGGTGGCCGACCTCGAGCTGCGCCAGAGCGGGGACTCGCTCGGATCGTCGCTCGGGCTGAATCCGGGGTTCGAGACCCTGCCCGTCGGCGCGGCCGTGGGCATCCCCCAGGGCCACGACATGGGGGAATTCCGCCAGAGTGTCACCGCAGCGGTTGAGGCCGGCGCCGCCCGCCTGCGCCTCAAGATCGAGCCGGGCTGGGATGTCGGGCCGGTCGAAGCCGCCCGAACCGACCATCCCGACCTGGTGCTGCAGGTCGACGCCAACGGGGCCTACGACCTGGAGGACGCCGACCACCTGGCCACCCTCGGTGACTTCAATGTGCTCTGCATTGAGCAGCCGCTGCCCCCGGCCGACCTGGTGGCCCATGCCGCGTTGGCCCGCCGCTTGCCCTACGCCATCTGCCTCGATGAGTCGCTGTCCTCCCCCCGCCGTGTCCTTGATGCCATCCGCTACGACGCCTGCCGCGTGGCCTGCCTCAAGCCCGGCCGCCTGGGCGGCCTGCGGGCGGCCCGCCTGGCCCACGCTGCCTGCATGGAGGCCGGGGTATCGGTCTTCGTGGGCGGATTCTTCGAGGCCGGGCTGGGGCGCGCCTCCAATCTGGCCCTGGCCGCCCGGTTGAGCCAGGACACGGTCGGTCTGGTGGGGGACCTGAGCGACCCGGCCTCCTACCTCGCCGTCGACCCCTGCGGCTACCCGGCGGTGGAGCGGGGCTGGGTGCGGGTGCCCACCGATCCGGGTGTCGGCCGCTGGCCCCGAGCTTCGGTCCTCAGCGAGTTCGCGGCGCTCCGGCGCTGGTTCCCCGCCACGTACACTTGACGCTCCATGCATCGCGTCCTCCTCGAGCGCAAGATCCGAGACGTCCACACCCGGCTGGTGCGCGCCCGCGAGGAGCTGGCCGTGCTCGATGAGCAACTGCTGGTCGTCATGGATTCCGCCGACGAGGCCCGGGTGCGCTCCCTGGTTTCGGAGACCCCTCTGGCCGCCCATGAGCACAACGAGGCGGCCCGTCATGCCGAGGCCATGGCCAAGGCCCGGGCCGCGTTGGCCGGCACCGTGATCGAGCTCGAGCACCGCCAGGACGAGTTGCTGGCCGACGTGGCGAGCAGCCCGACATGACGGCGGCCGACACGCTGGGCCGCGTGGTCATCGCCGAGGACGAGGCCATCATCCGCCTCGACCTGAAGGAGATCCTCACCTCGGCCGGCTACGACGTGGTGGGGGAGACCGGTCGGGGCGACGAGGCCGTGCTGCTGGTGGCCGAGCACGAACCGGACCTGGCCATCCTCGATATCAAGATGCCCGGCATGGACGGCATCCGGGCCGCCCGCGAGATCACCTCCCGCCACAAGGTGGCCGTCATGCTGATGACCGCCTTCAGCCAGCGCGACCTCATTGAAGAAGCCCGCGACGCCGGAGTGGCGGCCTACCTGGTCAAGCCCTTCCAGCCCCGCGAGCTCCTGCCGGCCGTGGCCGACGTGCTCTCCAAGGCCCGACAGGAATGGGCCATCGCGGCCGAGGAGTCGGCCGAGGAATCGGTCGCCGGCGCCGAGGACAAGATCGCCACCCGGCGCCTGGTCGACGAGGCCAAGACGCTGCTGATGGATACAGCCGACCTGCCGGAGAACGAGGCCTTCAGCTTCATTCAGCAGACGGCCATGAAGACCCGGGCCCGCATGCGCGATGTGGCCCAGCAGATCGTCGACGGCACGCTGAAGCCCTAGGTGGCACCAGTGGAGGAGCCCTCCGGCCCGCTGTTTCTCCTCGATGGCATGTCACTGGCTTTCCGCGCCTACTTCGCGCTGCCGGCCACCCTGACCACCACCACCGGTGTGGTCACCAACGCGCTGCACGGCTTCGTCTCCATGGTGGCCTACATCGTGAAGGACCAGCAGCCGGGTTCTTTGGCCGTGGCCTTCGACCTGCCGGGCGAGACGTTCCGTGACGGCATGGTGGAGGATTACAAGGGAGGCCGGGCCGAGACGCCGGACGACCTGCCGCCCCAGTTCGAGATGATCCGCGAGGTCATGGAGGCCCTGGCCATCCCGGTGGTCGAGGCCCCCGGTTTCGAGGCCGACGACGTGCTGGCCACGCTGGCCACCCAGGCCCGCGACCGCCAGTGCAACGTGGTGGTGGTCACCGGCGACCGCGACAGCTTCCAGCTGATTGAAGATCCCCACGTCCGCGTGCTCTACAACAAGCGCGGCGTCAGCGACTACTCGCTCTACGACGAGGCCGGCATCATCGAACGTACCGGCGTACCCCCCTCGCAGTACGTGCTGCTGGCGGCGCTCCGGGGCGACCCCTCCGACAACCTGCCCGGCGTCCCCGGGGTGGGGGAGAAGACGGCGGCCAAGCTCCTCACCACCTACGGCGACCTGGATGGGATTTACGCCCACCTCGACGAGCTCACGCCCAAGCTGCGCGAGAACCTGGCCAACAACGAGAAGCTGGCCCGCTCCAACGCCGAGGTCATCCCGTTGGTCTGCGACGTCCCGCTCGGCGTCAGCGTCGACCAGCTCCAGCTCGGCGGCTGGGACCTGAAGACCGCCGAAGCCGCCTTCGCCCGCTACGAGATGAAGACGCACTGGCGCCGCTTCGAAGACCTCCTGCGCTCCGGCGCTCTGGGAGCGCCGGCCGACCCGGCTGACCTGGGCCCGGTGGCGGCGGCTGCACCTCCCCCCACCGCGACCTCGGCGTCCGCCATTGAGATCGGCGAGATCAAGGTCCCCGTCAAGGCCACGGACGTGGCGGCGGACATTGAGGCTCTCGGCGACGGACCGCTGAGCATCACCGGCCGTTGGGCCGGGACCCCGGGCCGTAGCCCCCTGGTGGGCCTGGCCCTGTTGGCCATTGAGGGCGCGGGCGATGTCAACGCAGTGATGATCCCGGCCGACCTCCTGAGCTCGGCCGCCGTGGTCAAGGCCCTCAACGCCGCGCTGGCCCGACCGATCATCGGGCATCAGGTCAAAGAGGTCATGCGCTCCCTGTTGCCGCTGGGCATCGACTGCACCGGTCTCGCCATGGATACCGCCATCGCCGCCTACCTCCTCGACGCCAGCAG
>DATAUC010000004.1:0-18919 GCA_036268485.1 Acidimicrobiales bacterium
ACCGATCGCTATCTCAACGGCTGAGTGCACCTGTATGTTTCGATACCAGTCGGCCGAAGAGCCCAAGCCGGCGACCACGATGACCTCGTTCCGTTCCGAGCCAGTGCCGATGACCTCGAGCATCGTGTGGTATCGACGCCCAGATCGTCGACCGACGTGGGTGAGGCGCACGAAACGGTGGCCGAGGAGCCAGCCCAGGTTCCAGTCGTACAGGCGCGCCGGTGCACGGAGCAGCCACCGCACGATGGGACCCGGCCTACGCGAGGTCACGCTGGCGCCGCATGTATCGGGCTTCCGTGACTCGGCCATCAGGCATGGTCGGTTGGACTCCTTAGACCGGTGCCAACGAGGCGTACTCGGCGCGAGTGAGCGCTCCGGTGCTCAGGCGCCCGTCGGGCAACGGCATCCGGGTGGCTCGATTGCCTATCCGCACGGACACGGCGCGAATCCCCGGAAGGGCGGTCAGTGTGTAGACGAGCTGCGCTGCCGCGGCCACCTGGTCCTCACCGCTGAGGTTGGTGAACGACGTGGCTAGCTCGACGGTGACGGTGTCGTTGGCGATGGACAAAACGGACTGCGGTGCCGCGGCGGAAATGGGACTGCGCAGGTTCTGCTCGGCCTCCGCACCGGTGGAACCCTTGGCCAGTGCCTCGAGCACAGTGCTGGCAACGGCCGGTTTGGCCACCTCGCGATTGACCGTCACCAGGCGTTGCAATCCCTCGAGGTAGATGCTCACGTTCTCCGACGGCAGGGTGACCGAGGTGGTGGTCGACCCCGAACCGGCCAGACCCGAAGGGACGTCCTGAGGGGCGACGACGTTGGGCGACTGCTCGGCTCCGATGCTGCACGCAGAGAGGAGGACGGCCAGGATCACGAGGGCGCCGGCCGAGCGCCATCGGAGACAGCGTCGGGTCGAGGATCGGATCATGGGAGAGTCACGGGAAGCACGACGACAAACCGACTGCCTCCACCGGCGCGATCCTCGACGGAGACGGTTCCGTCGTGGGCGTGGACGTGTTCGGCCACCAGGGCAAGCCCGAGCCCGGTTCCCGATGTCGACCCTCGTCGGCCCGATGCGGCCCCCCGGAAGAACCGGTCGAAGATATGGGCCCGGTCGGTCAGGGGTATCCCCGGCCCCTCGTCTTCGACGGCCAGTGTGCTCAAGCCGTCGTGGCACTCAAGCGTCACCAGCACGGCGCCACCGGCGTGGATGTCGGCATTGTCGAGAAGGTTGGCGATGACCCGCTGCAGGCGCCGCTTGTCGCCCACGGTATGGAGACCGGTCGCCTCGGGCGAGATGCGAACGGGGATGGTGGCATCGTGGGCGGCGACCGTGCGGAGCACGAGCTCATCGAGGGGCAGCTCGCTCATGTGGAGGTCCGGTACGCTGGCATCGATACGCGACATCTCCAACAGATCCTGGACCATGCCGGAAAAGCGATCCACCTCGCACCCCAGGGTATCGACGGAGGCCTTGCCTTCTTCGGGCAGAAGGTCTCGATACGACCCCAATAGCTCGACCGATGCGTTGATGGTCGAAAGAGGTGACCGGAGCTCGTGGCTGACATCGGAGGCAAAACGCTCCTCCCGCTCGATGCGGTCTTGCAGGTTTGTGACCATGCCATTGAAGGAGGTCACGAGCGGCTCGAGGTCGGGATCACTCGGGAGGCGACGATCCAGCGTGCCCCCGGCGATGTCTTTGGCGACCTGGGCAACATCGGTCAGTGGTCGCACCAGGCGGCCGCTGGCCCACAAGCCCACCAATGCACCGCCGAGGGTTGTCGCCACCGCGGTGATAGCCAGTACCTCGGCCAGGATGTTCAGCGTTCCCTGAATATCGGCCAGGGAGTGTTCCTCGATATAGGCAGCGCCCAGTGATGGGAAGGGGATGCCAACGACGATCGTGGGGTTCCCGTCGACGATGACCCTTTGCTCGGCGACGTTTCCCGCCAGGACGGTGCGCAACAGCTTCGGAGTTGCGGGCGTGCCTCCTACCGATGCCGAGGCTGAGAACCACACACCCCGAACGTTGAGGAATGAGCGGACGCCGCTGGGAGGAGCGAGTGTGGACAGGACGTCGGCGGCGTCCGTCGGCTGACCGTCGAGCTTCGCTTTGACCAGGCGGGCATTGGCATAGGCCTGACGCAAGCTGCTGGCTTGCCGTTGCGAGAGGAGGTCCTGGCGGACGACGGTGAAGCTGATGAGAGCAAGAGCACCCGAGACCAGTGCCGCGCCCACGCCGAAGGCAATGACCGCACGAGCGCGGAGACCGAGATGCCGCCGACGGTCTCGCCGTGGATGCCAGAGCCGGCTCATGGCTGGAGCTTGTAGCCCAGCCCTCTCACGGTGACGATCAGCTCTGGGGAGGACCGATCCGGTTCGATCTTCGCCCGTAGCCGACCGATGTGGGTGTCGACCAGTCGTTCGTCGCCGAAGAAGTCGTAGTCCCACACCCGTTCGAGGAGCTGAGATCGACTTACTACCCATCCGGGCGTGGCCGCCAGCTCGCACAGCACTCGGAATTCCGTGCGGGTGAGGACGATCTCCTGTCCGGAGAGGAACACCGAACCAGCCTCCTGATGGATCTCAAGGTCCCCGAACCGGAGGATGGTCTCAGGAAGGGGAGCGGCTGAGGTCCGGCGGAGCAATGCCCGGATGCGAGCAGCCAGCTCCTTGGCGCCCACCGGCTTGGCCACATAGTCGTCGGCTCCGGCCTCAAGGCCGGCCACCACGTCGTGGCTGTCGTCGCAGGCCGTCACCATGGTGATGGGCACTTGGCTCCTGCGCCGCAACTCCCTGGTCACCTCGAATCCGTCGATGCCCGGTAGTCGAACGTCGACGATGACCACGTCTGCGCCGTTTCGAGAAAACGTATCGAGCCCGTCCTCCCCACTTGCCGCTTCGTCGACGGTATAGCCCTCTTGGCGGAGCGAGATGGCCAGCATATTGCTGAGATTCACGTCGTCTTCGATGAAGAGAACCCGCGGTGATGACAAGTCGCACCCTCCTTTCCATGATCAGCCGCCCGTGTCCAACCCGAGTCAGCGAGCCAAAGCACGCTCGCCCGTGACGCGACCCGGCCGTCGGGTGTCCGGTCGGCTTGGTTGAATGCTAATGCCCGGGGTTGCACATGCCTCGAGTCAGCGGCCATGGCCGGGAAACTGGTCGGAGGAGGTCATCATGTGGCCGGCTTAACCCATCGCGCCCTGGACGATGAATCCGATCCCGAGCTGTAGGGGTCCACTTTGGGTGCATCCGTTGGTGGCGTCGGGGACGAACACGCCGGTGGCTTCGCCGGGTGGATCGACGCGAAGGCCTCCCACGGGGATAGTCGAACAACTCGATACGGGAAGGTTGCTGACATCGATTACTCGTAGTGTGGCCTGGGCAACCGAGCCGGGAGCGAGGGTAACGATCGCTTCAGCGGACTGGCCTCCCACCGGGCCCATGCGTTGGGCCGCCCTGCCCACCTCGTTCCCGCCCGGTCCGTTTACATAGGACACCCGGGGATACCCGTGCAGCGTGCAGGCCGAAGATCCACGATTGCGGAACTGGAGCGGGACGTACACGCTGCCCGCTGTTCCGTTGCTCCTCCCGAGGGTCACCGACAGCTGGGTGGTCGAGCACGGACGGACCGTGCTCGGAACCATGTTGCTCGGAACCGTAGTACTGGGAGTGAGATTGCAGGCGCCGGCCAGGAGCGCGACGAAGACCAGAGCGGTGAGCGTAGTCATCCTGGTCGCTCGCATGACCTTGTTAGCCGAACTCGGGGTTGTCGAAACCGTTTAGCTCGGACGAGCCGTGACGTCCACCGAGGGTGAGTCCCACGACGGCGAGCCCGCAAGGCAATGTAATGAAGAACCATACGATCGGCCGGAACAGCAAGGCGCTGACAACGATGATCGCTATGGCAACGGGAACAAAGATGATTCGCATAGATCTGATCGTCCCCACCGGTTGTCTCAGTTTTGTGGCGGTGAGGTGACAAATGCAGTGAGTTCGGGACCACAGTCGGCGTGGGCCGTGTTCGACTCCAACCACATGCACAGGTCGGCTGGATCATCACACTCTGGGGCCGCCCTCACCTGTTCGTCGCCTACAACCGCGTGGAGAAGGTGTTGAAGCCGCCGTTCGTGGCCTCGCCACCGCGGCCAAACTTCGTGATCGATCGATCGATCGATCGTTCGTTCGTTCGTTCGTTCGTTCGTTCGTTCGTTCGTCGCCTCCGGTCGCCTACTGGCCGAGACTGGGCGGCGACTGAGCAGGGGCGCACAGGCCCTCATCTCGTCATGTGATCGTAATAACTATGCGTCCTGAGCGAGACGAGCTTGTCCCATGCTGGTCAGATGATCGTCGCTCAGTCGTGCCCCACGCCTGCCGCTGCTGTGTCGGAGGGGGGGATTCCCGGCATGGGGGGCGCGGTTGGGCGACGGTCCCTCTTGGGTCCTGTGGGCGTTGGGGTCACCCCCACCTCGCTCGTAGCCTGGGACGGCGAGCACGCGGTTGGTCTGGTCATGGGCTACCGGCGTTTCACTCGGCCAGACACGCTGATTGTGAGGCAGATCGCGGTGAGGACCCCCTACCGGCGGCGAGGGATCGGCCGGGCGATGCTGGTGCGCCTCCGAAATCAGCTGGTCGGCGTCGACGTGTGGTGGATGGAAGCAAGGGTTCCCGCGTCGAGTCCCGAATCGAGGCGGCTGTTCCAATCGTTCGCCATAGCCACCCAGGCCCGGTATGCCGAGTCGGATCTCACGGTCCAGTGCTCCGTCCCAACAGAGGACGAGTCTCAGATCCTGGTGCGGGTGGGCGGCGACCCTTCCACCACCAGGCACACCTCCCAACTCGGAGCGGGCGCCAGTGCGAGCCGCTGTGATCTTCTCGGGGTAGTGCTAGTGACGTGAGTCAGTAATTCGCGCGCAGTAGGCAGAGAGCGTGTCGAGGATCTCGTCGGCGCTCTTGTGCCAGACGAAGGGTTTGGGCTCCTCGTTCCACTGATCCACCCAGGCGGCGATGGACGCCTCGAGCTCTTTGGTCGATCGATGAGTGCCCCGCTTGAGCCACTTGGTGGTCAGCTCGGCGAACCCATACCAGGTTCATCCAGGAGCTGTAGGTCGGCGTGAAGTGGAGATGGAACCTCGGGTGGCGCACCAGCCACCGGTGTATATCGGGGGTCTTGTGGGCCGAGACATTGTCGACGACGAGATGAACGTCAAGATCTTCGGGGACACTGCGGTTTATCAAGTTCAAGAACCGACGAAACTCTTGGGCTCGATGGCGCTCGGTCATGGCCGCGATGACGTGCCCGGATGCCACATCGAGGGCCGCATAGAGGTTGGTAGTGCCTCCTCGCACGTAGTCATGGGTGCGGCGTTCGGGAAGTCCAGGCCGAAGTGGCAGCACCGGCGAGGTGCGATCGAGTGCCTGGATCTGGGTCTTCTCATCGACGCAGAGCACGAGAGCGGCGTCGGGTGGGTTGATGTACAGGCCCACGATGTCGCGTACCTTGGCCACAAACAGGGGGTCGGGGGAAAGTTTGAACGTATCGACCAGGTGGGGCTTGAGTGCGAAGACCCGCCAGATCCGAGACACTGCCGACTGACTCATCCCAGTGGCCTTGGCCATCGAACGAGTCGACCAGTGCGTGGCATCAAGGGGTGTGTCCTCGAGGGTCTTGACGATGACCCTCTCGACGTCGTCGTCGCCGATTGAACGCGGCGCACCGGGACGAGGTTCATCGTGAAGCCCTTCGAGACGCCGAGCCATGAAGCGAGCCCGCCACTTGTTCACCGCAGAGCGGCTCACCACACCTGTCAACACCGGCTCCCCCCTGCACCGTTTGAAAATTGACCCCCTCCCGGGGGCCACCGTCACGCAGCGTCGTCAGTAGGCACCCCTCCCGAGATCTCGGTCCTTCAGCCGGTAGCTGTCGCCTTTCATCGAGACCACCTCGGCGTGGTGGACCGGGCGGTCGATCATGGCGGCAGCCACCACGGCAGTTTCGAACACCTCGCCCACCGGCCGAAGGGTTTATTCGAGATCACGATGATGCTGGCCCGCTCGTAACGGGCGCCCGGACCTTGTCCAGGCGACGAGGGGGCAGGGGGCGGCCCGGCCACAATATCCATTTCCAACATATATAGTTATGCCATGCTTTTGGACCAGGACCCGCCATTTCGCGCCGATGCCCTCGAATTGGTCGCCTCCACCCTGCTCGGTCAGACCTCGCGGCTTACCCGGCTACTGCTGGGATCTGGCTCGCGCGAGCTCAGCCGTACCGAGGCTGGCCTCCTTGCCACCCTCGTCGAAGGCCCTCGTCGCATCACCGAATTGGCGGGAACTGAGGCGTTAGCCCAGCCCTCGGTGAGCAAGTTGGTCGACAAGCTCGAAGGACGGGGGCTGGTCACCAGGGAACGAGACGATGACGACGGCCGGGCTGTGGTGGTCTCCATATCGGCCGAGGGACGGCTTCGGCTGGAGTCGGTTCGCGGCCACATCCGCGCCCTGCTCCACCAGACACTCCTTGAGCTCGAGGACGATGATCTCGCCGCCCTGGTCGCAGCCGGAGAGGTGCTGGAACAGCTAGTCCAGCTGCTCCAGCAGCGAGATGTCCGCTCATGAACGACAACCGGCGGACCGCTGCGTTGGCCCCAGTGCTGGTGATGACAACGTTGGTCAGCAGCATCATCAGCGCCCTAGGAGCGCCGCTCATCCCTACCATCGCCCGCGACTTCCATGATTCCCTGGGCACGGCGCAGTGGTCGCTCACCGTCGGGCTCTTATCGGGTGCTGTCTGCGCGCCGATCATGGGGCGCCTCGGCGACGGTCCGAGACGGAGGGCGACAATGATCGGCGGCCTCGCCGTGGTCACCCTGGGTGGTGTCGTGGCGGCGCTGGCTCCAGGGATCGTCGTGCTGATCATCGGGCGCGCTCTTCAGGGCGTGGGCCTCGGCCTGGTTCCCCTGGCCATGGCCACCGCTCGCGACAACATGTCCAAGGAACGCGTGGCGCCGATGATCGGATTGTTATCCGTATCAGCCGCGGCCGGTGTTGGCGCCGGCTATCCCATCAGCGGGCTGATCGCCGATGGGGTGGGTCTTTCGGGGGCCTACTGGTTCGGGGCCATCGTCAGTGGAGTGACCCTGTTCGCCGTCGCCGTCGTCGTTCCGTCCACTACGTCCGACTCCGATCGGCCGCCGCGTCTCGATTGGATCGGCTCCGTGCTGCTCGCCATGGCATTGACCGCCGTCCTGGTGGGCGTCGCGCAGGGGGCAGAGTGGGGCTGGCGGTCGCCGGCGATCCTCGGACTGCTGGCGGCCGGATTGCTCCTTTTCGCCGTCTGGGTCCCACAACAGCTACGGGGGCAAGCGCCGCTCGTCAATCTCCACCTCCTTCGCCATCCGGCGGTGCTCGCCGGTGACGTGTGCGCCATGGTGCTGGGGATCGCCATGTACATGGGCCTCTCGGCCGGGACGGAGTTCGTTCAGCTGCCACGATCGGGAGGGTTTGGCTTCTCGGCGTCGGTGGTCGTGGCCGGACTGATCCTCATCCCGATGTCGGCATTCATGCTGCTCGCTTCGCGGGCGTTACCGACGCTGGTCGGGTACCTCGGGGTTCGGACACTCCTGACCGTCGGCTGCCTCGTTGTGGCCGCATCGTGTGTCTTCTTCGCCCTTTTGCATGGTGAACTGTGGGAATCGTTCGTCATGATGGGAATTCTCGGCATCGGGCTCGGGACCACCTACGCCGCCATCCCGGGCCTCATCGTGCGCTCCGTGCCCCCGCGTGAGACCGGCAGCGCCATGGGCTTCTATCAGGTCGTTCGGTACGTGGGCTTCTCCTTGGGGAGCGCCGTCACTGCTTCCATCCTGACAAGCCATACCTCATCATCGACCGGCCGGCCGGACTTGGTCGGCTACACCACGGTCTTTTGGGCCGCCGCCGCCATCTGCATCCTCGCCGCTCTCCTGGCCTGGGTCGTGTCCGTCCGAGGTGAGCGGGACGAGGCACCCGGGTCAACCCTCGACGACGACGAGGTCCGCCTGCTGGAGCAGACCGAAGGCGAAGATCTCGTCGTCGGCAGCGAGCCGCGTTGACATCCTGATCCGCCACGAGGAGGTCCGCCTGCTGGCACCGGCCCGGGCTCCAGTACCTGACCTGGCTGGGTCAGATGCGGGCACTCGACGGCATCAGGCCCTCCAAGGTCAGAGTCAGGGCGCGGTTGGCTGCCGCCCCGCGGGCGGCGGCTCCCTGCGCCCTCGTCATGGCACCCTTGGCCATGAGCAGCACAAGGAACACATCGTCGAGCGACGTGTCGCGGCGCAGTGTGCCGGCCGCTTTGGCGTCGGATAGAGGACGTTTCATCAGTTCGGCGATGCGCTCTCGATGCTGCTCGAGCTGGGAGCCAACGCAGGCGTCCCTCCGCGCCAGCTCACCCAGGGCATACAGGTCGGCCATATCCTCAACGAGGTTACGGAGCAGAACGAAGAACGCGTCGGGGTCGCCGGCACGTTCGACCCCAAGCTCGGTGATGCGCTCGATCTGCTCGACGAGGACCTCCGCAGTCAGCGCCCGGTGGTCGGGAAAGTTGCGGTACAGCGTCGCTTGCCCAACACCAGCACGGCGCGCCACCTCGCACATGGAAACGTCTGTTGAACTGGCGAACAACTCGCGTGCGGCATCGAGGATCCTGTCCCGATTCCGTACGGCGTCGCTGCGTAGCTGACTGTTGGCCACCCCAAACCCCTTCAACGGAGACTACAACCGGACAATCTCGTCCGCAATCAGAAATTCTCTCCCAACAACGCAGGTAGCTGGTGTGCCACAAATGGACACATCTGTCCACTTGTTGTAGACCTTACAACAGAGGATGCGGTATCCACGGGAACGCCGCTTCGTCAGTCAAACGCCATGAGGAGACCGATGCACCGCTCGTTCCACCAATGCCTGGGCGGCGCGGGGGCATGCTCGTCGCCGCCGTGGTGCGCTCTAGAGCGGGGGGACAGGGGTGAACCCGCTGCCGAAGGAAGGCACGCATAATGCGCCAGGGCCCCCTGGCCGGTCGGTACCCCGCGGTGGCGGCCATGGTCATGTTCGCGCTGATCCCTTACCTGGCCTTATCTTCTGCCCTTGGCCCGATTACCCCGTTCATCGCCAAGGATCTCCATACCAGTCTGCAGACGCTGAGCCTGGGCTCGGGCCTGGCCAATGCCGCCTACGCCGTCGGCACGGTGTTGGCAGTGCAGTTCGCCCAGCACCTCCCACAGCGCAGGATGGTGCTCCTCTACGCTGTGCTGCTGGTGATGGGGTCCGTGCTGGCAGCGGCAGCTCAGGATCCAGCCATGTTCATTATCGGCCACGTGATCCAGGGCCTCTGCACCAGCCTCCTATTGATTGCGGCCGTTCCACCGCTGGCTATCGGTTTTCCCCAGGACAAGCTGCGCATCACGGTCGTGATCATGAACATGTGCATCTTCGGGGCAGTCGCACTCGGCCCCTTTATCGGCGGCCTGCAAGCGCAGTCCCATGCCTGGCGGCCGCTGTTCTGGATCGTCGCCGGGATCGCCGCCGTGGCGCTCATCTTGACCGTGTTGACGTTCGAGGACTCGCCCCCCGCCAATCCCGACTCGCCGCGTGACATCCGGGCCATCGGCCTGGCCACGGTGGGTTGCGTGGCCGCCTTCTTCGGAGCCTCGGAGCTCACGAGCCACCGCTTCCTGGCTCCGGAGACGATCATCCCGCTGTTTGGCGGACTGGCCGCCATCATCGTCCTCATCATCTATCAGTACCGGGCCAAGCGGCCGCTACTGACGATTCGTTCCATGCTGAGCAGTTCGATTCCGGTGGCGGGGATCGCAGTGGCGTTGTTCGCGGCGGCGGCGTCGGTGTCGGCGACGGTACTCACCGCCAGCGTGCTGGCGGTGCGCTACACCCCTTTGCACATCGGGCTGCTCTACCTGCCGGAGGTGGGTGGTGCCGTGATCACGGCCATCGCCCTCGGCCTGGTCATCAATAAGCGAGCGCTGCACTATCTCCCATTGGTCGGCATGATCGCTTTGGCCGCCGGGATCGTGGTGTTCCGGATCGAGGTGCCCTCCAGCGAGGCGCTCACGCTGGTCGGATCGGGATTGACGGGCATCGGGCTCGGGGCCACCGTGGCGCCAGCACTCTTTGTCGCCGGTTTCTCACTTGCCTCTGCAAATCTCCAGCGTGTGCTGGCCATTGTCGAGCTCCTGCGAGCGGTGGCCGCGTTCATGGTGGCACCAATCTTCGTGTACTTCGTCTCGACTGCCTCCGGCGGCCTCGATGCGGGGACGGCCACGGCGCTCTGGGTCGGACTTGGGCTGGCGGTCGCCGGAGCCGCCATCGGCATTGCCATCTACGCGCTCAGCGGGGCGCGTCCACAGACACCCGATATCGATCGATTCTTGGAAGGTACGGACTCCGCGTGGTACTCGCCGCCCCTGCTGGCGAGAGTGCGGTCTGGCCATGTGACCCCAGCCCTGATAGGCGAGAAAGCGGACCCGACGTGACTAACATTCCGGAGATGACTGGGGCTATCCAGTCCGACGTTCCCGAGGCTGTCGGACCTGTGCTGTTCGCCTACGACGGCTCCGAGCTCGCGGCTCTGGCCATCGACCAGGCCGGGAGACAACTGGCGACGGGGCGAGACGCCCTGGTCGTCTGCGTATGGCAACCGGCCGATGTCGGCTTTGCGCCGGTCAACAATCGCCACTTCGACGCCGGCGCCGCTACGGAAGTGCACCAGGCGGCGGAGGAGACCGCCGCATACGGAGCGTCGCTGGCAGAGAAGGCAGGGTTCCGGACCCAGACGATGGCGGTCGAGGGCGCTCCTACGTGGAAATGGATCCTCCAAGCTGCCAAGGACAGCCATGCGAGCCTTATCGTAATTGGCTCCCACCGCCACAGTGGTCTGATGGGACACCTGGCCGGCAGTGTGGCTGCGGCAGTGATCGCACATGCAGAGTCACCGATCTTGGTCGTGCGTCAGCAATCCTGAGCATGCTCGGCGCACGGTCGGTGAGCGGGATCCCGGGTTCCCGCGGAACCGGTGAGCCGACGCTGAAGGGTTATCCAGTCCGGGCCTAATGCCGGGACAACGGATGAATTGGGGCATGGACCACTGAGAGCCGCGAGTCGGAGAGCAGCGGGCAATTTGGCTACACCACTTGACGTCGGTCGCCTCGTTAGTAACCCAGCTCTGGTCGCAGCGGGGCAGTTATGTAATCAGATGAGGATGCAAACGCCTGACCGGGCTGAAGGGTCCGACATTGGCATGGCACCCTTCACCCCATAGTGAGGCTGGCGGAACGGGTGCGCTGCCGATCAGTTCAAGTGTCGGGCCACCCTGTTGCTTCAAAGATCTCGATGGGGTCAAGGTAGTCCCGCCAGCGTGCGACTTTGTGGTCCTTGACTGTGATGATCGAGACGAAGTGATTGTTGTAGGGGCGCCCGGTCTGAACGGATTCTCCATGCACCTCATACTCGAGGATGACGACTGAGGCTTCGAGATCCCGGTAGACGTGGAGATTGTTGGCGTTGTGGATCTTCATGTAGTCGTCGTAGCCGCCGTAAAGGTCGATGATGCTTCGGCGTCCTTCGACGCGTCTGGGGTAATCGGGCACGGAGATGACGTATTCAAAGACCACGTTGTCGGCCAGGAGATCAAAGTAGTCCTCTCCGTCGACCAGTCCCTCGAGACCTCGGCGGATGACCTGGAAGAAATGCCCGTTTGCGCCGAAGTTCGAGTTGTCGTTGGTGTACTTGGTCATTGCTGTTCCTTGTTAGTCCAGACCGCAGCGTTTTGTTCTGCAAATGTCTGGAAGCTGGTTGGGGGTCGGCCGAGGACGGTCTCGATGTCGGCTGTAGGAGTTGAGCCCTGGCCGGAGATGATCGCGCCGCTTAGCCACTTGAGCATGGGGGCATAGTCGCTGGGTACCCCGGCGGTGATCGCCGCGTCGATCCAGGTCTGTTGGTCGATGTCTTGATAGGTGACGGGCCGTCCGCTCAGGGCGCTGATGGTGGCGGCGACGTGGTCGAACGTCATGGCCTCAGGTCCGGTGAGAGCGTAGGTAGCATCGACGTGCTCGTCGAGATGTAGGAGGGTCGCGGCCGCTACCGCCGCGATGTCGGCGGCGTCGACGAATGCTTCTGCGCCACCGTTGCTGGGAACGGCAAGCGTTCCGTTGATGATCGGTAAGTGATCATCGACGAAGTTTTGCATGACCCATGCGGGGCGCAGGATCGAGTGCGTGAACGCCTGGCGGGTTGCGAGGTCGGCTTCGACGGTGGAGATGTCGATCGCAGGTGGTGCTTGGTCACCGTTGTAGGTGCTGAGGAGGGTAACGTGGCAAACGGCTGCCTCCTCAGCTTGGTCCAGGAACGCGGCGATCCGGTCGGCGTAACGCACGCGCATGACGGGGGGGACGAGATAGACGCGGTCAGTCTGGGCGAGAGCATCGCTGTAGGTGGTCGGATCGTCCCAGTCGAAGAACTGGTCGCTGCCATGCCGAGAGGCAGTTCGGGCTCGGAAGCCGTGGTCGGACAGGTGGGCGGCGACAAGTGAACCGGTGCGGCCGCTGCCACCGAGGATGAGCGCTGCGGAGGGTGAATCGGTCATGCGTTAAGCATCCCGGTTGTTGCCTGAGTGTTTCAATGCTCAGAAAGCTCGACTTCATATGTGAAAGTCTCATCGTTGGGCCGAGGGTGACCTCAACTCCTCGTTGTGAGGGGATTAAGGCCTTGGGGTGGCTGGCTGGCGTTGTTGATCCTCGCGACGCGGCTTTGCTTCACGAGACTGGGTTGTCGCCCGGGTACAGCTGATCGCTCAGGGCCGGCGATCTAAGCGGGGGCGTTGAGGGTGTGTTGGCGTCGCCATCGTCCGGGTGCCTCACCGTGGTGACGTCGGAACGCGGTCGCGAACGCATACGGCGACGAGTATCCAATCCGGTCGGCGACCTGAGCTAAGGAGAGCCCATCGGCAAGCAGCAGGTCGCGCGCGAGCGTCATTCGCCAATCGACCAGGTACTGCATCGGCGTCTGCCCCAAGGTGTGCTGGAAGTTTCGTGCGAGCGACGCCCTGGACATCAGCGCGACCTTCGCCAGTTTCTCGACTGTCCACTGCTGGCCGGGGCTTTCGTGGATGGCCTGGAGCGCCCGTGAGAGTCGCCGATCTCCCAGTGCACGAAACCATGCTGGAGCATCGGCGCTGCCGGCGAGGCCTGTCCGCAGGCCAAGCACGACCAGCACGTCGAGCAGTCGGTCGAGCACGGTTTGCTGCCCTGGCTGGGGGAGGGTCATCTCGCGCGATAGGAGAGTGAGCACGCCGTGGAGCGGGTCGTCGACGCTGGCTGGGACGGCGAGCACCGGCGGCAGGGCGTCGACGAGGTCGGCGCCGATATCGCCTGCGAATTGGTAGGCGCCGCAGAGGAACACCGCGCCCTGGCGGCCCAGTTGCGCTTCGTCAGTGGCGTGGTCGCGGCGAAACTCGTCGTGGGGAACGCAGGGCGCTCCGGGTTCGTGGGCGAGAAAGTGATCAGGCCCTCCGCGCACGAACGCGAGATCACCCGTTCTCAACGCTACGGCGTCGTCACCCGCTTCGGTCCACAGCCAGAGCTGTCCCTCGATGACTGCATGCACGGCGAGTTGGATGCCAGACAGCCTCAACCCCCAGGGCGGGTTCGCCCCGGAGCGAGCGAACACGCCTCCCGTCGCCCGCGCCCGGATCAGATGGTCTTGTAAAAGATCCACCATATGAGTGTTTCAAACAAAAAATAGTGCGTCAAAATCATTCACACCACTAACCCGATGGGAGATGCTGGTCTCGCCTGAAGGGTCCGAAAACTCCGATGCAACAGTCGGCTACCGGAGAATCGGCAGGAATGCGGGGCTCGCGATGCTGGGTGGGCGTAGTTGGCTCAGAGGATCAATGCGGTGGCCGGGCGAAACTGAGTTGCATCTGATTTTCGAGTGCACGTTGTGTAGACGATGATGCGGATCCCGCACTCCCCGGTACAAGGACCTGTGATCAGGCGGCCCGCACGTACTCGTGGATGATGCCGCCGAGGATGTCTACCCGAGTGACGGTTCCATCGTCGATTGGCCGGAGTGGGAGGGAGCAGGGGATCGGCTGTCCGAGGTGCAGGCCACGGTGTGGGCGAGCCTGGTTGTAGTGCTGGACGTACTTGTAGAGCACCGATTCGAGATGTTGTTGGGAGACGATGAGCAGATGATCGAGGCACTCCTGGCGGATGGTGCGGACGAATCGCTCGGCGTACGCGTTCGCACGAGGCGAACGGATCGGGGTGCGGATGGTTTCGACACCAACCGAGGCGAACACGTCGTCGAAGCTGACGGTGAACTTGGTGTCCCGGTCGCGGATGAGGAACCGGAATCGCCGGCCGGCGTCCTCCAGGTCCGATGCAAAGTTGCGGGCCACTTGGGTCACCCATCGTCCGTTCGGATTGGTGGTGACACCGAGCGCGTGCACGACGCGACTCTCGATCTCGATTGCGAACAGCACGTAGTAGCGGCGGAGAAGGACCGTGTCGACGTGGAAGAAGTCGGCGGCGACGAGCCCTTCGCCTGGGCAGAGAGGAACTGGGTCCAGGTTGGGCCCTCCCGTCGAGGAGCTGGCGGGACGCCGTGGCGGCGCAGGACCGTGGCGACGCTGATCTTCGACACTAGGATGCCGAACTTCTTGAGCTCGCCGACGATGCGGAGATATCCCCACCGGGAGTTCTCTCGGGCGAGGCGGCAGATCAGCTTGACGGTCTCTTCGGACAGAGCCGGACGACCCGACCGGCGGTGCGGGTAGGTCTATCGCTTCTTGACCAGCGAGCCGTGCCATCCGAGGATCGTCTGTGGTGTGACGAGGAACGGGCGCCAGCGACTTCGGGGCACCAGACCAGCCAACAGAGCGACGAGGGCCCCATCGGACCAGGTGAAACGGGGGCGGGCGACCTGCCGGCGCACCACGGCCAGTTGGTGGCGCAGCACCAGGATCTCGGCATCTTGGCTGCGGCATCCGACCAGTGGACGCGAACAACCTCGAGGACGCGCCGGACGAGACGGTAAAGAAAGGACAGGGCCATGGAGTGTGAGCCTCGCTGAGCGCGTTCCGCCTGGTCAAGCCCGGTCGAGACGTTTCTGGACCCTTCAGACCCCGCCATTCCCGCCGTTCCCGATGAGCCACCCGCCACTCCCGCCGGTCCCGTTGTCGATGAAGAGCGCACCAGGCCCGAAGGACGAGATGTTTCCGGTGTCGAGGTAGGACGAGGCCTCTTGACGCAAGCTGACAGCCCACTGCGGAAGCTGCAAGTGGGTCCCGGGGACGCCGACCGTCGACTTGAGGATCCTTATGGCGTGGTACGTCGCGGTGTTCGTTGCCGGGTAGTAGTGCGGGTCACTGAGTTCGAGAACGACCGCCACCGGAAGCGCCGAGTCCGGCGGAGTAATCGAGAGCACAGCGTTCGGAGGGTCGTTCTTGAACCCGCTATTCCAGTTCCGATAGAAGTCAGCGGCAGTGAATACGACGGATTGGCGCTCCGGCTGGTCGGTGAACTCGGTGAGGAAGGTGCGAAGCCCGTGAACCGTGAGTGTGAGGTCCTTGCTGTTCGGACCGGTGAGCGCTCCGCCACTGATGGGCTGCGAGAACAGGTAGGAGACCTGGTTCGTGGTCTGCGAAGACGACGAGACGGTCAGGGTGATGACAACTGATGCGGTGACCAAAACCAGTGCCGAGATCATCTCGAGGGCGGTGCGGCGGGTGATTTTCACGTGCTCCTCTTCCGTTGTGTTGCTGGGCGTAACGCTTCCGAAAAATTCCGCTCGAGAATTCAGAGATCGAATTCGAGGTGCCAACATTTGGCGAGAAATGCGGAATGCGGTCAGGGCAGCCAGCGGCGACGGGATCCTCTGGACGCGTCTGCTGGGGAATTCCCCACCGAGGATCAGCAGGGTATTGAGGGAACATGTTTAAGGGTACTCGTCCATCTGGTGGCTGTCCCGTATCCCCTACCCGGCCAGTGCCCACGGAACGACTGCGTTGGCATGGGACGAAGCTCTGTGCGAACTCGGCTTGGAACCGGAAAAGACGGTCGGTGGTGGCCAAGGACAGCGGAGTCCTCGCCTACGGCACCTGTGGGTGCCGAGAACCCATCCTCCCAGTTCAGGCGCCCATCCGGTACTCGCGGATGAGGCCGCCCAGGTGATCGCTTCTTCGTAGCCTGGCGAGGTCGACGTCACCGATCAGCGCAGGAGCCGTGTCGAGCGCGGACGGCGCACGCTGACTGAGGTAACGGTGGGGCGGTGCGAGTTGTAGTGCTCGACGTACTCGACAGCACGGTCTCCAGGTGGCGGCGGCCGAAGATGAGCACCCGGTCGAGCACCTCGCGCCGCACGGTGCCGATCACGCGCTCACAGATGGCGTTCGCCCGGGGTGTCCGGACGGGGGTCTTTACGATCCTGACGCCGTCGGCAGCAAAGACGACGTCGAAGGAAGCGGTGAACTTGGTGTCGTGGTCGCGGACAAGGAACTTGAGTGTGCTTGCCTCGCCGGTCAGCTCCATCGATAGGTTGCGGGCCTGCTGGGCCACCCACTCGACGACGGGATTGGCAGTCACACCGGCGATCCGCACGAAGCGCGTGTCGTGGTGAATGAAGACGAGCACGTAGAGCCTGCAGAGGAGAACGGTGTCGACGTGGAAGAAGTCGCAGGACATCAGCCCCTTGGCCTGCGCGGCGAGGAGCTCCGCCCAGGTCGACCCCGACCTGCGCGGTGACGGCTCGACGCCGTGACGCTTCAAGATCGCCCAGACGCTCGAAGCAGCGATGGTGACGCCAATGGTCAAGAGCTCGCCCTGGATTCGCCGGCAGCCCCAGGTCGGATTCTCCTTCGCCAACCGGAGGATGAGCGCGGTAGTTCCCTTGGCGATGGCCGGTCGACCGGGCCGGCCGTGTGGGTACGTCCAGCGTGGGCGACCAGGTCCCGGTGCCAGCGCAGCTAAGTCTCGGGCCGGACGAACAAGCTCCCGAGCCGTCGGCGGGAAAGCAGTCGTGCGAGCCCGCCAACACCGCTCGATCTGCCGGCTCCAGCGCTGGCCGGTGGATCTGGCGCCGGGAGACTGCCACCTCGTGGCGCAGCATGACAACCTCGATGGCGAGACCCGTGTCACTCCGACCGATGAGTCCGATGAGCTGGAGAACGCGGCAGTACCCGGTACAGGAACGAGACTGTCATTCCCGGATGCTCGCCGCGGCTGGGACCAGGCGTCGAAGTCCAGTTCACGGTCGCTGGATGACATTCTCGGCACCGAAAGGTGGCGTTAGATTTGACTGAGTGCAGCTGCCGGGCGGCGACGGCGCCAGAACGGCGCTTGCGGCCATCGCCCTTCGTCCTCATATGCCTCCGCCTGACGGGTGAAGCCGTCTTGGTGCAGCTCGCCCATCAGGCGCGTGTAGGCCGGGGCACCCGGATCTCCATTGCCATCGATCATGGCCAATGCCGCTTCGCCAGCTGCCCTCCCAGTCAGCAGAGCAGAGACGATCCCCCGACCCGAAAGCGGGTCGACGGTGAAGGCCGCGTCGCCAGTGGCGAGCCAGCCCGGGCCGACCACGTGATTCAGCCGGCTTGAGCGGGCCACCGTGACTCGCGGCTCACCTGACAATGTGGGATCCCCGTGTGCGCCCAGGACCTGGCCAATGAGCGGAAGCTCTCGGGCCGACAGGACCAAATCCCGACGGGCGAGGCCGCTCGTCGGTAGCAGGTCGGGATCAGTGAGGTAGGCGACCACGCGGCGACCATGCGGTAGCAGCGTGCTGTACCACCATCCCCCTTCCGCCGACTCGACATAGGTCGAGGCGCGCTGGTCCGCCTCGTCGACCAGCCACTGCGACCAGAGGGCCACGAGGTGATCGCCGTGGAATTGCCGTGCTCCGAGCTGGCGTGCGACCCGCGCTCCTCGGCCGCTGGCATCGATGACCATGCCCGCCCAGAGCCGCTTGGGAAGGCCGGTCGTTGGCCCGAGCGCCCAGCTACCGGGCTCTCGATCCACGCGTGCCAACTTGGTTGGCCTCACCTCGACGCCAAGCCGCACGACGGCGCGCCGAAGATCATCGTCGAAGGCCCGGCGGTCCAGGTTCCAGGCATCTCCGAGGGGGTTCAACAGGTGATCGGTCAGGATCGGCTGAGCGGAGCCCCAAGCCGAAATAGTCCCCGGACAAAGGAGGTGACGGTCCGCAGTAAAGGCTCCGCCACCCTCCGTACCGAAGATCTCGGCAATCAGCCGAGGCGTGCCGGGTGCGGCACCCTCGCCGACTCTCGGCGTCTGGCCGAGCGCGGGGTCGGCGAGTGGGTCGAGGACCACGACGGTCGCACCCTGGCCCCACGCTGCGGCGGCGGCTGCACAACCGGCCGGGCCCCCGCCCACGACGGCCACGTCGAACCTCACCATTCGAGGGGACAGGTCACACCGGGCCGAGACGCGCAGACATACGTGGTACTCGACGTCGGTGTCGGTTCCGTGTAGCCGACGTCGGTTTCCACCTTGAGCTTCCGGGGAAAGGCTCCGTCAGCCGGCCCCGGCTTCTCGGTCACCACCCCGAGGGTCGGCCACGTCTGGGCGAACTCGGTCAACCGCTGCGTAACCACCGGGATCGTCGCGAGCGGACGGATCCAGGTCCGTCGCCTGGCGAACGCCGCCTGGCGCGCCGCCATCGACCGAGAGGTGTCCATCACCACGTCGTAGTCCGACTGGGCGAGCACCTCGTTGGGAACCCGGGCCGGCCAGAAGGTCGGCAGGTAGGGGGAGATGGGGGGTGTGTAGTTCGGACTGCGATAGCCGCTCCCACAGCTGGCGGCATCGGCCTGCCAGGGCGCGCCCATCCACATCGTGACGTCGCC
>DATAUC010000005.1:0-21010 GCA_036268485.1 Acidimicrobiales bacterium
GGGTCTGCCCAGCTTTTAGTTGACTCAGCTGGTTTGGTTTTTCATGCTGCTTTTGTTGCGCTGTAGATGGTCTCATATTCGACCGGAGTCAATCTTCCGAGGATGCGCTGACGCCGGCGACGGTTGTAGGTCTTTTCGATCCAGGTGACGATGGCCAGACGGAGTTCCTCCTTGGTCTTCCACCGCTGCGTGTTGAGCACGTTCTTTTGGAGCAACGAGAAGAACGACTCCATGGCCGCATTGTCGGCACAAGTGGCTACCCGTCCCATCGAACCTCGCAGTTCGGCTCGTTTGAGTTCTTTGACGAAGGCAGTGGAGCGGAACTGCGAGCCTCGGTCGCTGTGCACAATGGTCAGGGCTACGTCTCGGGTCATGAGGGCATTGCGCAGTGCGTCTACCGCCAGTGCAGCCAGCATGCGGTCGTCAATCGAGTAGCCGACAATCCGGTTAGAGAAGGCGTCCTTGATGGCGCAGAGGTAAAGCTTTCCTTCTCGCGTGTGATGTTCGGTTATGTCAGTGAGCCACAAGACATTGGCCGCCGTGGCACTGAAGTCCCGATTGACCAGGTCGTCGTGGACGGGTGGCCCGGGGCGGCGGTTCATGCCCCGTTTCTTGGCGTGGATCGACCAGATCCTTTGGAGAGAGCACAATCGCTGCACCCGATTCTCTGATGCCACGAAGCCTTGGGCTTCGAGTTCGTCTGAGATGAACCGATAGCCGAACGTCGGGTCGTCGTGGTGGGTGTCGAGAGCCGCGTTGATCAAATAGGCGTCGGACAGATCCCGATCGCAGACCGGTTTGGCCCGCCACTTGAAATAGGCCTGCTTGGAGAAGCCGAGCACCCGACAGGTCACGGCGACGGGGACACCCTCGTCAGCCAGATCCGTGACCAGCGGGTACGTCATTTTGGGAGGGTTTGTTGCCCCAGATAGGCCGCCGCCCGCCGAAGGATGTAGTTCTCCTGCTCCAACAACTTGATGCGCTTGCGTGACTCACGAAGTTCCTTTTGCTCCGATGACGTCACACCGTCACGAACGCCCTCTTCGACGTCAGCTCGCTTGAGCCAGGCGTGGAGGGTGGCAATGGAGACCCCGAAGTCCTGGGCGATCTGGGTGAGCGGAGCTTCTCTCTTCCGAGCGACAGCGACAACGTCGCGGCGGAACTCGGCGGGAAAGGCTTTGGCCATGATGCACATCCTTCCTGCGAGTAGGTACTCGACAGGTTAGGAGTCAACCGAACTCTGGGCAGACCCCTCTGTCTAAATCCAGAGGAGTCCCCGTGTGAATGATTTCCCGCTCGCCCATGACCTACCTCCCATTTCGTGGCTGAAAATGACGACAGTCTGCTCACACGCGACAGTAGACCCTCATGATTTCCGGATGCCGAATGGGCCTCGGCACGGGTAACAAGGCACGGTCCAGGAGTGCTACCGCTTGACGGAATGATGGGCAATCCAGATCATCCACTCATTCAACATCCAGCCAAGCCTGCAGCGGGGCTGCTCTAGCCCTTGGTCCAAAAGTGCTGGTTACTGGAGGCGGTAGCGGAGGTGGACGACGCCACCGCGGAATCGGTGTTCGTCGATGAGCTCAAGATCCGAGCGTGTGTCGTTCGGGAGGGCAGGGTTGCGCCCACCGAGGATGACGGGCCAGACGAACAGGGCGAGCTCGTCGACCAGCCCGGCGACGAGAGCCTGCGCAGCGAGGTTTGGGCCACCAACCAATAGATCCCTACTGGTAGTGGTCTTGAGATCGAGTACTGCGCTGGGGTCGAAGTGGCGTTCGAGCCGAGTGTTTGCAGTGGACGGCGCGGCCAAGGTCGAGGAGTAGACGACCTTGTCCGCCGCCTGCCACGCGCTGGCGTAGTCGGCCATGAGGTCTGACTTCTCGGCCAGGGTCGAGTCGGTCTCCCAGACGGCCATCGTCTCGTACATGCGCCGCCCGTAGAGATACGTGCCCGCGGACCGCATGAGCTTGGTGATAGACGTGAAGACTTCGTCGTTCGGCGGAGCCCAATCGAGGGCGCCGCGGTCGTCCTCGGTGCAGCCGTCGAGGGACATGTTTGACGCGTAGATCAGCTTTCCCATGACCACTCCTTCATCACCGTCACAATCTGGATGTCCTCGCCGTCCAACTTTAGGGACTCGTTGGAACCCCTTGAAGAACGTCCCAGACCAGCCGGTCGTGGACGTGGCCGCTCGCTCCAACGATCGTCATAAGTCATCGTTTCGTAACGGCGGTAGCCGCTTACGGGCAGTTCGTAGAGGTTGCCGGACCGCTAGCCCGCCAGGAAGAAGAACTCAAGTTGTATGTCGTCGGGGTCACGAAAAGCGAGGCCGGATCCGTACCACTCGTCGAGGATCTCGCCGTGCTTAATGCCCAGCGCATCCAACCGGCCGGGCCATGACTCCAGCTCCTCTCGACTTGTACAACCGAATGCGATGTGATCCAGCCCGATTCGCAACTCGTCGAACGTGTCACCAGCGTGGCGACTGTGATGTTCGTGAAGAGCAAACATTGGTTCTAACCAGATCGCGGCCCGGTACGTCTTCTCATCGATGAGAACGGCCGGAGGAACTTCGAAGAGACGTTCGTAGAACTCGATACTTCGGTCAAGGTTGCTAATGGTCAGTGCAAAGTGATTCAGGGCTGGAAACGGTGCCATGGAGCGACGATACATCAGTCAGCGGTGGATGCAGGAGGCCTCAATCCCGACGTATGAGATAGATCTGGGCTGGACGGCACTGCGGTCTACTTATGGTTGGGACTCGGTACCCCATTACCGATATCACCATCGAAACGCCCAGGTATTCGGGCGGTGGCAGAGGTGGTGAGCACGACATAATTGGACATGGATGGGTCGAGATTCATGAACACTCCATCACGATCGCCGTACATCTACGAGGTGCAGTTGGCATGCTCGAGCCGAAGGAAAAGTGAACCGATGTCTTGGCGGACATCACGTCCTGGCTTACCAATGGAGAGTCAATCGGATGTGGTGTTGGAAACCTGGGGCTGTTCGCCACCAATGGGGCGAAAGCCCCGAATCACATTTGCGAGATGAAATGCAGCGACGGATCAGCCGCCCGACAGCTCACCGAGGAAGCTCGCTCTCCCGGCCGGCCTGAGAGTCGGAACTGACAACCTTTCTATAGTGGAATTTGATTGCGGCCGCCTTGGCGTACAGAGACATTTGGGATCGGAGCGACAAGGGGTCAGCACTCTTTACTCCGATGGGGGATTCAACAGATCTGCGATCAAAGGCGCAAACTGAGCATCAACTCTGAGCCGAATCCGGAGACCATCGTTGGTCCTTAACACCAGTGTCTGCCACGGAGCGCCGGACGTAAAGGGAAGTTCTGCCGAAGCGATTCGAGTCCGGGCAATCTCGCCGAGGTAAGACTGGATCCGGCGAGGATGAGCAGATGCCCTCCAGATAAGTATGCGGGCCGGGGTGATGCACATCGCCATGTTTCGTTCAAGCGGGAAGTCCGCCACCGCTGAGCGCGCTCGCACACGTCTCCGCTGAAGGACATTTCGGATCAGGTCAACGACCTCAACAAGGAGATGGATTTCCAGAAACGTAGAGCGACCCGTACTTTTCCGTTGAACACGGGCCCAGCCCCAGGCGAGAGATTCTTCGTCCTTGCCGAGAGCGATGCCTATTTCTTCCGGTAGATGCCCCGAGTCACCCACATTCCCATTGTGCCCTGTTCCAGCGCTCCCGATTTCCCAATTGAAGTGCGGATGCGAAGTTGGCTCAAGTCCGGCGTTTCGGGTCGGTCTGCCGTCGAGCTTCGGCAGGCTGACTAGCCGAGGGTCGAACTCGAAAGGAAGTCAGCTTTGAAGTGACTGACCGTCGACTGTGACCTGGGTGCGGTCGGGGTAGAACGACAACATCCCGGCTACTTCGGCAGCCTGAGCTGTCGGAGTCTCGTAGCTCCACACGACGCCGTCATGGGTCTCTCCGTCTATGTCGAGAGACCAATATGACGCATCACCCTTGAACGGACAGTTGGTATGGAACGTCGTGGGCCTCAGGAGATCCATCTGCACGTCGTCTGGCGGCAGGTAATAGCGGACGGGCAGCCCGGTCTCTTCGAGCTTCATGGCCCGGTTGGTGCTGGCGAGCAGTCGGTCACCAAGCCGGACTTCGACATGAGCGGAAGTTTGGACGATGTTGATGGTGTGACCTGGCGTCATGACGCGACAGACTACCGGTGGATCCCTGCCTCAGATGACGCCCAAGGCCGGCATTCTGGGGTGCCCCGCCGTTCTAACCTGGGTGACTGGCTACGCCCTCGTAACGTCGATAGCAAAGCGCATGCGGGAGCGTCGGCGGCCGCCTTCAAGCGATACTTAGAGACACCTGAATCAAGGCGGCCCAAACGCTGGCTCCTGGCCGATACTCCTGTGAGTTCTCCCAAATCGGTTGGTCCACAACGGGCGAGTGGGGACAGGTCATTCGCCAGGTCGCTCTCGTCTCCCGCATCCACACCGAAGCTTCTTGAGTGGCGTGGGAGGTTCGTTGTCGCTTTGAGGTTCAACGAAATGTGTGTACTTCGTGAGCCTTAGTTCCCGCAACGGGTGGCCTCGGAGGGCGCATACTGGGCGAAGTCTTCGGAGACGAATCCAAAGCCCGAATCGGCCAGTGTCTGAAAGACGGTCAACCATACAAGTTCATCATCTCACTGGACTGATTTTGCGGTGAGCGCACTCAACCGACGTACAACGGCAGACTGGATCTGGGAAGAGAGGGCACCGGATGGTCCGGCAAAGACCTGCCCCGTCTGCTGAACTGCTCAATATGAAGGACGTTCAGTATCGCTCGGCGAGGCTTGAGGACTTCACCTTCCTGGCGACGATGCTTGGGGAGGCCGCAGTCTGGCGCCCTGACATGCCGACACCGACCGCTGACGAGGTGCTCGCCGATGTGCGTTATTCGATGTATCTCGCTGGATGGCCGAGGCGAGGCGACCATGGACTGATTGCAGAACAACACGCACCAGTGGGTGCAGCTTGGTATCGGACATACACCGAGGCGAGCCACGGCCACGGCTTTGTCGCAGAAGACGTTCCCGAACTTTCGATCGCCGTCATCGCTTCGCGTCGCCACGAAGGGATTGGTCGTCGGCTCCTGTTCGAGCTCATCGACGCCAGTGATGGCCAGGGCTACCCAGCGCTGAGCCTCAGCGTGAGAGAAGCAAATCCAGCGCGCCGCCTCTACGAGTCGATGGGATTCGTCCCTGTAGAGAAGTACGGATCGTCCTGGACGATGGTCCGCTACGCCCTTCGATCACACTGACCCACGACAGGCGAACGGGAGCATTCTGGATTCTCCAGGGCGCCTTTATTGCTTACTTTTTACTAGTTGGATCCATTGGGACCACGGCGTTTGCGAAGCTTCGACCTGAAAAACAGCGATGCGTTCATGACTGCCAATGCCACACCAAAACCCACGATTGCGGCTCCGACGAAGAATATGACTGTGTCGTAGCCTTGGTGCATGTCCAGTCAGGACCATGTAGTGACCGCTCGTGCGGTCTACGAGAAGGCAGCTTCGAGCTATGTCGAATTCGCAGGCACCGAGATCAGCTCTGCGACAGAAGGACCGATAGACCAGTCGCTGCTCGTGGCCTTCGTCGAACTAGTCAAGAGGCAACCCATTGATCGGGTGGCCGATGTTGGATGCGGACCGGGCCGAGCGGCCGCCTTCATGTCTGAGCGTGGACTCAATGTCGTAGGAGTAGATGTATCGCAGGCGATGCTCGCCATCGCTCGGAAGGCACATCCCCGCATCAAGTTCGAAGAAGGTCAGCTCGATGCCCTTCCTTTCGAATCAGGAGTCCTCGCTGGCGCTGTGTGCTGGTACTCGATCATCTACACACCTCCAGATCGGCTCGCCGAGGCATTCGGTGAACTGGCAAGGGTCTTGATACCGGGGGGATATCTACTCCTTGCTTTTCAGGCGGAGGGTGAGCCGGTTCGCCGCACCGATGCTCACGGCACGCAGCTGCCGCTCACAAGCTACCGACACAGCGTCCAAGCGGTTGCCGCATGTCTGGTGGAAATCGGCTTCATGATGTACGCAACCGTTCTCAGAACCCCTGAACTGGACAACGAAACCACCTTTCAGGGATTCATTGTCGCCATGAGTCCGCTCGCATAGCGGGTGATTCTTTGCTCCTCAGACCGGCGAAGAGGGGCACCTCGGGACAGGTCTCACGGCTTCGTCCACAACAATCGGAACGTTCCTCTCACCATGCATGCTGCTCCAAAAACCAGTGCCAAGATGCCAATCCCTATGATGACTCCTGAGCGTGGTGTCTTTGACAGAAATAGCGCCGTGGGGCCTTATCTGTGTCGCCGAACTGCGATTTCAGGGGCAGTCCTCGAAGTCGTCAATCAGCCGCCGGTTCTTGTCTGCGGACTCTTTCGTCACTGACCACGAGCCGATAGCCGGCGTCGTACGTTTCGCACTCGAGTAGGTCCGCGTAGGTGCGGGACCACGCTCCACTGGCCAGGTCGTCGGCCAGACGGGCTACCCCTTTTTCAACTACGGCGGGGTCGGCCAAGGCCAGCGGCGAGCAGTTGGCCCGCACCACCGGGTCGAGGAAAGCCTCGGGATGGCGCCAATGCGATCCGAGGACGGCATCGGCCATGTCGTCGGGCAAGGGGAGTGGGATGACCGAGGAGTTTGGTAGTTCGGCCGCTATCTGGTCAGCCGACGGCGAGAGCGTGCGCTCGACCGCCGCTACTGCGGGGACGTAGTCGCGCAGGAACCAGACGTTGGCGTGCGCCTCGAAGTCGATGGCCAGCACGACTCGTAGCGGGGCCACCCGTCTGAGCTCGGCCAGGCCGGTGCGCCAGTCGCCCCAATGGTGCACCGTGAGGACGGCCATGACGGCCTCGAAGGCACCGTCGGCGAAGGGGAGCGCGGTGCCCAGCGCCCGGATGACCGGAGCGGCGCCGGCGGGGCGCTGCTCCACCATGACCGATGACGGTTCGACCGCCACCACGTCGACGGCGGCATGAAGCGGCTCGTAGGAGCCGGCGCCGGCGCCCACGTTGAGGACGGAGCGGGCGCCGTCGAGCTGCTGGTTGATCAGCCCGGCCCAGCGCGGGTCGGTCTGGCGGTTGGCTGAGTAGGTCTGCCCGATGGTGTCGTAAATCGGAGCGGGCCTACTCGACATGGGTCAGGCGGCCGACTTCTCCAGAATGTGCACGCCGCAGGCCGAACCCAGGCCGATGACATGGGCCAGACCGACCTTGGCGCCCTCGATCTGGCGGTCGCCGCCCTCACCGCGCAGGTGGGTGGCCACTTCCCAGATGTTGGCGATGCCGGTGGCCGCGATGGGGTGACCCTTGGACTCGAGGCCGCCCGACACGTTGACCGGAGTGGAGCCGGTGCGCCAGGTGGCGCCCGAGTTGAAGAAGTCCACCGCACCGCCCTGCTCGCAGAGCATGAGGTTGTCGTAGTGCACCAGTTCGGCGGTGGCGAAGCAATCGTGCAGCTCCACCAGGTCGAGGTCGTCGGGTGACACGCCGGACTGCTCGTAGGCCTGGGTGGCCGCGTTGCGGGTCAGGGTGTTGACGTCGGGGAGGATCTGGCAGGACTCTTCCCACGGGTCGGTGGTGAGGATGGAGGCGCTGATCTTCACGGCCCGGCGCTGCTGCTCGAGCGAGAGCGTCTTGAGCTTGGAACCGCTGACCACGACGGCGGCGGCCGCCCCGTCGCAGTTGGCCGAGCACATGGGCCGCGTGTTGGGGTAGGCGATCATGACGTCGCCCATGATCTGCTCCAGGCTCATGGCCTTGGAGTAGGCCGCCTTGGGGTTGAGCGTCGAGTGCGAGTGGTTCTTCTCGGAGATCTTGGCGAAGAGTTCGAAGGAGGTGCCGCCGTACTTGTGGCCGTACTCCATGCCGATCTGGGCGAAGACGCCCGGCATGATCTCCGTGCCGATGCGACCGTCGACCGGGGCGACGGCGCCGTAACGACCCGAGGGGGTCCAGGTGGGGGAGTCGGCTCGGCGGCTGCCGCCCGAGAGGAGGCCCGCACCGGAGAGCTTCTCCACGCCGAAGGCCAGGCCCATGTCGCATTCGCCTGACTTCACGGCCATGACAGCAACGCGCAACGCGGTGGCGCCGGTGGCACAGGCGTTGGCCACGTTGTAAACCGGAATGCCGGTCTGGCCCAGCTGCTTCTGGATCTGTTGCCCGATGCCGGCGTTGGCCGCCATCAAGTTGCCGGCGCCGATGACGCCCATGTCTTTCATGGTGACGCCGCCGTCGGCCAGGGCGCCGCTGACCGCTTGGGCGGCCAAGTCGACCAGGTCGAGATCTGGATACTTCCCGAACTTGGTCATGTCGATGCCAAGGATGAAGATGTCTTCGGATGCCGATGCCATGGTGCCTACCCTCCTAGGGGCTCGAAACCGAACCCGATCGCTTCAGTGCCTTCTTCGTCTTGTCCAATGACCTGGGTGGCCAGCTTCACCTTCATGCCGAGCGTGACGTGCTCGGGGTCGGGCGTGACGTTGATCACGTTGGCCCGCACACTGGTCCCGTCACAGTCGATGAGCGCCGCCACATAGGGCACGTCCACACCGGGGGCGGCGAAGGCCACGATGGTAAAAGCGCGCACCTCGCCCTCGGTGGAGATGGCGGCCTTCTTGAACTCGGTGGCTTCGCAGTTGGCGCAGGCGTTGCGGCGGTCGAAGAAACGGGCGCCGCACGAGGTGCATTCGTTGGCCACCAGGTGCGGGCTATCGCCCAGCTCCAGGTAGTCAACCAGTGGGATCTGCTTTGCCATCATGTCCTCCCCGTCCTCAGCCTGAGGTTCCAATCACCGTAGCGGGACCGGTCGCGTCTTGGCGAGTTGAGGGTAGCGTCGATCGCATGCGCTACACACACCTTGGTCGTACCGGTCTCCGGGTCAGCCGCCTGTGCCTCGGCACCATGAACTTCGGGCCCGAGACCGATGAGCCCACCTCGTTCGCCATCATGGATCGTGCTCACGAGGAGGGGGTCAACTTCTTCGACTCGGCCAACGTCTACGGGCGTTCCAAGGGGCGGGGGGCCACCGAGGAGATCGTCGGGCGCTGGTTCGCCCAGGGGGGCGACCGGCGCGAGAAGACGGTGCTGGCCACCAAGCTCTACGGTGACATGGGGGAGTGGCCCAACGAAGGCCGGCTCTCGGCGCTCAACATCCGCCGGGCCTGCGATGCCTCGTTGAAGCGGCTGCAGACCGACTACATCGACCTCTACCAGATGCACCACGTCGACCGGGGCACCGGATGGGACGAGATCTGGGAGGCCATGGAGGTCCTGCGGACCCAGGGCAAGATCCTCTACGTCGGCTCATCCAACTTCGCCGGCTGGCACATTGCCCAGGCTCAGGCGGTGGCCAATGCCCGTCACTTCATGGGCCTGGTCAGCGAGCAGTCCATTTACAACCTGTTGGCCCGCAAGGTCGAACTCGAAGTGCTGCCGGCCGCCGCGGCGTTGGGCCTCGGGGTCATCCCATGGTCGCCGCTGCACGGGGGCCTGCTGGGCGGTGTGGTCCGCAAGGAGCGCGAAGGCAGCCGGCGCTACCAGGGCCGGGCGGCCGAGGATATTGAGAAGCGCCGCCCGCAGCTGGAGGCCTACGAGGACCTGTGTTCCGAGATCGGCGAGGAGCCGGCCACGGTGGCACTGGCCTGGTTGCTGACCCGCCCGGCCGTGACCGGTCCCATCATCGGGCCCCGCACCGTCGAGCAGTTCGAGGGGGCGTTGCGCTCGGTCGAGATCACCCTGGACGAGGCGGCGTTGGATCGATTGGCCGAGATCTTCCCGGGCTACAAGACGGCGCCCGAGGACTACGCCTGGTAGATCAGGCTGTCGGCGTCGTGCCCTTGCGCACGATGACCACGGCGGGGGCGATCCGGTAGTCGCCCAGGCGGACCAGGAGAGTGCCGAAGTGCTTGGGCGGCACATCGATGAGGTAGTCGTACATCCCCTCGCGCGTCCCTTCGACAAACGGGCTCATGGTGTGGCCCTTCGCGGCCAGGCGCTGCTGGAGGTCGGCCATGTCCCGGCTGCGGTAGGCCACGGTGGTGCCGGCGGCCTCGGTTGCGTCGTTGCTGTCGAGGTTGAACTCGGTGGTGTGGACGGCCAGACCGCCCGGGGCCAGGCAGTCCATGGCCCGCTCGACGAAGGACATGCCGGCTTCGAGTGAGCCCAGGTGCTCGAAGGCACAGGAGGACCACAGGAAGTCGAAGCCGACGAGGTCGTCGTCCACGTCGTTCATGTCGACGGCCCGGATGGTGACGCGCTCGGCCAGCACCTCGTCGGGGCAGATGGCGGGCTTGCTGAGTCCGGCCAGGCTCAAGGCGTGCTGGTTGGTGGTGGCCCAGACGGCGGCTCGGGCATCCTCGGTGGCCAGGTCGGTGGCCACCACGTCAATGCCCTTGGCGGCGAAGGCGGCCACCAGCGGCTCCTTGCCCACGGCGAAGCCCAGGGCCCGCTTGCCCGGTACCAGCAGGCCGTCCGCGTCGAGGGCCCGACAGATGGCCGACCACTCCCAGTCCTTGCGCGACACCTTGACCGGCTCGTGCAGGTGGCGCTGCCATTCGGCGTACTCGGCCCCGCAGTCGGCCTCTCGGCACAGGCGGGACGAGAGGGGATCATCGGCGCAGGGCTGCGAGAAGTCGACCAGACCGGCCCGGGCCCAGGTGTACTCGAAGGCCGCCTGATTGCCCACAACGTCATCGAGGCGGCTCGAGAGGTGGCGCAAGGTCTGGAGCAGGCGCCGCACGTTGGCCATCCGGCGCTTGGCCACGGTGAGGCGCCGGGTGGCCGCACCAACCAGGCCGCCTGTCGCCTTGGGGGGTCGCATGCTGCTCCAATCCGGTCCGGCCACGCGGTGCTCTTCCGCCGCGGCGGGGCACAGTATGGCACCGCCCCTTTCGGCCTAAGCGGAATGGAGTGTTCCGGTTAGGCGCTATCCTGCCGGTACCACCCGCGAGGCGGTGCTGGCGTGCGCAGAGTAAGGGACCCCCGTGGCTGAGATGGTGGCTGAGAAGAGAATCCATTACCAGATGACCTTTGTGGTGCTGTCGGTGGCCGCCATGGGCTACAGCATGTTGCAGTCACTGGTCATCCCGGCGCTGCCCGCGCTGGAGCACACCCTGCACTCATCGGCCGACTCCGTGGCCTGGCTGCTCACCGGCTACCTGCTCAGCGCCGCCATCGCCACGCCGATTCTGGGCCGGGTGGGCGACATGCTGGGCAAGGAAAAGGTGCTCTTCGTGGTGCTGATCGTGCTGTCGGTGGGCACCCTGGTCAGCGCACTGGCCACCAACCTGCCGATCATGCTGCTGGGCCGGATCATTCAAGGAGCCGGCGGTGCGGTGTTCCCACTTTCCTTCGGCATCATCCGCGACGAATTTCCCGAGCCGCGGGTGGTGGGGGCCATCGGATTCCTCTCCTCCATCCTGGGTGTCGGGGCCGGGCTGGGCATCGTCCTGGCCGGACCGATCATCGGGCACCTCTCCTACCACTGGCTGTTCTGGATCCCGTTGGTCATGAGCCTCATCTCGGCGTTGGCCACCCGCCTCTACGTGCCCGAGTCGCCCATCCGCTCACCCGGTCGCATCAATGTGGTGGGCGCCCTGTTGATGTCGGCCTGGCTGGTGGCCGGACTGTTGGCGGTGTCGGAGGGCCCTGTCATCGGATGGAGTGACATCCGCATCATCGGGCTGTTCGTGGCCGCCGCCGTCCTCATCGTGGCCTGGGTCCATTCCGAGAATCGCTCGGCCTCGCCCCTGGTCGACATGAAGATGATGCGCATCCCCGAGGTCTGGACCACCAACCTGGCCGCCCTGCTGTTCGGCTTCGGCATGTACGTGATGTTCACCGTGGTCCCCCAATTCGTCGAGACGTCGCCCCGCAACGGGTACGGCTTCGGCGCCTCGGTGACCCAGTCCGGCCTGGACCTGTTGCCCTTCGCCCTGGCCATGCTCGTCGTGGCGCCGCTGACCGGCCGGATGTCGGTGCGTTTCGGCGGCCGCCGGGTCATGCTGGCCGCCTGTTGCTTCGCCGCCTCGTCCTACATCGTCCTGGTCTTCTGGCATAGCCACACGTGGCACTTCCTGATCGCCACCGCCCTGTTGGGTATCGGCATCGCCATGGGTTTCGCCGCCATGACCAACCTGGTGGTCGAAGCGGTCCCGCAGTCCCAGACCGGGGTGGCCACCGGTATGAACACCAACATCCGGAACATCGGGGCCGGCATCGGCGCCGGTGTGGCCACCAGCCTGGTCGTCTCGAGCCTGCTGGCCAACGGCCTGCCCAAGGAGGGTGGGTACGTGCTGGCCTTCGTCGTCTCCGCCGTCGCGCTGATCGTGGCGGCCGGGGCGACCCTGACCATCCCGCGCCACCCGGTCACGGTGGACGGGGACCACGCGGTGGATCTCGGGCGGGTCGACCTGTCCGGCGTGGCCGTGGTGGCGGACTGATGGTGCCGGCGGCGGCCTCGCCGGTGGCCGAACGCCCGCTGCGCCGGGACGCCGAGCTCAATCTGGAGCGGATCCTGACCGCGGCCCAGGACGTCTTCGCCCGCTTGGGCTACGAGGCGTCCATGGAGCAGATCGCCAGCGCGGCCGGCGTCGGGGTGGGCACGCTCTACCGCCGCTTCCCCAACAAGGAGAGCCTGGTGGTGGCCGTGGTGGAGATGGCGGGCCAGCGCAGCCGGCTCCAGGCCCAGGCCGTGCTGGCCGAATGCTCGGAGGCCGACGGCATCTTCGAGTTCATGCGGCGCTGCCTGCAGACGCCCTCGAACCTGCGCGCCCTGGTCTCTCGCTCACCCAAGTTGGAGGAGACGCACCGCACCATGATCGCCACCGTGGCGCCCGCCATCGAGCGCCTGATCGCCAACGCCAAAGCGGCCGGCTCACTGCGCCACGACGTGACCTTCAGCGACATCGCGGTTGTCCTCATGTCGGTGCGTTCGGTGGGGGACCGCTGTGGCGATATCGGGGCGCAGCAGGCCGAGCGTCACTTGCAGCTTCTGATGGATGGCCTCCGGGTCACTGACGGCACGGCTGTGTTGCCCCACCGCCCGTTGACCCGGGCCCAACTCGATGTGCTGCTGGTGCGCGAGTAGCTAGGTCGTCACCGGTTCGAACGGAGGCTCGGCCGCCACGGCGATCGGCACGGCGGCCAGGTCCTGGGCGTCGACCGACAGCCGGGGCAGGATGCGGTCCAGGCTCTTGGGGAAGGCCCAGTTGAGCTTGCCCAACATCACCATCACGGCGGGCACCACGGCCATGCGGATGAGAACCGCATCAACGAAGATGCCGCCGGCCAGTCCGATGCCGAATTCCTGAATGACCCGTTGACCGCCCAGGATGAACGAGCCGAAGACGAGGATCATGATGAGGGCGGCGGCGGTGATGGTCTTGCCGGTGGCGGCCAGGCCGTTGCGCACGGCGACCCGGTTGTCCCCCGACTTGAGGTACTCCTCGTGCATGCGCGAGACCAAGAAGACCTGGTAGTCCATCGACAACCCGAAGAGGATGGCGAAGAGCATCACGGGGAGGAATGCCTCAATGGGGCCGGTCTGATCAAGGCCGATGAGTTTGTCGGCGTAGCCCAGTTGGAAGACCCCCACCAGAATGCCGAAGGCGGCGCCGATGGAGAACAGGTTCATGATGGCCGCCGTCAAGGGGATGATCAGGCTGCGGAACACGATGGCCAACAAGATGAACGACATCAGCACCACGAGCCCGATGAAGAGGGGCAATTTGGCCGAGAGCACATGGGCGAAGTCGACGAAGGTGGCCGTGCTGCCACCCACCAATACGTGCAACCCCGAACTGCCCTCGGCCTTGGGGATGGTGTCGGACCGCAGATGGTTGATCAGGTTGGTGGTGGCCGCCGCTTGCGGTGAAGTGGTCGGGTAGACGTCGACCAGGTCGACATGGCCACTTCCGGCCTTGCTCGGGATGGAGACGACGGGCGCGATGCTCTTGACCCCGGGCTGGGATCTGGTGGCGCTGATCACCGAGTTGAGTGCGGTCTGCTCGGTGTCGTTGTGCACCACCGACACGAGGAGGAGCGGCCCGTTGAAGCCGGGCCCGAAGCCCTTGGACAGCGCGTCGAAGGCCAGCCGGGTCGGCGTGCCGGCCGGGTCGGTGCCCTGGTCGGCCGAACCGAGCCGGAGCGAGAAGAACGGGATGGCCAGAATGGCCACCACCACGATGGCGACGCCGGCTGCAATGAGCGGCTTGGCCTGCACCCGGTTGGCCCACTGGGGCCAGAAGCCCTTGTTGTCGGCCCCGACGATGCGCGGGCCGTTGAGGGCCAGATTCTTCTTCTGGTTGCGGCTCATCACCTTGGGGCCGATGAACCCCAACATGGCCGGCAGCAGCGTGAGGGCGGCGATCATGGTGAACAACACGCCGATGGCGGCGGCCACCGCCAGGCCGTAGAGGAAGCTGACGCCGAGCGCGAACATGCCGAGCAGCGCGATGCACACGATGATGCCGGCGAAGAGGACGGCGCGGCCGGAGGTGTTCACCGCGTTGATGATGGAACTCTCGACGTCGCGGCCGGCCACCAGGCCCTGCCGGTGTCGGGTCACGATGAAGAGGGCGTAGTCCACCCCGACACCCAGACCGATGAGCAACACCAGCTCGGGGGCGAACGACGGCATCTTCAGCACGTGACTGAGGGCTCCGATGACGCCGATGGCGGTGCCGAGGGCGAACAGCGCCGAGAGGATGGGGGTGAGGGCGGCGAAGATCGACCCGAAGACCAGCAGCAGCACGATGAGGGCCAGGATCACACCGAAGCCGGTGCCACCGATGGAGGGTTTGTTGGCGAATTCGGCCAACTCACCGGTCACCGAGGCGTGGAAGTCGCCGTGGGACAGGTTGAGGGCGGCGTCGACGAAGTCCTTGGCTTCCTTGTCCGGGATGTTGGGAGCCTGGACATTGAAGGTGACCGGAATGAAGCCGACGGTGCGGGTCTTGTCGATGTTGGTGGTGTTGATCAGCTGTCCCGACGCGTTGTAGGGATCGGCGATGGGGGAGACGTGGTTGAACCCCTCCAGTTGCTTGACGACCTTGTTGACATCCTGGCCGATGGCCGGATCGGTCAGCTTGGCGCCGCCGGAGGTGGAGAACACCAATTGCTCGGTGTCGCCGGAATGGGCCGGCGCCACGGACTGCAGCAGCTTGATGGCATTGGCCGACTCCGTGTTGGGGAACGAGAACGAGTTCGAATAGTTCGAACCCACACCCGTAATCACGACAATCGATCCGACCAGCACGACCAGCCAGATCAGGACGACAAGGCGGCGATGCCGCACACACCACCCAGCAAGGGTGCGCATTGGTAGAACTCTCCTCAGGGAATCGGCAGGCGGCGGAGTGCCTGGCCTGCGCTCAACAGTACTGGGTCACCATCGGCCCTCTTCCATCGCGCGGAGAGCTCGATAGACGGGCAGGGCCAAGCGGTCAGCCGACGTGGCGGAGCGGGTGCGGAGGCGCTCTCCCAGCGTCGGATGGGTGCTGGGCAGCGCCAAAAAGGCGCGCCGGGACACCGTGAGCAGGGTCAACGGCGAAAAGGCCACCACGCTGATGGGCGAGCGCTGGCCGCTGAAGAGGGAGTGCTCACTCCAACTCTCGCCCGGCCCCAGGAGACCCAGCGCGCTGCCGTCGCGTTGTACCAGGGCATGGCCGGCCAGCAGGACCTGCCAGTGGCGCACCGGGCGGTCCTGGCGTTCGAGGATCTCGCCCGGCTGGGCCGTCACCGAGGTGAGGACCCGGGTCAGGTCCTGCAGCTCGGAGGTGGACGCGCCCTCGAAAAGGTCGAGTTGGCGCAGCTGGGCCACCAGGAACGCGACCTCGTCGGAAGCGGTCGATCCAGCCGACGTGGTTGTGTTCGACGTGGCGGTGGTGGTGGTGGTGGTGGTCAGGGACAGTGAGGGGATGAGCGGCATATCAGCGCTCCACCCCATCGACGTGGTGATGATGGTGGAAGCGGCGGCCCGAGCGCAGCCAGAAGTAGCCGACGATCACGACCAGCACCCATGAGATGTGGAAGAAGCGGAAGCCGCCCCAGTAAGGGAAGGTCCAGCTGGTGCCCACGGCCAACAGGGCCAACAGCATGAGGAAGGGCAGCAGGCGGCGGCCCCGCCGGTGGGTGTGCTCGGTGACGGCCGCCGGCCGGGCCAGCCGGGGCAGGTCGTCGCACAGGCCGGCCAGGTCGCCCCGGGTCTTGGCCCCCATGGCCTGGTCCAGCCGCTCCTTGAACTCGGCCTGGTCCAACCGGCCGTCGGCGAAGTGACGGGACAGGGTCTCGGCCATCTCGTTGCGCTCGTCGTCGGAGACCCGCATGTCGGGATCGGCGGTGGCAGACGAGCGTCGTCCGGTGGTGGGGTAGCTGGGATCCCAGCGATAGCGCATGTGATGTCCTCTCGGGCTGAAGCGGTCTCGGAAGTAGTCGATGTCGGCATCTATGGAGCGACGGGGGGCACCGCCGCCCCCGCCTCCACCGAGGTCAGTGGGCTCGTGCACGCTCACGCCCCAAGAGCTCCTCGGCCACGGACTGGTCGGCCCCCTCGTCGGGGATCAGGAGCCACCCGGCCAGATAGAGCGGCACGGCCAACCCGCCCATGAGGGACAGGACGACGAAGCCGACCCGGACCAGGGTGGGATCGACATCGAAGTAGTCGGCCAGACCGGCGGCCACCCCGGCCAGCATGCGGCTCGGGCCTCCCCGGTGCAGGTGGTCGTGATCGTCGTGGGGCGGGGACGAGGCTGGTGCCTGGGACGGGGTCGTCGGGTCCGTCTCCTCGGGTGCGGTGTCGCTGGGTGTCGGTGTCGGTGTCATGGGTCCAGCCTGAACGGGCCGGCCCGAGCGGGAAATCCGGCAAGACCCTGGTCGGACCCTGAGTCGACCCTGACCGGGTCAGGGATGTCCCTGATGGTTCCGGATCCCTGGGCGCGCGACCATGGACCATCGCCGAGACACCCAATTCCTCCGCGTCCGCACCTCCGGGGCCGGCGCCTGACGCCTCGTCGGCGATCCGTCGCGGTCCCCGGCGCCCGTCCCGGCGCCGCGGTGAATGGGGCCACGGGACGGCGTGGAACTCGGCCGAGTGGCCCCACCGGTCCCGGCACGCCGACGCCGCCCCGGATGGTCGTGGTGATGGCCATCGCCACCGCCACGGGCCGTGGAATCTGCGCCGGATGCGTCGGAGCCCGGACAGCCGTGTCCTGGCCGGCATCTGCGGCGGTGTGGCCGACGCCATCGGCCTCGATGTGATGCTGGTCCGCGCCGCCTTCGTGCTCATCGGCATCTTCACGGGCGTGACGGTGCTGGTCTACGCCGTGATGTGGCTGCTGGTGCCGGTGGCCGGCGAGGACACCTCCATCCTCTCCCGGGCCATGACCGACAAGCGGGGCATCCGGCTCGTCATCTCGCTTGTCCCGGTCATCGTGGCGGCCCAGATCGTGGTCAGCATCCTGCACATCGGTTTCGTCGGGCTGCTGAGCCTGCCGGTGTTCATCGCGGCGGCCCTGTCCATCCTCATCTGGCGCAACGCCGGCGACACCGAACGGGCCTGGATGCGCGACGACCTCATGCCCATGGTGCGCAGCGGGGCCAACGGTGTCCCCGGGCGCGGGCTCTTCTGGCGCATCGGCGCCGGCGCCGTCCTGGCCGCCGGTGGGGTGGTCGTGCTCGTCCTGGGCCACACCACCGTCTCGGCCCTGCGTCCCCTGGGCGGGGCGCTGTTGGTCATCGCCGCCATCGTGGTCATCTTCGGTCCGTGGTGGCTGAGCCTGGTGCGCGACCTCATGTCCGAACGCCAGGCCCGCGCCCTGGCCGAGGAGCGGACCCAGATGGCGGCCCATGTGCACGACTCGGTGCTGCAGACCCTCGCCCTCATTCAGCGCTCGCCCGACGACCCCCAGCACGTGGTGCGGCTGGCCCGGGCCCAAGAGCGCGAGCTGCGGGCCTGGCTCTTCGAGGGCAAGGCCCCCGGCAGCATCGACGATGCGGCCTCCACGCTGGCCGAGGGGGTGGCCGCCCTGCAGCGCCAGGTGGAAGCCGACCACGGCATCACCGTGCAGGTGGTCGTGGTGGGGGACTGCCCCCTGGACGAGTCGATCCGCGGCTTGTTGGGTGCCGCCCGCGAAGCCACCGTCAACGCAGCCAAGTGGTCGGGCGCCCCCATGGTCTCCCTCTTCGCCGAGGTGGAGCCCGATGCCATCATGCTCTTCGTGCGCGACCGGGGAGTGGGGTTCGACCCTGAGGCGGTCGGGGAGGAGCACGCTGGCATCGCCCAGTCGATCCGGGCCCGCATGGCCCGCCACGGTGGTGCCGTGGTCATCCGTTCGGCCCCGGGCGACGGGGCCGAGGTCGAACTGTCGCTACCCCGTACGGCCCCGGGCGTCGCATGACTGAACCGGGAGCGATGGCCGGGTCGCGTCCCCGTGTCTTCCTCGTCGATGACCACGCCGTCTTCCGGGCCGGCGTGCGAGCCGAGTTGGGCGACGCCGTGGAGGTGGTGGGGGAGGCCGACGAGGCCGAGGCCGCCGTTGAGCTGATCAACGAGCGCGTGCCCGGCGTGGTGTTGTTGGACGTGCATCTGCCCGGCGGGGGCGGTCAGGCCGTGCTGCGGGGCGTGCTGCCCCACCATCCCGAGGTGCAGTTCCTGGCCCTGTCGGTCTCCGATGCGCCCGAGGACGTCATCGCCGTCATCCGGGCCGGGGCCCGGGGCTACATCACCAAGACGATCTCGGGTGGCGAGCTGCTTCAGGCCGTGGTGCGGGTGGCCGCCGGCGACGCCGTCTTCTCGCCCCGGTTGGCCGGCTTCGTCCTCGATGCGTTCACCACCTCCCTCCCCGCCACCCTCTCGGACCCCGAGCTCGACCAGCTCTCACCGCGCGAGCGCGAGGTGCTGCGCCTGATCGCCCGCGGCTACACCTACAAGGAGGTGGGTCGCGACCTCAGCATCTCGGCCAAGACCGTCGAGTCCCACGTGTCCTCGGTCCTGCGCAAGCTGCAATTGTCGACCCGCCACGAACTCACGAGATGGGCTACCGACCGTCGCTTGGTCTAGACAGGGGGGATGGCCGACGACCTGCAGTCCGAGCATCGCGACGCGGCCAAGCTGGCCGAAATTGCCGGGCGCGCCCTGGTTGAACTTCGAGCCGATCCGCCGGCCATGCGGGACCTCGGTGCGGCTGGGGACCGCATGGCCCACCAGCTGCTCGTGGCCGAGATCAACCGGCTCTATCCCGACGACGACGTCCGATCCGAGGAAGGACTCGAGCATGTCGCCGGGGCAGGTCGCCTCTGGATCATCGACCCGCTCGACGGAACCCGTGAGTTCCGCCAGCGGGGACGGAGCGACTGGGCCGTCCATGTCGCCATGGCCGTGGGCGGTGTGGCGGTCGTCGGGGCCGTGGCGCTCCCGGCACTCGACCTCGTGCTGGGGACGGGCGAGCCGCCGGTGTTACCGCCATTCCCGGCCGGTGAGGCTCCCCGGGTGGTGGTGTCGCGCAGTCGTCCGCCCGACGTCGCCTACGAGGTGACCGAGGCGATCGGTGGTGTGATGATCCCCATGGGATCGGCTGGCGCCAAAATCGCCGCCGTCATCCTCGGTGCCGCCGAGGTCTACGTCCATGCCGGCGGCCAGTACGAGTGGGATTCGTGCGCGCCGGTTGCCGTCGCCACCGCCAGCGGGCTGCACGCCAGCCGGCTCAACGGAGACCCGCTGCGCTACGGCGACCCCGACGCCTGGTTGCCCGATCTCGTCGTGTGCCGACAGGAGTACGCCGAGGCGGTGCTGGCCGTGACGACCCAACAGCAGCGGCCGTACTGGTGAGTTGACGCCCACGCCCACGCCCACGCCTCATGCGCTGGGCGAGGAGGCGAGAGGCGCCCAGGAACGAGCCCAGGAACGAACAGAACCCCGCCTCTCGAAGAGGCGGGGTTCTGTGGTGAAGGTTGTGCGTGTCGGTGTTACCCGATGGCGCGCACGTTTGCAGCCTGCAGGCCCTTCGGGCCCTGGTTGGTCTCGAACTCGACCTTCTGGCCTTCTTCGAGATTGCGGTAGCCCGTACCGCTGATCGCGCTGAAGTGCACGAAAACGTCGGGGCCCCCACCGTCCTGGGTGATGAAGCCGAAGCCCTTCTCACCGTTAAACCACTTCACGGAACCAGTTGCCATGGAAAATCCACTCCTCTCCTGGCCAGATTTGACCCGTGTCGCGGGGGTCATGGCCGGTAGCTCTTGCGAGCTAGAGGGATTTCCAAACTTGTGATGGTGGTGCCCTCGAAAGCGAACCTTAGCGCGGCCCGGCACCCGGAGGGAGGTTTGCTCATGTGGTGCTCAATTCGTCACCCATTGTTCAGGGGCTGGATCGTGCCTATGTTGGAATGGCCGTTCTCGCCCGGCTGAAAGGGGCAACCGTGACCGTCACCGCCAATCCGTACCTGCAGGGCAACTTTGCGCCCGTGCTCGAAGAGGTCACGGCGACCGATCTTCCCGTGACCGGCGAGCTGCCCGCCGCCCTCTGCGGCCGCTATCTGCGCAACGGTCCCAACCCGGCCACGCCTCCCGAACCGTCGACCTATCACTGGTTCACCGGGGACGGCATGGTGCACGGCGTCAGGCTGCGCGACGGGCGGGCCGAGTGGTACCGCAATCGCTGGGTCCGTTCCGCCGAGGTCGCGCGCCTCCTCGGCGAGAAGCCCCATCCGGGCACGGTGCACGCGGGCATGGACTTCGCGCCCAACACGAACGTCATCGGGTATGCCGGCCGCACCTTCGCCATCGTCGAGGCGGGAGCCCGCCCGTACGAGCTGACCAACGAGCTCGAGACGATCGGACCGTGCGACTTCGGCGGCACGCTCGACGGCGGCTACACGGCGCATCCCAAGCGCGACCCGCGCACCGGCGAGCTGTACGCCGTCTCCTATTTCTTCGGGTGGGGCAACGACATTGAGGTGACG
>DATAUC010000006.1:0-4134 GCA_036268485.1 Acidimicrobiales bacterium
TCCTTGGCCGAGACGTGCACGATGCCGTTGGCATCGATGTCGAAGGTCACCTCGATCTGAGGCACGCCACGGGGCGCGGGCGGCAGGTCCACCAGCTGGAACTTGCCCAGTGTCTTGTTGTACATGGCCATTTCACGCTCGCCTTGGAGCACGTGCACCTCCACCGAGGGCTGATTGTCCTCCGCGGTGGTGAACACCTCGCTGCGCTTGGTCGGGATGGTGGTATTCCGCTCGATCAGGCGGTGCATGACGCTGCCCTTGGTCTCGATGCCGAGCGACAGGGGCGTGACATCGAGGAGGAGGACGTCCTTCACGTCACCCTTCAGGACGCCGGCCTGGACGGCGGCACCGATGGCCACCACCTCGTCGGGGTTCACGCCCTTGTGGGCCTCTTTGCCCGTCAACGACTGCACCAGCTCCTGGACAGCCGGGATGCGGGTGGAGCCACCCACCAGGACCACATGGTCGATGTCGGTGGTGCTCAGTCCGGCATCGGAGATGGCCTGCTCGAAGGGGCCCTTGCACGCGTCGACCAGGTCGGAGGTCAACTCGTTGAACGTGGCCCGGCTGAGCTTGAGGTCCAAGTGCTTCGGACCGTCCGAGGTGGCGGTGATGAAGGGCAGGTTGATCTGGGTCTCCTGGAGGGAGGACAGCTCGATCTTGGCCTTCTCCGCTGCTTCCTGGAGGCGTTGGGTGGCCATCTTGTCCGCAGACAGGTCGACCCCTTCGGTGTCCTTGAACGACTTCACCAGCCAATCGATGATCCGCTGGTCCCAGTCGTCCCCACCGAGATGGGTATTGCCCGATGTCGACTTCACTTCGAACACACCGTCGCCGATCTCCATGACCGAGACGTCGAAGGTACCGCCGCCGAGGTCGAAGACGAGGACGGTCTGGTCGGCGCCTTCCTTGTCCAAGCCATAGGCCAGTGCGGCCGCGGTGGGCTCGTTGATGATGCGCAGGACCTCGAGCCCGGCGACGGTTCCCGCCTCTTTGGTCGCGGTGCGCTGGGCATCGTCGAAGTAGGCCGGAACGGTGATCACGGCCTGGTTCACGGAATCGCCGAGAAACGACTCGGCATCCCTCTTCAGCTTGGAGAGGATCCGAGCGGAGATCTCCTGGGCCGTATACGCCTTGCCGTCGATGTCGACGGTCCACGACGTGCCCATATGGCGCTTCACCGAGCGGATCGTCCGATCCGGATTGGTGATGGCCTGGCGCTTGGCCACCTCACCGACGAGCACTTCGCCGGACTTGGCGAACCCGACGACCGACGGAGTCGTTCGTCCACCTTCTGCATTTGGGATGACGACCGGTTCTCCGGCCTCCAGCACGCTCACGACCGAGTTGGTCGTCCCCAAGTCGATTCCTACGGCCTTGGCCATCGTTGCCTCCTGCTCATCTGCCTGGTTCCCAGGCGGTTGTCTCTCTCGATTCGTGCGACTTCGGTGGACCGACCTGCCGAAACCCCTGGTCGGCCCGAGGTCCCTGGTCTTCCGTCTGTCGATGTATCAGTATAGCAAACTTGAGTGCCTTCGCAATAGGTTTTCCTATGGTAGTCGACTCACCCACGGACAGTATCGGCACGACTACGCTCGATCCCATGCTCGACCTGGTACTCCTTCGTCACGGTCAGTCGACCTGGAACGCCGAGAACCGCTTCACCGGATGGGAGGACGTGCCCCTGACCGACCAGGGGGTGTCCGAGGCCACCGAGGCGGGGAGGCTGCTGAAAGCCGAAGCTGACCTGGACCTTCGGGTCGTCCATACCTCACTGCTGACCCGGGCCATCCGCACGGCCGACGTGGCCCTCGACCAGGCGGGCCGGTCCTGGTTACCGGTGCAGCGCCACTGGCGATTGAACGAGCGCCATTACGGAGCCCTCCAGGGACAGAACAAGAAGGAGACGGCCGAGCGGCACGGAGAGGAGCAATTGAAGGCCTGGCGACGCAGCTACTCGATCCCCCCGCCGGCGGTCGAACTCGGTGACGAGCGACACCCGGCCGGTGACCCGCGCTATCGCGACATCCCGGTAGACGCCCTGCCCCGAACCGAGTGCCTGGCCGACGTGGTGGCTCGGACCATTCCCTATTGGGAGGACAGCATCGTGCCCGACCTCCTGGAGGCGGCCGGCCGGGGCGGGGCCGTACTGGTCGTGGCCCACGGCAACAGCCTGCGAGCCCTCCGCAAGCACATCGACCGGATCAGCGACGACGACATCGTCGGGCTCGACGTCCCCACGGGCATTCCGTTCCGCTACCGCCTGAACGAGGACCTCACCGTAGCCAGCAGTACCTACCTCGGGGACCCTGAAGCAGCCCAGGCGGCGGCAGACGCCGTGGCCCGCCAGGCCGGCTGACGGTACAAAGGGGCGACCCGATCACCGCAGCCGGGACGCGATGAACGACCGGCCGAGGCGGACCGGTCGTCCATCGAACGGTGGGGGCGAGAGCTGCGGGCGCCGTCAGGGCGCGAGACCCCCGCTCGCCGATTCGCTAGAGGGCGTCTGAACCCCGCTCGCCCGTACGTACCCGGACCACCTCTTCGACCGGGACGACCCATACCTTCCCGTCACCGATCTTGCCGGTGTTGGCCGCCTCGACCACCGTGTCGAGCACCTCGGACATCCGTTCGTCGTCTACGACGATCTCCAGGCGTACCTTGGGAACGAACTCCACCTCGTACTCCGCACCTCGGTACACCTCGGTGTGGCCCCGTTGACGACCGAACCCTTGGACTTCGGTCACGGTCAGCCCCTGGATGCCCATCACCTTGAGGGCCTCCTTCACGGCGTCGAGCTTGAAGGGCTTCACTACCGCTATGACAAGCTTCACGTCCTACTTCCTTTCGTCGAACTGGTACTGCGGTCGAAGGCTGCGGGGCCCGACCCCGACCCGGACGAGAACGTTCGGGTCGGGGGCGGACCACCTAGGGCAAGCGTCTCAGGTTTCCAGTGCCTCGGAGCTACCACCGACGCTGGCGCCCACCCTCTCGGCGAACGTCTCCTCCGGGTAGGCCTCCTCGTCGTGGACGGCGAGGTCACCGATCTCCAGGTTCTCGTCCGGCTCTCGCAGGCCGATCACCAGCTTCACGATCCACAAGAGGATGAAGCTGGCTATGGCGGTGAAGACGATAACCCAGGCCGCAGCCAGGAACTGTTCCCACTCCTGGTGCCACGAGCCGCTGTAGAAGAGGCCCGTCACCGAGAACCCGGGAGAGGCCTTGCCCAGCCCGATGTACTCGATCATGCCTGGGTCGGCGAAGAATCCGACGAGCAGACCACCGCACAGACCGGCAATGCCGTGCGTATAGACCACCCCGAGTGCATCGTCCACCTTGGAGAAGGGTCGGACCTTGGACAAGTAGTTCCAGGCCACCCATACAATCGCCGAGGCGATCAGCCCCTCGAGCATGGCCCCGTACCCGTTGACGAACCCGGCCCCCGGTGTGATCGTCACCAGTCCGACGATCATGCCGTTGATGGCTCCCAGGAACGTCGCCTTCTTCTGCTTGGAGAAGAACATGTCCATGAGCATCCACGTGAGCAGGGCCGCCGCCGTGGCCAGGTTGGTGTTCAGGACGGCTGAGGTGGCGTCGGCGCCCGCATAGAACGGGTCGCCACCGTTGAAGCCGTTCCATCCCAACCACAGGATCCCCGCTCCGACGGACACCATCAACAGGTTGTTGGGCACGCCGTGTCTCCGGTCCCGAGCCAACCGGGGCCCGATCACCCATGCGGCCACGAATCCGGTCACACCGGCAGCCAAGTGGATGACGTATCCACCCGAGTAGTCCACCGCACCCTTTTGGGCGAAGAAGCCGCCACCCCAGATGAGGAAGGCGTTGACCGAATAGACGCAGGTGATCCACAGCGGCACGAACACGAGCCACGCCTTGAACTTCATGCGGCCGATCACGCTACCCAGGAAGAGCAACGGCGTGATGGCTGCGAACACCACCTGGAAGTACATGAAGGTGGCTGCGTTGTAGTGGAACGGTATCAGCGTGCCTTCGGGTAAGACGTCCTGGTTTTGCTCCGCGAAGTGACTGGTTGCGAAGTGCCAGTGTCCTATGACGTTGTTGAAGAAGGCATGCGGGTTGCTCCCACCGAGGTGCGAGGGCACGCCAAAACTC
>DATAUC010000007.1:0-87677 GCA_036268485.1 Acidimicrobiales bacterium
AGCTCGAAGCCCTCTCGGTGGCCGACTTCGAGACCTCCCGCAGCAAATAGGACTTTCGCTGGGGCGATGGAGCGCCAATGCTGGGAAAGCCACGACGGAACTGCCAAGGTCTTCCAGTTCAACGACTTGTGTCGTTAACCCGCTTAAAAGCCCAGCTCAGAGGCATAATCGGGCTGGTGATCATCTGCCTTTGGTCATGGCCGTGGCCGCTCGGATCGCCGATCCCAAACGACAACGAGATTGACGTTTGGGGCCCTGGGCACCGCTGGCAGTTGCCCATGAATGCCTCGCCGGTCATTGGGCGGGCTGCGTTGGGGTCGATGGGCCGATCACTGCATTGCCGCGGACTACTGGAGCCTCAAAATCTGCAGCAGCGATGCAGGCTGACGCTCCTGCCGGAATTCTCAGTGACAAAGACGGATGGGCGATGGAGGTGGAGTCTGGGACGAGGAATTCCCCGCTGCCCTTGGCAAGCTTGACTGACGCTTCTGCGATTGTCGTGGAAAACCCACTCGATCTTTTATAGCTCAGTCGAAGAAACCAATTGCCCGTTGGCACTGATGCACTCAATGGCACTGTCTCGGTCCAGGCCGTTGTCCTTCTGCGAAAACAGAGCGTTGAATTCGGAGATAGTTCTCCAATGGCAGCCCTGCTGACCACATCTCTGGTGGCAGGAGTCAGAGTTCCACTGTCGCTCACGATGTATCCCTCTCCGCTCGTCGCATCTATCCGGAGATTGATCAGAACTCCTGCGGTCACCTGCACCCGATCGATGATCGGACCCAGGGCAAAGATTGGGACGATGGTGTTCCACACGAATGGATGGGAAACCTTCGTCTGTACCTGATTCCAAGATGTACTGAGGTGCTGTATATAGCTGCGGTTTAAAGCACCCTGCGATCTATCGGGGGTGGTCCACATTGAATCGATTCCAAAGGCACACAACACCAAGACTGCAGAGCCGAGCAGAATTACGATGCGGAAGTCTTCAAAGTGGGGGAGTCGTCGTGGCGTTACCTCGTGACTCGACGCAGCGAATCCGCTCCGAATAGGCAAGAAAGCCAAAAGCACGGTGATCGACAGAATGAATGGCTGAGCCGTCCAATACACCGTGTTGCCGGCGATCTGAGTTCCTTCGCTCGCTCGTCCAATTGCGGCGATCACGTCCAATACGGCGAATCCACTTCCAAACATGACCCACGCCATCCACGCGTCTCTCCGTCGGTAGATGCTGGCGAACACAATCCCGAAGAAGAGGACCTGTCCAACAACCTCAAGAAATATTCGGGGGAGACCTTGGGAGACATTCGCATACGTGAATCCGAGCGCAGATGGGACGTAGCCTTGTGCCCATCCAGCTCCGAGGAAGTTGAGCGCCTGATCGATAGTTGGAAATGGAGAAAGCAGGTATTCGCCGGGATGAGCGCTGCGCCAGGCGACATTGAGAATGATCGGAACTGCGTAGCCGAACCAGATCCAGCCACGACGAACGAGGCCTCCCACTAACTCACGCCAATTGTGAAGGTCAATCAGATAGAACGCGGCGAACGTCACAAGCACGGCAGCAAAACTGGCGCTGGGATCGAAGAAGGCAATGCCAACGGCAAAGCTGACTATCGAGACGGCCAGATGGCGCCGCTTCCCTGTTATCGCATGGCGTGCCAGACCGTCGAGAGCGAGCAGATCACAGGCCACCGCCGGCAAGCTGTTCAGTCCGGCGGTCCACCAGACGAGCGAGGTGGCGAGCACTCCAGAAAGCCCGGCTATTGCCATGAGCGGTATCAAGACCGGTCGCGGACCAACCAGAAGCTCCGCTAGGCGGTAAAAGAGAAACAGCACGATGGCATACAGCAAGACGGTTATGAAGACGGCTGGCCAGCGCGGAACTGGATGAAGTGAAGCAAGGGCGGAAAATCCGAACTCGAATCCTGGCACCAAGCTGCCAAATACCGAATGAGTGAGTTGTGCTTCGCTAAATCCACCCTTTCTGCCACTGAGAAGGAGGAGGTAGTCGTCTCTCAGGTAGCCCGAGGACATCACCAAGATGGTTACGAAGGCGGTCTGGATAGCTCCGACACACAGCGCGACCATCCGGATCTTTGACTTGGGCCATGACTGGATGGCGGAGATCGTTAGCAACTGACTACCTCAGGCATTGCCCTTGGGGGCAGAGACGGCGAGAAGTCTGCTCATGCGTGAGTCTCTCATGAGGTGATCCATATGGCCGTCAGTTTGTCGTAATCAGCGAGCGATTCGGCTGATACCTGGTGTGCCGCAAAAGTGACTAAGTCGGCGCTTACCTGACACTTCGGGTATGGATCGACCGCCCCGAATTAGGACGAAACAACGACGATGGGTGTTCCAGCCGGGATTCTCCGTAGCTGCTCAAGGTCGCCCAAGTGCAGCCGAACGCACCCGTGACTGATTTGAGCCCCCGTAGTCCCGATGGCGTTGTCCTCGCCCAACGGTCCGTGGATGGCCATCAACGCGTCGCCTGAGCTCTCCCAATCCGAGATGGTGTTGGAGTGCGCGGAGGTGACCATGACGAACGGTCCATAGCGGGGGCTGGGCGGCGAGGCGAAGAAGGCAACGAAGAACTGTCCCGTTGGCGTCGGATCAACGGAGGTTCCTATGCCCGCCGGATAGGCGCCGTCCAGTCGCAGATGCTTGAAGACGATCAGTTGGCGGGTGGCCAGATCGATCAGGATCTTGTACGGAGTAGAAGCGAACGTGACGTCGGTGTCCTTGACCCAGGCGGTCAAGCCGTTTGGACGCTGCGGTAGACGCACGTCCACCCACCCCGGGGCGGTCCCTATGACCGGTAACGCCGAGTTCTCTCCGTGCCAGGTCGGTTGAATTGTCATCGACCGCTTTGCTGCTCCGGGAGTGCCATAGCCGGGGATGACTGCGTGGACGTTCGCCACGAGGGTTGTTCCACGCGGTGCTTTTGTGTCGACCATCGGGTGCTCATGCGGCTGGGTGATCGCCGGGCGTTCTGCAGTGGCCGATGGCTCCGCACCGCCGGTCCCGAGCAGACGGGAGAGGAGGAGTGACCCCACCGTTACCCCTATGGCGATGGCCAGCAGTCGCTTGAGCATCGGAGCACGGGCGGGGTACACCTCGGATTCGTCGGCCATGGCAGCCTCCTGACTCCGCTGTGCCCCGCCCGCCTTCAATCTCCGATCAGCCCGTTACCGACTGCGACGTGGCGGACACCGGAGCCACCGGAGCGGTGGGCACCGTGGACGAACCCACGTAGGTAAAGGTGTCGAACGTGGTGGTCGGGCTGGTCCCGTTGCAGTTGGTCACTGTCACGTCGACGGCTCCGGTGCCGGCAGGCGACGTCGCCGTCACCTGAGTCGGGCTGACCGTAGTCACACCAGTGGCAGGCACACCACCGAAGGAGACGCCCTTGACACAGTTGAAGCCAGTGCCGGCGATGGCCACAGTGGTGCCTCCCGCCGTCGGACCCGTGTTGGGTGTGACGCCGGTGACTGTGGGAGCGGCATTGATGTCCGGCCCGGTGGCGCCGCACTTACTCTCGGCCAGGGTGACGACACCGCCGCCGTCGAGGACGGAGGCCAAGGTGATCACGATGCCGTCAACCGTGATGCCGGTGGCACCGGCTGAGTTGGTGACGACCTGCTTATTGATCTCAATGCTGAGCAGCGGCGAGAGTGCCGAGGGCAGCGTGGGAAATTGATTGAGCGCAGTGGTCACCGGAATGGGCGTGCCGCCGATCACCAGGTTGGCCACCGTCGTGCCACCCGTGGAACCGGTAGCGCTTGAGCTGCAGACCGTGTGAATGGCATCCACAGATAGCAGCGACGTAATCGAGACCGGCAGAATTCCCGCCGGTAGACCGGGCAGGGCCGAAAGAAGGGCCGGGTTGGCGATGTCAGCGCTGCTGTTGACCACCTCAGACGCCAAGGTTGGGTTGGTCGCCGACGTCGTCTCCGTGGCCACTCCGGCGGTAATCACCGGATTGGTTGGGATAGTGATGAGGCTGTTGGTTTGCGCCGTGCCGTCGGCCGGCAGCGTTACGGTCGGCGTGGGCGGCACCACGCTGGCGCCGAGAAGGCTGAGGCTGAGGCCGAAAGCCGATCCGGACACTGCATCAGGCCCACCGGCTGCTGTGGCCGTGGACGAGCCCAGCAAGGCAAACGAACCAAAGGTCGCTCCTGCGGCTACCGCGACAGCGGCTACCGCGTAGCCGAGTTGGCGTGGACGGCGCGCCGTGACGCGCCCGGTCAAGTTTTTCATAAGTTCCCCCGTTACGTTGCGGTAAAGCTTGCTCACCTCCGAATCGGGCACATGCGTGCAGGATGCCGGATGCTCACAAGAATCCAGCTCCACGGTAAGCCCATAGGAGCGGATTGGCTATGGGCCATACGGCCTATTTGCGATGGAGCTGCAGCGCCTTGCCGCCCTTGCTGGGTACTCAATCAGCGACGTCAGACCCAATGGGAGATGGCGTGCTCGTGGTCGCCGTTGGGATGGGCGGCGACGGTGGCCTCTCTATAGCCCAGCTGACGCCATTACACCTTGGGTCAAGTCTGTGGCTCGCGGGCATGCATCGGCAGCTTGAAGAGGAGTAGGAACGTGATGGCCAGTGGCACCAGACACGCCCAGGCGGTGATGGCCAATGCGTGCGTTGGGAGATGCACGTCGAACGCCGAGAAGAAGATTGTGCCCAGTACGGCGACGCCAAGCGCGCTGGATAGTTGCTGGACGGCCTCGAGGACGCCGGAGGCAGAGCCGACTTCGTCCATGCTGACTCCGGCCAGGATGAAGTCGAACAGCTGGCCGATGCTCGAACCCGCACCGAATCCGATCAGAAACAGGCCGGGGGCCAGACCCAGCGTCGAGACCGTGCCGGCACCGGTCACGGTGAGGGCCAGTACGACGGTGCCGGCGGCAACGATCACGACGCCGAAGTGGAGCAGGTGGCGGCCGAATCGCTTCACCAGCGCGAACCCGGCCCCCATGCCGGCGATCATGCCAATGACCATTGCCATCAGAGTCAGTCCGGCGTGGATCGGGGAGAAGTGTTCGCCGAGCTGGGCGAACAGCGACACGCAGAGCAGCAGGCCTCCAAAGGCGCCAAAGAAGGCGAGGGCCACGAGAATGCCGCTCGTGTAGGTGCGGTTGGCCAACAGACCGGGCTCGATCAGCGGATCGCCCCGAAGGTGGCGCTCCCACAGTACGAACACGACGAGAAGCGACGCTCCAGCCGCCAGCGACACAAAGGTCCAAGCTGGCCATCCGTCGGCGCGACCTTGAATCAGGGGGTAAATGATCGCGGTAAGCGCAACGCCGATCAGGGCCATCCCACCGAAGTCAAGGCGGATCCCCGGGTGGGGGATGGTCCGAGGCAGGACCCGGACCGCTCCGGCGAACGCGGCGACGCCGATTGGGATGTTGATGAGGAATACCAGTCGCCAGCCGATCCCCCACATGTTGGCCTCAATCAGGGCACCCGCCACGATCGGCGCCGCCAGGATGGAGAGTCCCATCACTGGCCCAAAGGCGCCGAACACCTTGGTCATCTCGTCTTCCTCGAAGACTTCCTTCAGCATCCCGAAACCCTGGGGGATCATCAGCGCGCCGAACGAACCCTGCAGCACACGGAAAGCGATCAGCACCCCCGGCGAGGAGGCGACCGCGCAGGCCGCAGACATCACAGTAAAGCCGGCGGAGCCGATAAGGAACAGCTGGCGGCGGCCGAACATGTCGCCCAGTCGGGCGCCAGTAATAAGGAACACCGCGAATGCAAGCGTGTAGCCGGCGGGCAGCCACTGCAATGTGGAGGCGCTGCCGCCCAACGCAGCCCGAATGGAAGGGCCGGCGACGTTGACGATCGTCGCGTCCATGAGATCCATGATGTTGGCGGCGATCACCACTGCGAAAACGAACCAGCGCAACGGGTTGCGGACGACGGGCTGGGCTCCGCCCGGGGGCTTCACCGGCCCTTCGGCCCGACCCACCGTTCCTGTGTTCGCTCCTGTAGCCATGTGCCACTCCTAACTGAGTACGACGTTCGCAGTAGTGACCATACCAGACTGAGTACACTGTTCGCAATGGCTACGAGCGGTGGAACCATCTGGGACCGGCCCGAACGGGCGGGACGCGGACCGGCCCCCTCGCACTCACGCGAGGAGATCACCGCAGCTGCCGTGACGTTGGCTGACACGCGAGGCATAGAAGCAGTCTCCATGCGAGCGCTGGCGGTCCAGCTCGGGGTCGGGGCGGCATCGCTCTACCGCTACGTCGCCCGCAAGGACGAACTGATCGAGCTGATGGTCGACGCGGTGATGGGCCACGACCTGCAGTTCGAGATCTCCGGGGATTGGCGCCGGGATCTGCGCTCGTTCGCGCACGGACTTCGGGCGATGATCCTGCGTCACCCCTGGATGGCCGTTCCCAGTGCCGGTCTGCGCAATTTCGGACCCAGCACGGCTCAGGTTTACGAGCAGGTGCTCGGCACGATTGACGGTCTCGGTCTTGAGATCGACGAGATGCTTGTCATGGTCGAAACGCTCGATGCCTTCGTTCGAGGCCGCGTCTTCGAGGAACTCTCCGAGCAAGAGGCTGTCCGTCGCTCCGGCCTCGACCGGGAGCAATGGATGCAGACCCAGTTTCCCTACATCCAGAGCCTGATCGACAGCGGTCGCTATCCGCTGCTCACGCGCGTTGTCTTCGACGCCGAGACACCACACGACCCCGATCGCCTCAAACACGGCTTTGACATGGGTCTCGAGCGAGTGCTCGATGGCTTGGCATTCATGCTCACGACGGCTTCTTAAGTTCAAACTGAATCTTTAGCGACATGGCCTCGCCTCGCTGGTCGAGGCCGTAGGCGGGGCTGCTGAGCCAGGCTCAAGCGGGCTGTTATGAATGACGGTGAGCGATAGGGAGACATCCATGACCGTCACACTCATCACCGGTGCGAACAAAGGGCTGGGTTATGAGACCGCTCGCCAGTTGATCGAACACGGACACACCGTTTACGTCGGGGCCCGGAATATCGAACGCGGCGAGGCGGCCGCGGCTGAACTCGGGTGCCGGTATGTGCGGCTCGACGTGGCCGAGGACGCGTCCGTTGTGGCGGCATTGGGTGTGATTGCCGAACGTGAAGAACACCTGGACGTTCTCATCAACAACGCCGGCATCAGTACTCAGGAAGTCAGTGGCCCGGTTGCGCTCGAAGTATTCGATACCAATGTCATCGGTATCATTCGGGTCACTCAGGCCGCACTTCCGCTGCTTGAAATGTCCGAGAATCCAGTCGTGGTCAACGTTTCGAGCGCTCTGGGTTCTTTCTGGGCCGTGACCAACCCGGAGCGGCGACAGTTTCACTTTCCTTCCGTTGTCTACGGATCGAGCAAGGCGGCCGTCTCCATGCTCACCGTCCAGTACGCCAAGGCGATTCCGCACATCAAGTTCAATGCGGTCGAGCCCGGCTTCACGGCCACCGAACTCACACCCTTCAGCGGAGCCGGGCAGCCGGTCGAAAAGGGGGCCGGGGTGATCGTTCGGATGGCCGTCATCGGCCAGGACGGACCCACCGGCACCTTTGTCGAGGAAGACGGCCCACTCGCCTGGTAGCCCCTCAGATGTAGCCCGGAAAGGGATCTAGACAGCGGAGATTTTATCAAGTACCATACTGAGTATGCTACTACTCTGGATACCACGGTGAGCGTCCGCCACGCACTGCTGGCGTTGCTCAGTGAAGGCCCGAAATATGGCCTCCAACTGCGGCAAGAGTTCGAGGCAAGGACCGGAGAGGTCTGGCCACTCAATGTCGGACAGGTCTACACAACCCTGCAGCGCCTGGAGCGCGACGGGATGGTTGAAGCCGATGACGATGCGGAGGATGGTCCCCAAAAAGGGTTCCGTCTGACCGAGCAGGGCGCAGTCGAGCTGGCGTTGTGGCTCCGCACGCCGCCCGACCTCAGCTCACCGCCGCGAGATGAGCTGGTCATAAAAGTCATGGTGGCGCTCCGCATGCCCGATACCGACGTTCACGAAGTGATTCAGGTGCATCGGCGCTACCTGGTCGAGCTCATGCAGCAATGGACCCGCCTCAAGGAGGACGAAGCGGGATTCGACCTCGGGTTTGCGCTTGTCGTCGACGCGGAACTCTTCCGACTCGACGCTCTGGTGCGTTGGCTGGACACGGCCGAAGGTCGGATCAAGCGGGCGGCGTCCGAGCCGCTCCGACCCGAAGCCTTCCCGATGCCGAGAGTCCGACGGAGAATAGGAGTGCAGTCATGAGCATGCTTGAACTGCGAAAGGTCTCGAAGATCTACGGCGAGGGCGTCACAGAAGTGCAGGCTCTCACGGACGTGGATCTGTGCGTTGACCCCGGGTCGCTCGTGGCCGTCATGGGGGCGAGCGGATCGGGCAAGAGCACCCTGCTCACCATCGCCGGGAGCCTGGAAGAGCCAACCAGCGGCGAGGTGGTGGTGGGCGGAGCCGGGTTGTCAAAGATGACCCGCAATGCTCAGTCCCGTCTGCGACGCCGATCAATCGGCTACGTGTTTCAGGACTACAACCTGTTGGCCGGTCTGACCGCCGTCGAAAATGTTTCGTTGCCACTCGAACTCGACGGGCTGTCAGCCAAGAAGGCACGAGCGGCCGGGATGTCCGTACTCGAAGAGCTTGGCCTGGCCGGGCGTGCCATGCACTACCCCGATCAGCTTTCGGGGGGCGAACGCCAGCGGGTTTCCATTGCTCGGGCCATCGTCGGCGATCGTCACCTGCTCCTGGCTGATGAGCCTTCGGGCGCGCTGGATTCGACCAACGGTGAGGCGGTCATGCGGATGATTCTCAGTGCGTGCAAGCGTGGCGTGGCCGCGATTGTCGTCACCCACGACGCCCAGTTGGCATCGTGGGCTGATCGGGTGGTCTTTCTCCGCGACGGTCGGGTGGTCGACCAGACCATGACGCCACCCAGCCCCGAATCGCTGCTCCAGCCAGCTCCGCGCTCATGACCACCACGCTGGAGCGACCACCCATTCGGCAGATGCCAGCCGATGGTGGGATGCCGGCGCGCCGGGCTGTGGTGCGCTGGGCTTGGCGTCTTTTCCGGCGCGAGTGGCGGCAGCAATTCTTAATTCTCTCGCTCATCGTGGTGGCGGCGGCGGCGACCATCGTCGGTTCGACCGTGGCCACGAATACGCCACCTCCGAAGAACGCTGGATTCGGCACAGCGCAGGACTCCGTATCCTTCACCGCCAACGATTCGCGGACCTCGAGTGCCATCGCCAACCTTGAGCATCGTGTCGACCGCGTTGAATTGATCGAAAATGCCACACAGTCGATACCGGGGTCCATCGATACCTTTCAACTTCGGGCGCAGGATTCGCATGGACCCTTTAGCGGTCCGATGCTGTCCCTCGTTTCGGGCGACTATCCGCGCCAGGCGGACCAGGTGGCAGTCACGAGCGGTGTGGCGTCTGCCTTCCATCTGAAGGTGGGGGCCACCTGGCGGGTCGGCGGGGTCGAGCGCACGGTTTCGGGCATCGTGGAGAATCCACAGAGCCTCCTGGATGAATTTGCTTTGCTGGTTCCTGGGCAGGTGATCCATCCAACGTCGATCACAGCGCTCTTCGACGCCCAAGGTGCGTCGCTGAAATCGCTCGGGAGCCACGTGCAGACCCCCTCCTCGGTAGCCCAGTCGAACCCGCTCAACCCAGAGACGATTTCGCTGGCCGCTCTCGTCCTGGGCATGTTGCTCATCGCCCTCGTCTCCATCGGGGGCTTCACCGTGCTGGCCCAGCGCCGCCTGCGTTCCATAGGGATGCTCGAATCGCTCGGCGCCACTGACCGCCACGTCCGCCTCGTCGTGAGCGCCAATGGCACAGTGGTTGGTCTGGTCGGTGCTGTCATCGGCTTCGTGCTCGGCTTCTTGGTGTGGCTGGCCTACCGGCCCAGCCTGCAGCAGAGCGCACACCACGTCATTGGCGTCCTCGCTTTTTCGTGGACTGTGGTCATCGCCGCCATCGTGCTGGCGGTCGTTGCGGCCTATTTCGCAGCCTCGCGACCGGCTCGAGCCATCACCAAAGTGCCGATCGTCCAGGCCTTGTCGGGCCGCCCGGCCCCGCCGCGCCAGATACGCCGTTCGGCCCTGCCGGGCATTGTCTTTTTGGTCCTTGCCTTCTTGTTGCTCGGCTATGCAGGTGGCACGAATAATGGCAATGGGGGTGGAGGATCCCCTGAACTTCTTTTTGGCATTGTCCTTCTCGTCCCCGGGCTGATCATGCTCGCCCCATTCTTCTTGTCGCTGACCGCACTTCTCGCTCGCCGCGCCCCAATCGCGGTGCGTATCGCCCTACGCGATCTGGCCCGGTATCGGGCCAGATCAGGGTCGGCGTTGGCGGCCATCAGCCTTGGGGTACTGGTCGCGGTCATTGTCTTGCTCGCCGCCGCCTCCCGCTACGGCAACGTCCTCGATTACGCAGGCCCGAATCTGGCCGCCAACCAGCTCGCCCTCAATGCCAATGTGCCGCCTCCTGTTGGCTCGACCGTGATGTTGCCGGACGGGAAGACGCATGTTCAGAAGGCCTCCTCCACTCCGAGCGCCACGCCGCAGGAGTTGGCTGCACACGCCCAAGCCGTGGCCCGGGGCCTGGGCGCCCAACTGGTGGACCTCAAGTCTCCCCAGGCCAACCTCAACGCCACCCAAGGTGGCCGGAACTGGAACGGGCAGATTTATGTGGCGACCCCACAGTTGCTGCACGCCTTTGGCATTAAGGCATCCGACATCGACCCCGACGCCGACGTACTCAGTTCGCGACCGGGGTTGTCCGGAGTTTCGGGACTGACCTTCACTTACGGATCGAATGATGCCAATGGCCGTCAAGGCCCCGGTTCTGGGCCACCTCGGTCCTCGCAGTGCGGGCCTTCAACCGGCTGCCTGGCCCATCCGGTCGTACAGGAAATCGGTGCTTTACCAACGGGTACGTCGGCGCCCAACACGGTGATTACCGAGCACGCCATGAAGGAGTTTCGCATTCAGGCCGCGACGAACCACTGGTTGATTTTGGGAACCAAGGCCTTCAGCGGTTCCGAGATCAGCAATGCCGAGCTTGCCGCGTCGACGTCGCAGCTTTCCGTTGAGTCGAAGAACGACCAGCCGTCCTCGTCCGCCGTCATCACGTGGGCCACCATCTTCGGGATCGTCATCGCGCTTGGAGTTCTCGGTATGTCGGTAGGCCTGGTGCGCAGCGAGACGGCCAGCGAGCTGCGCACGCTGGCGGCGACCGGTGCTTCTCGCCGCACTCGCCGCACGCTGACCGCAGTGACCGCTGGTGCGCTCGGATTTCTCGGAGCGCTGCTCGGCACGGTGGGCGGTTATATCGGCATGCTTGGCTGGCTGCGGAGCAATTCGCTCAACGGCGGCATCGGGGCGCTGGGCAACGTCCCGGTTCGTGACCTGCTTATTATTCTCTTCGGCATGCCGGCGTTCGCGGCGGCGGTCGGCTGGGTATTTGCCGGGCGCCAGCCGGCGGCGATGGCCCATCAACCAATGGAGTAGGACATTCCTGCACCAACGGTACCGACGGATGAGGTGAGTTGCCCTAGCCTTCCCGCTGGTTTCGGATGGAGGCGGGGAATGCGCAGGAACGCTTGGAAAATTGCCGTGGGCCTGGCGTTGACGGCCATTTCAACATGTCTCGCCCCGGGCGCGACCGCACCAGCGGAGAGCTCCTCGCCCGCGGCTCCTCAACTCACCACCATCACCATCCCGGGGTCGGCGGGAGAAATTCCGGCGAAATGGCTGGGCTACCCCGGACCGCCGCGGGCGAACGTTCTTCTGCCGGCCGGGTACAACCCCGATAGGCGATACCCGCTGCTGGTCCTCCTCCACGGACTCAATTCCAACTACGACTGGGTGGCCCAATCAGGCCTGATCAAGGACCTCTACGGGCTGGATGCCATCGTGGTCATGCCCGAAGGCGGCAGTGGTTGGTACACCGACTGGTGGAACGGAAGTGCTCGGGGTACCCCCGCCTGGGAGAGCTACGAGCTCAACGACGTGATCCCGACCATCCTGACCCACTATCCGATCCTGCCTCAGCGCCGCTATCACGCCATTGCCGGCGTGTCGATGGGCGGCCTTGGCGCCGTCTATCTGGCCGGTCGGTTGCCTGGTTTCTTCGGCTCGGTGGCCAGCCTGTCCGGATTCGTCGACCTTGGATACTTTCCGGCCCTGGTCGCGCCGGGCATGGGGTTAACTGCTCTGGCTCCGTTCAAAGGCAATGACAACATCAACCCGGTGGACGGTCCGCCAAACGGGTTCTACTTCAATGGCCACAACCCTGCCCTGCTCACAGAGAACTTGAAGCAGACCCGCGTGTTCGAGAGCACCGGTACCGGAGTGCCGAGCAGCGCCGGCCTTTCACAAAAAGGCTCCCTTGCTCAGGTGCTCGAGGGATCCTTGGCTGAATCCTTGGTCATCTTTCCAATGAATCAGCTCTACCATGCGGCCCTTGATGCTGCCGGCGTTGATGTCACCTATCAGTCCCATCCGGGCGGTCACGACATTCCAGACTTCTCGAACGAGTTTGCAGCCATGCTCTCGTGGGGGCTGTTCCAGCCGGTCGTCGGGGCTTCGGAAGCTTGGGGCAATAAGACGGTCGCCACCAGCGGGCAACTGTGGTCAGTTGGCTATCACTTCGACCGGCCACCCGATGACGTGGTGGAGTTCCGGCAGTCCGGATCCACACTCTCGGTGAGCGCGACTGGTTCGCCCGTCACCATCACCGTCAACGGGCACTGCCCCATCCGTACCAATACGCCGGCCACGATCACCATTCCGGGCCCGCACTGCACATAACGCTCAGCGGCTGTTTGGCTGCGCCCCACGGGTTGGTCTTCCCGGCGTCACCCGCCTTCCCGTACAGTGGTGGTGGCGGAGGTCAATGGATTACCCGGCGGCACGTCCATTGAAGCTATGAGCGGACCCCACCCCACCGATCTGAGCGTTGAGACGGCGGAAGGTGATCCTGGTGTCCAGGCATCTTTGGAGCGCACCCGGAAACGCACCCGTCACGCCTTTGCCGCCCTCCTCTTCCTCGTCTTTGCGGTCGTGGAACTCTGGACGCCCATCGTCCATGGCGGTTATTACCTGCCGGCCGACATAGGCCAGCTCTTCTCGCTTACCCACGTCCATGGTCAGCCGTCGACGCCGAAGAACGCAGTGCTGAGCGACGTGTATGTGGCCTTCGGTCCGATCTTGCATTACGACGTGGCGCAAGTGTCTCAGGGCCATCTTCCGACGTGGAACGCCAACAACGGGAACGGTCAGCCTTATTTTGCTGACAACCAGACCGTCGTTGTCTCCCCGTTTACCTTCCCCTTCTATTTCCTGAGCTTTCGCATTGCCTTGATCGTTGCCGCGTTGGCCCGGCTCTGGATGCTCGGCTTCTTTACCTATCTCTTCTTGGCTCGCCACAAGCTGAAGTTCGGCGCCGCCGCCATCGGCGGCGCACTCTTCGCCTACGCCGGATATCACCTGGTCTGGTTGGACTACCAGACGCAAGTGAGTGTGTCGGCCTGCCTGCCTCTCGGGCTGTGGTGTGTACGCGTCGCCTTCGACAACCGCAGGGTCATCGGGACGGCACGGCGCTCCATCTCGGCCGGGAATGGGAGGACCCGAGCAAAACAACTCGCGGCGTTGGTTGGCTTGAGCGTGGTGCTCGGCATCATGGTGTACGGCGGCCATCCCGAGACGGACATCTTCGACACGCTCCTGATCGTGGGCTACGCCGCCGTTGTGCTTGCCGTCGAATGCCATGACTGGCGTACCCGAGCGGCCTGGGTAGCCCGCCTCGGTGGTGTGGCGGCGCTCGGTGTCGGCATAGCCGCCTTCCAGATCCTCCCCTTCCTGCAATATTCGGGGGAGGGCACCAGACCGGCCCACTTGAGATCCGATCCGGCCGCCTCTGTGGCCGGGTTTCTCCCCGACACGGCGCCGCTGATGGCCTTTCCCGATCTTTTCGGCGGTGCCCAGTTCGCGTACAGCGACCACGCGTTTTACGCCCGGCATCAACCTCAAACCAACTACGCGGAGGTTGGCGGCAACGCGGTCGGCCTCTTGGCGCTCTGTCTCACCCCCCTGGGTCTGTTCGCGGCCTGGAAGCGCCGACGGCAACCGATCGCCTGGTTTGGAACCCTGGCCGGCCTGGTCGGCACCGTGTTCTTGTACACCCGATTCGCTGGCCTGTGGTGGCACGACTTGCCCGTCGTTGGCGCCGCCGGACTGAATCGAAGTCAGGACATGCAGGTGTTCGGCATCGCCGTGCTGGGCGCATTGGGTGTCGACTGGCTGCTGAGCGTGGCGGGCTCGCGGGTGGTACGGCGTAAGGCGGCCGTCGTCGTGGGCGGGGTCTTCGTCCTCGTCGGCTTCATTGAGCTGCTCTTCGCTCAAGGATTGCGCCGGCTCGTGCACGCCATGCACGGGAGCAAGACGGACGTGGCTTCGGCCATGCGGCTGGTGCAGCACAACGTCCTCATTGAAATTCTGATCGCCGGGGCCTTTGCGCTGGCGCTGATGGCGTATCTCTTGGTCAAGCATCATGCCGTGCGCGCCATCGGGGTGCTGGCCCTCATCGTCCTGGCCTTCGCCTCAAATGGACTGACGATGACCTCGTACAACCCGACGGTGTCGAAACGTCTCTTCTATCCACGGACGGCGGCGCTCAAGAAGGTGATCAAGCAGGTCGGCTCCGGCGAGACGCTGTTCGCCGCCGGCAGCTTCCCCTTTGCTCCCACCAACCTCTGGTTCGGTCTGGACAATATTGGTTCGTACGATGCCATTGGCCTGCGGTGGCATGACGCGCTCTACGACAAGGTCTTCAAGGTGTCGTCGCCCAAGAACGAGCAGATGCCGGCGTGTGTCAATTCGCTGCAACTGTTTGGCGTGCAATGGGTCGTCGGCGGGTCGGGCCTCTGGAATGGGGCCAGCACGCCCGGATTGGTCGCCGTACACGCCAAGGACAAGGTCCCGGTGTACCCGGTTCCCTCGTCCTATTTCGCGACCGTGGTGGGGCAGACGCTGACGGCAGCCGACGGCGACCGGAAGGCCCAGTCGATGGTCAGCCGCTGCTCGTTCAACCCGAACACGACGGCGGTGCTCGATACCTCGCCGTACAGCCCGAAGAAGGATGGCCATCTCGGCCGATTGCACGGGATGAACGGAGTGGGCGGCTTCACCAAAATTGAGCGGCACGCGTCGTCCCGTGTTGTCATCAAGACGTTTGAACGGACCGGCGATTGGTTGGTGATTCGACAGTCCTATGCCCCGGGTTGGACGGCTGCGGTCGACGGCCGCCCGGCCCCGGTGGTGCGGGCCGACATCGCCTTCGATGCCGTGCACGTGCCCAAGGGCCTTCATGTGGTGACCCTGACCTACGCACCGAGCAGTATCAGCGACGGTGCGGTGATCTCGATCATCTCGGTCGTGGTGTCGGCTGGGCTCCTCGTGACGGCTGGGTACTGGTGGTGGCGGCCCAGGAGGGAAAGGCCCGAGGAGCAGCCAGCCGCTGTCGAGTGACGTGGTTACTCGCTGGTCACCGAATCCGTACCGTACGCTGCGGATGTGACCGTCAAGCCACTCGCCCGGCGTCGATCACAGGTGTGGCGTCGCCGGGCTGAGACAGGGTGAGCGAAGAGACTGGGTGCACCATCCGGGGGATCGGAATGGCCCTTCCCGCCAATGAAGTGAGCAACGTCGACCTCGAGTCTCGATTCGATACGAGCGATCAATGGATTGTGGAGCGAACCGGAATTCGGACCCGCCGGGTGGCCTGGGGACCGTTCGCCCCTGACCCGCCGCCGGCGTACCCGATCGGGGGGCTCGGCACGACGGCGGCACTGGCCATCGAGGCAGGTCGGGACGCGCTGGAGCGTTCCAGCGTCAGCGGTGATCAGATTTCGATGCTGGTGCTCTGCACGTCGACACCCGATCAGTCCCTCCCGGCCACGTCGGCGGTGGTGGCGGCGGCGCTCGGGATCGGCGGCGGCGCCATGGACCTCAATGCGGCGTGCGCCGGTTTTACCTACGGGCTCATCACCGCCGCCGGGCTTCTCGGCACCGGCGCCGAGTTCGTGCTCCTCATCGGCGCCGAGACCATGACCCGCACGGTTGACTGGGACGATCGGACCACGGCGTTCCTCTTCGGGGACGGCGCCGGCGCCGTCGTTCTGCAAAGGGTGACGGGTCCGGGCTCGCTCCTCGCTTGGGATGTCGGAGTCGACGGCACCCTCGTCGATCTCCTCTATGCCGACCACGGTGCCAAGCTCGTCATGAACGGACGGGAAGTGTTCCGGAAGGCCGTCCGAGCGGTCGTGTGCTCGGCCAACGACGCACTGACCAAGGCGGGTCTGGACGCCAGCGACGTGACCCTCTTCGTGCCGCACCAGGCGAACTTTCGAATCATGGAGGCCGTGAGCGAACGGCTGGGGATCCCGATTGGGAAGGTGGCCTCGGTCATCGACTGGACCGGGAATACCAGCTCAGCCTCCATCCCGTTGGCCTTGTTCGACTCGGTCAAGAAGAATCGATTGGCCCGGGGAGACATTGCCCTCCTGTCCGGATTTGGGGCCGGCATGACGTGGGCGTCGGCGGTATGGCGATGGGACGGCACCGCCGCCTCGTCCTGACCGGTCCGCCGAACGCATGCCCTCACGCGGGATGACACCGTGCGTGAAACCATGGGCCGGTGGACGTTGAAGCCTGGGTGGAGGCCGGACTGTATGACCCCGAGGCCCCGGAGGCCGAGGAACGACTCGCACTGCTCGACTACCTGACCGAACGGGGCGCCAGCATCTCGCAGATGGTGGAGGCCCATCAGTTGGGCGGGCTGCCGTCGGTGGCCGGTGATCTCGTCTTCGGTCCGGGGTCGGTGACGCTGTCGGTCCAGGAGATGTCCGCCCGGAGCGGGGTACCCGAAGATCGGGTGCGGCGTGTACTCCTGTCGGTAGGCGTGCCCCTGGGTGCCGATACCGAAGTTCCTGAAGGCTTTCTCGATCTCCTGGCGGCCTTCGAGCAGGCGGTCAGCCTCATGGGGGAGGACGCCATCCTGGCCTTCTCGCGGGTTCTGGGAGCTGCCGCCACCAACATTGCCGAGGCGGCGGTCGCGCTCTTCTTTTCCGAGTTGGGTCCGGGAACCGAAGGCGAAGGGGCGACGGAACTGGCCCGGGCTCAGGTGGCCGAGCTGGCGACCATGGCGTTTGCCAATGTTCCCGACGTTCTGTCCAACGTCCTGCGGATCCAGTTCGACCGGGTAACCCGGCGGGCGGCGCAGGCCCGCGGGTGGACCGCGCCCACCGACGGCGGGAACGGGCTTGATCCCGAACATGGTGAGGTGGTCGCCCTCGGCTTCGTCGACCTGGTGGGTTCGACGGCGTGGGCGGAGACGCTCAACTTGCGGGATCAGAGTCTCGCTTTGGCTCGATTCGAGTCCGCCTCGTGGTCCATTGCCCTGTTGTCGGGTGGGCGGGTCATCAAGATGATCGGGGATGAAGTCTTCTTCGCCGCTCCGTCGGTGGATGCCGCCTGTCGCATTGCCGGGGCGATCTGCCGGGTGGCCACCGACGACGAGATCCTCCCGCCGGCGCGTGGGGCGGTGGGCTATGGGTTGGTCGTCCCCCGGGACGGCGACTACTTCGGTCCGCTGGTCAATTTGATCTCGCGATTGGTCAAGGTGGCCAAACCGAACGGGGTGGTGGTGACCGAAGCGGCGGCGGCCCGCCTCGAGCCCGACAGGTGGACCCTGCGCGAATGCGACACGCAGCCCTTGCGGGGTATTGAGCATGTGGTGCGCGTCCTCGAAGTCAGCCCTTCGGATCCGCGGTGAGACCGGCGGCCTGAACGACGGGCACCCGATTGAGCGCGAGGATTGGGGCCATGCCAACGGATGCCAATCTCCCGAGCCTGCTGCACCCTTTCGCCCGGCCGGCCGCCCCCCGTGGCGCCTTTGTCGACATCGTGGCCGGCCAGGGGGCCGAGGTGACCGATGCCCGGGGTGCCACCTACGTCGACGCGCTGGGGAGCCTCTGGTACTGCAATATCGGGCACGGGCGAACCGAGATTGCCGAGGCCGTGGCGGATCAGATGCGCCGCCTCGAGGTTTTCCACACCTTCGACCGGTTCACCAACCCGGCGGCCGATGCACTGGCTGACCGTCTGGTCGGGCTGGCGCCGATGCCCGAGGCCCGAGTCTTCCTTACCTCGGGCGGCTCCGAGTCGGTCGAGACCGCCATCAAGTTGGCCCGCATCGCCCACGTCCAGGCCGGACAGCCAGAGCGCACCGTCATCGTGAGCCGGAAGCCCTCGTACCACGGGGTCACGTACGGAGCGATGTCGGCGACGGGCCTGCCGGGGAATCAGGCCGGTTTCGGGCCCTTGCTGCCCGACGTGATTCAGATCCCCTATGACGATCTGACCGCACTCGATGAGCTGCCCGAAGAGGTGCAAGGCCGGATCGCTGCGGTGATCGCCGAGCCGGTGATCGGTGCCGGTGGTGTGTACCCGCCGCCTCCCGGCTATCTGGCCGGGCTACGCGAGCGCTGTGACCGCCTGGGTGCCTATCTCATCTTCGACGAGGTCATTTGTGGCTTCGGCCGGCTGGGGGCCTGGTTCGCGGCCGAGCACTTCGGTGTCCGGCCGGACATGGTCACCTTCGCCAAGGGGGTGACATCGGGGTATCTCCCGCTCGGTGGCGTCCTGGTCGGTCCCGCCGTCCGGGCCCCGCTGGAGTCCGATCCCGAATTCGTCCTCAAGCACGGGTACACCTACAGCGGCCATCCGCTGCCGGCCGCCGCCGCCCTGGCCAACCTGGACATCATTGAGAATGAGGGGCTTCTCCAGCGAGCCAAGGTCATCGGCGAACGATTGGGAGAGGGGTTGGCCACCCTGGTCGATGGGGAGAGCGTGACCGGCGTGCGCGGCACCATGGGCGTCTGGGCCATTGAGTTGGCGCCGCAGCTCGATGCACCGACCGTGCGCAACCGCCTGTTGGACTTTGGGGTCATTGCCCGCCCGGTGGGGACGTCAGTCCTGGCCTACTGCCCGCCCCTCGTCATCACCGACGAGCAGATGGACCGTTGTGTCGAGGGCACCAAGAACGCACTCGGTGGGGCTCGGTCCCACTAACTCCGATTGAGCCGCCACAGGCTGAAGGCCGCCGAGGCCACCCACACCAACGCCACCACGACCAGTATGAATTTGCCATCGAGCAGGAACCCCAGGGCCAGGGCGATGCCGAAGGCCAAGAGGAACCGCGTGGAGCGGCGTGAGCGGGTCGGCGTCCTCATAACGCAGTGATGCCCGCGGGCCCGCTCCGGTTCGACATCGGCTGGCCCATGGGAGCGAGCCTATGCGCCCACTCTCGGTCAGAGCGATCCGGTGAGCGCCAGCACACCAAGGGCGGCCCCCATGGAGAGTGGGACGACCACAACGCCGATCCGGCTGGCCGTGGCCAGGCGCGGCGTGGCGCCGGCATTCCGTGCTGTTTGCCACCAGAGCAGCCAGGCCAGTGACCCGCTGACGAAGAGGTTGGGGCCGAGATTGAGCCCCACGAGGAGCGCGAAGGGGTGACCGGGGGTGCGGGCCGAGAGCAAGGAGGCCGCCGGCAGATTGTTGACCACCACCGCGCCGACGGCACCGGCGGCGGCGGTGCCCCATCCGTCCAGATGCGAGAGCAGCGTGGCGGGACCGGTCCAGGTCCGTCCCAGTGCGCCCAGAGCCACGGCCAAGCCGAAGAGCCCGGTGAGAACGGGGGCGCCCAGACCCGAGACAACGCCGGTCGAGCGCTGGCGTCGGGTCGCCACCCGCAAACCCACGACGACGATGCCGACCACAAAGACGGGGAGGGCCGGCGCTCGCAGGGTCAGCACCAGCACGGTGGTGACCACCATGGCCACCAGGCCCAGCCCGATGACCGGCCGTTGGCGCGGGGGCAGCTCCCGGGTCGGCGTCATGAGGGACCGATGCTCGAAGCCGATGATGACCGCCGCGGTGACCAGGATGGCGGCCAGGGCGGCCAGCCACATCTTGGAGAAGAACTGCGCTCCGGTCAGGTGCAGGTGGCCCAGGACAATGAGATTGGTCAGGTTCGAACCGGGCAGAAAGAGCGATCCCGCATTGGAGAGCAGGAGGCAGCCGTAGAGCAGCGGCGCCTCCCCGCCGCCGCGGCTGCGGGCGGTGTAGACGAGGACGGGCGTGAGGAAGGCGACAGACGTATCGAGGTTCAGGATCGCCGTCACCAGGCCGATCATGAGTGAGGCGCCCAGGAACAGGAGGGCGCCGTTCTTGGACAGGCGGGCTAAACGGCGGCCGGCCGCGGCGAACAGGCCGTCCTGATCAGCCACCCGGCCGACGAGGAGCAGCCCGACCACCAGCACGAAGGGCGACCAGTCCTGACCGAGGGCGGCCCGGGTATGGGCGGGACTGGCCAGTGCGGCGGCGGCGAGGGCGGCCAGACCGAGGCCGGCCACGAGCCACTGGGCCCGTTCTGGCCCTCGTCGTTTCAGATCGGATCCGGTCACGGTCGCCTTCCGGTATGGGCGACACCGGGTCGACCTTGGTTGGCCGGCGCCCCGGTGCAGTGTGCCCAGAACGCGTCGGGGCGAAACCGTGGGGCCCGGGGCTCAGGAGTCGGGCGTGTGCTCCCGCAAGGTGAGCGCCCGTTTGGGGCAGTCCCGGACCGCTCGTTTGGCCAGGGCCAACAGGTGGGCGGGCACCGGGCGCCCGTCGACGATGGGATAGCCCCATTCATCGAGGGAAATCGCTTCGGGCAGGAGCTCGGCACAGTATCCGTAGGCCGCGCAGCCCACGGGGTCGATGGTGATGTGCACGGCGGTCATGGCACGTATACCTCGGTTGGAAACCGCAGCACGGTGGGCGCACGGTGATGGGCGCACGGTTGCCCCCGTTCGTGCCTGGCCACATCGGCGCCAAAGACGGCCAAGGCGCTGCGCACCAACGCCACCGCACCGTCGGGATGCCGGCAGGCCCCCCGACCATCGACCTCGCCCAGGCGGCGCAGGAGGCGAGGCATGAGCGCATGGTCGACCTGACCCAAGGCCAGCCGGGTGAGGTCGTCGGCGATCGCCGGTAGACCGTGCACGCAGGGCCCACACTGGCCGGCGCTCTGTCCGGCCAGGTAGTGCGCGATGCGGGCCGATTCGGCCACGCCGCAGGACTCGGTGCCGAGCACGGCGATGATGCCGACGCCGGCGTTGGCCCCGATGGTGCGCAGGGGAATCGACCCGTAGGGAGTGGCGAAGTGTTCAGGTCCGACCCACGTCCCGCCGTAGCCGCCGACGAGCAGTGCCTGCACCGGGCCGGTCGGCGTGCTGCGGGCGGCGATGTCCGAGAGCGGGGTGCCGCGGTCGACCTCGACCACACCGGGCTGGGTCACGGCCCCGCCGATGGTGATCAGCGTGGTTCCCGGATCCTCGGGCAGGCCCCGGGCCAGGAAGGGTGCGGCGCCGTTCCTGGCGATAAGGGCGATGTGGGCCAACGTCTCGGTGTTGTGGACGAGCGCGGGGCGTCGGCCGATGCGCAGGGGGATGCGCTTGTCCGGGCGGAACACCGGCAGTGCACGTTCCGTGTCGAGCCAGTTGGCCAACGCCGATTCCTCGCCAGCCACGAAGCGGTGCGGTGGCCGCGCCACCGATTCGACGATCCGGGTGTGCCCTGCCTTCTCTCGTTCACCGATGGCATGAAGGACGGCGCTAGCCACGCTGTCCCGGCCGGCGGGTACGCAGACGATGATCCGGTCGGCCCGGCAGGCGGCGGCCAGGTACTGCGCTCCGTCGAGGACGAGGTGGGGCGCCCGGGTCAGGAGCAATTTGTCCTTGTCGCTGGCCGGCTCACCCTCCATGCCGTTGACCACGAGGGTTCCGCCCGGCCGGGTGGCGGTCAACTTGAGGGCGGCGGGGAAGCCACCGCCGCCTCGGCCGGCCAACCCCGAGGCGTGCAGGTGGGCGGCCAGCGTGGCAGCCCACGAAGCCTGGTTCGGAGCGAGAGAAAGCGGGCCATGCGTGGCCAGGTGCCCAGCCAGGTCGGTGGGGTGACCGAGCAGGTGATGCAATTGAGGGCGCGGCGGGGCGTGGCTGACGCTTCGTGTCATGGCGCGGTCCGATGGCTCGTCTGCAGCAGTGCCGCACCCCGGTGGCCGGTGGCCCGCAGGCGCCGGGTAAGCGCCGCGCCGACGGCGATGATGCAGGCACCGCCCAGAGCGATGACCCAATGCTCGCCGGCATCGGTGCCCATGCCGAACGTATGCGCCAGCGCCACCGGCCAACAGCCGTAGGCCAACCAGTGGAGCCCCCGCCAGGTGCCCGCCTTCATGTGCGCGCGGAGCAAGCTGGAGATGAAGACGGCAGCCATGAGGTCGACCGCCACCGTGCCAACACCCACCCAGAATCGGCTGTAGGAGGACGTGAAGGGGATCACGATGGCCAGGTAGCCGATGTGGACATACGTATCGAGGACGCTGGTGAGGATATGGAGGGCCAGGAACACCATCGCCAGCATGGATATCCGTCGGTGCAGCTCTTGCTGGGCGAAGCCGGGCCAGTGGCGCGCCTTGGTCCGTGTGGTGGTGACCAGGCCCAGCACCATGGTGGCGGTCAGCAGCACCAGGGCGACGATCCCACTGGCCCGGGTGATGTACCAGAACGTGGTCGAGCTCATGGTGCACCTGTTCCGGGCCAGCCGCCGACGGTGAAGACCTCACCGTCATGACGCACCAGGCGCAGCGCGCCGTCGTAGGGACGAAGACGCGTGAGGGCCTGATGGCCCCACACGATGGCGGCGGTGGACAGCGCGTTGGCCTCGATGCAGCTGGCGGCGGAGGCCGAGACCAGTGTCCAATACGGCGTGGTCGGGCGGCCGGTGGCGGGGTCGACGATGTGGTGGACCTTCTCGGTGCCGACCGTCCAGGTGCGCACCGTCGGGCTCGAGCTGGCCAGGCCCCCGTGGGTGATGGCCACCACCTGGTCGACATCGGGAGCGGGGGCGGACGATGCATGGGCGATGCCAACGGGCCAACCACCGTCGGGTGGCGGTCCGGCCACGGCCACGTCCCCGCCCAGACTGACCAGGACGCCATCGCCGAGCTGATCGGCAATGTGGCGCGCCGCCCGGTCGGCCGCGAATGCTTTGGCCGACGACCCGAGATCGAGGCGGACGCCCCGTGGGATACGGACGGTACGAGTGGCCGCCTGCAGCTCCATTCGGCCATAGCCGGCCACGGGTCCGACGGAACCGAGCGGGAGCGCAGGCCGTATCCCGATCTCTTCGAAGTCGCAGTCATAGCCCAGGGCGGCGATGGCGTTGCCCACGGTGGGGTCGACCGCTCCGTGCGTCATGCGGGCCACCGACACGGCCACCTCGAGCGCTTCGAAAAGCAGCGGCGACACCACGACCGGCCGGCCTGCGTGCCGATGGAGGTGTTCGAGCTCGGAGTCGGACCGGAAGCGGCTACAGGCGGTATCGAGGGCGACGAGTTCCCGGTGGAGGATTGCCTCCGCTGCCGCGGCTTGCGCAGGGTGCTGCACCACCACGGTGGCGGTGGTGCCGATGGCCCGGAATGATCGCGAGGCCAGGGCCAGTGCGGTGGTCATCGCGAGCTACCCCCCGAGGTAACCACCGGACGGGTCGTGGTGGTCGTGGGTGGCCTGGTTGTGGTGGTGGTCGTTGGCGTCGAAGAGGACTGGCCCGTGCTGGGCGCCGTCGTTGTCGACGTCGTTGTCGACGTCGTTGTCGATGACGTCGGTACGACCGTCGACGTGCTCCCCGTCGTCTTCGGCGAGGCGCTGTTTCCCGGGTGCTCTTTGGCGATGACCACGCCGATGGCGGCCGTGGCACCCGTGGCCAGGAGGATGGCGGCCCGGGTCAGCCGACGAAGTCGTACGGTGGCCCGCCGCCGCGCCTCGGGTGTCGTGACGTTCTGCGGCTGCGTCATGGGCATGACCCATTGAACCGGGTCCGCGTCACGGCCCCCCGAGGACGGTCTGTGGTCCCGCTGTGAAGTTCGATCAGCCCCGTTTGGTAGTTTGGTGTCGCTGCGGTTGGCGTGGCGGGTGAGCCGGGAAGTCTGGTCGGCACAAGTCCGAGGGAGGGCGCGTGCACGAACAAGATTTCAATGCGGTACCGGTCGGCCCACTGCGAGATGGCCTGCGTATCTCCTGGCTGTCCATTGGATGGACGGTCGTCTCCAGCACGCTGGCCGTGGTCCTCGGCCTGCACTCTCACAGTGTGGTGCTGCTGGCCTTCGGTCTGACCGGCACTCTGGATGCAGTGGGTTCGGGTCTCCTGGTCTCCCACTTCCGGCACTCGCTCCGCCACGAAGCGTTCTCGCACGGCAAGGAACGAGTGGCCCTGCATGTCATCACGGTCGGTCTGCTGACCGTCGGTGTGGTGACCGCCCTCGAAAGTGCCGATCGCCTGGCCACATCGGCGCGGGCGTCGGCGGATCCCGTCGGGGTGGCGCTGGCGGCGGCGTCCATCGTCGCGCTGGGTCTCCTGGCTCGGGGCAAAGGCCGGATCGCCGGTGAGATCCCGAGCGCGGCGTTGCTGGCCGACAGCCGGCTGTCCTTGACCGGGGCCGCCCTGGCCGCCGTGACCGTGGTCGGCACGGGGCTCACGGCGTTGGTCTCGTGGACCTGGGTGGACCCGGTGGCCGCCATGCTGATCGCACTGACGGTCATGGTGATTGCCATCCGGAGTTGGGTTAGTGAACGCGGTGGTGCCTCTGTTCGAGCTGCACGTCGGCCCCGGTCACGCTGAGGAAGCCCACCAGGAGTGCGATGGCCCCAGTCAGGGTCAGGGCGACCCACCCATCGCCCCAGCCCAACCCGCTCAGGTTGCGAGCCTTGCCGGCCCAGTCGGCCAACGAGGCCCCGATCGGCCGGGTCACCACGTAGGCGAACCAGAAGCAGAAGATGGCGTTCCAGCCGAACAGGCGAAAGCCCAGGGCCGGGATCAGGATGATCGCGGCGAAGAGCACCGCAGAGGTGAGGTACCCCAAGTGGAGCGTGGTGGCCGTGAGGTCACCGGCGGCGGTGCCCAGGGCGAAGGTGGCCACGACGGTGGCCCAGTAGAAGGCCTCGCGCCGCGGCGTGTTGATGGTGTGGATCGACAGCGTCTTCTCGTAGTGGTTCCACGTCACGAAGACGGCGATGAGGACCAGGGCGTAGAAGGTCGATGAGGCGATGTAGGGCACCCGGAAGCCGACGTGGAGGACGTCGGCCGCCATGGTGCCGAAGACACCGACCATGACCACGGCCAACCAGTACGACCAGGCCCGATAGCGGCGCGTGGAGAACTGAATGATGAGGGCGGCAACAAAGCCGAGAAAGCCGAGGCCGACGGCGGCCACCGGGTTGAGGATGCGGACGAGAAAGTCCGACGTGGCCTCGCCCATGGCGGTCGAGAGACCCTTGATGAGCCAGAAGTAGACCGTGATCTCGGGCACCCGGAGGGCGCCGGGGATGGTCGGGTTGGCGAACAGCGCTCGGAGTTTCATGATGAGCGCAACCTACGCCGTGACGTCCCGCCGTCGGAAGGCAACGATGGTGCCCGCCGCAATGGCGGCCAGGTAGACGGTGCTGATCATGAGGGAGCGGGCGAACCCGTCGGTGGCCGTGCCGCCCTGGCCCACCACGCCGATCAGCGAACCCGGAAGCCAGTGGCCTGTGCTGGGCACGATGCGCTCGAGGATGCTCTCGAAGGGCAGCAGGTAGGCGAAGCCGAGGATGACGGCGAACACCGAGGACTTGAGGAACATGCCGGCGGCAAAGCCCAACGTGGCGAACCCGATGACGGCGAGCAAGAGCATCCCGAGCGCCCGGGTCAGGTCGGCCAGGCCGGCCGAGGAGAACCAGGCCGCCACGGGCACGTGACGGATGTGGGCCAGGACGAGGGCGACGCCGCCCGTGATGACCGAGGCGATGACCACGGCGGCCACCAAGAAGGAGATGACCGCGAGGTACTTGCCGGCCAGCAGCGTGAAGCGGCGCGGCTGGCGGACCAGGAGTTGGCGCAGGGTGCCGAGCGAGTACTCGGCGGCGATCTGCGTGGCCGCGATGCCGAAGGCCACCACGCCCAACAGGACCACGGCCCGGCTCATGCCGTGGATCAGGCCGTTCGGTTGGGCCAGTCCCGCCAGGCTGGGCAGGTCGAAGCTGCCGGCGCCGGTGGCGGGCGCCTGGGTGAAGGTCAGGATGGTGAAGAACGAGGCGGCCAGGGCCACGCCGCCGAACGTCCCGAACAGCAGGGTCGGTCGGCGCAGCTTTATCCATTCGCTGCGAAAGGACTGCAGGATCATCGAACACCTCCAAGTGAGTGGGCCAACGCGGTGTCGCGGGAATGGCTGCCGGTCAGCTCGAAGAACGCTTCCTCCAGGCTGCGCCGGCGCTCGGCGATATGCGACAGCGTGATATCCGCGCCCATGCACATCCGATTGAGTTCACCAGCCCGCTCAGCGCCGATTGACACAACGACACAGGAGCCATCGAGGGCATCCTCCTCTATTCGAGCCGGGAATCCGGCGCCATCGAGCAGCGCGACCAGCGCAGCCAACCGGGAAGCAGACTCGGGACGTAGGACGACCTCGCTCGACCGGTTGGTTCGCAGGTCGGTGACCGGACCCTGGAAGACGGTGCGCCCGTCGTCAATCATGACCAGGTGGTCGCAGATGTGCTCGATCTCGGCCAGCAGATGGCTGGAGATCAGGACGGTCCGGCCCTCGTCGGCCACGGAGCGGATCAGGTCCCTCATTTCGACAATGCCGGCGGGGTCGAGGCCGTTGGTCGGCTCATCGAGGATGAGGAGTTCGGGGGAGGGCAGGAGTGCCGCGGCAATCCCCAGGCGCTGCTTCATGCCCAGCGAGTAGGTGCGGTAGGCATCCGTCGAGCGCTGGCTCAGGCCGACCCGGTCCAGGACCTGGGCCACCCGGGCGGTGTCGATGGAGCCCAGCCGGGCCAGCACCAGCAGGTTGTCCCGACCGCTGAGCTGGGGATAGAAGGCCGGTGCCTCAATGAGGGCGCCCACTTTGTGCAGGTAGCTCTCGGGCCGATCCAGTGTGCCACCCAGAATCTCACCCTGGCCCGAGCTGGGCCGGATCAGGCCCAGCAGCATGCGGATGGTGGTGGTCTTGCCGGCGCCGTTGGGACCGACGAAGCCACTCACGGCGCGCAGCGGAATGGCCAGGTCGAGGCGGTCTACCACCGTGCGGCCGCCGAATTGCTTGGTCAGCCCGGTGGCGTCGACGGCGAGCTCGGTGCGTGCTGACCTGGTGGGGGCGGGGAGGATGGCCATGACTCCGACGCTAAGACGGTGTCGGGCGAGAAGGCACTGGCCGGAGGGATGATTGAGGGCAATCGGATTCATCCTCAAGGAGGAGGGCGCACACATGGCCGGGACCACTAAGCAGGGACCGTGCAGATGGCGCTCTCTGAGGTGACGGCTGACCCCGTGGTCAATCGGGCCGAGCGTTCCGACGCCATCTGGCGCATGTGGCGCGCGTTCCGGGATTGGGATCGCCGCCACGCCATCGCTGTCGATGCGGTGATCGCCATCGGGCTGTTCCTGGCCAGCTCCAGTTGGGTGCTGCACATCGGCTTCAACTCGAGCGCCGAGGGATACGCGGCCGGCTTGACCATCCCACTCCTATGGCGCCGCCGCGCCCCGACGGCCGTCTTCGCCGTGATGGCCGCCGTCGCCCTGGCCCAATGGTTCACCACGGGTCCCCTCCTGGCCGACGGCGCTCTCCTGGTGGCCCTCTTCACCGTGGCCACCGAAGCTCCCACCGCCGAACTGGTTGCCTCGGCCGCCGTCTTGGAGGCCGGTGTGATCCTGGCCACGGTGCGCTGGGCCGTGGCCGGGAACCACTTCAAGACATTCGTCTTCCTGTCCGGGATGGCCTTCGCGGCCACCGTGGCCGGTATCGCCGTGCGGGAACTGCGGCGCCAGATGGAGTGGCTGGCCGAGCGCGGGGATCGATTGGAAATTGAGCGGGATCAGCAGGCCTCCATCGCCGCGGCCGCGGAGCGGGCGCGCATTGCCCGGGAGATGCATGACGTGATCTCACACAACCTGCAGGTCATGGTCACGCTGGCCGATGCCGCCTCGGTGGCGCAGCGCACCGATCCCACCCGGGCCGCCGAAGCGGTGACCGAGATTTCCGGCACGGGCCGCCAGGCCCTGCACGACATGCGCCTGATGTTGGGGTTGTTGCGCCAGGGCGAGGGCACCAGGACCGAACTGGCGACCGGCGCCGCCGCGCTGACGCCCCAGCCGGGACTGGCCGATCTCCCGGCCTTGGTCGAGCGCGTCAAGGCAACGGGGTTGGACGTGGAGTTGACCCAGTCCGGCACGGCCTTCGATCTGTCGTCCTCGGCGGGCATGACCGTGTACCGCATCGTGCAGGAGGGCCTGACCAACACGTTGAAGCATGCGGTGTCTCCGCATCGTGTGGTCATCAGTCTCCTCTTCGATGATCCGCATGTGACAGTTGGCGTCATAGATGATGGTGGGCCGCGAGCCCCGGGCCGATCCGCGGCGCCGCCGAACGTGGGGGGTGGCCACGGTCTGGACGGGATGTCCGAACGCGCCGCCGCCTTTGGGGGATTGCTCACGGCCGGTCCCCACGAGGGTGGAGGCTGGAGCATCAACGCCACGTTGCGGGGCGGGAAGGCAGAGGGCCTATGACCATCCGCGTCGTCCTGGCCGATGACCAGTCGCTCCTGCGCAAGGGGTTCCGGATGATCCTCGAAGCCGAGGCCGACGTGACGATCGTCGGAGAGGCGGAGGACGGCAGTGCTGCCGTGCGCCTGGTCGAGTTGTACGCCCCCGATGTCGTCCTGATGGATGTGCGCATGCCGGCCATGGACGGCATAGAGGCGACGCGCTTGATCGTGGCGTCGGGCGCGCCGAGCCGGGTGCTCATACTGACCACCTTCGATCTGGACGATTACGCCTTCAGCGGGTTGCGAGCGGGCGCCAGCGGCTTCCTGCTCAAGGACGTGCCGCCGGGGGAGCTCGTGCGGGCCATACGCACCGTGCACCGGGGCGATGCGGTGGTTTCCCCGCGCATCACCCGACGGTTGCTCGATGAGTACGCGCAACACCTCCCGGACCCGTCGGACACTCCGGACGCCGGAGCGGGCTCACCGTCGCTGCTGTTCGACCTGACGGACCGGGAGCGCGAGGTCTTCATGGCGGTGGCCGAGGGGTTGTCCAATGCGGAAATCGCCGAGCGTCTGTTCGTGTCGGAGACGACGGTGAAGTCGCATGTGGGCAAGGTGCTGTCCAAGCTCGGCCTGCGCGATCGCGTGCAGGCCGTGGTGCTGGCCTATCAGACCGGCTTGGCCCGACCGTCATGAGTGTGACGACCCGAGTGATGGGCCTGGCCCGGTTGAACCTGTCGCCCCGCCACGCGCAGCCAACGCCGGTGCGGCTGGTGATGGCCACCATCGGCGCGCTGGTGGGTTCGCTGGTGGCCGACGCGCTGCTCGTCGCGTTGGGCATCGCGGTATTCCCGTCGACGCGGGGCTACGACCACTTCCAATTTCACGACTACGCCCGACTCACCATCATCGGCGTCCTGATCGCCTGCGTGGCCTGGCCCATCGTGACGAGGATCTCGTCGTCACCGCGCTGGCTCTTCTTTCGCCTGGCCATTGCGGTCACCCTGGTCCTGCTCCTGCCCGATCTGTGGATCCTGCACCAGCACCAGCCGGCGCGCGCCGTGGCCGTACTGGTGTGCCTGCACCTGGCCATAGCCCTGGTCACCTACAACCTCTTGGTCCGCCTGGCGCCGACCCGGGAACGCTGAAGAGCCGATCGTTCCGACGTCGCCCCAGCGTGCGGGCGTGTATGGGCCGGACGTGCAAGGTTTCCCTGGTTGAGACGTTCCCAGCCTTGATGGGGGCATCCCCTGTGTCCTACCCTCGGCCCCCATCTGATCTGGAGATTTCATGCGAACCTCGCCGGCCGGAGCCGAGACGTCATGCCTTGGCCCGCTGCACCTGGTTCGGCCGGCCCTCTTCGGAGCCCTCCTGGCCCTGTGCGCCTCCCTCTTGACCATCGCGCCAGCGCTGGCGCCGGCCGCCTCGGCGGCGGCGGTCGGTCCGCAGGCCCCGGCGTCGGTGTCGCTGGCGCAGGGCGGAACCCTGCCCGACCTAAAAGTCAATTGGGTCTACGCCTCCAAGGGCGGTGCGGCCACCGGCGCCCTGGTGCAGCTCCTGCAGGTGTCGGGCGGCACGGACACCTACCTGACGTCCATCCGTTGCGGCGACTGCACCACGACGACGTTCCGCTCCCTGTCCGCCGGTGCGACCTATGCGGCCAAGGTGTACCCCATTGACGATGCCGGTGAAGGCACGCCGACCACGTCGGCGCCTTTCAGCATTCAGGTCTGGTGTCTGGTGGGCGCCTGCGTCTCCTTCGATGCCACGACACCTCTGGAGCCGGCCGGCCACCAGGCGTCCGGCTTGCTGGAGTCTTTGTTCCCCGAGGACCAGGACCAGCAGGATCTCCGGGCGCTCGGGACCACGATCTTCCGCGGCACGCCGCCGCCCGAGGCCAACGGCACGTTCAACTGGTCCAGTTTCGAAGTGGCCACGGCCGACGGCGCCCAGACCCTGGTCGTGCTGGACGATCTGCAGAAGGTGGAAGACGGCGGCAATCCGCCCACCCCGTGGTCGGACTGGGCCGCCTATTCGAACTGGGTCAAGACGACGGCTCAGCAGCTCGTCGCCAGCGGCAAGGAGATCGACTACTGGGAGATCTACAACGAACCGGGCGGCAACGACAAGTTCTACAGCGACGCCGGCTACGCCTCGGAAACCCCGGCGCTGCTTCTGCAGCAGTTCCAGGTGGCCTACGGGGCCATCAAGTCGGTCGACCCGGCGGCCCAGATCGTGGGACCCGACCTGCCCTACTGGACCGACTACCCGGGGCAGTACGGCAACCTCGACCACTCGTTTGACATGGTCACGTTCTTGAATTTCGCCGCGGCCAATCACATTGAGTTGGCCGCCCTGACCTGGCACGAGATCGTCGACAACTTCGGACCGGCACCGGAGGAGAACAGCCTGGACCCGGCCATCCTCGAGGACCATGTGGCCGACGCCCGGGCCCTCATCGCCGCCCGGCCGGCCCTGGGCCACCCGAAGATCTTCATTGACGAGTACGGCATCCCCGAAGTGCAGAAGGTGCCCGGGTGGGACGTGGCCTACCTGTCGGCCCTGACCAACGCCGGCGTGGACTCGGGTATCCGCGCCTGCTGGTACAACGACTGCACGGCGCCCACACTGGACGGGCTGCTCTACACCAATGGGAAGTCGCCGCTGCCCGAGTACTACGAGCGCCTCTTCTACGAGCAGATGTCGGGCACCATGGTGACCACCACTTCCTCCAGCGACAGCGTGACGGCCGTGGGATCGTTCAACCCGACCACCCAGACGCTGACCGGACTGGTCGGCCGCGGGGTGGGCTGCTCGCAGAACCTTCTGCTCTGCCCGTCGTCGTTTGTCGACAGCAGGCGGGCACAGCCGACGTCGGTCTCGGTGACCATCACCGTGCCATGGACCTCGGGCGTGGCCCACATCGCCCTGAGTGACATCTCCGGAGCCAACCCGACGCTGCCCACCGGAACGCTGAGCGAATTGCCCGGCACCACCGGGCTCTTCACCGGAGCGTTGGGGCAACTGTCGGGGAGCCTGCCGCTCCTGCCTCCGGCGCCGCCGAAGCCCAAGGTGACCAGTGCAACCATCACACCCAACGGCATGGGCGGTGGGCAATTCACCATTTCGATCCCCACGTTCGCCGACGGCGACGCCTACGGGTTCAACGTCACGCACTGACCACCGTGCCAGACTCGGTCCATGTCCCAGACCGCCATTCGCATCACCCGGGTCAGCGCCACCGTGCGGGATCGACTGCGGGGCTACCGGGTCGAGCTCGACGGATCCATCATCGGGAAGATCCGATCAGGCAAGACGATCGACTTTCCGGCCGAACCCGGTCAGCACCGGCTACGCATTAAGGCTGACGTCACCGGCAGCCAGGTGCTCTCTTTTGATCTGCGGGCGGGCCAGACCCGCGCGTTTGAATGTCAACCCAATGGCCACTCGCTCTCGGCCGTGGTGGCGCAGTTCACGTCCGTTGACAACCCGGGCGACACCTGGGTCGACCTGCGTGACGTCACCGACGAACCTCGGGGGTAGGGGCTCCAGTTATCCGGCCACCTCAAGGGTGGCCAGGTAGTCGTCCAGCGCCGCGCTCTTCTGCGTGTCCTCGTAGACCTCGTACTCGGTCAAGCGGCCCCAGCGCAGGGAGCCCCATATGACGTACCGGTTGTCGTAGACGGCATTGCCCGTCTGGTCATGCAGCGAGATATGGCCACGGATGGCCAGCGTCATGCGCCAGGGCGGACCGTTGACGGTCACCTCGTCGGAAAAGCTCTGCAACCCGACCTGGGTGAAGCGGTCCAGCCAGGCCGCCACCGCCTCCTTGCCTTTGAACTCGCCCGCCCAGGAGTTGAGGCCGGGGAAGCGGAGGATGACGTCATCAGTATCCAGGGCGAGGGTGGGCCCGGGGTCGCCCTCACGGAGTCGCGCCATGGTGTGTCTCGTCAATTTCAGGGCCAACCAGGCACGCATGGGGTCTCCTTGTTCAACTAGATAGATCGCTCTAGCGTAGACTACCCCAGCGGATGCACCGTCAAATCCAGAGGAGCGATGTGACCGACACCAGGGAACGGATTGTCGAAGCCAGTGCCGAGCTCATGCGACGGCAGGGCTACTCCGCCACCGGCGTCAAGCAGATCGTCGCCCAAGCCAAGGCGCCGTTCGGGTCGATCTACCACTTCTTTCCCGGCGGCAAGGAGGCGATCGGCGTTGAGGCCATTGCGCGATCGGGCGCTCTCTATGAGGAGTTGATCCCCGCCGTGTTCGACGAGGCGCCTGACGTGGTGACCGGGGTGCGCATGTTCTTCGCCGGGGCGGCCGCCCATCTGGAGGAATCGGGCTACGAAGACGCCTGCCCGATTGCCACCATCGCCCTCGAGATTTCGAGCGTGAGTGAACCACTGCGTCTGGCCTGTGCCTCGGTCTTCGAGCGCTGGATCAGTGCCGGGGTCGAGCGGTTCTCGTCGCTGGCCTTGGGGGAGAGGGAGGCGCTGTCCTTGGTCATCGGCATGCTCGCCGCGCTGGAGGGTGCCTTTGTCTTGTGCCGGGCCACCCGGACAACCGACGCGCTGCACATCGCCGGCGATCTCATTGCGGCATCGGTCGAACGGTCCCTGGCGGCTCCGCAACGCTGAACTATCTCGCTCCTGCCACCCCCGTGGTTTCGCGTCGGCTCTCCGTGGGAACACCCAGGGTGTGGCAGTGACAGGAGCGCGCATGACGGCCGCCATGGATGCCGACCCCCGTGGGCTCGGGTCGAGGTCGCAACGGATCGCGCTGGTCACGCTGTGCGCCGTCCTGTTCCTCACATTTCTCGACAACACCATCGTGAGTGTGGGGCTGGCCAACGTGCAGAGCGATCTGCATGCCGGGGTGACGTCGTTGCAGTGGGTAGTCAACGGCTACGCCCTGACATTTGCCGCGCTCATGCTGGCCGGTGGGACCCTGGGCGACCTGCTCGGGCGTAAGTCCGTCATGTTGACGGGCGTCGCCATCTTCTGCGTGGGCTCGGTCATTGGAGCCCTAGCTACCAATGTCGATTGGCTCATCGCCGGTCGGGTGGTCATGGGCATCGGCGCCGCGGCCTCGGAGCCCGGGACCCTCTCGGTCATTCGTCACGTCTACCCCGAGAAGCGCACCCGCGCCGATGCGCTCGGGGTCTGGGCCGCCGTGTCCGGCCTGGCCCTGGCCTTCGGCCCCGTGCTGGGCGGCGTACTGGTCGGGTTGTGGAGTTGGCGGGCCATCTTCTGGTTCAACCTGGTGCTGGGGGTGACGGCCTTCGTGATGGCGCTGGTGTCGGTACCCGAGTCTTCGGACCGGGAGGGCAATCGCCTCGACATCCCGGGCATCGGCCTCGGTGCGTTGGCGTTGGGAGCGGCCTCCTTTGCCGTGATCCAAGGTGAGGAGTCGGGCTACCGGGCCTGGTGGATCGTCGGCCTCTTCGCCCTTTCCTTTGTGAGTGGCGCCGCCTTCGTGCTGGTGGAACGGCGGGCGGCCCGCCCCGTGCTCGATCTCGCCCTCTTGAAGCGGCCCGCCTTCGCCGGGTCGCTCTTCGTGGCGTTCGCCGCCTACTTCGGCACGTTCTCCATTTTCTTCTTCACCGCGCTCTACCTGCAGGTGGTGGCCAATGCCAGCGCGTTGCAGACGGCCACCGACTTCTTACCCATGGCCGCCGCCCTCATCGTGGCCTCCGCCGTGACCGGCCCCTGGGTGGCCCGGCAGGGGCCGCGCCTACCCATGACGGTGGGCTGTGTGGTGGCCGCCATCGGCATCTTCGTCACCAGCGGACAGCTGGGCCCACACATCGACTTCGCCACGCTGGGCTGGGTCTTGCCGATCGCCGGCGTCGGGTTCGGCATCATGCTGGTCCCGGCTACATCGACGCCCCTGACCGTGGTGCAGCCGGAACGCTCGGGCATGGCCGCCTCCGCCACCAATACAAGCCGGGAGTTGGGTGCGGTCTTCGGGGTGGCCATCCTCGGATCGATCGTCAACGCCAACCTGACCGGCCATCTGGCCGCCCGGCTCAAGGCGATCGGCATCCCATCCAACTTTCAGAGCATTGTGCTGCACGCCGTGACCGGCGGGGGACTGGGGGGCAGCGGCGCCGCCACGAGTGCCGAGCACTCGAAGAACGCTGCGATCGCCAAGATCGCCACCAAGGTCGTGCAGGCCGCCTACCAGGCATTCGGGTCCGGGCTGCATGTCGCCCTCACCATCTCGGGCTGCCTGCTCATTGTCGGCGCCCTGGTGGCGGCCACCATGGTCCACCGGGTGCCCGGAGCGTCCTACGACATCTGATTGACAGTTGCGCGGTGCGATGCGCCCTGGGCAGACTCAAGATCATGTCCATCGCCCACCTTTCGGCCGACAGCGACCCGGCCGTCGTCGCTGAAGCCGTGATGGCTGACGGCGCGGTCATCGTCGACCATGTGGCCTCGTCTCAGCTGATGGATCAGATTGGTGCGGAGCTCGGACCGGCGCTGGCCGCCACGCCAACCGGGCCCGATGGCTTCAGCGGGACCAACACCCGCCGTACGGGGGCGCTCATCGCCCGCTCACCGGCCAGCCGTCAGCTGGTCATGCACCCGCTGGCTCTCGCCACCACCGCGGCGGTACTGGCGCACGCCACCAACTTCCAACTGCACCTCACCCAGGCCATCGCCATCTGCCCCGGACAGGAGTCGCAGCCCATCCACCGGGATCAGTGGGCCTTCGACTTCTTCCCCTTTCCCAAAGGCTACAACGTGCAGTGCAACACCATCTGGGCCATGACCGACTTCACCGAGGAGAATGGAGCCACCCGGTTGGTGGTGGGTAGCAACCGGGCCGAGGACGGCGTGGTCTTCCAGCAGTCGGACACCGAGCCGGCCGAAATGGAGCGCGGTTCGGTCCTCTTCTATTCGGGCAGCGTGTACCACGGCGGCGGGGCCAACCGAAGCGAGCAGACGCGGATCGGCTTGAACATCACCTACAACGTGGCCTGGTTGCGCCAAGAGGAGAACCAGTACCTCTCCGTTCCCCTCGAAGTGGCGGCGACGCTGCCCATCGAACTCCTCCGGCTGATGGGCTACGACCGCGGTGCGTACGCCCTGGGATACATCGATGATCTGCGCGACCCCATTGAGGCCGTGCTGCCCGGCGTCGGCTCCGTGGGATTCGGGAACACGACCGCACCCAGCCTGCCGTAAGCACGCGTGCCATTTCACGGCGCCACGGCGGCCGACCATGACGAGCTGTTCGCCGCCTTCCAGGTAATCGTCGAGTCGGGAGACGGATTCCCGCAGGCGGCGCCCCTCTCCCGGGCCGACTTCGACGAGTACTGGATCGTCCACTCCACCGCGGTGACCGTCGCCCGCGTGGACGGGCGGTTGGTGGGTGCCTCCTACATCAAGCCCAACTTCGTGGGCCGGGCGGCCCATATCGCCAACGCGGGCTACTTCGTCCTCCCCGAGGCACGGGGCCAGGGTCTGGGCCGCAGGTTGGTCGAACTGTCCTTGGTCGAGGCCAGGCGTCTCGGGTTCGACGCCATGCAATTCAACCTCGTCTTCGTTTCCAATCCGGCCCGCCGCATGTACCGGTCGCTCGGATTCGAGGAGATCGGGCAGATACCCGACGCCGTGGCCGGCGAGGACGCTGTCATTTACTGGCGCCGGTTGGACTGAATCACCCGGGAGCGCCCTTGGGCGGGCGAGATCCTGCGCCCGGGCGGCCGGCTGGCGGCCGGCCCAGCATGATCGACGTCGCCGTCACACTGCCATCACTGTTCTGGGTACCGATGACGGTGACAAAGTCGCCGACGGCCAGTGCCGATGCGCTCGAGGTGCCCTTCATGGAGCGGAACATGGTGGTGGCCGCGTAGGAGACTGTCTGTGATTTCTTGGTTCTGGTCTCGATGGTGATGGTGTCAGTCGACAAGGCCGTGATCCGACCTCCGGTGGTGGGGTGGGCCATCCCAGCCGGAGGTTTTCCATGGGCGGTGGATGGAGGCGGTGACCCATGACCGGTGCTGGAGGCTCCGGCCGCGGACCCCACACTGAGAATGGCAGCCAGGACGCCACCCCCCACCAGGGCCCCCCGTGCCGTGGCCCAACGCCACCGCGCGCCGCCAGCCGGTTGCGGGATATCGGGACTCTCGTCCATTGGTGCACTCCTTCACTCGGTCACGCCTGGTGGCGTCTTGCGGTACCACCGTGCGCCCGCCAAGTTCAGATCCGCTGCCGACGCGCTGTGGACGGCGTAGGAAACATCGAACCGATTGGCGTTTCTCGGAGTCATTGATGGTGGAGCGGTGCATGGGTCCGCGCCGACGAGGGAGGATCGCATGTCCGAGGACGAGTTGGAGGGCACGAGGACGAGGCCTTACAAAATGGTGGCCGGCGTCGCCTTGGCGGTGGCTCTGGGCGGATCGGCCCTGGGGCTGTCGTTGAGCCGATCGGACCAGACGGCACGGCGGGTCGCCAGCTGCAATGGGTCGACCCCCAAGCTGACGGTGCAGGGCACCGGGACCGCGACCGTGACCCCGAACCTCCTCACCATCGTGGTCAACGTGGATGCCACCGGCGCCAGTGCCAACATGGCCCTGGACGACGACGATGTGAAGGTGACGGGCGCGCTGGCTGCCTTCAAGAGCGGCGGTGTGAAGGCCAAGGACATCCAGACGTCGGGCTTGTCGCTGCAGCCGCAGTATGCCTATCCAAAAGGGGTGCCCACCATCACCGGGTACCAGGTGGCCAACTCGGTGACCGCCACCTTGCGCGACGTCAGCCACGCCGGCACGGTCATCGATGCCGTGGTCGGCGCCGCCGGCAACGCCGTGCAGATCCAATCGCTGACCTTCTCGTCGTCGAACCCGAGCGCCACCCAGGACCGCGCCCGCCAGCACGCAGTCACCGAAGCGGTGGGCCACGCCAAGGTGATGGCGTTGGCGGCCGGTCGGAGCCTGGGTCCGGTGTGCTCGCTGACCGACCAGCAGACCGCCCCTACAAACTTCGGGACCGACGCCCTGAACGGCGCCGTTCCGACTGCCGCCGGGGCGGGTTCGGTCGTGCCTATCGCCTCAGGCAGCCAGACCGAGACGGCCCAGATCACGCTGGTCTACGCCCTGGAGCAAGCCCCGGCCCATCACACGCACCGATAGGGGAGGGCGAAATCGGTGGGACTAGGGTGACTCTGTAATCGCTCCAAAGGCAGAAGGGGGTCACATGGCTCGGACGGCACCGGTAGACGACTGGGCGATCGACTTCGACGTGTTGGATCCGAGCTATGTGCGCGATCCGTTCACCATCTGGGACGACCTGCGCAGCTCCTGCCCCATCGCCCACACCAACCGGCGGGTGAGCAGTTGGCTGCCCACCCGCTATGAGGACGTCACGGCCATCGCCCATGACATCGAGCACTTCAGCTCACTGCGGGTGGCCGTCATCCCGGTAGGCGACGAGGAGGGCGGCGACGAGGACGGCGGGGGGCCGCAGCTCGAATACGGCCTGCCCCCCATTTCGGCCGACCCGCCACTGCACACCTGGACCCGACGGTTGCTCCTGCCGTGGTTCTCTCATCGCCGGGTCGAGAGCTACATCCCGCTCACCCGCCAGCTGTGTCAGAAGTTGCTCGATGGCTTCGCCACCTCGGGGCAGGCCGACGCCGCTGCCGACTACGCCCAGCAGATCCCGGTGCGGGTGATCGCCCACATCCTTGGTGTGCCCATTGAGATGTCGGACGACTTCACCGGGTGGGTGCGCGACATCCTGGAGTTCGCCGATGATCCGGAACGGCGCATGAACGGGGCCAACGCCCTGTTGACGTACTTCGTGGGCGAACTTGAGGTGCGCCGACACAGCCCCGGTGACGACCTGCTGAGCGAGCTCTTGCAGACCGAGGTGGAAGGCCAGCCCCTGGACGACGGCATCATCTTGGGCATGGCCGCCCTCGTGCTCATTGCCGGCGTCGACACCACGTGGAGCGCTATCGGGTCGTCGCTGTGGCATCTGGCCACCCACGCCGAGGATCGCAAGCGCATGGTGGCCGAGCCCGAACTGATGCCGCTGGCCCTCGAAGAACTGTTGCGGGCCTACTCGCCGGTGACCATGGCCCGCCTGGTGACCGCGGACTACGAGTACGCCGGCTGCCCGATGAAAGAGGGCGACAAGGTGCTGATGAACTTCCCGGCCGCCAACCGCGATCCCGAGGCCTTCGACCATCCCGATGAGGTGGTGCTGGACCGGGCCCACAATCGACATGTGGCGTTCGGCTCGGGCATCCATCGCTGCGCCGGGTCCAACCTGGCCCGCATGGAACTGCAGGTGGCATTGGAGGAGTGGTTGCTGCGCATACCCGAGTTCTCGCTCGAGGACGGCAAGGAGATCGCCTGGGCCGGTGGCCAGGTGCGCGGCCCCCGCGTCCTCCCGGTGGTGTTCCCATGAGAGTCCGCGTTGATCCCGAAAAATGTCAGGGTCATGCCCGCTGCTACGGGCTGGCGCCCGAGATCTTCGATGTCGACGACTACGGGCAGGCGTCGGTGATCGTGGACGTGGTGCCGGTGGAGCTCGAGGCTAAGACCCGGTTGGCCGTGGCCAATTGCCCCGAGTACGCCATCGAAATTCTCGACGACTGAGGCGCGCCGGTTCCACTGTGTCGGCTGCCCCCGCCTGGTTCGACCGTGCCGTGGCGGTGCCCTATACCGACGAGCACGTCGAGGTTGAGGGCGCGTCCATCCACTACCTGGCCTGGGGCGAGAGGGGCCGCCGCGGTTTGGTGTTTGTCCACGGCGGCGGCGCCCACGCGCATTGGTGGGCTCCCATCGCGGCCACCTTCGCCCATGAATTCCGGGTGTTGGCGCTCGACATGTCCGGCCATGGTGACAGCGATCACCGTGATGTCTACGCCCTCACGCAATGGACCGACGAGGTGGTGGCCGTAGCGCAGGACGGCGGCATCAACGGTCTCCCCGTCATCATCGGGCACAGCATGGGCGGATTCGTCACCATCGCCACGGCGGCCCGTCATGGCGACGACGTCAGCGCGGTGATCGTGTGCGACTCCCCGGTTCGCGAGGTGGATCCCGAAATCAGCGCCTTCCATCTCCGGGAAGCCTTCGGCCGTCCCCGCACCTACCCCGATTTCGATGACGCCGTGGCCCACTTTCGCACCGTGCCCGGCCAGGACCACTACCTCGATTACGTCATGGACTACGTCGGCCGCCACTCGCTGGTGGCGGTCGAGGGGGGTTGGCAGTGGAAGTTTGACCGGCGCATCTTCGAGCAGTTCGCCGGTGGCATGAGTGCCGTGGCGGCGCCCTACCTGGCCGACGTCAACTGCCGCCTGGCCCTGCTCCGATCCGAATGCGGACTGGTCACCCCGGACATCGGCCAGTCCATGTACGAGCGACTGGGCCGGGTGACGCCCATAATTGAGATTCCCGAGGCCGGCCACCACGCCATGCTTGATCAGCCGCTGCTCCTGCTGACCGCGCTGCGGACCCTCCTGGCCGACTGGGACCATTCGGATCCGCATCAGCGCTAAGTCCTATGCCGCGATGGGCATCAGTTCCAGGGCGTCGTTGTCCGTCGCCTTGGCCCGGATGAGCGTGACGGCCGCGACAGCGGCCAGGACCAGCATGATGCCGCTGAAGGCGAAGGCCGTGTCGTACCCGTGCACGGCACCTGCGGTGCGGGCGGCCACCGAGCTGCCGTGGCTGGCCAGGTAGGAGACCGTGGCCGACGTGGCGATGGTGTTGATCAGCGCCGCACCCATGGAGCTCCCCGTCTGCTGGGTGGCGTTGACCAGGGCGCTGGCCACACCGGCATCGGCCGGCTGCACCCCGAAGAGCGAGGTGCTGCTCATGGCCACGAAGGACAGGCCCATGCCGAGGCTGACGATGATCTCGGCCGGCAGGACCCGGCTCACGTAAGCCGAGTTCACATCGATGAGGGTAAGCAGTCCGAGTCCGAGAGCGGCCAGGGTGAGGCCGAACACCATCACGGACCGGGGCCCGAAGCGGGGCAGGAACCGGCTGGCCAGCGTGGCCCCGGTGATGATGCCCACCGAGAAGGGCACGAAGGCAAAGCCACTCTTCATGGCCGAGTAGTGCAGGGTGCCCTGGAAGTAATAGGTCAGCGACAAGAAGGTGCCGAGCATGGCCGTCCCGACCAGCAGGGACGACAAGAACGAGCCGCCCCGGTTGCGGTCCAGGATGATGCGCAAGGGAAGCAGCGGGTGCGCCGCCCTCTGCTCGATCAGCACGAAGGCGGTCAAGAAGAGGGCCGAGAGGGCAAAGAGGCCGAGCGTGGCTGGGGCACTCCAGCCGTCGAGGCCGGCTTCGGTGAAGGCGTACACCAGGGTCAAGAGGCCCCCGGTCACGGTAACGGCGCCGGGGATGTCGTAGCCGTGACGGACCGGGCTGCGGCTCTCGGTCACGTAGCGAACGGCGGCGATGGCCGCCCCGATGGCGATGGGCACGTTGATGAGAAGGGTCCAGCGCCACGAGGCGTACTGGGTCAGGGCGCCGCCGAGAATGAGGCCGATGGCCGCCCCACCGCCGGCAATGCCGCCGTAGACGCCGAAGGCTCGGGCCCGCTCTTTGGGGTCGGTGAAGGCCACCGTGAGCAGGGACAGGGCGGAGGGGGCCATGACAGCGGCGAAGGCACCTTGCAGGGCCCGGGCGCCGAAGAGCATGGCCGAGTTCACGGCCAGGCCACCGAGAGCCGAGGCGGCGGCGAACCCGATGAGGCTGATCAGGAACATCCGCTTGCGACCCAGGTAGTCGGCGATGCGGCCGCCCAGAAGGAGGAGTCCGGCGAAGGCCAGCGTGTAGGCCGTCAGCATCCACTGCCGGTTGGCGGTCGAGATGTGGAGTGAGCGCTGGGCCGAGGGCAGGGCGATGATGACGACGGAGGCGTCGAGAACCACCATGAGCTGGGCAATTGCGATCACGGCCAGGGCCCGGAAGCGCTTGGGGTCTTGCCCGGGTTCGGGCTCGAACGTGGTCAATTCGTGTTCAAGTGTGGCGGTCATGGGGTTCTCCTGGACTGGCGGTGGATGACACGGCAACCGGACTTCGAATGAAGCGGGACTCGCTTTTTGGGTGCGAGATCCGTATAATCGGAATATTGGTTCCATTTAGACTATACGGAACGATGGTTCCGTTTGTCAATGGATAGGGAGAATTTTATGGTCGGGGGCGATGAGGTGACTGAAGAAACAGGTCGGCCGCTACGCGCTGATGCGCTGCGCAACCGGACGCGCGTCCTCGAAGCCGCCGAGGCGGTCTTTGCCGCCGAGGGGCTCTCGGTGCCCGTCGATGTCATCGCCGAGAAGGCGGGGGTCGGGGTGGGGACGCTCTACCGTCACTTCCCGACCAAGGAGAAGCTGTTCGAGGCGATCCTCGTGGCCCGCATCACCGAGATCACCGAGGTGGCCCGGGCCCGGCTCAATGTGGGTGACGCGGGGGCTGCGTTCTTCGGGTTCCTCGAGTACCTCGTCGGTGAGGCCGTCCTCAAGCGCGACCTGATCATGGCGTTGGCCGACGCCGGCGTCGAGTTCGAAGTGGCGGTCGCCCCCGTCAAAGAGGAGATGGGCGATGCCGTCGCCGCGTTGCTGCGGGCGGCCCAGGACGCCGGAGCGGTGCGGGCCGATGTGGAGCCCGAAGTCGTGATGTCGTTGATCGGTGCCACCTGCATGGCGGCGGAGCGCCCCGACATGGCGGTGTGCTCTCAGGCCATGGTGCGCATCGTGTGCGATGGCCTGAAGGTCAGTCGCTGAGGTCGCGCCCCACCTGAGTCAGCCACTCCAGGAGGGGAACGGCGAGCGCACCCAGTTCGCGTCGCCGGCTCTCGCCGATGGGAGCGCTGAGCCAGGCGGCCAGGTCCCGGGCCCGGTCGGGACGCCGCTCCAGCGTGGAGAGCGGCGTCATCTGCACCCGGATGGTGAAGAGGATGGCGCCGGACCGGGGCAATCGGCGCAACGTCTGGCGCTCGCTGCGGACCCACCACGAGTCGAGCTCTGCAGCTGACTCCAGTCGATGGCAGGGAGCCCACAGCGCGTTGGTGGGCCACAGGGAGAAGTTCCTGCGCCATACAGGCTTTGCCGGTGTGAGCCGATCGAAGAAGGTATCCACCCGGGCACTCAGCTCGTCGGCGTAGTGGGGCACCGGTGCATGCACCAGCGTGGTCGGACGACCGATCTTCTCTGACAGGACCCACATACTCGGAAAGCACAGCACTGCTCCTTCGAGGTGCCAGGCGCCGTGGTGGTGGACCATGAGGCACAGATCCTCCTGCACGCCGGCGGCGGCCCGCTCCAGGGGATGAGCGGCGGAAAAGGGAGTCGAACCGTGAGCGTGCTCGTCCATCCAACCCGTGACCAGGGCGGACGCTTCTTCGGCTGGCTCTTGAGCCGACGGGTTGCAGGCGAAGACGTGGTCTCGCTGCTCGCGTAGGAGTCGGCGACGCAAGGCAGTCTCGGATTGAGCCAGATGGTCGGGCTGGAGCCACTGAGCCGGGGCGAGTGCCCGGGTGCCCATGCGGACGTGGGCCGTCGTGACCGAAAGGTCGATCTCATCCAGCCAGGCCGGAGGGCCCCCGGACCGGTACGGCACGGGATCCGGTGTGTAGGCGGCGATCAGGTCGGGCGGTACCGCGGTCAGGGCGTGGGACCTCGTCGCTGCTCGAGCGCGTGGCCGTAGGCGTTGATGGGACTGTGCAACGAGAGCCCACCGTCGCAGTCGATGATCTGCCCGGTCACCCAGTCCATGTCGTGAAGCGCCCGGATGGTCCTCGCGATGTCCGCCGCCTCACCGAGGCGACCCAGCGCCGTCCGCCCGGCCACCGCGGTCAGCCACGGCGATTCTGCGGTGGCCCGGCCCAGCATCGGGGTCATGGTGACACCGGGGGCCACCGCGTTGACCCTGATCCCCTGCGGCCCCCATTCGGCCGCGGCCACTTTGACCAGCATGCTCAGGGCCGCCTTCGAAGCGCAGTAGGCGCCCATGGAGCGATCGATGAGATGGGCGCTGACGCTCGAGGTGCCCACCAGCGACCCGGACTGGCCGGCGCCCATCAGAACGTTGGCCACGGCACGCAGGCAGAGCCACGGACCGCGGGTGTTGATCTGCATGACCCGATCCCACTCGTCGGTCGACATATCGGCCAGCAGTCCGGAGTGCCCGATGCCGGCCGTGATGGTGACGGGGCCGGGCAGTCCGCAGCGGCGGATGGTCTGCTGCAGGGCTTCTTCTATCTGGACCGGGTCGGCGATGTCACACCGGATGTCGTAGTGGCCGTCCACATCCCAGACCGTGACGGGGATCTGGTGACTCTTGTATCGCTCGACCAGCGCGGCCCCAATGCCCGACGCCCCGCCGATGACCAACGCCGTCCCGCCTTCGTGTGAGCCCATTCCATCCTTCCGCCCCGATGCGCAGAGTCTAAGGAGAATCGGGGTTCTGGGCTGGTGGGACAGCGCATGTGTTGCCCGGGTGCACCAGCAGGTAGAACAAGTGGACCATTCGAGACGACAAGGGGCGGGCATGAAAGCAGCCGTGTACTACGAGACCGGGAGTCCGGACGTCTTTCGCTATGAAGATGTGCCCGACCCCACTGTCGGCTCGAGCGACATCCTGATCAAGGTGGAAGCGGTCAGCATCGAAGGCGGCGACACCCTCAACCGGTTGGGCGGCGACCTCAACGCCATACCCCACGTGGTGGGGTACCAGTGCGCCGGCACCATTGTGGCCGTGGGCGATGGCGTGACGGGTTTCGCCGTAGGGGATAGAGCGGTCAGCGTAGGCATCGACGGATCACATGCCGAACTGCGGGCCGTGCCCGAATCGTTCGCCTGGAAGATCCCCGACGGGCTCGCCACCGGCGAAGCGGCCTGCGTGCCCGTCCCCTGGGGGACGGCCGACGACTGCCTCTTCGAGTTCGGGCATCTGGTGGCTGGTGAAACCGCTCTGGTGCATGCCGGGGCTGGCGGCGTCGGCATCGCCGCCATCCAGCTGGCCAAGCGGGCCGGCGCCCGTGTCTTCGCCACGGCATCGAGCGACGACAAGCTCGAACGGTTGAAGGAACTCGGCCTCGATGAAGGCATCAACTACGTCCGGGACGACTTCGTCGCCGAGGCTCGCCGGCTGACCGACGGCCGGGGGGTAGACGTCATCGTCGACTCCGTGGGTGGGGCCACCCTCCAGGGGAGCATCAACGCACTGGCCTACCGGGGCCGCTGCGTGTCGGTGGGTGACGCCGGGCGATCGCCGGCCGAGCACCTGGACATATCGACCATGCGTGGCAACAACCAGACGTTCTCGGGCTATTTCCTGGGCGCCGAACTCTTGTTGTACCCGCGGCCCCACGCCATGATCGCCGGCCATCTCGAGGCCATTGCCAAGGGTGAGTTGAAGGTCATCATCGATCGTGTGTTCCCCCTGTCGGAGGCCGGGCCGGCCCATGCCTACATCGAGAGCCGGCAGTCCTTCGGTCGGGTGCTCCTGACGCCATGAAGGTCGCCGTCACCGGTGCGAGCGGGCTGATCGGGTCCGCCCTGGTCGGCCATTTGCGCGGCCGGGGCAACGAAGTGATGCGAGTGGTTCGCACATCTCCCGGAAAGGGCGACGTGGTCTGGGACCCAGCGGCCGGATCGATCGACGTCGACGCGCTGAACGGCGTCGATGCCGTGGTGCATCTGGCCGGGGCCGGTGTGGGCGACCACCGTTGGAGCGCGGATTACAAAGAGGAGATTCTGCAGAGCCGGGTTCGGGGTACCCACGCGCTGGCCACGGCCCTGGCCGGACTTGCCCGACCGCCCGGGGTGTTCTTGAGCGCTTCGGCCGTGGGTTTCTACGGCGTACGGGGCGACGAAGTCCTGACGGAGGACTCCGGCAACGGTGACGGATTCTTGGCCGATGTCTGCCGGCGATGGGAAGCCGCCACCGCCCCGGCCACGGGGGCGGGGATCCGCACCGTGGTGATGCGCAACGGGATCGTCCTGAGCGCCACCGGCGGCGCCCTCAAGAAACAGCTGTGGCCGTTCCGGCTGGGGCTGGGTGCCCGCCTCGGCTCGGGCCGCCAGTACTTCAGCTGGATCTCCCGGCGCGACGTGGTGGCGGCTATTTCGTTTCTCATTGCGCACCCCGAGATCTCTGGACCCCTGAATCTGACGACGCCGGCGCCCGTGACCAACACCGAGTTCACCCGGGCCCTGGGCCGGGCGGTGCGCCGCCCGACTCTGCTGGCGGTACCCAGCGCCGCCTTGCGGCTGGCCGTTGGCCGGGAGATGGCCGAGGAATTCCTGCTGGCCTCGCAGCGGGTCATGCCGCAACGCCTCACAGAAGCCGGCTTTGTATTTGCCGATCCGCTATTGGATGGCGGCTTGCGGACGGCGCTGGACGACCGTCCGCACGATCCTCTCGTCACCTAACATCCGCCCGTGCGTCGAGCAGCGGATGCAGTGATGCACCTGCTGGCCCGACTCCTCATCCGCATCTTCTTCCGCCGGGTCGAGCTCCAGCACGGTGACCGGTTGCCCCAGGGCGTGCCCGTGGTGCTGGTGGCCAATCACCTCAACGGCCTGGTCGACGGGCTGCTCCTCATGGCGACGCTCGGTCGGTATCCCCGCTTTCTGGGCAAGTCGACGCTCTTCAAGATCCCGCCGCTGTGGCCCTTTCTGAAGCTGGCCGGCGTGATCCCCGTCCACCGGGCCATCGACGGCGCGGCGGGCGACGCCAACCGGTCGGCCTTTGCCACCTCCCGGGCGCTGCTGGCTCGCAACGGGCTGGTGGCTGTGTTCCCGGAGGGGATCAGCCACAATGAGGTCACCCTGCAGCCCCTGCGCACCGGCGCGGCCCGCATCGCCTTGGAGGCGGCCGCAGATGGTGCCACCGCTCTGGTCACCGTCGCCGTGGGCTTGACCTACGACGCCAAGGCTCGCTTCCGCTCCCGCGCCCTGGTTCGGGTGGCCGAGCCCGTGGCCATCGAACCGTGGGTGGCGGCCTACCGGCTCGATCCCCAGGAAACGGTCCGACGGCTGACCGATGACGTGGCCCGTCAGCTGGCTGACGTGAGCCCGCCCTATGAGTCCTGGGCCCAGGCCGAGGGTCTGGCTCGCATGGCCGAGGTGGTGGTGCGCCAGCCGCTCGACGGCCTGCCCAAAGATGTCGACCTGGCCGATCAGGTTGCGGTCACCGAGCAACTGGCCCGACAGGACGGCCAGCCCAGCATTCCCATGTCGGAGTTGCGGCTCGCCTTCGCCGCCTACGAACGTGACCTCACGCTCCTCGGTATCAGCGACGGTCAACTGGCGGCCGACTACCCGCGGGCTCGGCTTCGCCTGTCGTTGGCCTGGTCAGTGCTCAAGGTAGTGGCGTCCCTCCCGTTCGCCGCCGTCGGCGTGGTGGTGCACGTCGTGCCCTTCCAACTGATGAAGCAACTGGCCAAGAAGCCGACCAATGAGGGCATCCAGGCCACGGTGAAACTCCTCGGGTGCTTCGTCTTGTTCACGTTGGTCTACGCCGCGCTCGGCTACGGCGTCGGTCGGTCGTTCGGGGCCGGGTGGGGTGCGTTGACCGCGCTGGGTGCCCCCTTGTGCGGCTACCTGGCCGTCCGCCTGGCCGAACGGGTAAAGCGATTGGGCGGCGTTCTCGAGGGCTACCGCATCGTGCGGGACCGCCGCGCCGTGCTGGGGACGGTCAAGGACCGGCGCCTCCAGGTGGTCCGGGCCGCCTATGCCGTCCTGGGCTGGACCTGACTACGTGCCCTGGCGCCAGCCGCGTTCAAAGGGCAGCCGCCAGTTGCGGGGAGCGATGAGGTCGGTGATCGTCTCGGGTCCCCACGTTCCCTTCTCGTAGGTCTGCACCGGCGGCGGGTCGTCGAGCAGCGGCGTTGAGAGTTCCCAGAGCCGTTCGATGCCTTCAGCCGTATTGAACAGTGTGTGATCGCCCACCATGGCGTCGTGGATGAGACGTTCGTAGGCTTCGAGGACATCGGCGTCCTGTCCCGTCTCATGCAAGGCGAACTGCAGGCTCAGCTTCTCCAACTTCATGCCCGGTCCCGGCTTCTTGCCGTAGAACGACAGGGAGAGCTTGGACGAGTCGGCCAGATCGAAGGTGAGATGGTCAGGACCCTGCGTGCCCACGCCGGACCCGGCCGGGAACATGCTCTTGGGCGGCTCCCGGAAGGCGATGGAGATGATCCGTTCGCCCCCACCGAGTTCCTTGCCGGTGCGCAGAAAGAAGGGCACGCCGGCCCAGCGCCAGTTGTCGATCTCGCACTGCAGCGCCACGAAGGTCTCGGTGTCCGAGTCCGGTGCCACGCCCGGGATGTCGCGGTAGCCGGCGTACTGGCCCCGCACCACCTTGGTGACATCGAGCGGGCGCAGTGATCGGAAGACCTTGTTCTTCTCTTCGCTGATGGCCACCGGCTCCAAGGCGGTCGGTGGCTCCATGGCCATGAAGGCCAGAATCTGGAAGAGGTGGGTGACCACCATGTCCTTGAAGGCGCCCGTCGCTTCGTAAAAGCCGACCCGGTCGTCGACCGAGAGTGTTTCGGGCACGTCGATCTGCACGTGGTCGATGTGGTCACGATTCCAGATCGGCTCGAACAGACCATTGGCGAAGCGGAAGGCCAGGATGTTCTGCGCCGCCTCCTTGCCCAGGAAGTGGTCGATGCGGAAGACCTGCTCCTCGGTGAAGATCTCGTGCACAGTGGCATTGAGTGCCTTGGCACTGGCCAGGTCGGTGCCGAAGGGCTTCTCCATGATGATGCGTGAGCGTTCGACCAGGTCGGCGTCACGCAGCATGGAGATCACGTCCGAGGCCGCCGACGGGGGAATGCTGAGGTAGTGCAGGCGGCGTACGTCGCCGCCGATGGCCGCCTCGGCCGCGGTGACGGCGCCATGGAGGCCGGCCGGCCCGGCCGAGAGCGGCACGAAGCTCAGGCGCTGCTCGAAGCCGGCCCACTGCAGGAGGGAGATCTTGCCGGTGGCGAACTGGTCGCAGGCGTGCCGGGCCAGGTGCCGGAATTCCTCGTCGTTCATCTCGCTGGTGGAGGTGCCGATGATGCGGTACTCGGGCAACATGCCCGAGACCGACAGGTGGAGCAGTCCGGGGAGGAGTTTGCGGGAGGCCAGATCACCGGTGGCGCCGAAGAGCACGATGACATGGGGCAGGAGGGGAGCGGGCCCCGGTGTGTTCACATCGGCGTCAGGTGCAGCCAGGGTCACCGTCAAGACGCGGTGTGTCGTTGGTTCAACGTCGCCACATTGCCGCCCATGATTTTGGCGATGGACTCGGGCTCGAGCTTCTGCAACTCGGTGACCCAGTCGGTCGGTTCGGGCAACCCTTCTATGTGGGGCCAGTCCGAACCGAAGATCACCCGCTCGTCGCCCATCAGGTCGACGATCTCGTTGACGTCGTCCTCCCAGAACGGGTTGATCCAGACATGACGCTGGAAAGTCAGCACCGGGTTCTCGCTGAAGTACCCGGGCATCTTCTTGGCCGTGCCGGTCAGCTTGGCAAAGAGCGGGCCGAGGAACTCCGAGCCGTTCTCCACCGACGCCACACGCAGGTTGGGGAAGCGGTCGAACATCTTCTCCAACATGAGCGTGGCCAACCAGTCGTGGGCCGCCCGCTCAATGGCGAACATCTTGATGCTCGGGGTGGCCCGTCCACCCCCCTTGAAGGAAGCGGAAAAGCCGTCGGGTGCGTACCCGTTCGACGACAGGCCGGCATCGCCGGCGTGGACGACGACCGTGATGCCCGCCTCGTTCACCCGAGCCCAGAAGGGGTCGAACATGGGGTGGGCCGGCGAATAGGGACCGGTGGCTGTGGTCGGCGCCGCGGCGCGCATGACGATGGTCCGGGCGCCCTGGTCCAAAGCCCATTCCAGCTCGCGCACGGCTTCGTCGACGTCAGCCAACGAGAGGTAGGGCGCGGCGAAGATACGGTCCTGGTAGGCCATACCCCAGTCCTCGGCCAACCAGCGGTTGAAGGCGCGGAAGAGCAGCATGACGGCGCCCGGGTCATTCTTCAGTTCTTCCTCGTACAGCATGCCCAAGGTGGGAAAGAGCCAGATTTTCTCCAGACCCTGGGCGTCCATGGTCTTGAGGCGGGCGTCGCGGTCACGGTACTCAGGTCGGATGGGCTCGGGGGTCCCCATGAGCTCGTGCATCGGACGCCCGTTGGGGTTGCCCCGGAAGTAGTCGACCAACGATCCGGCGGGCGACACCGGATTGAAGGTGGGATTGGTCACGGCCCGGCTGATGCGGCCTCCCAGGGCGTGGTACTGGCGGCCCCCGATGTCGACCCACTGCAGGACGCGGGGTCCGTCGGCCGGATTGAGGTGGCGGGTAAAGGCGTCGAGTGCCTCGTAGTAGTGGTTGTCAGCGTCGAAGACGGGCGTAGCAAGGGTGTGCATGGAATGCCTTCCTGGGTGACCAACCCTGACAACTTTAGGGCGCGGGGGGAGGGCCCGCCGCCGTGTGGGTGACGCCTTCGGGATCGACGGCCCATTTGGGTGACGTGCCCCAGCGATCGCCGTAGACCAGTTCGCTCATCGGCCGACGCCGGACGGGTCCGTGGTTTCCTTGCGGCCGCCCCAGGGTGATGGTGGCGGCGATTGATGCGTCTCCGGGAATCTGCAGCAGTTCGCGTAATTCCGTCTCGACGGCGTAGTGCCAGATGGTCATGACCCCGCCGTAGCCCAGAGCCCGGGCGGCCAGCAGGAGGTTCTGGCAGGCCGGATACACGGACGCCCCGTCGGTGTGGGTGTTTCCCTTGCGGTAGCGGATGAAGCACGGCAGCACGACCACCGGCACCGTCTCGAAGGAGTCCACATAGTCCTGCATGGTGCGGGCCAGTCGCGACTTGGGCGAGTCCTCCTGCGCGCCCGATCCTCGGTCGTACCCATCGGCCGCCCGCTTCTCGCTCCAGAAGCGACGAGCCCCCTCACCGATCAGATGTTTGGCCTGGCGGGCCACGTCGCCCTCCGAGAGCACGATGAAGCGGAAGGGTTGGCGGTTCGAGCCGCTGGGTGCCCGGGTGGCTGCGAAGAGCATGTCGCGCAGCGCCTCGTCGGGAATCGGCTCGTCGCGGTAGCGGCGGATGGCCCGGGTGCTGAGCAGACCCTCGTAGAGACCCACCGCGTCGCGCCCCACTTCTGTCATGAAGCGACCATACCAAGGGCCTCGAAATTAGATGCTGAGCCCCATGCGCCGGATGGCGTTTTCGCCCAGGATGGAGCGCCGTTCCTCGTCGGAAAGATGGGGGAGCCCCATCAGTTGGTCGATGGTCCGGTCCAGCTCGTACCAGGGGAAGTCGGTGCCGAAGAGCACGCGGTCGGCCCCGATGTCCCGTATGAGCAGACCCAACTGGTCCGCCGTCGGCGCACCCGACGATCCGGTCCAGGCGATGATCTCGCACAGATCAAAGGACACGGTCGGGTAGGCGGCTGCGAATTCGGCCACCTGGTGCCAGGCCGCGCCTCCCAGATGGGCCAGGAGCAAATGCAGGCGGGGGTGCCGATCCATGACCGCGGCAAAGGCGAAGGGGTCGGCCAGTTGGACGCCGTCCTTGGTCTGCCCCGAGTGTGAGAGCACGGTCAGGCCCCGCGTTTCGCACAGGTTGTAGATGTCGGTCATGCGTGGATCGTCCGGTGAAAACCCCTGGACAACCGGATGGATTTTGATGCCCCGAGCGCCCCGGTCCGCCGCACGATCCAGAGCGCGGGCTCCAGTGCTGCCACCCGCCACGTTGGGGTCGGCGGCGACCAGTGGCGTCAGCCGCGGCGACTGCGAGGCCACGTCGAGGATCCAATCGTTGTACTGCTGCATCCGCTCGGGGAGCGCATCGCCGTGCTCGGCCATTTCCATGGCGGGCGAGAACATGCCGAGGATGACGCTGTGATCGCAAGGCTGCGTGGCCATGGCGTCGACCAGATCGTCCACCGTGCCCCGCCTGGTGCCGACATCGAGAGCGGGAGGCTCGCCGTACTCCCAGATCTCGTAGCCGTCGCGCATGGGATCGTCCGGCTGCTCGAATATGTGGACGTGTACGTCGACGACGGTGGGGTCACTCATGGGGCGTCCCTTCGGTCGTGGTGAAGCGTTCCGCCAACTCTCGGGTGAGGCGGGGCCACACGATGGGATCGTGACCAGGAATGAGGTCGTAACCCTTGTCGGCCGCGATCCCCTTCAGCCGGCGGATGGCGGCGATGGATTCCTCGGGCGTGGCATTGACCCGCCCGCCGACGGCCAGCTCGTGCTCGATGTTCTCGGTCAGGTCGGCCGCGTCAAAGGCGAAGACCAAACCGCCCCCGCCGACGGATGGATCAAGGTCGACGACGAAGCTTTGATGACCCGGGGTGTGGCCGGCGGTGAGCACGGCTGAGACGCCAGGGGCGATCGACTCGTCGCCCTGGGCCAGTCGCCAATCGATCGTCGGGTCGTCGTAGTCGATACGGAACATGGCGTGGTGCTCCGGATCCGGATGGTCAGCCAGGCCGTAGTCCAGCTCAGCCTTCTGGGCGTGCACCGGGATGCGCCCGGCAAAATGGCGCAGTCCGCCCGCATGGTCATTGTGCAGGTGGCTCAGGCCGACGGCATAAATCTCATTCATGAGGATCCCCGCACCAGCCAGCGCTTCTTCCAGCGGTTCACCCGGTCCGGGCAGGATGGGCCGGAAGTTGGGATCGCCGTGGAAGCGCCGCTTGAGCATCGGGTCGCGGATGAGCGCCGGATTGAATCCGGTGTCCAGCAGCAACCATCCGCCGTCGCACTGCAGGAGGACACCGGGTACCGGCTCCCGCAGCCGCTCCTCGGGAGGTGCCCCATCGATCGACACCGACTTGGGCAGGTCCTCCCACCCCAGGGTGAGAAGCACCACACGACGGACACCGGACATCCCTATACCTCCACCGGATCGATGGCGACCCACCCGGCAGGCAGGGTCTCGCCAGTTCCCATGGCTGCGGCGGCTGCATGCAAATCGATGTGACCGGGACACTGGCCCAGTGGACGTTCGGGCAGCCAGTCGTGTCGCTTGTTGAACTGTGCGCCGCCCGATGTCGGCCCACCCCAGACGGCCAAGGCCAAGGTGCCGATCCGGATCACCCGGGCCAAGGGACCAGATTCGCCCGGGTATTCAGCCACCTGCGCCTCGTCACCGGGCAGGGACGCCACAATCCAGCGTTCCTCGAACCCGGGTCCCCGTTCGATCATCACATCTTCGCGGCGGTGGACGGTGCCCTGGTCGGGATGGGCCGGGTCGCGCGGCAGTGAATCGAGATCGTGGTGGAAGGAGATGGCGCCCTCATGCACCTGCACCACGCCACTGAAGGCCTGGGCCTGATCCAACACGCTGGACGGCTGCGTGCTCGGATGGGGCGTGCGCAGGTCGCAGAAGTGGAGCCCGACCTGGAGCCACAGGACGTCGGACACTTCCTCCCATGGGCCCTCCGAGAACGTGCGCCCGTTGCGGCGCCATGCCCCCTGGAGGTCCACCAAGTCGACGGGCCGCTCCCCGGCGCTCATTCGAGCGTGACCCGGGGATCAACCACGGCCTGGAGGATGTCGACCAACGCGTTGATGACCACATAGGAAGCGCCCAGGACCAAGGTGACCCCGGCGATGGCCGGGAAGTCGGATTGCGGGATGCTCTGATCGGTGTAGAGGCCGATGCCCGGCCAGGCGAAGACGGTTTCGACGACCACCACCCCGGCGAACATCAAGCCGACCTGCAGGCCAGTCATCGACAGCGCGGCTGAGAGCGAGTTGCGGAGCGCGTGGCGAAGCAGCACCGTCCGTTCACCCAGCCCCTTGGCCCGAGCGGTACGCACGAAGTCCGACCGCATCGCTCCATGCAGGGAACCGCGCAGCACCCGCCCGATGGAGACAGCGGGCCCGATGGCTACGCAGAAAGCCGGAAGGATGAGGTGCACGATGCCGTCCCACATGGTGCCGATATCGCCGTGCAAGAGCGCATCCAGCACGATCATCCCCGTGGGCCCACTCGGGGCGTTGAGGACACCGGTATCACCACTGGCCGGCAGCCAGTGCAGATCGCCGTTGAGCACGAGCACACCGACGAGGGCCAGAAGGAAGGCGGGCGCGGAGGCACCGCCGATCATCAACACCCTCAGTGCACCGGCCCCGCGGAAACGTCCGGCCGAAGCCAGGCCGAGGCCGGCCCCCAGTACCAGGGCCAGGCCCAAGGCGGCGAGGGTCAGTTCGAGGGTGGCCGGCAGGTACTCGCGCAGGTCGGTGGATACCGGTCGCCGGGTGCGCAGCGACTTTTCAAGGTTGCCGTGGAAGAGCCCTCCCACATAGTGGAAGTACTGATCGATGACCGGCTTGTTGTAACCGAGGATGGCCGACTCCTTGGCGATGGCCGCCTTGGAGGCGTTGGCCCCCAGGTAGGCGTGCACCGGATTGGTGTGACTGAGCTTTTGCAGGGTGAAGACGACAGCCGTCAATACCAAGAGGATCACGATCATGGCGCCGATGCGCTTGATCAGGAACTTGGGCAGGTCGGTCATATGCCCTGTCCGGTGGCGTCGGCGATGGCGTCGCCCGACAGGTTGGCCCCCAGGGCGAGGAGCAGGACGCCCATGCCTGGCATGACCGGGACCCACCACTGCTGCAGCAGGAACTGCAGGCCGCGGGCCGCCATGGCCCCCAGCTCCGGTGAGGGTGCCGGTGCTCCCAAACCGAGAAAGGACAGACCGGCCAACGTCACGACCAAGTTGCCCACATCAAGGCTGGCCGTCACCACAATGGCCGGCATGGCCCCGGGCAACAGGTGGCGTAGGCCTCGACGCACGGGTCCGGCTCCGGCCAGGGCGGCCGCCTCCAAGTGGGGACGGGCGGACAAGGCGCGCACTTCACCGCGCATGATGCGGGCGTAGAAGGGCCACCACACGATCGACACACTCAACAGGACGTGCCAGTAGCTCGGTCCGAGCGCCGCGGCAATGGCGATGGCCAGGAGGGGTCCCGGCAGGGCCAGGAAGAGGTCGGTGATGCGCATCAGCAGCGTGTCGAGCCAGCCGCCGGCCACCCCGGCCACCAGTCCGATGAAGCCGCCGATCAGGACGCCCGAAGTCACCACCACGAGGACGCCCAACAGGCTGGTGCGCAGGCCGAAGAGCACCCGGCTGAAGATGTCGTATCCCACCTCATCGGTGCCCAGGAGGTGGCCGCCGTGCAGGGGCGGGGTGAACGGGATGCCGGTCGGGTTGATGGGATTGTCGGGGGCGATGAGCGGGGCCAGGAGGGCAAGCAGGACGAGGAGGCCGAGCAGAATCAGGCCGATCTTGTCGGCCCAGGTGGCGCCGCTGAAGACCTTGCGCGTACCCGAGAGCTTGGCCATGCCGCGCCGGCGAGCCGAGGACGGCACGTACGCTTCGGCTACCGCCATCAGGTGATTCCGATCGACGGCCTGGCTGCGATGGCTACCGGGCAGGCCACCAGACGACCCTGATCGCCAAAAGGCAGCAACGGAGCCGGATCGGTGGCGCAGCTCTCGATTGCCACCGGACAGCGGGGATGGAACTCGCACCCGCTGGGCGGATCGAGGGGGCTGGCCGGCTCTCCCTGCAGGCGCACCTTGCGCCGGGCCAGGTCAGGGACGGCAGCCAGCAGGGCCTGGGTATAGGGGTGGGCCGGCGCCCGGCAGATGTCCTCGGCGTCGCCCAGTTCAACGATCCGGCCCAGGTACATGACGGCGATGCGGTCGGCCACTACTCGGGCCGCAGCCAGGTCGTGGGTGACGAAGATGATGGCCACCCCAAGGTCCCGACGCAGCTGGCCGATGAGGTTCAGGACGGTGGCGGCCAACGAGACGTCCAACGCGCTGGTCGGTTCGTCACAGAGCAGCACATCGGGTGGCACCACCGTGGCTCGGGCCAGCGCAGCCCGTTGGCGTTGCCCGCCCGAGAGCTGGAGCGGCTTTGATTCGGCCACTTCAGGGGGAAGTCCGACCTGGCGCAGGGCGGCCTGCACCCGCTCGGCGCGGTCGGCGCGTGACATGTGCTCTGAACGCAGTCGTTCGCCGATGAGCTCACCAATGGTGAGCCAGGGGGTGAGCGAGGCGCCGGCATCTTGGAAGACCATCTGCGGGCGCGCCCCACGGCCGAATTCGATGGAACCCGAGTCGATGGTCTGCAGCCCGGCAATCGACCGCAACAGGGTCGACTTGCCGCACCCGCTCTCTCCGACCAGCGCCACCGCTTCGCCTTTCGTCACCTCGAGATCGACTCCGCGCAGCGCTTTGAGTTGTTGACGGTTGAAGGTGCTGCCGACGGGGAATTGCTTGGTCACGTCGTGCACCAGCACGGCCGGGGGTGGGCCACCGGTGACACCCAGCTCGACCGGCTGCCATGGTTCGGCCACCACGCGTTCTTTGGCCTGGCGATCCGGGTCGTTCCAGCGGATGCAGGCGGCCAGACGGGGCACCTCGGCGGGCGCCGAGACGAGCTCGAGTTCGGGCAGTGCCGCATCGCACTGCTCCGTGTGGAATTCGCAGCGCGGCCCGAAGGGGCAACCCGGCGGGTGGGCCCGGGGGTCCGGGGGTTCACCCGGCAGCGTGACGATCGGACGAGTGCGGTCGCACTCGAGCATCAGCCGCGAGCGCAGGAGCGCGGTGGTGTAGGGATGGACGGGACGCTGCAAGACGCCCTCGGCGTCCCCGATCTCGGCCAGCCGGGAGCCGTACAGCACGGCGATGCGGTCGGCCACCTGGGCCGCCACACCCAGGTCGTGGGTGACCAGAATGAAACTGGTCCCGAACTCGTCGCGCAGAGAGCCCAGCAACTGCAGGATCTGGGCCTGCACCGTCACGTCGAGCGCCGTAGTGGGCTCGTCGGCGATGACCAGTGAGGGCGAGTCGGCGATGGCCATGGCGATCATGACCCGTTGGCGCAGCCCGCCCGAGAGCTCGTGCGGATAGGCCCGCATGCGCCGCTTGGCCTCGGGGACCCCCACGGCATCGAGCAGGCGCAGAGCCTCGGCGTTCGAGCCGGCCGCTTCGGTGACCTGCTGGCCCACCCGCATGGTCGGATTCAGCGATGTCATGGGGTCCTGGAAGACGGCGCCCAGGTGCTCCTTGCGCACCAAGCGTCCCTCTTCCCGGGTGGCCTGCACCATGTCGGTACCGCAAACCAGTGCACTCCCCGAGATGGTGGGACGGGGCCGGTCCGGCAACAGGCCCAGCATGGTCAGACCGAGCACGCTCTTGCCCGATCCGGACTCGCCGACCAGGCCGACGATCTCGCCCGGCATGACGTCAAAGGACACGCCGCGCAGGGCGTGGACGGCGTGCCCGCCGCGCGTGAAGGACACATGCAGGTCGTTGACCGAGACCACCGGTGCCGGTGACGATCCCGCGGCCGCCCCCGCTGCGGGTTGGGTCTGGGGAGGGGTGGTCCGGAACACCGTCATCCTTCGAGCAACCAGGCGAAGGGGGCCAGGTGGCGGGGGTCGGTGGCCGTCAGGCGCTCCGGATGCCACTGCAGACCCAGGAGGCCGGGACCTTCCACCGCTTCGATGACACCGTCGGGGCTCCATGCCGTGGCCCGCAGGTTCTGCCCCGGATCGGCGATGGCCTGATGGTGAATGGAGTTGACCTGGTCGATGGACCCGAGCAGCCGGGCCGTCAAGGACTCGGCGTCGGCCGCAATGGCGTGCACCGGCTCGTGCTGGCGTACTTCATCCCAGTGCCCGTCGAGCCCCTTCTCCTTGAGATCATGAATGAGGGTGCCGCCCCCCATGACGGCCAGGAGCTGGGCGCCCCGGCAGATGCCCAGGACACGCTTGTGCTGGGCCAGGGCGAATTGCACCACGGCGAGTTCGGTGATGTCGCGGTTGGGATCGACATCCATGAGGAGGTCGGCCGAACCTCGGGTGTCGCTCGGGTAGTGGTCGGGATCGACGTCGCCGCCCCCGGTGACGATGATGGCCCGGCAGTGCGAGACCGTGGTGACCATGTCCGCGGCATCCACGTCGGGGCCGGCCGGCAGGAGTACCGGAACGCCACCGACCGCAGTCACCGATGACACATAGCCTCGATGCGTCGAATAGCGCTCTTCCGGTGAGCGACCGCACAGGATCCCGATCAGTGGGGGGTCGATCACGCGGCGCCCACTCGCTGCACGCGCCCGGGTAGCGGCGGTTCTTCGAGGCGCCCCCGTTCCACCGCGGCCGCCATGGAGTCGACCGCCAGGTCAAGGAGGGATTGGCCCAGTTCAGGTGTGGCCAGGGACGGGCTTCCGGTCACCCCATTGTGGGAGAGGTTGGGCGCGGTGTAGCGGAAGACCAGACCTTCGGTGCGGTCGGGGTCGTCCGCTCCGGCCAACTCGGCCAGGCGCACGTGTTCGGGCGCCAATGCCATCATCAGCGCGGTCTCCGCCCGGTTGGCGTGGATGTCTTCACCGTCGGCCAACGTCTCGGCCGTGATGGCGGGCGTCAACGTCCACCAGTTGAGGACGCCGAACCGGAGGTCGGGCCGGCTGCGCCGCAGATGGTCACCGGCCATGCCGAGTGACACCTGGTTGCCGAAGTGCCCGTTGACGGCCAGAACGCGTGAGATGCCGGAGTCAGCGGTCCACTCCACGGCGTCCCGTATGACTTCGGCCAAACGTTCGGGTGGGAGCGAGAGAGTGCCCGGGAGTGCGGTGCCGTGGCCGTAGCTGCAGCCGACGGCGATGGCCGGGAGGACGAGGGCGCCCGTCCGGGCGGACACGGCGTGGCACAGGCCGGTAGCGATGATGGTGTCGGTGCCGGTCGGCAGATGGGGACCGTGTTGTTCTGTCGCCCCCACCGGGAGGAGCGCCACGTCGTTGGGGCGCGCCTGGACCAGGGACTCAATCTCTGGCCAGGTGAGCTGTTCCCAGCGCACCGGCCCCGCAGGCCCGGACGAGTACACGGCTTAGAACATCGTGAGGTAGGTCTCACGTTCCCACTCGGAAACGCGGGAGTGGTACGCCTCCCACTCCTCGACTTTCATGGCGGTGTAGGCCGACACGAACTCGCTGTGGAAGACCGTGCGGGTCAACGGGTCGGTATCGAAGGCTTCAATGGCTTCGAGCAAGTTGCGGGGCAGGCGCTTGGCCTGCACGTCGCCGCTGTGCGGACCGCTCACCGTCCAGTCGTAGGTGAGGTCCTCAATGGGATCACCAGGGTCGAGCCCTTCGGCTACGCCTTCGAGGCCGGCGGCCAGCAGGAAGGCGGCCGCCAGATACGGGTTGGCGGCCGAGTCCACGGCCCGGTTCTCAATGGCGGGACGGTTACGCGGCAGGCGCAACATGCAGGAGCGGTTGTTGTCGCCATAGGCGGCCCATGTCGGCGCCCACGAGACGGTGCCGTCGGAGAGTCGGGGCTGCAGCCGCTTGTAGGAGTTGACCGTGGGTGTGCAGATGGCGGCCAGGGCCGGGGCGTGGCGCATGATGCCGGCCGTGAACCCGTAGGCCGTCTTGCTCCAACCGCGACCGCGGGCATCGTCGGGGTCGCGGAAGAGGTTGTTGCCGGAGTCGACGTCGGTCAGGCTCATGTTGAAGTGAGCGCCCGATCCCCAGGCGTCCGTGTAGGGCTTGGGCATGAAGGTAACCATGAGCCCAACCTGCTTGGCGATCTGCTTGGCCATGAGGCGTAGGAGGGTGACCCGGTCGGCCGTGACCAGCGAAGGGGCGTAGTCGAAGTCGAATTCGACCTGGCCGTCCCCGCCCTCGTGGTCGAAGCTGAAGGCGCCGAAGCCACATTCCTTCATGGCCTGGACCATCGGGTGCAAGAAGTCCATGACGTCCATGGTCGATTCCACGTCGTAAGCCGGCGTGGGCCGCAGCCGGCCGGAGGCGGCGTAGGGAGCCAACACCTCTTCGGTGGCAGTGGCCCGAGGCTGCGAGAACGGCTGCACCACGTAGAGCTCGGTCTCAATGCCGAGTTGCAGGACGAAGCCGGCTTCGGCCGCCGCGTCAATCTGCTTCTTCAGTACCGATCGGGTGCAGTGGGCGAATGGCTCATTGCCCCCGAAGTACAGATCGGCCGTCATGTGGGCGAAGCGCCGGTCCCAGGGGAGGATGCAGAGGGTGCTGAGATCGGGCACGGCGACACACTCGTCCTCGGTCGGAGTCATCTTGCCCAGATTGCCGAGGCCGCGCGGCGTGTACCGCTCATGTCCGGCCATCAGGTCGGGCAGGTGCTCGATGGGCACGCACTTCGACTTCGACCGGCCGCAGATGTCGACGAACGAGGCGAACACGTACTCCACCCCCTGCGAGGCGAGTGTGGCCGCCAGCTTGGCGTGGTCTTCGTCAACTTTGAAAATGGTGTCCATGTGCGCTCCCGTAAATGGAGAGAGCCCGGTTGGTCGTAACCTCCCGGGCTTTTATCCCTCCGTGTCGTGCTGTGTGACCAGCGCGTTCACCTCTCGGTCCAGGCCACCCCGTGGGAGGTGCGGAACCCTAGGTGCGGTTCAATTTGGTGAGGTCCTGCCTGTTTTGGACTCGGTCTGCTCTTTCTCCGTTGGGTCGGACTCGGATGATCAGCCGGGGTGCAGTCCGGCCAGCTCAAGCATTTCGGGGTCGGCCACAATATGGCCCTGGGGGATGCCCTTCAGCCAGGGCTGGGCCACCATGGTGTCGTCCTTGTCGGCGATGTTGAACCAACACCCGCTACTCACGGCATGCTCGACCACTTTGTTGAAGGTCACGACGGATCCGGTCGCCAGGGCCTGGTTGTCCAACGCTTCCTCGCCGGGCACATTGCAGCTCAGGTACTCCAACCCACCGGAGGGATCGAAGTTGATGTGGGTCCAGGTGTAGGCGTTGTAGGTGTCGGGCCAGAAGTAGTCGACCAGCATGTTGGGTTGCGAGGTCTCTTTGGCTGCACTGACCGATCCGACCGAGGCGTAGATCTCCGAAGTCTGATAGCCCTGGACCTTCGTTGTGAGTCCATCAGCATGCAGTTCCGCTCCGATGTCCTCCGCCAGGAGCTGGTCGTCGGGAGCTCCAGTGTCGTAGCCGACGGTGAAGCTCCGCTGCGACGCGGGGAGCGAAGCCACTAGCTTCTTCAACTTGGACGGGTCGTACGGAATGTTCTGCTTGCCGTCCGCCGGCGGTAGGAGGCCGTTCGGCCCGGCTTGCTTGGCTACCGTGCCACGACCGGGGAACACCCCGGCCACCAAGGCGGTGGCATTGATCGCTTCGTCTACATCGAGGCGGGCCTTGGCTGATGTCAAGATGCCCTTGTTCTCGTTGAGGTACGCCGTCTCGGATTCGAGGGTGGGCAAGTTGTAGACATTCACCTTGGAGCTATGGGTGTACTGGGCGATGACCGAGGTGGTCATGTCGTGCAGGATGGCGTCGATCTGGCCATCGTTGAACTCAATCTCCTCGGTGGAGAGATTGTCAACCACCGGCATGTTGATGGTGGTGTAGTACGGCTTGGGTCCCCAGTACTGTGCGAATGCCGTCATCTGGTACATCACGCCGACCTTGGCTTCACTCAAGGTGTAGGGACCGGTGCCGACATCGTGCGTTTCCAGATAGGTCTGGTCGTTGTCGGCGCCGGCATTGGCGGCCAGAGCTGTCGGGCTCTCCATGGCCGGGCCGTACGGTGCGGCCAGGAAGTCCAAGAAGGCTGCGTTGGGGGTCTTCAAGGTGATGACAGCCGTATACGGATCCGGCGTTGCCACCGAAGCCACATCGGTCACCATGTAGGAAGGTCCACCGGCCACTGCGGCCTCTCGGGCGAAGTCGGGCTCGATGGCAGCGGATGTGAACGGGGTCCCGTCGTGGAAGAGCACGCCATGGCGAAGCTTGAGGGTGTAGGTCAATCCGTCCTTGGAAACGCTCCAGCTGGTAGCCAATTCGGGCTCCAGAACACGCTTGGCCGTGTCGGCCTTGTACTGCAAGAGATTTTGGTACATGTTCCTGGTCAGGAGCAGTCCTTCACCGGCGTAGTAGACGTCGGGGTCGGGTGGCTGGCCCGGGTCCTGCAAGAAGCTGAGGTTCAGCGTGTGGCTGGTGGGGAAGGACGCCGCGCTGGCTGGTCCCGCCTCGGCCAATGAGAAGATCGGTGCCGCCGCCAACGACAGCAGTGCGCCGGTGCCCAGGACCCGGCGCAGGCCTTTCCTGAGGATGGACGTGCCGTCAGTGTGTCGCCTGATCATGCTGCTCCTTTGTCCGCCAGGGCGGTCCGAGATGAGGCGGCGAGAACCTCACATGCTTCGATGATTTCCAAGGTGGTCCGACCAGCACCGTGCTGGAGGTACTCCATGGCGCTCAATGAGGCGTCATGGCGAGCTTGCGACGAACCGATCACGCAGTCGGTGACCACCCGCATGCGGTAGTCGTGCTGATGGCCGTCGGCGAACGTGTAGTGGATGCAGACGTCGGTCAGTCCACCCATGAGGATCAGGGTCGACGCACCGAGGCCCTTGAGGAGGATCTCCAGGTCCGTGCCGAAGAAGCAGGAATAGCGGCGCTTGGCAATGCCGTACTCGCCCGGCCCCGGTGTGAGCGTGGGCCAGTACTCCGTGCCCTTGTCGCCTTCGAGGCAGTGCACGCCTTCGTTGCCGTCCAACTCGCGCCCGAAGTCGACGCCGTCGCGCCGGTGGGCTTCTTGGAAGAAAATGATCGGGATGCCAGCGGCCCGGGCCGCCTCGACGATTCGCTCGGCATTGGCGATCATGGCGGCTTGCCCGCCCATGAGCTCAATGCCCATCTCCGCGGCGGACATGCCGTAGCCACGTTGAATGTCGACCGAAATAAGTACCGGTCGCCCGATGAACATCGGGGGTGTCTGTGCCATGTCACCTCCTGCGGTCTTGGTACGGCCCCCCCCGGAACCCGTGCATCTCAATGCAGCGATTCAATCCCTCAACTGTTTCGGGCCAAGATCGAGAAAGTTTCCGGACGATGAACACGACAGAACGCGATGATGCAAGACGTCTCTGTCTCCGCTACCACTCCTCGAGCCGGTCGACGATGGCATGCACCAGATGGAGACGGCGCGGTGTCACCCCACAGACCCGCAGCACGGCATCGGCAATGACCGAAGGCGTGGTGGCATGGGCTCGGCGTTGCGGACGGAAGGTGATGACGCTTTCCACCATTCCGAAGACGACATCGCCGGTGAATTGGTCGACGTCGAAGAACAATCCATCGCGCTCGCCGCGGTCGATCTGCGCCACGTACATCCGGAAGAGCTTGCGCCGGCGCCGCCAGAACCATTCGAACTGCGAACCCTGCACTTCGGGCAGTAATTGCAGCATACCCAGGTTGTTTGGCCCCTGACAGAGGTTGGCCACGTCCTCGTGCGCCAGTAGCCACAAGGCCACATCGGCGTCGAATCCCTCCAGGGCGTGGCGACTGACCATGTCGAGAGCGGGGCGCACGGTGCGGTCCAGCAGCTCGGTGAGGATGTCCTCCTTGCGGGCGAAATAGTGGAAGAGGGAAGCCTGCCGGAGACCCACTTCGACGGCGATGGCCCGGGTGGACGTGGCGGTATACCCGTTGGCCTCGAAGAGCCGTGCCGCGCCCTCCAGTATCTCCTCGTGCACGCTGCTCGACAATGTGCGGGGTATGGCGCGGGGGCGACCGAGCGGTCGTGGTGCCTCGTCGCTCTCACCGTGCAGCGCCATGTTAACGACGCGTGAAGGAGTGGCCCATGGCCTGGATTTCTATCACTCGATAGATAATCATCACTGGTCTCGCACCGACAGCAACGGAAGGGATGGAGATGGCGAGCCCCACGAGTGGCCCCACGGCGACCACCCATGGTGCGCGCGACCATGCCCGGGCCCAGGGCAACACCGTGGTCGACCACATGCCCACCGTGCCGGCCCGCTCCTACCCGGCACCGCCTGAAGGCGTGGACCCCGATCGTCTGGTTTGGGCCGAGATGCTGGCCCCTGGCGGCTACTCCCAGCGCATCCTGGCCGCCGGTACGACCATCCGCCTAACCGACGTCGAGGGCGACGCCTGCGCACACCTCCTCCTGTTCAGGGCCGGCCAGACCTGGGAACGGCTGTGTGTCGCCGACACGGTCAAGGTGCAGTGGCAGGCCTACACCACGACGGGCCAGCTCCTGCTGTCGGACCAGGGTCGGGTGCTGGCCACGGTGGTGGCCGACACGTCGGGCCGCCACGACGCCCTCTGTGGGACCTCCACGCTCGTGCGGAACGAGGAGCGCTACGGAACGGGTCGGCCGGAGGGCCCGTCGCCAGCGGGACGGGAGCTCTTTGTCCTGGGCGCGGCCAAGTGCGGACTGACCCCGCGGGACCTGCCCCCGAGTGTGTCGTTCTTCAAGGGTGTGACCATCCACCCGGCCACGGGACAGTTGGAATGGGTGGGTGGGAGCGGGGGCCCGGCCACTGTGGCCCTGCGAGCCGAGATGCCGCTGGTCGTGCTGCTGGCCAACACGGCCCACCCGGTGGACCCGCGCCCCGAATGGCACTGCACCGGGCTTGGGGTGCTGGCCTGGTCGGGGGAACCAAGCACCCCGGCCGACGACCACTGGTCGAGTACACCGGAACACACCCGAGCCTTTCTCAACACCGCCGAGGATCTGGCTGGCCGCCGATGCTGATCAGCGACGACGTGGTCCCGGCCCGGGAGCCCTGGTCAGGGGTGGTGCCTGCCGGAGGGTCCCTGCAGATCATTGATCTTTTCGGCAATCAAGCGGTCGACTGCCTCTTCTACCGGGCCGACGACACGTCGGAGCGCTACAGCGCTCCCGACACCATGGTGGCCCAAGGTTCGATCTTCCTCACCACCGGCAGCATCCTGCGCTCCAACCTGGGAGACCCCATGTTGACCGTGGGGGCCGACGACGTGGGCCGGCACGACACCATCGGTGGCGCCTGTTCCAAGGAGTCGAACACCCTGCGCTACGGCCACCACACCAAGGCGCAACACGCCTGTGTCGACAACTTCCTGGCCGAGGGCGCCCGCTGGGGACTGGGCAAGCGGGATCTGGTCAGCAACATCAACTGGTACATGAACGTGCCGGTGGAGGACGACGGGTCCCTCGGCATTGTGGACGGGATCTCCGCCCCCGGCCTTTCGGTGACCCTCCAAGCCCACATCGATGTGCTCACCCTGGTGTCCAATTGCCCGCAGATCAACAACCCGTGCAATGGGTTCAACCCGACTGACGTGCGCATCATCGTCGAGGGCCCGTGAGCCCCCTCTCCTTTGGGCGGGTGCTGGTGGCCAACCGGGGTGAGATCGCCGCCCGCATCATGCGGACGGCGGCGGCCATGGGGCTGGAGACGGTGGCCGTGTATTCCGACGCCGATCGGGGCGCCCCCCATGTGCGCCTGGCCAACCAGGCGGTCTGCCTCGGACCGGCCCCGGCCCGGGAGAGCTACCTGCGCATTGACGCCATCCTGGCCGCCGCGGCGGCGACCGGAGCGCAGGCCATCCACCCGGGGTACGGCTTCCTCTCCGAGGACCCCGCCTTCGCCCGGCAGGTGGAGGATGCCGGTCTGATCTTCGTCGGTCCCACGGCTGCGCAGATGGAGCTCTTCGGGGTCAAGCACACGGCCCGCGACGCGGCCGGCGCCGCCGGTGTTCCCCTGGTCCCCGGCTCAGGCCTGTTGCGCGACGTAGACGAGGCCATGGCGGCAGCCGAGTCGATCGGGTTCCCGCTGATGGTCAAGGCCACCGGTGGTGGTGGCGGTATCGGGATCCAGCCCTGCGACGGCCCTGACGACCTGGCCGAAGCGTTTGCCCGGGTCTCCCGCCTGGCCGGGGCCAACTTCGGGAACGACGGCGTCTTCCTGGAGCGCCGCATTGTGCGGGCGCGCCACATTGAGGTGCAGGTCCTGGGCGACGGTGCGGGCGATGTCGTCGTGCTGGGCGATCGTGACTGCAGCCTGCAGCGGCGCAACCAGAAGGTGGTGGAAGAGGCGCCGGCTCCCAACCTGCCCGAGGCCGTGCGCCAGGTCATCGCCGAGACCAGCGCACAACTGTGCCGCTCGGTGCAGTACCGCTCGGCGGGAACCGTCGAGTTCGTCTACGACGCCGAACGGGCCGAAGCCATGTTCTTGGAAGTCAACACCCGCCTGCAGGTTGAGCACCCGGTGACCGAGCAGGTATGGGGCCTCGATCTGGTCGGCCTGATGCTGCGGGTGGCCGGCGGCGACGAGTCGGCACTCACGGAGGCCCGGGCGGCCCGTCCCTCGGGCGTCTCGGTGGAAGCCCGGGTCTACGCCGAGGACGTCAGCCGCCAGTACCAACCCAGTCCCGGCCTGATCACGGCCGTGAAATGGGCCCCCGGCGTGCGCGTTGACGGCTGGGTGGAGGCGGGCACCGAGGTGTCGCCCAATTACGACCCGCTGCTGGCCAAGGTCATCGTGACGGCCGACGATCGCCGGCGCGCCCTCCATGCGCTGCGCACCGCCTTGCTGGACAGCACGGTGGCCGGCATTGAGACCAACCTCGAATTCGTGGCGGCGGCGTTGGCCTTGCCCGACGTCGAGGCGGCCACGCACACCACGGCGTCGCTCTCCACTCTGGAATTCACATCCTCGCGCTGTGAGGTGGAGCGGCCGGGCACCCAGACGATGGTGACGGCCTGGCCGGGACGCCAATGTTTCTGGGACGTCGGGGTGCCGCCGTCGGGCCCGATGGATGACCGCTCCTTCCGGCTGGGCAACCTGGCCTTGGGCAACGCCGAAGGCGCTCCGGGACTCGAAGCCACGCTGGTCGGCCCGGCGCTGCGCTGCGCGATCGATACCTGGGTCTGTGTGACCGGGGCACCGACCGCCGTCACGGTCGACGACGAGGACGTGCCCATGTGGGAGCCCGTCCTGGTACCGGCCGGTGCTGTCCTGGACGTCGGGACCATCGGCGCTCCCGGCATACGGGCCTACGTGCTCTTCGAAGGGGGCATCGACGTCCCGGAGTATCTGGGCAGCGCCACCACCTTCACCCTGGGCCGGCTCGGTGGGTTGGGCGGCCGCATCCTGCGCACCGGCGATGTGCTCCATCCGGCCCGGACAGCCGAGGGCCACGAGCGAACGGCTGTGCCTCCGGCGGACATCCCCCGCATGGTGAGCGAGTGGGAGGTGGGCGTCGTGCCCGGTCCGCACGCCGCACCTGAGTTCTTCACCGAGACCGACATCGAGACGTTCTATGCCACTGGTTGGCAGGTCCATTTCAACTCGGCCCGTACCGGCGTGCGGCTGGTCGGACCCCGCCCGGTCTGGGCCCGTTCCGACGGCGGGGATGCCGGGCTGCATCCGTCCAACATCCACGACACGCCCTATTCCGTCGGTGCGGTGAACTTCACCGGGGACGTCCCTATCCTTCTGGGTCCCGACGGCCCGAGCCTGGGTGGCTTCGTGTGCCCGGCCACGGTGCTGACCGGCGAGCGCTGGAAGCTGGGGCAGTTGCGACCCGACGACCGGGTCCGCTTCGTGCCCGGCCAGACCACCAGCCCCCGGAGCACCCCACCCGTCGCGACGACGGATCTCTCGGGCGTGCTGGCTCGCCGGGCCGCCAGCAGCACCGGACCGGACGTGACGTACCGGGCCAACGGCGACGACAACGTCCTGGTGGAGTACGGCGCCATGGAGCTCGACATCTCCATGCGGGCCCGGGTGCACGTCTTGGCCGAGCAGATCGCCGCCGCCGGTCTCGATGGCATCATCGATCTCACCCCCGGTGTCCGTACCCTCCAGGTCCACTTCGACCCGACCGTGTCGACCCTGCCCCGGGTGTTGGACGCGGTGGGCGCGCTGGAAGAGACGCTCCCGTCCTCGGCGGAACTGGAGGTGCCCAGCCGGGAGATCTATCTCCCGCTGTCCTGGGACGATCCGGCCACCCGTGAAGCGACCGAGCGCTACATGGCCGGCGTGCGCGATGACGCCCCTTGGTGCCCGTGGAACATCGAGTTCATCCGGCGCGTCAACGGCTTGACCGATGTCGACGAGGTGCGCCGCATCGTCTTCGACGCCACCTACCTGGTCCTCGGACTGGGCGACGTGTACCTGGGCGCCCCGTTGGCCACGCCCATCGATCCTCGCCATCGGCTGGTCACCACCAAGTACAACCCGGCCCGGACCTGGACGGCCGAGAGCACGGTGGGCATCGGTGGCGCCTATCTGTGTATCTACGGCATGGAGAGCCCCGGTGGCTACCAGCTGGTGGGACGCACGCTGCAGATCTGGAGCAGCCACCAACAGCGGCCGCCGTTCGAGCCCGGCACGCCCTGGCTGCTGCGCTTCTTCGATCGCATCCACTGGTACCCGGTCGGCGCCGAGGAACTCCTTGACGCCCGGGCCGATTTTGCTGTGGGCCGTTTCGACGTGCGGGTCGAACCGGGTACCTTCCGCCTGCGCGAATACGAGGCCATGCTGGAGGCCGAGGCGCCGTCCATCGCCGCTTTCCGGGCCCACCAGTCGGCGTCGTTCAACGCCGAACGGGCGGCCTGGGCCGCGGCCGGCGAGTTCGAGCCGCGGGCCGATGTGGTCGAGGAAGCCGCCGTGGCCGACTACGTCCCGCCGCCCAACGGGACCGTCATCAGTGCTCCCATGACCTCGAGCGTGTGGAAGGTCTCGGTGCAGCCGGGCGACGCGGTGGTGGCCGGACAGGCCGTCGTCATCATTGAGGCCATGAAGACCGAGACGACCGTGGCCACACCGTGCGGCGGCACCGTGTTGGAGGTACTGGTCACTCCCGGGACCCAGGTGTCGGCCGGAGCTCCTCTCGTCGTGGTCGAGGCGGTGTGACCGTGACCGGACCCGTGGCCGATGCCGCGGCGCGCGCCTTGGCGGCCATCGCCGCCGCCGACCGCCCCGAAGTGTGGATCAGCCGGTTCAGTGACGAAGAGATCCTGGCCGCAGCGTCATCCCTCGATGCCCGGCTGGCCGCCGGCCACGTACTCCCGTTGGCCGGGTTGACGTTCGCCGTCAAGGACAACATCGATGTGCGGGGATTGCCCACCACGGCGGCCTGCCCGGCCTACGCCTACCAACCGGCCGACCATGCTCCGGCCGTGGTGGCGCTGGTGGAGGCCGGCGCCCTCTGCATGGGCAAGACAAACCTGGATCAATTCGCCACCGGCCTCGTGGGCACGCGCAGCCCCTACGGCGCCGTGCGCAACGCCATCGATCCGACGCGCATTTCGGGCGGCAGCAGCAGCGGTTCGGCCGTGGCCGTGGCCCTGGACATGGTCGACTTCTCCCTGGGCACCGACACGGCCGGTTCCGGTCGGGTCCCCGCCGCGCTCAACGGGATCGTCGGCTTCAAAGCCACCTACGGGTTGGTCTCGACCACCGGGGTCATCCCCGCCTGCCGCTCGTTCGACTGCGTCACCGTCTTCGCCCGCGACGTCGACCGGGCCGAATCGGTCATGGCCATCCTCACGGCGAATGTGGCCCACGACCAACGATCATTCCCGGCCGACGCGCCCCTCGGTCCGCCCGACCATCCCGTGGTGGCGCATCCCGCCGCCGCCCTGCTGGCCGATCTGCCCCTTTCATGGGTGACTCTCTACCAGGAGGCGTTGGCGCAACTGGAAGCGCAGGGCTGCCAGCTGGTCGAGATCGATCTCGAGCCCTTCCTGGCCGCGGGCCGACTGCTCTACCAGGGCGCCTTTGTGGCCGAGCGTTATCACGCCGTGGGTCGCTGGATCGACGCCCACCCCGGTGAGGCCGATCCCACCGTGGGCGCCATCATCGGCGCGGCGGCGTCGGTGTCAGCGGCCGACTTTGCCGCCGACCTCGACCGGTTGGTCGCCGCCCGCGCTCTGGTCGAGGCCGAGTGGCAGCGCGTCGGGGCCGACAGCCTGGTGCTGCCGACGACCACGGGGCATCCGACACTGGAAGAGGTGGCGGCCGATCCCATCGGGGTCAATACCAGGCTCGGCCAGTTCACCACCTTCCTCAACCTGCTGGATCAGTGCGCGGTGGCGGTGCCGGCCGGCCGGGCCGCCGGCCTGCCCTTCGGTGTCAGCTGCATCGGTCCGGCCTTCAGTGATCGCGTGCAGGCCGACGTGGCCCGGTTGGTCGAGGGCAGCGGGCCGGCCCGATTGCCTCAGCTGTCACCGCCCGCGCTGTCCATTGCCGTCGTGGGCGCCCACCTGGCGGGCCAGCCACTGCATCACCAACTCTCGGACCGGGGCGCCCGCTTGGTGCGCGTGACCAGCACGGCACCTTCCTACCGGCTGTACGCGCTCGACACCGTGCCGCCCAAGCCGGGCTTGGTCCGGGTGGCCGACGGTGGAGCATCCATCACCCTCGAAGTGTGGGAGCTCTCGCCGGCCGGCTTCGGTGACTTCGTGGCCCATGTCCCGGCGCCCATGGCGATCGGCACCGTGGCCCTCCAGGACGGCAGTTCGGTCAGCGGCTTCCTGTGCGAACCCTTCGCCCTGGACGGCGCGCTCGACATCACCGACTACGGCGGCTGGGTGGCCTACCTGCGCTCGGGAGCGACCGCCTCTGTGAAATAGAGCTCGGGTCGCCTGTCCTCTTCGAGGAGTGCGCCGATGCCATCGTGTTGATGAGCCAGGTGAAGGTCGACCCGGTGGATGAGCAGCTCGGGTGGGTTGGTGCACCCGGGCAGGGCCCGGCTGGCTTCGGCCACCACCGTGCCGGTGGGCGCCAATATCCGGCTGGCCCCCAGCAGGGTCGATGTCCCGTGGGCGCCGCACTGGTTGGCCTGCACCCACCACTGGCTGTTGGTCAGGGCGATGGCCGGGTAGAGGATGTCCCAGGCGTCAGCTCCCTCCACCTCATAGGCCGAGGGAGCGACGACGAGGCGGGCCCCCCGCAGAGCCAGCGTGCGGGCCACCTCGGGAAAATCGCCGTCGAAGCAGATCACCACACCAATGGTGCCGAGCGAAGGATCGTCAAAGGTGGTCAGGCGGTCGCCCGGGGTGAAGACGTTCTGCTCGGAGGTGGGACAGTAGAGGTGTGCCTTGCGATGCCAGGCCACCACCTCGCCGGCCGGATTGAAGACGATGGCCGTGTTGTAGAGATTGCCGTCATCGCCCAACTCGGGGACGCTGCCCGCCACCAGCCACAGATTCCCGGCCCGAGCGGCCTTGGACAGACTCTCGGTGCGGGGCCCGTGCAGTGGTTCCGCCGCCTGGCGGGCGTCGGTGGCCAGGGTGTCAGGGTCGTAGCCGCACGACCACAGCTCGGGGAGGACCAGAAGCTCCACATCCTTGGCGGCCGCCTGCTCGATCAGGCTGCGGGCCACATTGAGATTGTGCGCGGGGTCGCCCGGCGTGGCCAGCCATTGGGCCACGCCAACGAGAAGATCTCGTTTCAAGTTGACCCCTGCCCCATGCGACGACATCCCTCCTTGGCCTCCCAACCTATTGACCGATCATTCGCGGCGGATTTCGGCTCCGTGAATGCACTGTTACATCGGGCCCAATTCGGTCCGGTGGCTCCGTTCGTTTCGTAGAGTCGGATGATGGGACATACACACGGTCGGGTGGACATGCCTTTCGTGGGCATCCCCTCGTTTCTCCGCTCGCCGGTCCTGGGTCCCGACGACGCCGTCGACGCCGACCTCGTCATACTGGGCGCTCCGACCGACGAAGGTTCGCCCTTCATGCCGGGATCGCGTTTCGGCCCGCGCTCGATCCGCGAGCACTCGCTGCGCTTCATCACCGGCGAGCCGGGCTACTTCGATCCCTCCGACGGCAAGCGCTACCTGGCCCGTGAAATGGAGCAGCGCCGCATCGTCGACCTGGGCGATGCCGACATCATCCCGACCAACGTGGTCGGCACGTTCGACAACATCACCGAGCTGACGGCCCGGGCGCTCTCCCGCGGTGGCACCCCGATCGTGCTGGGTGGTGATCACGCCATCTCGTTCCCGGTGGTGCGCGCCTTCACCGAGCCGCTCTACGTCATCCATTTCGACGCCCACCTGGACTACATGCCGTTCGTGCACGGGGCGTCGATGACCAACGCCCACGCCTTTCGCCACATTGCGCACATGCCCCATGTGCTCGGCCTGATCCAGGTGGGTATCCGCAGTCTGCGCAGCACCGAGTTGATGTGGCGGGACACCCTCGGCGACGGCAACCAGGTCGTGACCATGAGCGAATTCGATCAGCGGGGCCCCGACGAGGTTGCCCTCATGGTGCCCAAGGGTGCCAACTGTTACATCAGCCTCGATATGGACGTGCTCGACCTCTCCCTCGTCCCCGGCTGCGTCTCGGCCGAACCCAACGGCATGCTCTACGCCCAACTCCGCGACACGCTGATCGCCCTGACCAAGCGAGCGCGCATTGTGGGGTTCGACCTGGTCGAGGTCAATCCCCAGCTCGATGTCGGTACCGGCGTGACGTCCTATCTGGCGGCCCACACCATCATCGAGTTCCTGGGCCACCTGTGCGACAGCGCGTCGTGGAAGGAGTTGCGGGTCAGACCGCCAGGGTCCGCGACAGCAGGGTGACCAGGTCGTAGGTCACGTGGGCCGCCGCGATGGCGGTGATCTCGGCGTGGTCGTAGGCCGGAGCCACCTCCACCACGTCGCCCCCGACGATCGACACCGCATCGAGGCCTCGCAGCATGGCCAGCAATTCGCGGCTGGTCAGCCCCCCGGCTTCAGGTGTGCCGGTGCCCGGCGCGTGGGCCGGGTCCAGCACATCGATGTCCACCGAGATGTAGACCGGGGCGTCCCCCACGCGTTCGATCAGGCGGGCTACGGCAGCAGCAGCCCCGTGATCAGCCACCTCGCTGGTGGTGATCTGGAGAAAGCCCATGCCGGCGTCGTCGGACAGGTCGTCACTCGAATAGAGCGGGCCGCGCAGCCCGACGTGCGCACTGCGATCCCGCAACAGCAGCCCCTCTTCCCAGGCCCGCCGGAACGGCGTGCCGTGGGTGAAACGTTGCCCGAAGTAGGTGTCCCAGGTATCGAGATGGGCGTCGAAGTGGACCAGGGCCAGCGGGCCGTGGCGCTTGGCCGTGGCCCGCAGGAGGGGGAGGGCGATGGTGTGGTCTCCACCCACCGCCACCAACCGTCCGCCGTCGGCCAGAAGTGCGTCCGCTCCTGCTTCGATTTGCGAAACGGCTGCCTCAATGTCGAACGGAGAACAGCTCAGATCCCCCGCATCGACCACCTGGCCGCGCTCGAAGGGGAGGGTCTCCAGTTCGGGGTGGTACGGGCGCAGCAACCGGGAGCCCTGGCGGACGGCACTGGGACCGAAGCGGGCTCCCGGTCGGTAGGTGGTGCCGCCGTCGAAGGGGACGCCCACCACGGCGATGTCCCAACGGGGGACCTGGTCGCTGCGGGGCAGGCGGGCGAACGTGGCGAACCCGGCGAAGCGCGGCACCGCGGTGGCGTCGGCCGGTCCGACCGGCCGCGGGTTGGATTGCCGGTCAGTCATCGAGTGCTTGGTACACCAACGCCCGCAGCTGGGCCCGGAAGGGGTAGGCCATGGAGGGCAGGAGCTGAGTCATGAAGACGGCGAAGAAATCCTCCACCGGATCGACCCAGAAGGCCGTGCTGGCCGCACCGCCCCAGTAGAAGTCGCCGGCCGATCCGGCCATGGCTGTCGCCGCCGGTCCGAGGCCGACGGCAAAGCCCAACCCGAAGCCGACACCCTCGAAGCCGGCTTCGCCGAAGCCGCCTACGGCCATTTCCATGAGCGTGGCCCCGCCCGGCAGGTGGTTCTTGGTCATCAGCTCCAGCGTCTTGCGGCCTATGACGCGACGCCCGTTCAGCGTGCCGCCATTGACCAGCATCTGGCAGAAGGCCACGTAGTCATGGGTGGTGGACATGAGCCCACTCGCCCCGGAGAGGTACGAGCGGGGCCGCAAGGAGCGGCTGGTCGTCGGATCATCGAGCAGCAGGGGCGTGTTGGCCGGGCGGTACTGGTACAGGGCGGCCAAACGGTCAGCCGACGCTTCGGGCACGAAGAATCCGGTGTCGACCATGCCGAGCGGCTCAAAGATCTCCTGCTGCAGGTAGTCGTCGAAACGTTGGCCCGAGAAGATCTCGACCAGCCGTCCCACGATGTCGGTGGAAAGGCCGTAGTTCCACTGGGTGCCCGGATGGAACTTGAGCGGGTGCTCGGCCAGGAGCGACGTCACGCCTTCGAGGGTCATGCCACGGTGGGCCGCCGCCCGGGCTTGGGCGAAGGCGTCGTCGATGGGGTTGCCGGGCATGAGCCCCCCGGCCAGACCCGTGGTGTGCATGAGGACGTCGCGCACGTTCATGGGCCGTTCGGGCTTGACCAGGGTTATCGACCCGTCGGGCTGGATCTGGCCGACCTGCTGGGTGCGCCACTCGGGGATGTAGCGCGACACCGGGTCGGTCAACTGGAACATGCCGCGCTCATAGAGCTGCATCAGCGCCAGGGAAGCGATGGGCTTGGTCATCGAATAGATGCGGAAGATGGCGTCGTCGCGCATGGGGCGTTCGCGCTCGCGGTCCATCAAGCCCAGGGCGCGGTGATAGGCCACGTGGCCACCGCGCACCACGGTGATCTGGCAGCCGGCGATCTTGCCCGGGGCGACGAACTGCCCGTCGAAATGCTCGGTGATCCGCTCCAGGCGGCCTTCGTTCATGCCGGCTGCATCGGGTTCAACTTTCACCAGGGCCTCTTTCCTTCACTCAACCGAAGAACGGGTGTGCCGACTGTATCGCCGACCGCTCTGTCAGGTGCTGGCCTTCTGGCGCAGGTAGGCCGCCGTGCCGGCCAGGAATTTGCCGACATCCTGGGCCTTGTCAGCGGCGATGCCGGCGAAATACTCCGGCACGTAGACCTGGGCCGCGTCGCTGGCCAGCCCTTGCAGGATGGCGTCGACCGCCACTGAGACCGGTTCGGCTGGAATGGGCAAGTCGGGGATGTCGTTGTCGGGCAGGCTGAAGAGATCAGTATCGATCACGCCCGGGTAGACCACCATGACCCGGATCCCCGTTTCCCACAGGTCGACGGCCATGGCTTCGGAGAAGGCGGTGAGTGCCGCCTTGGATGCGTCGTAGGCCGACTCGCCCGGAGCGCTCAGGGTGGCCGCGATGGATGAGACGTTGACTACCGTGCCCGATCCCCGTTCCAGCATCTGGGGCAGCAACGCCATGGTCAAGCGCATGGGCGAGAGATAGTTGATGTGCATGAGGGCCGTGATGGTGTCGATAGTCAGTGCCGTCACATGGCGTCGCTTGGGGATGCCGGCGTTGTTCACCAGCAGGTCGATGCCACCCAATTCGGCCAGCGCGTCACGGGCCAGCTGGTCGACGGCGTCGTTGTCGGCCAGGTCGACCACCCACATGCGGCTCAGCGGAGAATGGACCTGGCAGTTGGCCAGCACGGCGGCCAGGCGGTCTTCTCGGCGGGCGCAGATGCCGACGATGGCCCCTTGGGCGGCCAGTTCCTCAGCCAGACCGGCACCGATGCCCGAGGACGCGCCGGTGACGAGTACCCGGCATCCTTCCAACGTGATGGCCATGAGCCGCCCCCTTGTTCGTACTGCGTTGATCTCACACTAGGCAGTCCATGACGACCACCCGATGAGATGCGACTCTCACTCGCCCCGGGGTTCGAGCGCCAATTGGTAGCCGATGCCGGGGATGGTGCGCAGGATTTCGCCCTTGTCGTCACCGAGTTTCTTGCGCAGCCGGTGGGCGTAGACGCGGACGTAGTTGGACTCGGTGCCGTAGCCCGGACCCCACACGTCCTTGAGGATCATGTGATGGGTGTTCACCTTGCCGGCGTGGCGGGCCAGATAGGCCAACAGATCGAACTCGCGGCTGGTCAGGGTCATGTCATCGCCGTGCCAGGTCGCCATGTGGTGCACCATGTCGACGCTGAGGTCTCCCACCGCCACCACGGCCGGGCCGTTTTCACCCGAGCCCGACCCGGCGTGACGCAATGCCACGCGTAGACGGGCCTCCAGTTCGGCCATGCCGAACGGTTTGGTGATGAAGTCGTCGGCTCCTCCGTCGAGCGCCTCGACCTTGCGGTGTTCGTCGCCGTAGGCGGAGAGGACGACCACCGGCACCTCCGAGAAGGACCGGATACGTCGGCACACCTCGAGCCCGTCCATGTCGGGCAGGCCCAGATCCAGAATCACCAGGTCGGGATGGACCAGCGCCACCTGGGTGATGGCCTCGCCGCCCGTGCGGGCTGTGACGACATCGTCGCCCCGGGCCGTCAGGCCGATGCGCAGGGCCGTCACCAACGCCGGATCGTCGTCGACGACGAGCACCTTGGTCATGGGGTCACTGCTATCAGACCGGGAGCGCTTCGGTCAGTGCGCCGGGAACGGTGAAGACGAGGCGGGTCCCGGCACTGACATTGGGGTCCACCCAGATGGTGCCACCGTGCGCTTCGACGAATGCCTTGGCGATGGCCAACCCGAGTCCCGCTCTTCCGCCGCCACCGTGCTGGCTGAACATTTCGAAGACCTGTTCCCGCTGGCCGGCGTCTATGCCCGGGCCCTGATCGCCGACCGAGATCTCGACCAGGCCGCCAACGGCCTCCTTTGCTTTCACCACGATGGCCGAGCCCGGAGGTGAGAACCGGCTGGCATTTTCGAGCAGGTTGGCCACGACCTGGGTAATGAGGACGAGATCAATAGTGAGGAGTGGCAATCCAGGCGGGCTGATGATCGTCACCTGATCGGTGGCCAGCAGCCCATCCACCGCGTGCATCGCATCGGCGGCAAGCTCATCGAAGGGCACCGGAGCCGGCCGCAGGTCCAAGGCGCCCGAATCGATGCGGGTCATGTCCAGCAAGTTGGTCACCAGTCGGGCCAGGCGATCCGATTGGGTCTCAATGAGTGCGAGCAATTCGGCCCGATCTTCGTTGGTCATGGCGGCGCCGTCCTGGCGCAAGCTGGAGACCGCCGTCTTGACCGAGGACAGTGGCGTGCGCAGGTCATGGGACACGGCGCCCATCATGGCGCTGCGCCAGCGGTCGATTTCCTCGAGCAGCCGGCTGCGCAGCGCCTGTTCTTGCAGTTGCGCCCGTTCGATGGCCAACGCGGCCTGGTTGGCGAACGTGGCCAGCAGGGCCCGGTCCTGGCGTTCGAACTCCACCTGGTGCAGGACCAGCATGCCCACCGGTCGGTTGCTGGCCACCAGGGCCAAGGTCACCCGGCTGGCTTCATGCCCGACCGTCAAGCCCAACGAGTTGGTGTGGCCACCGAGCGTCAGGGTGGCCAGGTCGGTGCCGTCCAACGGGCGACCCGCCCGGGCCGCCACCAGCAGCTCGGATTCCTCCCCGGCGCCCGACGGCAGCAGCAGGGCGGTCCAGTCGGGCTGGAACGCGCTCTGCACGATGGCCACCACACGGTCGAGCATCTGGGTCAGTGACAAGTCGCCGATCAGTGCCTGGGAGAGCTCGAAGAGCCGGTTGGCGTCATCCTCGCGGCGCCGGGCCTCTTCGCGCGCCGCCTGCTGGTTGGTCACGATGCGGGCCACCACCAGCACCACCACCACGTAGACGACGAGGGTGACCCAGTTCTGGGCGTCGCGCACCGTGAACACGCCGTAGGGCGGAAGGAAGAACAGGTCGAAGAGGATGAAGCCGCTCGCGGCCGCCACTACGCCTGGACCGAACCCGCCGATGGCGACGCCGAGAATGACCGGCACCACGAAGACCAGGGCCGGTGTGGCCACATTGAGATGGTGGCGCCACGGCACCAGAATCAGAGTCAGGACACCCTGGCCCGCCAGTGCCGCTCCGGCACCCGCGACCGCCCTCTGGTACGGCCCCAATGTGGCTGGTCCAACGCGCATGGAGTCGATCACCACTTCCTGAACGTGCGTCCGTTGCCCGGGTGTGAGTGTACCGACCACCACCGCCCCGCGGCCGACGGAAGCGGCTGCCGAGAAGAAGCCAGTCAGGTCCGCGCCAGATCGGCGAATGCCGCTTCGGCCGCCACGTTGGCCGCCAGTTCCATGCAGCGATTCAGGTGCGCCAACGCCTTGGCCCGTCGTGGATCACGGGCTAGGTACTTGGCCACCGCCGCCACGTTGGCCGAGCCGTCCGGCTTGCTCAGTTCGAACACGGCCTGATCGACGATGTGCTCATCGGGCCTGTCGCTGATGCCGCGGTAGACCGACCAGGCTATGCCGGCCCGCTCGCAGATTTCGGCCACGGCGGCGGCTTCCATGTCGACCGCGCCAAAGCCCCCTTGGAGGATTGGTCCCCACACGGCGTCGTCGGAGAACAGCCCGTCGGTGGTCATGAGCGCGCCGGTGGCCGTACGACCGGCCAGAGGATGGGACTGGTAGACGGCACCGTCGGGGTACAGCTTCACCTGGCTGGGCACGAGCAATGAGCCGATCGCGAGTTCGGGGTCCAAGCCGCCGGCGATACCCACCACCATGACATGGTCGAAGGCGCCGTGGGCCAGCATGCGCTCGGTGGCCGGCCCAGCCAAGGACGGACGGATACCGATGAGACCGGCTGACACCGTCCAGCCGCCTATGTCTCCGCCGTGCGAGAACGGTCCGCCCTCGGGCAATTTGGAAAGCGCTCCGGCCCGGACAATGGCCTTCAGTTCAGGGCGCATGGGGGCCAACATGGCGACCCGCCGTGGCTCCGAAGTCGATTCGCTCACGTCGCCATTGTGCCGGATCCATCGGTAGCGTGGGGCGAGCCGACGAGTCGTTGGCTCAGTCACCGAACCGGAGGACGATCATGCCGAGTGCCGAGCAAGTGGTGCGGGACTTTTGCAGCGCGGCCAGTCAACGCGATGCCGAAGCGCTGCGCCCCTTCTTCTCCGAAGACGTGGTGTACCACAACATCCCCATGGATCCTGCTGAAGGCATCCATGCCACCATGGCCGTACTCAACATGTTCATCGGCATGTGCGAGGAACTGGAGTTCGAGATCCACCATCTGGCGAGCGATGGTTCGACGGTGCTCACCGAACGAACCGATCGCTTCACCATGAAGGGGAAAACGGCACCGCTACCCGTCATGGGTGCCTTCCACGTCGTGGACGGGAAGATCACCGCATGGCGGGACTACTTCGATATGGCTCAGGTAACTGCCATATTCAGCGGGGGATAAGGCTGCTCCTACAGGCCGCAGGCGTAGCGTGAGCTCCAGGGGTGGAAGCCGTACATGGAGTACAGGCGCAGGGCCAGCTGGTCCTGTACGGCAGGGGCCGCCTGGTACGGCCAACCGCTGTAGCCGAAGTCGTGCCAGGTGCTGACAAGGATCCCGTACGCACCTGATGGGGCCGACGGGTTGTTGTACTGATCGCCGGACTCGTGAATGCGGATGCACTGCCAATCGGCGGTGTCCACACTGGTGGCGTCCGAGAGCGACGGTGCCGCCGTTGGTGCGGCCACGGTGATCACGGGGGTCGGTGCCGGGGGCGGCGTCGTGACCGGCGTGGTTACTGGAGTGACGGCCGGTGCCGGTATGGGGTTGCTGATGGTCAGTGCCACTGGTGAGGCAAACGAAGCCAGCGCTGTCTGAGACAGGCGGGTGACGTGTGTCTTGTGTGACTGGTGCTGCGTCTTGCCCTGGGCCAAGGCGGCCGTCGGGTTGTTCGTTAAGGTCAAAATTCCTACGGTGAAACCACTGACGGCCATTGCCGTCGATAGTGCAATGCGGATCCGCACGGCACCTCCCTTCGTCGGGCGCGTTGAAGCGCCAGGCTCTGCTCGGTGTGGGCGGGCTCCGGCCATTGCATACGCGCCCCGAACGGAGAGCGGGAAGGCATCGTCCGTTCTGGCATATCGCCGCAGGGTGTGCGGCCGGTTGTGTGAAGGCCCGGGGGTTGTCCTCGGTTGGTCCTCGCTTCGTCGTTCTCAGGGCTGCCCGACGTTCGGGCATGCCGAGACCCCGACAGGTCTGTGGTGGGTTCGATGCCGGCCATTTTCTGGAAGCAGCTGGTAATTCCGCTGCGCTATCTACCAGAAACGTCGATTCGGTTTTGCGGATGGGACATTACCAGGAGGGTGCTCGTTCAACCGTCTTTTGCCGATATACGGGTCTGACCTGGGTATTTATGACTCGGTATTGTGATCGATTTCACAAACCAGAGCCGATGTGCCACCTATTTGCCTGAATAGAGAACCCCTGATTGGGTCGGATTTGACTAAAGCACGAACACGACAACGGGGACCGCTTTATACGGTGTGAGCTGGAGTTTTGCCCTCGTTTCAGCAGCTAGTGGACCCACCTGCGTAGGGTCCTGGTCCGAACACGAGCCCGAAACCCCACCTCCGAGGAGTAATGGACCATGGCCCCGAGCCCGACAATTCCCACCTCAAACGCCGATTTCACCGTGGCCGGGCTCATTCGCCGGCTCGGACAGGGCCGCGGGGACGCCGACATGTTGGTGGCGGGAAATGAACGCCGATCCTGGGCCGAGGAGTACGCCCGGGCGTGCCAGGTGGCGCAAGCCTGTCGGCGCGATGGCATCGACGTCGGTGACCGGGTGGCCTTTCTGGATCGCAACGGCATCGCGTATTTCGACGTGCTGTTCGGTGGCGCGTTGCTGGGGGCCGTCAATGTGGCGGTGAACTGGCGATTGGCGCCGTCGGAAATGGGCGCCATCATCAATGACTCTGCGGCCCCGCTCCTCTTTGTGCACACGGACTACCTCTCAGCGCTGCCCGAGATGAACACTGCGCTCCCGGCCGTACGCCGCATCGTTGTGATCGGCGATGGCACCGATGCGGCCTCGTGTCCCGATCCGCGCGCCATTCCCTACGAACAGTGGCGTGAAGGATGCGCCGCCACCGATCCCGGATACGTCGGTGCTGCGGACGAAGTCAGCATGCAGCTCTACACGTCGGGCACGACCGGGCTGCCCAAGGGCGTGATGTTGACCAACGCCAACCTCTCCACGGCGATCTCCGAGGCCGGCCATACGTTCACCATCGACGAGAGCACGGTGAGCCTGGTGGCCATGCCGCTCTTTCACATCGGGGGATCGGGCTGGGCTCTGTGCGCCATGTCGCGGGGCGGGCGATCGGTCATCCTGCGCGATGTCGATCCGGCTGAGCTGCTGTCGCTGATCGAAGGCGAGCGCATCACCGAGATGTTCATCGTCCCCGCCGTGCTGATGTTCCTGCTGGCCACGCCCACGTTGGCCACCACCGACCTCACCAGCCTGCGTCACATCTACTACGGAGCCTCGCCCATCTCAGAAGACGTGTTGGTGCGTTGCATGGCGGCCTTCGGGTGTGGGTTCAACCAGGTCTACGGCATGACCGAGACCACGGGAGCCATCTCGGCGTTGCGGGCGGACGACCACGATCCCGACGGCCCCCGCCGCGGCCTGCTCCGTTCGGCCGGGCGGCCCAACCCCGGCGTGGAGATCCGCGTCGTCGACCCTGATTCGGGCCAGGACGCGGTTCTGGGCGATGTCGGTGAGGTCTGGACCCGTTCGGCCTACAACATGGCGGGCTACTGGGGGAAGCCGGAAGAAACGGCGGCCACGGTCAACGCCGAGGGCTGGCTGCGCACCGGTGACGCCGGCTACTTCGATGAGGAGGGCTACCTGTACCTGCACGATCGTATGAAAGACATGATCGTCAGTGGTGGCGAAAACATCTACCCGGCCGAAATCGAGAACGTACTGCTCTCCCACGATTCCGTGGTCGATGCCGCCGTCATCGGGGTGCCCGACGAACGCTGGGGCGAGACGGTCAAGGCCATCGTGGTCCTAGCGCCCGGCGCCACGCTGGACCAGGCGGCACTCATTGAGCATTGCCGGAGCAGCCTGGCCCGCTACAAGTGCCCCACCTCGGTGGACAGCACCGATGTCCTGCCCCGCAATCCCTCGGGCAAGATCCTCAAGCGGGAACTACGGGCGCCGTTCTGGGTCGGCCGCCAGCGCCACATCAACTGAGTCTGGGCTGGCCCCGGGGAGTGGTCCACGCTCTCATAGACTTCCCAGATCGTTCTGGGTCGGCGTACAGCCGCCTCCAGCAAGATCACCCTTCAGATGAGCACCCTCCGCCCCGAGACAGACGTCGCCTCGCTCTCGGGCGATCTGGTTGTCCGAACTCGGAGGGGGGGCTACCTCGACATCCTGGGGTTCTTCCGGGTGGTGGCCTTCGCCTGCGTTGTCGGCCAGCACTCGTTCCTCTGGACCGGCATGGCCAACAACGTTCCCGGCACGGCGTTCATCACCGTTCTGCACTTCACCCGGGACGCCTTCTTCTTCCTGTCCGCCCTGGTCGTCTGTTACGCCCAGATCACCCGCCCGCGCCGTCTGTGGAGTTTTTGGAAGCGCCGGTACCTGCAGATGGGCGTCCCCTATCTGGCCTGGACACTGATATACGTCGTCTTCACCATCCTGCGTCCGGGCGGCACCTGGAGCCATTTCGGCTCCTACCTGTGGTCGGACCTGTGGCTTGGCTACTACCAGCTCTACGTCGTGGTGGTGCTCTTCCAGCTGTACCTGGTGGTGCCGCTCCTACTCAGGCTGCTGCGTTCGACCAGGCACCACGTCGCGGTCATGGCTGTCAGCCTGGCCTTCGCCGCCTTCTTGGGCATCGTCCTGCACTATCACTCCCACCTGGGACCGGTGACCCACGCCATGAACTGGATGAACCACTGGGTGCCCTGGTCGCGTGACATCTTGAGCTACCAGGAGTTCTTCGTGGCCGGGGCGCTCATGGCGTTCCATCTCGACCGGGTGCTCGCCTTTCTCGAGCGCCAGCACCGCCAGATTCTCTGGGTCAGCGGTGCCCTGGGCGGGGTGACCGTGCTCTGGTACTACGTCGCCATCTGGTCCGGGGCCTCGACCGGATCAGCTTCGGACATCTATCAGCCCATTGCGTTCGTCTGGTCGTTTGCCGCCATTGCCGGCATCCTCAGCCTGAGCTGGTCGTGGCAACAGCGTCGCCTCTTTCCCCAGACCGGAGCACGCCGGCGCTGGCCCATCACGTTCCTGGCCGAGTTGAGCGGCGGCGTCTATCTCAGCCACGTGCTCTTCATCAACATGATTCGAGCCTGGCTGGAGGGATTGGGATGGCGGGACCATATGCCGTGGCCGGCCGTGGTCATCGTCCTCTACGTCGGCACGCTTGCCTGCGCCCTGCCCTTCGTGGCGCTGATCAAGCGCTCGCCGTTGCGCTGGGTCCTCGGTGGCCCCTTCCGCGTTGCTCAGCGCACTGAGGCTGACGCGGGCATTGCCCTCCCCGCCACGACGTAGTCGCTAGCCGAACGTGAAGTCGTAGGCGGCCACGCCGGGCGAGAAGCTCAAGGTGAGCAGTCCGCTCTCCAGCTGCTTTTCCGAGAACAGGGTGTAAAGGCGGGGCACCCCGCTGACGTCGACCGTGGACAGGTGCTTCCCGTTGTAGGACACGTCGACGGTCCCCGTACCGCCCAGCACCAGATAGACGTCATCGGCCGTGAAGTGGAGGGTCAACGAGGCGTTGCTGCCCGCCGTGGCTTCTTGACTGTGCACCGTCCAGTTCCCGTTGAGCGCGTAGTTGTCCAACGCAACGCTGGAGGGGGCGTGGTAGTCGGTCGCCTTGTTGTGGACGAGCGGCGGCGTGCTCGTGCTGTACTGCGACTCGCTGTAGCCGAGATAACTCTCCTGCGTGATCGGGTTGGTCGGCGTCTTGTTGGCTACGTCGGTGCGCGGCGGCAAGGTGGTTGTCCCGTCAGCGGCCAGCAGGTCCCGGATGTTGCTCTCCATCTTCGCGTAGTTGCCTTCGCCGAAGTCGTAGGCGCGCACCTCTCCGGTCTGGTCGATGAGGTATTCGGCCGGCCAGTACTCGTTGTTGTAAGCGTTCCAGGTGCCGTAATCGTTGTCGATGGCTACCGGGTATTTGATGCCCAAATTCCCGGCCGCGCTCATCACGTTGGAGACCACGTGTTCGAAAGCGAATTCCGGGGTGCTGACCCCGACCACGACCAGGCCGTCCTTTTTGTAGTCCTTGTACCAACCTTCAACATGGGGCAAGGCGCGCTGGCAGTTGATGCAGGAATAGGTCCAGAAGTCGATGAGGACGATCTTGCCCTCCAGCTGGGTCAGGGTCAGTGGCTTGTTCCCCGGCGTGTTGAACCAGCTGAGGATGCCGGTGAAGTTGGGAGCCTTGCCCAGGTTGGGCAGGTTTGCTTCCTTCGGCGCGGCCGCTTGCTTCTTGGCGAACTTGTTGGCTTTTTCGCCGCTGAGATGCTGAAGTTGCTTGGAGATAGCGGAGTTGCTTTCGATTCGATCCTGCAGTGCTGACGTATAGCCCGGGACATCTCGTTGCAGAGGATCGAATAGTCCCACCGCGATGGCCAGCGTGGTGAGGGCCAACACGGCACCGGCCGCCCGTCGCACGGCAGGCAGGTGATTGCGCACCTGCTTCCAGCCGGTGGCCCGCTGCGCGATGATGGCGAAGATAAGCAGAGGAATCGCTGCACCGACGGCATAAAAAATGGTGACGAAGAAGGACGAGGCGTTCACCCGATGATTGGCGGCCGCCGTCGAAATGGCGGCCAACACTGGACCGGCACAGGGTACAAAGACCAGGCCGAGGCTCAATCCGAGGGCGAATCCTCCACGTGAGTCGGCATAACGGGACGAACCGAGGCGAGCGAACGGCTTCTCAATCCACTCGCCGATGATGGGGATGAGGAGACCGGCGGCCAGCACAAAGAGCAGACCGATCCCCAACCACTTGAGGAAGTCCAAGGGAAGCCCGAGCGCGCTCAGCACGGTTACGCCTAGGAGCTCGGCGAGGCTGAAGCTGATCACCAACCCGGCAATGATCAGGAACGGTCGGCGCTTACTGGTGCCGGCCGAGCCGCCGGCAACGATGACCGGGAGCACGGGCACGATGCAGGGAGAGAAACCGGTGATGAGCCCCCCGAGAAAGGCGATGAAGAAGAGTTCAGCCACCGACGACCGGTCCACTCAGTTGGTGCGTCACTGCTTACCTACCTTCGGCTCGCCCCTCCCGGCGGAGGAAGCTACTGGGTGTCCTTCGTAGATATACGTCGCCCAGCTCGCAATGGATGGCGCGCCGTGCAGCGCGGGACGGCCAGACTGTCCGGCGGTGATCAGCGTCGATTTCGTCTATGTGGGGGCCGCGCTCGGCGTTGGTGGCACCAGCGTCTACCTGCGCGACACGTTGCGAGGAACGACCCAACCCAATCGGGTCACTTGGTTACTGTGGGCGGTAGCGCCGTTGTTGGCTACGGCCGTCGAGCTGCGGGCCGGCGTGGGTGTGCGGGCCCTGACCACCTTCGTGATCGGCTTCATGCCCCTCCTGGTCTTCGTGGCCTCGTTCCACAATCCGGCCGCGGTATGGAAGATCCGGCGGCTCGACTACGTCTGCGGCGCCATGTCGTTGGCCGGTACTGCCGCCTGGTTGGTCACCCAGAACGGCGTGGTGGCCATCGTGGCCGCCATGGCGGCGGACTTCCTGGCTGGGATCCCCACCCTGATGAAGAGCTGGACCAACCCGGCCAGCGAGACGGTGACGTCCTACGCCGGGGCCGTGGCCAACTCGGGCCTCCTGCTGCTGACAGTCGACCACTGGACCACCGACGTGGTGGCCTTCCCACTGCTCATCGTGGTGGTCGGTGCCCTGGAAACAATCCTGGTCGGACTGAAAATCGGGCCCCGCCTGGCCCGTGTCCGGACGGAGCGAGCCCTGGCCTGATAGGAAATCCCCCGACTCATCACTTCGACTCAAGGGGATGCTTGTGCCTACCGCTCACGTCAACGGAATCGACATCGCGTACGAGGTCAGCGGCGACCCGGCCGATCCGGCGCTCCTGCTGGTCATGGGGCTCGGCGCTCAGCTCATTGTCTGGCCCGAAGCATTCATCAACCAGCTCACCAAGCACGGCCTCTACGTCATCTCCTACGACAACCGTGACGTCGGCCTGTCGACCAAGCTCGAGGGCCTGCCCGACGTGGTCGGCCTCTTTGGCGGCGACTTCACTTCGGCTCCCTACACAATTGAGGACATGGCCGATGACGGTGTCGCCCTGCTGCGCCACCTCGGCATTGCCAAGGCCCACGTGGCGGGCGCGTCCATGGGCGGGATGATCGTCCAAGCCATGGTCATCCACCATCCCGACGTGTTCATCACGGCCACATCGGTCATGTCGACCACGGGCGACCGCAGCGTGGGTCAGCCGACCGGTGAAGCGCTGAGCGCGCTGTTGCGACCCATCGCCACCAACCGTGACGAGGCGATTGCCGGGAGCGTGGAGGGTGCGAAGATCATCGGTTCGCCGGGGTATCCCGCTGGAGACGACGTCGTGGCCGCCCGGGCCGCCGAGTCCTACGACCGCGGCTACTTCCCCGAAGGTACGGCCCGACAGCTGGCCTCCATCCTGAGTGCGGTCGACCGCACCGAAGGGTTGCACGGGGTCACAATTCCCTTCCTGGTGATTCACGGTGAAGCCGATCCACTGGTGCAGCCGAGTGGGGGCGAAGCCACGGCCGCCGCCGTGCCCGGAGCCAAGCTCCTCACCATCCCCGGAATGGGGCATGACCTGCCCGATGAGCTCATCGGGCAAATCGTGGACGCCATCATCGCCACTACGGAATTGGCCTCCGTCTAGCGGGGGTCAGTCGGGCAGGGCGTTGGCCGCCGCCACCGAGGCCAGCCACGCCGCGCTCGGCTTAGCCGTACGGGCAAACGACGTCCGGTCCACTTCGACGAGGCCGAAGCGGGGCCGGTAGCCCAGCGCCCACTCGAAATTGTCGAGCAGCGACCAGTAGGTGTAGCCCCGCACGTCGATGCCCTCGTCGATGACATCGAGGACACCGTCGAGTGCCTGGCGCACGTAGTCGACGCGCTGCTCGTCGTCAGTGGTGCCGATGCCGTTCTCGGTGACCAGCAGCGGGAGCGCTCCACCGGTGTAGTCCCAGGCCCGCCGCAGGCAGTTGGCCAGGGAGGCCGGGTAGAACTCGTATCCCATCGGGAGGACGGGCACGCCGGGTTCGGGGCCGCTCCATCCCTTGGGGCCGATCACCATCCGGCTGTAGACCTGCACGCCCAGGAAGTCGTCGCCCTCAGTCCCGTCGAGGAAGACGTCCTCGGAATGGTGGCGGATGCTCTCCAACTGATTCTCCCCGCCTTCGGCCAACTGGTAGTCGGTCATGGAGAGGGTGAGCCCGACGGGCACGCCGGGGGCGGCGGCTCTAATGGCATCCACGGCCACCCGGTGGCCGTCCACCAGGTTGGCGGCCACCCTGCGGGACAGCGACTTGTTGGTTTTGCCGGGCGGGAAGAAGCCGGCGTGCCAGCCCATGGTGGCCACGATGTTCGGCTCGTTGATCGTGCAGGCCCGGGACATGACGTCGCCCAGCGCCTCGGCCACCACCGTGCAGAAGCGCCCGAAGCGCTCGACGGCCAGGCCGCTCTCCCAGCCCCCCTGGGTGCTCAGCCAGCGCGGCGTGGTGAAGTGGTGGAAGGTGACCACCGGTTCGACGCCCCGTTCCCGGAGGCCCTCGCATTGTTGGCGGTAGTGCTCGAGGGCGGCCCGGGAGAATTCCCCTTCGGCCGGCTCAATACGGCTCCACTCGACCGAAAAGCGGTAGTTGTCCAACCCCAAGCCGGCCACCAGGTCGGCGTCCTCGGTCCAGCGGTTCCACGAATCGCAGCAGTCGCCCGACGATTCGGCGCAGCCCGAGCCCGGCATGTGCTCGAAGGCCCACCAGTCGTTGTTGGTGTTGCCCCCCTCAATCTGATGGGCGGCGGTGGCCGTACCCCAGGTGAAGCCCTGCGGAAAGGCCCGTCCACTCTGTCCTGCCATTGCGCCCCCTGGTGTCCTTGAGAGTCCGTCGTTCGTGGTCACGGTATCGTTACCTGACAATGACGTCATACTCCTCGCCTGGCCCTGACGCGCCCAAATCCGGGTCGCAACTCATCGGCGAGTCGCGCCCTGAGACGGGTGGTCGGGCCGGCGAAGGGCCAATGGTGGAGGCGCACGGGCTGACCAAGCGGTTCGGCGACTTCGTGGCCGTCGACGGCGTCGACTTCACCATCGCCCGGGGCGAGTCATTCGGCTTCCTGGGTCCGAACGGGGCCGGCAAGACCTCGACCATGCGGATGATCTCGTGCATCAGC
>DATAUC010000008.1:0-6589 GCA_036268485.1 Acidimicrobiales bacterium
AGGTACGGGTAGTGGGCGACGAGCTGCTCGAGCGTCGACTCAGCCGGGACGGCAGCCAGAGCTTCGTGTTGCAACAGAATGTCGACCACCTCTCGGACGAGCTCGCTCCCGTCGATGCCGGTCCGTTCGAGGTAGTCCTGATCGACAGCCATACTTTGCAGGGTCACCACCTGGCCCTGCACTGCCTTAACCTTGTACGTTCCGGGCTCGACGAGCGTGATTTCAAGTTGGGTGTTCACAGCATTCCTTCCTGTTCGAGGAGAGCGGTGCGGGTGGTCGTGCCCGGAAGCCCGACACAGGGCGCTTGGGGCCCGACGTATACCGTCATACCGAGCATGAGTCGGCACCCATCCGCCATTAGTTGCTACCCCCTACCCGCCCCAGTTCCCCGCCAAACCGGGAGCCGGTAGGGGTAGCGTTCGAAATGGGAGACGGCAGCGGGCGGTTTTCGAAAAGGTCCGTGACAACCGCCCTACTAGTCGCTACTATCCGAATAGCCTCGATTCTCAGGTTATTTTCATCGGTTAGAGCGGGGGGAAGTGACGAATGGCCGACACGCCAGAGCCCGGGGGGGCCGGACCGTCTTCTGAACCCCCCGCTTCCGGAATTCCTGAATCTCCCACTTCCGGGGCTTCTGCTGCCCCCGAGGTTCGTAAGCCCCGTTCGGTTGGCCTCATCCTGACTGTGGTCATGGCCGCCGCTGCGCTGGCGGGCGTGGCCCTTTTCTTCCACTCGCAGTACTACAGGTCTCCGTCCGGGACACTGGTGGCCACGCCGGCCGGCACGGTGACCGTCAATGGACGGACGCTCCAGCATGTCAACCTGGCCTTCAACACCTATCCGGACTCCACCGGAATGGTCAACGGAAAGCCGATCCATCCGAGCGGTAACCCCGCCTGGCCGGCGTACGGGCCTACCAACCAATTCCAGGTCCCCGCGCATGCCTTGGTGACCGTCACCGTCCGTCAGTACGACTCGGGTGGCACCCTCAACAACCCGTTCTTCGCCACCGTCCGCGGCACCGTGGGCGACGTGGCCCGGGTCAACGGAAAGTTGGTCCACTCCATCGACCCCAACAACGTGGGCCATACCTTCACCGTGCGGGGTGTCCCCGGGACTGATCCGGGATTCTTCCTGAATGTGCCGTTTCCGTTGGTGCCCGGCGACAGTCAGACGGACAACGGCAAGTACGAAACGGTGACCTTCAGCTTCGTGTCCGGATCCAAGGGGACGTACGCATGGAATTGCGAGTTCCCCTGCGGCACGGGGCTTGACAGCTTCGGTGGTCCGATGTCGGCCTTTGGATTCATGTCGGGGTTCATCCATGTCGTCTGAGGAGCACGAGGTGGCAGAGGACGGGTCCGATCCGCTTCCGGAGCTGAAACCGTTCTTCTCCCGAGCCGGGGGGAAGATCTTCATCATCTGGTTGGCGATGACTGCTGTCGGGGTGCTGGTCGGCATCTACGCCCCGCACCATCTCCTGCCGACCATGTTGTCGACCCAGGGTACGAAGGTATGGCAGACCATCGTGCTCTTCACCATTTTGGCTGCCCCGGTGGCCGCCTTCGTTTACGCCGTCGGCCTGTACAGCCTGTTGGGTTGGAAGGCCCGCGGATTCGGCAAGAGCGATGAACCGCCGCCCGACGGGCCGTCGCTTCGTGGTGACGCCCCCATGACGGCGCTCTGGGTCGGCGTCTCCGCCGTGCTGGTGATCATCCTCTTGGTGTGGGGACTGGGCGAGTTCACCGCCGAACAGACGACCCATGCCGACACCCTCGAGGTCAACGTCACCGGCCAGCAATGGCTGTGGACGTTCACCTACCCGGATGCGGGCAATGTGGCCAGCCGATCGCTGGTTTTACCCGTCAACCGTCCTGTTCAGTTCAACGTCACCTCGGTTGATGTCACCCATGGATTCTGGCCGGCTGCCCTCGGCGTACAGGTCGATGCCAACCCCAACACCGTCACCGTCATCCAGGCCACACCGGACAAGTTGGGTGGGTTCACGGTGCGATGCAGCCAGCTCTGCGGTCTCTATCACTCGCTCATGTATGCATCAGGGTCTGTGGTCACGCCGCAGAAATTCGACGCTTGGCTGCGTGGCCACGGCGCGCCGGTGGGCAAGGCCGCCGAAGCGGCAGACGTCAAGGCCTCCTCATGAGATGTCAATGGACTTCCCGCAATTCCCTCCTCTCCGGGCAACAGTGTCCGACCCTGATAGGCAGCGGTAGCGAAAGGGGACCAACGTGACAATTGCCGAAGCGCCTCCGATCCTGCTCGAAAACACTCCGATCAGTAACGTGGCTGGTGGCCTCTACCGGCGACAGAACGCCCTGACCGGTCTCATCGGCGGCATCGTGCTTGGGTTCATCGGATGGATCGTGTCGCACCAGCTGCTGCAGGGTTCCAACTGGGGCTCCGACATGGTGGTCACCGTCACGATGGTCGGGTGGGTCATCGGGTTCAACCTCGGAGTGGGCACGTTCAACGCCCCCGCCCGATGGATGCTCGGACACGATCAGAGCTATGAGGACGAGCTGTATGCGGCGGGCGTGACCCAGGGGAAGACCCGCTACTGGAAGTTCTGCACAGACCACAAAGTGGTGGGGACCCAGTACCTCGTACTGGTCATGGTGCTATTCGGCATCGGCGGCACCCTGGCCATGATGATGCGCACCCAGCTCATCACCGCCCACTCGAGTTTCCTCTCGCCCAACTCGTACAACGCCATCGTCTCCATCCACGGGATGGTGATGATCATCGCCACCATCATCATGGTGACCGGTCCGTTCACCAACTTCATCATGCCGATCATGATCGGTGCCAAGGACATGGCATTTCCCAGGCTCAACGCCATGAGCTTTTGGGTGGTCGTCTCCGCCATCCCGCCGTTGCTGGCCACGTTCTTCCTCGGTGGGGTGGATGCCGGTTGGACCACGTACGCCCCCCTGTCCGTGCAGGCACCGGCGGCCATGGACGCCTTCTCCATGACCATGATCGTCTTCGTGATCTCCGTGACGATCGCCGGGGTCAACACCATCGTGACCCTCTTCACCATGCGGGCCAAGGGCATGACCCTCGGCCGGCTACCCATCTTCACCTGGGCATCGCTGGTCGGGGCGGCCCTGAGCATCTACGCCATGCCCGCACTACTGATCGCCTTCACCGGGATGATCTCCGACCGGGTCGTCGGCACGTCCTTCTTCGTGGCTGCCCAGGGCGGCACGGGATGGCTGTGGGAGAACGCCTTTTGGATCTTTGGTCATCCGGAGGTCTACATCATCCTCATTCCGCCGGTGGGGGCCTTGCTGGAGGTGGCCAGCACCTTCGCCCGCAAGGCGCTGTTCGGCTACAAGGTGACCATCGCCGCCTTCACCGCGGTAGCCGCTCTCTCGCTGATGGTGTGGGCCCACCACATGTTCACCACCGGATGGGCCCCCGACCTGGCCGGCCCGTTCATGGTCACGACGGAGCTGATCTCCATACCCACCGGCATCATCTTCCTGTGCATCATCGGGACCATCTGGAAGGGCAGTATCTGGACCCGATTACCGATGTTCTTCGTCTACCTCTTCCTGTGGAACTTCATCATCGGCGGTGTGACCGGGATCTACCTCTCGGACGTTCCGGCGGACAACTTCTTCCACGGCGACATGTTTGTAACTGCCCACTTCCACTACACGTTGCTGGGCGGAGCCATGATCGCCGCCATTGCCGGGCTGTGCTATTGGTTCCCGAAGATCACGGGCAGGATGCTGAACGAACGGATCGGCAAGACCGCCTTTTGGATCATCGCCATCGGCATCCAGATCACCTACTTCGGTCAGTTCTGGGAGGGGTTCCAGGGCATGCCGCGCCGTGTCGCCTACTACGACCCGATCTTCTTGCATGCCAACCAGGTGACCAGCATCGGGGGGTACCTGTTGATGTCGGGGTTCCTGGTCCTGCTCTACTGCCTGCTCAACGGGTGGCGCCACGGGAAGCCGGCGTCGGCCAATCCATGGCACGCGAAGTCCCTGGAGTGGAAAGTGCCGACCCCAGTGCCCCTGGTGAACTTCTTGGTCGATCCGGTGGTGACCTCGGACCCCTACGGATTCGGAGAGCCGGAGCCGGACGGGACCGAGGTGGAACTACCCGATCCGGATCGGGAATTGGTGCCCACCTTGTCGAGTGACCGCCCGGTGACGGGTGGTGAGGTGCTGTGACTGTCACCACCACCGATCAGGGGGAGCCCAGCGAGGACCCCCAAGACGACGGCCGCAGCATCGAGGCTGTCGCCGGTCACCACGAGAGCCGCGAGCAGCGGCACTTCAAGGAACGGCTGGCCTTGTGGCTCCTCATCGGCGGGGACCTGGTGTTCTTGTTGATGGAGCTGTTCTTCTGGTTCTACTTGCGAGCGCTGAACACCAATGGGATGTGGCGTGGGTCGGCTTGTTCCAAGGCCAATCCCTGCACCGACGGACTGGGCAATCCGATCACCAGCGAGGTGGCCAAGGCCAACCCGGCGTACACCCTGATCATTGCCGGCCTGGTCGTGCTAGCGGCGCTGGTCATCTGGCGAGCGGAGGTCGCCTCCCGCAACCAGGAGAAGCGGGGAGTGATCAGCGGCACGGCCGCACTGGGCCTCGTGTTCCTGCTGGCGGCCGTTGTCGTGCAGTGCTTGCAGTTCGGGAAGCTGCCGTTCACCACCATCGACGGGTCCTACGCCTCGACCTTCATCTTCTTCATGGGGTCGACCCTGGGCCACCTGCTCCTGTTGTCCTTCCTCATCTTTGCGGTGTGGAACCGCGCACGGAGGGGCAAGTACGACGGCGGTCACTGGTACCAGGTCCGCGTGAACCGTGTCTTCGCCGTGTGGATCGCCATCTCCACCTGCGTGTTGGCCCTCGTCATGGTGCTCTTCGCATGACGAGTTGCTTCTGCCTCTGCGCCGACGGCCTCCATCCCTAGCCTGCCAATGGCGCTATCCAACGTCGCCCTGCCCGGCAAAGTCTCCATCGGCGCGCAGGTCGGTGCCTACGTGGCCCTCACCAAGCCGCGCATCATCGAGCTGCTGCTCATCACCACCCTGCCCACCATGATCGTGGCCCAGCGCGGTCTCCCTCCGCTCTGGTTGATGGCCGCCACCCTGTTGGGCGGGGCGTTGGCCGCCGGCGGGGCCAACGCCATCAACATGTTCATCGACCGGGACATCGACAAGCTGATGCACCGCACCAGCAAGCGGCCGCTCGTCACCGGGGCGGTCACCCCCCGCAGAGCCCTGATCTTCGCCATCACCCTCGAGGTGCTCGCCTTTGTGGAGCTGTGGGCGTGGGTCAACCTGCTCTCGGCTGTCCTGGCTGTCTCGGCCACCCTCTTCTACGTTTTCGTGTACACGCTCTGGCTCAAGCGCACCAGCAGCCAGAACATCGTCATCGGCGGGGCCGCCGGCGCCGTCCCGGTGCTGGTGGGCTGGGCAGCGGTGACCAACAGCCTGACGTGGACCCCAGTCGTCCTGTTCGCCATCATCTTCGTATGGACCCCGCCCCACTTCTGGGCGCTGGCTGTCAAGTACAAGGACGACTACCAGGCGGCCAGCGTGCCCATGTTGCCGGCGGTGGCCACCTTCACCCGTACTGCCCGGGAGATCCTCGTCTACAGCGTGCTGCTGGCCGCGGTGTCCCTGCTCCTGGCCGCGGTGGCCCACTTGGGCGTGATCTACGTGGTGTCGGCGGCGGTCCTCGGGGTGGCGTTCGTGGCCATGGCCATCCGCCTGCTCCGCCAACAGACGGCGAAGGCGGCCATGCAGCTGTTCAGCTACTCGATCACCTACCTCACGTTGCTGTTCGTGTTCATGGCGGTCGATGTCTTCACCAAGCACTGATCGGGACGAGGTGCTCGAAGAGACACGGCCGGCGGACCCGCCGGATGTGGAGGCCCCGGGCCGATCGGGCACCACTGCGGTTCACGCCACAGCCGGAGACCCTCCGGTTGGCGAGGACGCCGCCGATCCCTACCCCGGCTCCGATGCCGCGACCGATACCGGCAGCTCGGGCGGGGAGGCGCTGCCCCCGGTCGCCCCGACTCCTTCGGCACCCGCCGCTTCCCGCAGGCCCCGGATGGTCCGGTCGCTGGCCATCGGCTCGGTTATCGCCGTCGCCCTGGCCGTGTTCCTGCTCGTGGGGCTGAGGCCCAACTCGAGCAAGGGCTCGCCAGGACCGTTGGTACCGGTCGGCAGCCAAGCACCCGGCTTCTCGCTGCCGCCCCTCACCGGGTCGGTGCCGGTCGATCTCGATGCCCTGGGCAAGGACGCCCACCACCCGGTGATCCTGAATTTCTTCGCCTCGTGGTGCATTCCGTGTCAGAAAGAGACGCCCCTGCTGGCCAAGGCGGCCGCCGCCGAGCAAGCCAAGGGCGGTCCGGTCCGGTTTGTCGGCATCGACGTGAACGACCCGACTGCCGGTGCACTGACCTTCGTGCAGAAGGCTGGGATCACCTACCCGGTGGGCGTCGACCAGACCTTCCGGGTCACCAGTGGCCTCTACGGCCTCTACGGGCTGCCTCAGACCTACTTCATAGGTTCGGATGGCAAGGTGCTGGCGCACACCAT
>DATAUC010000009.1:0-86006 GCA_036268485.1 Acidimicrobiales bacterium
GGTTGCACGACATCTCCCATATCGACGTTGCAGAGACAGTCGTGGGCTCGTTCGACCGCGGTCACCAGAAGCTCCCTACCCCGTGGCCTCGAGGGCCACGGGGTCGAAGCGCACCGGCATGGCTTCGAGGCCGCTGGAGAAGTTCGATGCCCGGCGGGGTAGCACATCGCCGGTGGCCAATTGGATGTCGGGCAGGCGACGGAGTAGCTCGCTGAACATCACCTTCACCTCCAACCGGGCCAGCGAGGCCCCGAGGCAGAAGTGCCGTCCGAACCCGAAGGCGATGTGGGGGTTGGGCTGGCGGCGGATGTCGAAGACCTGAGGGTCAGCGAACACGTCCTCGTCCCGGTTGGCGGACGGGTAGAACAGGATGACCTGGTCTCCCTCCCCCATCTTCTGGCCACCGAACTCCAGGTCCCGGGTAACGGTGCGAGCCATGTTCTGGATGGGCGACACCCACCGGATCATTTCCTCCACCGCGATCATCAGATCGGCCGATCCGGTGCGCAGATCGGCCATCTGATCCGGGCTCTCCAAGAGGGCCAGCATCCCGCCACTGATCACATGCCGGGTGGTCTCGTCCCCGCCGATGAGGATCAACAGCGTCTCGTACACGATCGACTCGTCGTCAAGACGCTGACCCCCTATCTCGGCCTCGCACAGCGTGGTCATGAGATCGTCCCGAGGATTGCGTCTGCGATCGGCGATGACCTGCAGCTGGCTCTCCCGGAACTCCTGGATGGCGTTCTCGCCGGCGGCGAGAGTCTCCTCCGGAGTGGGGCGCATCAAGGCCTCCGACCAGTGGAGCAGCTCCTCTTGCATGTCGCTCAGGCCGAGCATGTCAGCGATGACCATGAGCGGGAGCCGGGCGGCCACATCCCACACGAAGTCGCACTCGCCCCGGTCGCAGACGTCGTTGATGATCGTCCGGCAGAACTCCACCAGCTTGGGTTCCTGGTCGCCGACCCGCTTGGGGGTGAAGCCCCGGTTGACCAGGGACCGACGCTGCTGGTGGGCGGGGTCGTCCATCGAGATCATCATGGGCAGCGCCTGACCGTGTGGCCGCGGCGCGGTACGACTGGAGAAGTCCTCGGGGTTCTTCTCGATGGCCAGGACGTCCTGGTAGCGCGATATGCCCCACACCTGGCCCAGCGGGTCGTAGTAGACAGGTGCCTCCTGGCGCAGCTCGGTCCAGATGGCATGGGGATCCTGGGCGTACCAACCCCCATCGAGAAGATTCAACCCGTCCCTCATCCCGCTCCCCTCCGCTGGTGGCAGCATCGCACACCGTCTGGGCCAGAATATCTTTCCCTGGTTTTCCTCTCGAGGTAGATCACCGGTCACACCGAACCTGGTCGCGTTGGGTCCCACAGTCACACGGGCTTGACGCCCCTCTGGGGAAGCTGTAGAGATTTCGCGTGTCCCTCGGCTCTGCGTCCTACCTCCCGAGCGTCCATGCAGTCACGGCGTGCGATGGATGAGAGCCAGGGTGCCGAGGACTGGCAGGAGGTACTGGACAACCTGGCGCAACACCGGGCCGCGTCGAGGGCCATGGGCGGAGAAGAGCGCCTGCAAAAGCACCGCGGTGCCGGCAAGCTCGACGCCCGGGCCCGGATAGACCACCTACTCGACCCCGGATCCTTCTTCGAGATCGGCACCCTGGTGGGTGGGTCCGAGGCTCCGGCCGACGCCGTGGTCATCGGCTCGGGGTACGTCGATGGGCGTCCCATCATGGTGGCGGCCGAGGACTTCACCGTGCTGGCCGGTACCATCGGCTCGGCGGCAAACGCTAAGCGGTACCGCGTGGCCGAGATGGCACTGACCGATCGAGTGCCACTGGTGATGGTGCTCGAAGGTGCAGGGTTCCGGGCCGATGGCAAGTCGCATCCTCGCAGCCCGACCGATCTGCTGGCCCAATCCCGCTGCTCGGGACGCGTCCCGCTGGTGACCGCCATCCTCGGAGCTTCGGCCGGCCATGGGGCGCTGGTTGCCCCCATGTCGGACTTCACGGTGATGAGCGCCCAGGCTTCTGTGTTCACCGCCGGCCCGCCGGTCGTCCTCGAGTCGATCGGCGAGCAGATTACCAAGGAGGACCTGGGCGGGCCCAACGTCGCAGTGGCCAGCGGCCTGGTCCACAACTCGGTCGACGACGACGTGGCCGCCCTCGACCTGGTGAAGTCCTACCTGGGGTACTTTCCCTCCTCGGCCTGGTCGTACCCGAGCGACGTCGAGGGTGGCGACGATGGGTTCCGAGCCGTGCCCGAGCTCTTGGACATCGTGCCCCGCAACGGCCGCCGGGTCTACAACATGCATGACGTCATCGACGTCGTCTTCGACGAGGGCTCGTGCCTCGAGGTGCAGCCCGACTTCGGTCGTTCGCTGATTTGTGCACTGGGGCGCCTGGGCGGCCATCCCGTCGCCGTTGTGGCCAACCAGCCCCAGGTCCTGGCCGGCTCCCTCGATTCGGACGGGGCCGACAAAGGGGCCCATTTCATCACCGTGGCCGACTCGTTCCATCTGCCCATCGTCTTCCTGGCCGACAACCCGGGGGTCATGCCGGGCAGCCAGTCGGAGCGCCAGGCCATCCTGCGCAGCGGGGCCCGAATGTACGCGGCGCAGACGCAGGCCCGCGTGCCCAAGTTCACCGTCACCCTGCGCAAGGCCTACGGCTTCGGGTCGATGGTCATGGGGATGATCCCCTTCGACGGGCAGTCGGCGACCTTCGCCTATCCCGGTGCCACCATGGGCGCCATGGGGGCGGCAGCCATGAGCCGGGCCCGGGGTTCCGATCTCGACGAGGCGACCCTGCTGCGCCAAATGGAGGTCGAGGCATCGTTCCGGTCGGCCCAGAGCTTCGGCCAGGACGAGCTCATCAGCCCGGTCGAAACCCGCGACAGCCTTCTCCATGCGCTCGAGCGGGGCCTGTACCGTCGCCAGGCGGCAGCGGAGCCCGCGGCCCGCATCGCCATCATGCCCTGAGCAACAGGGCAACAACACCGTTGCACTCTCCGGCGGTAGCCCGGAGCATGACACGATCTATGGGTTCTCAGCCTCGACTGTCCAAGGCGGGCTGCTGGAACCAGACAAAGCACCTCATCACCGGCGAGGTGGTCGACACCTTCGCCATCGCCGCACCGGTCGAGGATGTGCCGCACATCCTGAACCGACGGGCTGCGCGATGTGGTCGACCGGGTGCGCTTCCTCTCGAGTACCCATCATCCCGAGCTGGTGGCGGCCTGTCAGGGCGACAGCTAGGAACGCACCGTGGGGTCGACCAAGATCTTGCTATCGACCACCGACCCGATCAGCGAGTCGAATGCCGCATCCACCTGGTCGAGCGGGACGTTCCTGGTGACCAGCGGAATCGGATCGATCTGACCGGTCATGAAGGCATCGATCACCGACCGGAACTCGTCGGGCCGGTAGTAGACCGAGAAGGCCACGGTGAGCTCCTTCATCAGAGCCATGGCGGGAAGGTAGGGATCGGGCTCGACGCAAACGCCGGCCACCACCACCCGTCCCTTCGTCCGTGTCGCGGCCACGCAGTGATCGAGCAGCCCGGGTTTCCCCACACAGTCGATGACCACGTCGTACCCGTCGCCCAGCTCGTCTGTTGCCGGGTCGACCACGCGGGTGGCGCCAAAGGTCCCACTGAGCTCCCTCCGCGCGGCCACCGGGTCGGACACCACGACGTCCCTCGCTCCTCGGACCTGGGCCCACTTGGCCGTGGTCAGACCAACCGGTCCGGCCCCGATGACCAAAACCGAATCGCCATCGCCGATACCGCCGACACGGGCGGTGTGGAGGCCCACGGCGAAGGGCTCCACCAGGGCGCCCAAAGACGGAGGTAGCCCCGGGGGAAGGGCAAAGGAGAGATCGGCACTCACCGCCACGAACTCGGCGAAGCCACCGGGGCTCCCGCCCAGGCCGATCAGTCTCGCCGATTCGCAGTGCGCCACCTCTCCGGCCACACACCACGAGCACGCTCCACAAGACAGCACCGGTAGCACGGCCGCCGAAGTTCCCACCCGCCAGGGATCCCCGACCCCCTGGCCTAGGGCCACCACCTCACCGCAGAACTCGTGGCCCATCACCGTCCCATGGGGCATGGCCGATCGCGCCTTCAGATCCGACCCGCAGATCCCGCAGGCAGTCACCTGAATCACCAGCTGGCCGGGGTCGGGTGCCGGGTCAGTGACCTGCTCCACCCTGATGTCTCCTCGACTACCGAGTACGGCCGCACGCACGATGATGGCTCCTTGGTTTGTCCTCTTGGGTTCGGCTCCTACCGGTGCGCAGATGGTTCCCGAGTCATGGGTGAGCTCCTGTCGCTGTCGCTGCCCCCGTTCACCGGGTCGCCTCGGCGATTCTGGCCGGGATATCCGGATAGCGCATGGTGTGAGCACCCCCGTCGATGAGATAGAACGAGCCAGAAATGAAGGCCGCCTCCTCCGATGACAGGAATGCCACCAGGTTGGCAATCTCCTCAGGAGTGGAGTATCGGTCAAGTGGGGTGTTCTCTCGAAATTCATCGACGATGGACGGAACGAGCCAGACGCCCTCGGTCAATCCGGTACGAACGAGACCGGGGCCGATGGCATTCACCCGGATACCGGCACCACCCAACTCCAGGGCGGCCACTTCCACCAGCATCTTGATGCCGGCTTTGGACGCGCAGTAGGCGCTCATCCCCAGCCCGGGCTGAACGGCATTGAGGCTGGCGGTCACCACGATGGAGCCGCCCGGCCTCATGCGTCGGGCCGCATGCTTGATGGTGAGCACGCTGCCCACCAGGTTGACCTCGAGTACGCGGGTCCAGTCGGCAATATCGATATCAACGATGGCCGAACTCGAACCGATACCGGCGTTGGCGAAGGCGATGTCGAGGCGGCCGAACTCGTTCATGGCCAGCGAAGCCAGCGCCTCGACGTCCGATTCCTGGGACACGTCGCAGCGGAGCGTCCGTATGGCGTCCCCGAGCTCGCCTCGCACCGATTCCAGGGCCTGGTCATTGACGTCGCCGACCGCGACCGCGATCCCGTCTCGAGCGAACCTCCGAGTGGCAGCCAGCCCGATGCCGGATGCACCTCCTGTGACCAGGGCAACCTTCCCTGGCGCCTGGCCGGGCTCTGCCAAGTCAGGCATCGACCTGGGCGTCCTTCCACCCCTCATTGTTCTCCCGGACGATGGAGACGATCTGATCCCAGCGGGCCAGGCTCTCGGAGATCTTCATGTCGAACGAGCTGACCCCTCGAAACTCGAGCACCTCAACGCCCTCATCACCGGCAGAGTAGGCATAGGGGGCATCCTCGGGAACGAAGAACCCACCACCGGCGGCAATGCTCCGGCGGCCCAGTTTCACTTCGCCCTTCAACACGTAGTACAGACAGTCGGCGCTGTGGGAGTGGCGGGGTAGGGCGTACCCGGGGCCGAACCATGACCAAATGAGGCTCATGCCGTTCCCATCCGACTGTTCGAAGAGCGTTTTCACCACGTGGCCTGAGGACATCGCCCATTCCGTAAGCTGCTCGGGAGCCTCCGGCGACAGTGTGGGCATCGACATCATCCCGGTTTCGTACAGCGATCGGGCGTCATCTGGGCCGTACAGCTCGATCCCTCGGCGCTTTTCTTTGGAACCGTCGGGACTGTTCGATGATGTCATGAACCAACCTCCCTGGGACATGTGACGGGCCGACTCGTTCGTCATTCCGCACAGCAACACTAGGCCGCTCCCCCAACCCAACGCCCTGTCCTCTCCGACGGTCCGCCCAGGGAGACCGACGAACTGAGGAACGGTGGCTGTCACTTCCATCGCTTGATTATGGTCTTCCCCATGGCCGATCGAACCCCAGTCATTGTCGGCATTGGGCTGAGCGATTACCCCCGATCACCGCACCTCGATGCCATTGGGCATCATTCGCAAGCCACCCAGCGGGCGTTGCTGGACTCGGGCATGGCGAAAGGCGACATCGACGGCTACCTCTCTGCCGGGATGGGCGGCGGAGACAGCGAGAGTCCGGTCAGCATGGCTGAGTACCTCGGCGTCGACCACAGGTACATCGACGGGACCATGACCGGCGGATCGTCATTCGAGTTCCATGTCCAACACGCGGCAGCCGCCATCCGGCAGGGCCTTTGCGACACGGTCCTCGTCACCTACGGATCCGACTTCCTTTCCCGCATGGGGCGAACATTGGGAACGGGAGGATTCGGACGAGAAGGTCAGCACGTCCAGGGTCCCGCGGCGTACGAGGCGCCCTATGGCAATACCCTGGTCGGCGCCTACGCCATGGCCGCCCGACGTCATATGCACGAATACGGCACGACGTCGGAGCAGTTGGCCGAGATCGCGGTCGGGGTGAGGGAGTATGCCGGACTCAATCCGAACGCCATGTACCGCGACCCCATCTCCGTCGAGGACGTTGTGAATTCCAGGTTGGTGGCTGACCCCCTCCACAAGTTGGATTGTTGCGTGATCTCCGATGGAGGCGGCGCCCTGATCATGACGACGGCCGATCGGGCACGAGACCTCCGTCAACCTGCCGTGTACGTTCTGGGCGCCGCCGGTGGGCAGACCCATTGGCACATCAGCCAGATGCCCGATTTCACCACCACTGCGGCGGCCACCTGTGGCCCGGCGGCCTTGGCCGAGGCTGGTGTGACGCCGGATGAAGTCGACACGGTGCAGCTCTACGACAGCTTCACCATCACGGTGCTGCTCCTGCTCGAGGGCCTTGGCTTCTGCCCGAGGGGCGAAGGCGGCGCTTACATCGCCGAGGGCCATCTCCGGCGCGGTGGAGATCTCCCTCTCAATACCGACGGTGGTGGATTGTCCTCCTGTCATTCTGGGATGCGAGGCATGTTCCTCCTGATAGAAGCGACGCGCCAGCTCCGAGGTCAAGCGGGTCCGGCTCAGGTCCCCAACTGCAACATCGCGGTGGCATGCGGATCAGGCGGTTGGCTTTCTTGCATCGGCACCGTCGTGTTGGGAAGGGAGCATCCATGACCATCGAAGTTCGGGCTGTCGAGACGTGGACGAAGCCGATTCCGGCGCCAGATCCGGTCTCAGCTGCATTCTGGGGGGCGGCCGCAGATGGGAAGCTCCTTATTCAGCGTTGCCCGTCCTGTGGGTCGAGGCAGTTCTATCCACGGGCGATGTGCACGACATGCGGAACCGATCCGGAATGGGAGGAGGCGTCAGGACGGGGCACCGTCTACACCTTCACGGTCATCCGTCAACAGGGGGCAGAGCCGTTCAAGGGTGAGGTGCCGTACGTTGTGGCCATGATCGCTCTCGACGAGGGCCCCATGATGATGGGAAACGTCACCGGTTGCCCGCCGGAGGCTGTCTCTGTCGGCTTGGTCGTCCGTGCCTATTCGGTCGAGGTCGAAGCGGGCGTCGGCGTCGTGTACTGGGAGCCAGCACGAGAAGGCCGCTGATCTGATGGAGGCCCGTCACCTTCGGCGATAACCGGCCTCATGTGGGTACGTCCACGAGCACCAGTACGCCATTGCTGAACCGAGTCACCTCGGCAAGCGTCAGCTGAGGCGATCCGTCGAGATCGGCGAACATATGCTGGCCCCTGCCCACGGCGACCGGGGTGAGCAACAGGTGGAACTCGTCAATCAAGTTGTGCTCCATGAGCGTGACATCAAGTGGGCCATTGCCATATTTGACGATGCTCCCACCGGGGGCATCGCCAGCCATGCTGGTGTAGCCGGCCGATAGTCCCTCATACGTGCGCCTTCCCAGCAACAGGGCATCGGCGTCGGAGAGCAATGAGCTGGCGTAGGCGAAGTGCTCGTCGTCCAGGTAGGGAAATCCCCACTCATGGGGCGAGCCAATCTCACCGCCAAGGGTTACATGTGTTGATTCGATGAGCTTTCTCACGCTTCGATGACGCCCTCCGCGTCAGGCGGCCACGACCTTTTCGGTGGGGTCACACTGCATCAGTTTGGACAGGGTCCCGCCCATGATCTTGGCCTTGGCCGCCTCAGGGAGGGGCGCGATCTCCTCGAGGAAGGACAGGGGCTCGGACAGGCCCTCAGGATGCGGGTAGTCCGATCCGAACACGACATTGTCCGTTCCGACCAGGTCGACGATGTTCAAGACGTCCTCTTCGAAGAAGGGATGGATGATGATCGACCGTTGGAACGTCTTCATCGGGTCCTCGTCGAACCCACCGGGGCTCCGATCGTAGAGCTTCTGGAATTGCTTGAGAGCGGTCGGTACCCACTGGCTTCCGTTCTCGACCGGCATGAAGCGAATATCGGGAAACCGGGTGGCTAGACCGTGACCGATGATCGAGTAGACGGTGTCACGGATGTTGCGGTACTCGCTCTCCACCAGCCGAGAGAACATGCTCCGGGCGACGAAGGCGCTGAACTCGGAGGTTCGGCCGTCCCATTCGTTGATATAGCGCTGCGAGCCGTCGTCGGAGGAATGCATGCCGACCAGCACGCCGGACTCCTGCACCCGCTGCCAGAACGGGTCGTACTCGGGGAGGGCCAGCGAGCGGCGGCGGCCACCGAAGTCGGGCACGGGTGCAGGCCGAATGAGGATCGCTCGGGCCCCGTGCTCGACGACGTAGTCCAGCTCCCGGAGGGCCTCGTCGAGGATGGACAGGTTGAGCACCGGCGTGGCGAAGATGCGGTTCTCGAAGTTGAAGGTCCAGTGTTCGTGCATCCACTCGTTGAGAGCATGGACGACGACCGCCGTCGCCCTGGGGTCGTCAGCCAGGCGCTCCTCGAGCAGGCTGGCCAGGGTGGGCCACATCATCGCCCGGTCGACCTGCAGTTCGTCCATGAGGACGATCCGGTCTTCGGGGTTGAAGAAGGCGGGCGGCGACTCGATGTACCTGGGTGGCATGCCGGGCAGCCGTGGCTCGTGCTTCGACTTCGTGTCGAGCCCGTCTTTCGTTCCGACCGAGTGCTTTGACGAGGGATTCTTGATCCGGAACTCAAGCTCCTGCGCTCCGGGAGGAGCAACCTTGTTAAAGGTGGGGTTCGGAATGTAGTTGCTGATCACATTGCGCAGGGCGATCTTCGTCCTGCCGTTCACCTGCACGAACTTCACCAGACCGTCGTACTCGGCCGGCAGGTACTTGGTGAACGCATCCGTCGTCTCGTACATGTGATTGTCGGCATCGAAGACCGGATAGTTCACACTGATCGCCATGGGACTCTCCTATAACTGGACTTCCGGACCCAAGTGGGCCGTTCGCATCCATCGGCCTACTGGTGTTGACCAAGAATCTATCCGAGGTCGCCGACCGTGGGCCGGCTGTGGCCACCCGGATCGGGGCCATCAGGTCGGCACCATGGGCCGAGAAATATCCTTCCGAAAACCGATGAGGTCTCCCCGCCTCGTGCGTCAACTCAGTATGGAATCCAAGAACCTCGCCGACCTGTACGAACTGCCCCTCCTCGAGTGGGCCCGCATCGAATCTCGCCTCGAGCAGGGAATGACCCAAGCCCCCCAAAGCGGTGGTCCGAGCCGGCACACCTCCTGGCTGGCCACGATCAACGAGGGCGGAAGCCCTCATGTCACCGCCGTGGGCGCCCTGTGGGTGGACGGCACCTTCTGGTTCGAGACCGGAGAGCACACCCGCAAGGGGAAGAACCTGGCTCGTGACCAGCGCTGCACACTCAGCCTGGCCACCGAGGAGTTCGACCTCATCCTCGAGGGCAGGGCGGCCAAGGTGACCGACCTGTCGACCGTGACGGCCATGGCGGCGCGGTGGAACGAAGCCGGCTGGCCTGCCCGGGTCGACGAGAGCGGCCAGGCCCTCACCGCCGAGTTCAGCGCTCCGTCCGCCGGCTCCCCGCCCTGGACGGTGTACCGCATCGCTCCCGATCGGGCCACGGCGCTCCAGACGGTCGAACCGGGCGGCGCCACCCGATGGGACTTCACGGGGCGGTAACCACCGCGAGGGATGGTGCGTCGCCCGGGTGGCCGGAAGGGGACCGTTCCGAGGCCTTAGGCTTGTGGAGAGGCGACAACGAGTGAGGTGGAGTGCCATGCCCGTCGAACATCTTCCTGCCGACACCGCCCCTGAGGTGGTAGCTGAGATCGTCAAGGAGAAAGGCGCCGTCATCGTCGATGGGGTGGCGGCCCCTGACCTGTTGGACAGCATCGAAGGCGAGCTCAGACCGTATCTCGAGGCCACACCGCTGGGACCGGATGATTTCAGCGGGGTCCTCACCCGGCGCACCGGCTCCCTGATCGCCCGTTCTCCCTCTGCCCGCCAGCTGGTCATGCACCCGCTAGCCGTGGGGACCACGAGCAACCTCCTTGCTCATGCCACCAACTTCCAGCTGCACCTCACCCAGGCCATTGCCATCGGACCCGGTCAGCCGGCCCAGCCCATCCATAAGGACCGCTGGGCATTCGACTTCTTCCCCTTCCCCACCGGCTACGAGGTCCAGTGCAACACGATCTGGGCTCTGACCGAGTTCACCGAGGAGAACGGGGCCACCCGGATCGTTCTGGGTAGCAATACCGCCGACGACTCACAGCCATTTACCCAGGACGACACCGAGCCAGCCGAGATGGAGCGGGGCTCGGTCCTGTTCTACTCGGGCAGCGTGAACCACGGCGGAGGGGCCAATCGGACCGACCAGGTCCGTGTCGGCCTCAACATCACCTACAACCTGGCCTGGCTCCGCCAGGAGGAAAACCAATACCTGGCCACGCCAACCGAGCTGGCCCAGACACTGCCGGTCGAGCTCCTGCGGCTCATGGGCTACAGCCGTGGCGCCTACGCCCTCGGCTACGTCGACGACCTGCGCGACCCGATCGAAGCCATTCTCCCCGGGTTCGGGGACGTCGGGTTCGCGGTAACCAACAAGACCTGAGATCAGCGGGACTTGCCGTCCGCCGCCGTTCGAGTCGGCCGTCTAGAACACGCCGATTCCCGCGGCTTCGTTGCGCTTCTTCCACTCGGCACGGGGCATGCGGGTCACGTCGACGTCCGTGGCCCGGGAGCGGAGGGCGCCGACGGTGGCGTCGTCCCTCGCCGTGTGCTTGAACGGGTCCCAGTCGAAGAACCGGCAGGCGTTCTCCCAGGTCATCTTGTCGATCTCGTCGTCGGCGCAGCCGGCGTCCTGGAGCTCCTTCCAGGCGAACTCGGGGGACTCCGGCCACGTGGTGTCGGTGTGGGGGTAATCGCACTCCCAGGCGATGATGTCGAGGCCGATCCGGTCCCGCAGCAGCAGACCGGAGGGGTCGGTGATGTAGCAGGCCAGGAAATGCTCGCGGAAGACCTCCGACGGGAGCTTGCCGCCGAAGTCGTCGGTCCCGTGCAACCACTCCTGGTTCTGGAAATGGCGGTCGATGCGGTCGAGGTAGAAGGGTATCCAGCCGATGCCGCCCTCCGAGAGGGCCACCTTCAGGTCGGGGAACTTCCGCAGCGTCGGCCCGAACAGGAGGTCCTGGGCGGTGATGGCGCTGATCTGACAGGCCAGCACCATGAGATGATCGACCGGCGCCTCCACCGGCTTCTGGATGACATCGAAGCCGGCACCGATGTGCAAAGACAGGACCATGTTCTCCTCGATGATGGCCTGGAACATCGGGTCCCAGTGGCCGGAGAGGAAGCTCGGGAACCCCTGGACGTGCGGGGTCTCGAGGAAGCTGATCGACCGACAGCCCTTGGTACCGAGCCGGTGGACCTCTTCGACGGCGAGGTCGATGTCCCACATCGGCACGATGCCCAGCGAGATGAACCGGTCGGGGTACGAGCCGGCCCACTCGTCGACGGCCCAGTCGTTGTAGGCCCGCAGCATGACCAGGGCGATCTCTTTGTCCTTGGCCTCGGTAAAGGTGCGGGCGTTGAAGCCGGCCATGGTCGGGAAGTTCATGGAGGCAAGGACGCCGTTGGCGTTCATGTCGGCGACGCGGGCGTGCACATCAAAGCATCCGGGCCGCAGCTCGGAGTAGGAGCCGGGGTTGAACCCCCACTCCGTCTTGGGCCAGCCCACGGTGGCGGCCATGCCGAACGGGGTGGAGGCGGCCTCGCCCTGGAAATGCCACTCGTCGATCCCCTCGGCATTGCGAACGACCTTGGGGACGAGGTCCTTCCACTTGGCCGGCACATGGTTCTCGTACATGTCCGGTGGCTCGATCATGTGGTCGTCGATGCTGACCAGGATCATGTCATCCATCTGCATCTGTGCTTCCTCCGTTACGTTGCCCAGGTCAGGGCAGGTTTGCCGATCTCACTCACTGGCACCATTATCTCAGTCAGAAAAGGGACCGGGAGGCCGGCACGGTGCATGGATCCCCATCGTCGAACGCTCCGTGCTCAAACCCCCTCGAGCTCCACCCGATCCCAGAAGGCCTTCCACGAGGGGTAGGCCTCGGGCAGTTGGTAACTTCGCAACGTGTTGCGCCCACCCTCGTTGCCAGCCCCGTGGCTGGGCCGGGTGAGCCAGTCGGTGATGTAGAGACGGTGGAACTTGCGCCGCTCGAAGTACCACTCGCCATCCACCCGGAGGTAGGTGTCCCAGTACTGGAGCATTCCCTGGGCCCACTCGCCCCGGTCGGGGTACTCGAGCTCGTCGTGGCAGTACACGATCCCGTGGGCGTGGTCAGCGTCGTCGAAGTCGACGACATGATTGCCGACGAAATGGCACGATGCCTTGGGCGTGCTCATGGTGGCCGTGTACCAACGCTTCAGGGCATCGCGGCCGAACTCGTCCTTGCCGACCCGGACATCGGGAACGAAGAGATCGACCATCATGTCCATGTCCCTCGAGTCGATGGCCACGCCGTAGCGGTGGGGCAGCTGACGGATCGCCGCCAGCGACTCCATGCGGTCGAGCCGCTCCTCGATGGTGGTCGGGGTCCAGGTTCCGAGTCGTGACATGTTCCGCGCTCCTCGCGTCGTGGCCTTGCTGCAGGTATGCACATCCTGGCACCAGCCGAACCGAGGGGCTAGACGGAGGGATCGAGGATAGAGAGAGATCCAGCTCGACCGAGCTTCACTCTCGGTCCCCGACTACTTGGTGCTGTACATGCTCCAGCTTCTGCGGATTGGTTACCGAGCGGACACCGATGACTCGTCCGCCCAGGATGTCGAGTACCAGCGTGGCCACTACCTTGTCGTCATCGACCATGATCATGGCCGGCTGGCCGTTGAGCATGACCTCTTGCGGGCTGCCCGACAGCTTCTTGGCCACGTTGATCAAGAAGCGTGAGCTGCGATGGCGACCGACCACAGGCCGCATGGCTGCCCGAACCACGCCGCCGCCATCGGTCCAAACGACGACATCTTCAGCCAACATCTCATTGAGGCCCTCCAGGTCCCCGGTGGCACAGGCCAGGACGAACCGACGGGTGAGCTCCCGCCCGTGGCGCGCGTCGGCGTCGAATCGCTGGCGACGGTTCTCGATCCGGGAACGCGCTCGGGAGGCCAGTTGGCGGCAGCCGGCCGTGGTGCGGCCCATGGTGTCGGCAACCTCGTCGAACTGGTACCCGAAGACGTCATGCAGGAGATAGGCCGCCCGCTCGGGCGGCGTGAGCTCTTCGAGCAGGACCAGAAAGGCCAGCGACAAGGTGTCGGCTTGTTCCACTGCCGAAGTGTCATCCATCACGATGGGCTCAGGGAGCCACGGCCCGGTATAGGCAGCCCGCTGTACCCGGGCCGAGCCCAGCTGATCGATGCAGAGTCGGGTCACGATGGTTACGAGAAAGGCCCGGACTGATTCAATGGCCTGCAGATCACGCTGGAGCCACCGAAGGCAGGCCTCTTGAACCATGTCTTCGGCATCGGCGGCGCTACCCAGCATTCGGTAGGCGATCCCGAAGAGAAGCGGGCGCCACTCTTCGAAGGCGATTACATCGTCAGGTGACGGTGATCGTCCCGGCACCATCCTCCTTCCAGCTCATAGGGATCGCACACTGGTCGGCAAAACCTTGACTGTGCAGGCCTAGGCCCGCATTGAACCGGGAGCGGAAGTTCTCCAGTGCCACCCATCCGGCCAGCTCCACGATCTCCGCGTCACTGAAATTGTCATGCAGCCGTGCGGCCAGGTCGTCGGTCACCTCGGCAGGCACCACGGTGGCCTGCTCGGCATACTCGAGGACGACGCGTTCGCGCTCGTCGTAGAGCTTGCTCTCACGCCAGCGACCTACGTTCCGGACCTTCTCGGGGTCGATCCCCGCATTCATGCCCTCGAAGTACCCGAAGTCCGTGCACCACGAGCATCCGATGAGCATTCCCGTCTGCTGGATGGCCAACCAGCGCATGGTGGGATCGAGCTTCTTCCAGCCCTTTTCCACCGCGGTCTCGAGCAGACCCATGGCCACCAGCACCCCGGAGTGGTGTGAGGCAGCCTGCGCTGGTTCGACCACCTGGCCAAACCTCCGTTTGGCAAAGCTCCGGGCCAACCTGGGGACAATTCCGCTTGGTTCTGTGTCTAGGGGTACATGGGCCATGTGAACCACCACCTTTCACCTATTGAGACGACTCTGGCCCTCGGAACGTGACAGCCGTGCCTGACTGGCGTCAATATCCTCCGATCTCGGGCTCGACCTGCATCACCACTGCCGTCTCCACCTACCTGGTCAACCCGGCCGATCCATCACAAAACGGGCTGGTGTGCTCGGACTGATTGTTCTGCTCACGTGTCCGCCCTGGCCGCCTACGGTGGGCCGAGGGACCATGCACACGATAGGAGTGGCCACGGATGTGTACTCGAGTGCTCTACGTCGGACAGGACAACCTGGTGATCACCGGCCGATCGATGGACTGGATGGTCCCGACGGGGTCGAATATCTGGGCGTTGCCCGCCGGCCTGACCAGGGACGGGGCTGCAGCCCGGAACTCGTTTTCGTGGACATCGGCTCACGGCAGCGTCGTCTCGACGATGTACGACGGCGTCACCGTCGATGGCGTCAACGACGCCGGCCTCGGAGCTCATGCCCTCTACCTCTCTGCCGCGGAGTATCCGAAGAGAGACCCCGCCGTTCCGGGACTGAGCGTCGCCGCCTGGACCCAGTACGCCCTCGACATGTTCTCGTCTGTCGCCGAGGCGGTCGAAGGACTGACGAATCCCACCTTCGGACTCGTGAGCCCGGTTCTTCCCGGAGGCCATGCGGCCACGGGACATCTGGCCCTTTCCGATTCGACCGGGGACTCGGCGATCTTCGAGTACCTCGCCGGTGAGCTGGTCGTACACCATGGAGCCGAGTTCGCGGTCATGACCAACGACCCGACGTACGATCAGCAGCTCGCCTTGTGCGCCTACTGGGACCAAGTTGGTGGCAACGCCATGTTGCCGGGCACCGAGCGACCGGCGGACCGCTTCGTGCGGTCTCACTACTACCTCAACGGTTCGACGTTCAGCGGGGATGCCACCCGCGGGTTGGCCGAGGTCTTCGCCATCGTCCGCAACGCCTCGGTGCCCATGATCCAATCGACTCCCGAGAAGCCCAATGTGGCGCCGACCCTCTGGCGTACGGCCATTGACCATCGGTCGTTGACCTACTACTGGGAAGGGACGAACCAGCCCAACGTGTTCTGGGCCGAACTGGCGAACCTCGATCTCTCGCCGGGCGCGCCGGTCAGGCGCCTGGAGGCCGAAGATGGCCCGACCCGGGCCGGTGAGGTCTCGGATGATTTTGCCGAAGCGGAGCTCTTTACCTATCTGTCCGAGGTTTCCTGACAACTCGCCGACGCCAAAGCTCGGAACAAAGTCGCCGCGCAGCCGAACATCGGTGGTTGAGCTTCCACCCAACAACCGTTGGGCGAGATTCGCTCATGATCCGATGCGTGGTCGCAGTTCTGTGCGGTAGAAGTCACAAAAGCCCCTCTGGTCTTGACCGATCTGATTGACATACACCTCGTCAAACCCCGCATCGAGGTACGCCGAGATCGCCGCCGCATGCCGCTCCGGATCAGGCCCACACGTCACCTTCTCTGCCACCATGTCTTGGGTAACCAGTGAGGCTCCCTCTTGGAAATGCTTGGGTACGGAAAGCTCCTGGTTCAGCTGACCTGGCAACAGCTCGGTCGCCCACAGTTCGTGGGCAACCTTGCGGGCTTGAGCCTCGTCGTCGCCCCAGCAGACCTTGACGGCACCGATGACTCGCCCCGCTCCGCCCTGCTCTCGATAGCTCCGCACCATGTCGCCATCGGGCTGAGTGGTGACCAAACCGTCGCCGATCCGTGCGGCCAGGCCGAGTGAGTCGGGGCCGAACGCCGAAACGGCTACCGGAGGCGGCGAATCGGGCACGGAGTAGAGCCGGGCGTTCTCAACCGTGTAGAACCGGCCGTGGTGGGTAACCATCTTCCCGCTCCACAAGCGGCGTATGATCTCGATGGCCTCCTCGAGCATTTCGAGTCGGGTCGAGACCGCGGGCCACCGCTGGCCGAGAATGTGCTCGTTCAGCGCCTCGCCAGAGCCAACGCCGAGCACGAAACGGCCTTCTGCCATGACCTGGGACGTGGCCGCAGCCTGGGCGATGATCGCAGGATGAAGCCGGAACGTCGGGCACGTGACGCCAGTGGTGATCTTGTGCCTGGTTGTCGTGGCGATGCCTCCGATGACGCTCCAGACGAATGGGCTCTGTCCCTGGCTCTCGACCCAGGGATGGAAGTGATCGGAGATGAACACGGACGAGAATCCGGCTTCTTCACCTATCTGTGCCTGATCGACAAGGTCGCGGGGACCGTGTTCCTCGCTCGACAAAAATAGACCAACCTCAGACATCTCGGTCCTCCTTCCGAGTGGCGAACATGGATGTCCGGTACCCACTTGGTCAGAAATCGAAGCGTCGCAAATCACGGCAGATTGGACGAGACGCTGAGCAGCTCCACCGAGCCCCCGGACATCTGCGGTTTCACGACGGGCGCAGTGGGGGAAGGCTATGGCATGACCATCGAATTGCCCGAACGATCCCAATCGGTTGGACCAACGCCGGGGGTCGAGCCGCGGGTAAAGCTGCGCCTCCGACCACTGATGCACGAACTCATGGACTGCCAGTTGGTGGAACGATTCGCCCCCGGAGTGTGGATGTTGAAAGGGGACGTGCAAGGGCTCCTCGAGGACGAATACCGTGGCGCACACGAAAGTCGCGGGAACCGTATCTTTATCGGACTGAGGTGTGAGCTCTGTGGCGTACGAGCGATCACGTCTCTCGTCGACGGCCGGCGCACCTGCTCTGCCTGCACCCAGGTTTCGGGATGAAGGCTCCCGGTCAGTCGCGGTGGAAAGGTAGTCGCAATGACCTAGCTTCCACAGAGCTAGGTCAGGGCTTGTGGCCGAGCGCCTTGGCCAGCTCGGCCCGCCCCATCTTGGACCGGCCGGCGACGTTTCGCCGCTGCGCCTCTTGGTAGAGCTCCTGGCGGGACTTCGGCGTTGAGCCGCCCGACCGCTTTCGCTCGGCTATCGCTGCACCCTGTTTGCCCAACGCGGTACGGGTCTTTTTCGGCATCGAGGCTATTGACTTCTTCGCTTTGGCCGTCTTGGCCGCTTTCTTCACGTTTCGCCGGGCGGCTACTCGTTGCTTTTCGGTCGCCATGTCGTCCTCCTCGTCTTCATATGCCGTGTGCGTTGCGCTTACTCCGCGCCAGGCGGCGGAGAACCGCATACTTCTACCCGGCCCCGACAGCCCCCACTGATCGGGCATGGTCAGTGGGGGCTGGTCGCGTTCCGGTACTGGGCGCGTCGGGCCGTCATGCTCACCAGAATCGTCAGGCGGCACTCATTTCGGGCTTGATCAGCACCTTGGTATAGCCATCGGTTCGCTGGTCGAACTTCTCATATGCCTCAGGGGCATCTTCGATGGCGATCCGGTGGCTGACGATGAAGCTCGGTTTCGCCAACCCGGCGATGATCAGGTCTCGGAGATAGGCGTTGTAACGCTTTACTGGCGCCTGTCCCATCTCGATGGAGATCCCTTTGTTCCAGGCTTCACCCAAGGCCACGCTAAAGCGGCCGTGCTTGGCATCATCACTGACACCCCCAGGATCTTCGGGGAAGTAGACCCCGATCAGGCTCACGTGCCCGGTTGGGTTCGTGACGGCAATCACGTCGTCGAGCACTTGGGACGGGTCTTGACGCTCCCCTACTGCATCGTGTGCCCAGGCCTCGTAGCCAATGGCGTCGATGCCACACATCACGCCTGGCATCTTCTCGCCAGCATCGGGATGGAGGCCCTGAACCTGGTCTCGGTGAGGCTTGCGGAGGTCCAGTATCTGCTCGACCGGGTCACCGCGGGAGAAGTCGACGGCAATCGCTCCTTCTACATTGTCGACCAAGGCCAATCGCTCAGGAACAGCGTCGACCACATAGATCTCCGAGGCTCCACGTATCCGGGCACTGAGTGCGGCAAGGAGCCCTACCGGACCGGCCCCAAAAATGGCCACGGTGTCCCCGGCTCGCACTCGTGCTTGCTCGGTGGCGTGCCAAGCGGTCGGAAAGATGTCGGCCAGCAACACGAAGTCATCTTCGAACTCGTCGCCAGGCGTCCCGGGAAGCTTCAGGCAGTTGAAGTCTCCATAGGGGACACGAACGAAGTCGGCTTGTCCCCCTCGGTGTGGACCCATGCCGCTGTACCCAAACCCGCCTCCATGAGCCGACGGATTGACGGTCAGACAGGCGTTGGTAAACCCCCGGGAGCAGTTGAAACAGAAGCCGCACCCTATGTTGAAGGGCAGCACCACCCGATCGCCGACTTTCAGGGTCCGTACTGCAGATCCCGTTTCGGCGATGGTTCCCATGTTCTCGTGTCCGAACACCATGCCCGGCTCACCTGGAGCCCGACCCTCGTACATGTGAAGGTCGCTCCCGCAAATGGCTGCGGTAGTGAGCTTGACCACGACGTCGGTCGTCTCATCCAGCTTTGCTTCTTCTACCTGTTCGACCGCAACGTTATGCGGACCCTTCCACACGACTGCACGCATTTTTCTCTCCGATCTGTGGGTCTTCACCGGGCATACCCCGCTGCCTCGCCGGTGAACCACGTCCGACTTGTCGGCAGCTTCTCAATGCCATGCATCGGGGTCTTCGACGAGTCTCCGGACTCTCGCCCAGATGCCGGAGCCGACGACTGATGCCGCCGCTTACGCCGAAACATTCAGGTCCCAAGGCGATGAAGCCTCCCAATCACCGAAGTCTCGAGGAGTCGTGTCGATGATTATGAAAGCCGCCACCGTACGAATCCCAAAAGGCAAAAGACCACAAGACACCGAGGGCACCCAACACCATCAAGCCCAGCCCAACTGCCTGTACGGCGTGAGCCGAAGCGATGAGGCGCACGGAGATCCCGGCGACGACCAGTACTGCGCTAATTACCAATCCCATGCTGGATCGATACCCCATGCCCCATGATCTTCTAACGAATCACCCGAAGTCAGGGGCTGAACCTGGGGATCCTTGTCCGGTACTCCTCAGTCACAGGGTCAGCTTGTCGAGCCCTGATCTGCTCGAAAGCCGACCACCACTGTAAGGTCCTCCACGAACTGGGCCAGCTGGCTCTGGCGCTCCGACTGGTCGGTAGTCCGCAAGATCGACGAGGGATGCACGGTCGCCACGGTGGGCGTATCCCGAGGCCCGTCCATGATCTGGCCTCGCTGCCTGGTCACCCGGAACTCGGCACCCAACAGGGCCTGTGCTGCAGTTGCGCCCAGGCACACCACGATCTCGGGGTGCACGGCGTCGATTTCGGCCAGGAGCCATGGCTTACAGGCGGCCACTTCGCGAGCTCCTGGCTTCTTGTGCAGTCGCACCTTGCCCCGCCGCTCCCACTTGAAGTGCTTCACCGCATTGGTCACGTACAAGCTGCCGCGATCGAGCCCGGCCTCGGCCAGAGCTTGGTCGAGGAGCGCTCCGGCCGGGCCGACGAACGGCTTCCCCTCGATGTCCTCTCGGTCGCCTGGTTGCTCGCCCACCAACATGACCGCGGCGTGGGCGTTGCCGGCACCGAACACCGTTTGGGTGGCGTGCTCGTACAAGTCACAGCCCTGGCACCCGTCGCCGGCTCGCCGCAGGGCTTCGAGGTCTCGTCGCTCAGCGGGAAGGAACTGATCGGCACCCATGGGTGGCTGTGTACCCCCGATCCTCCGGGGCCAATCGAGTTCGGCGCTCGACAGCCTTCACCCCGATGGCGACGGGCTCGACGCCCGATGGCGACTCCGATTCAAACCGTGTCTCAGTGGTACAACATGCTCATGGACCACAACAGAGCTCCCCTGGTGGATGCGCTGGCCGAATACCACGAGCTCGACCGGTACGGCTTCACTCCGCCGGGCCACCGACAAGGGCGGGGCGTCGATGGGCGCACCATTGCCGCCTTGGGGGCCGACACGTTCCGCTCTGACGTATTGGCAACCGCCGGCCTCGACGACCGTTCGTCATCAAGAGGCTTTCTGAAGTGTGCCGAAGAGTTGATGGCAGACGCCGTTGGCGCTGACAACGCCTTCTTTTCCACGTGCGGAAGCTCGCTCTCGGTCAAAGCAGCCATGCTGGCTGTTGCTGGCGGCCGCGGCGATCTGCTCGTGAGCCGCGACGCGCACAAGTCCGTCGTGGCAGGGCTGATCTTTTCTGGCGTGCAGCCCAGATGGGTCCGTCCCCGATGGGACCCGGTGCTGCATCTGGCCCATCCTCCGTCACCCGAGGAGCTGGAGAAGTCCTGGACCCGCTATCCGGATGCGGCCGGAGCACTCGTCGTCAGTCCAACGCCCTATGGGACCTGCGCCGACATATCCAGCATGGCCGAGATCTGCCACAGGCGGGGTAAGCCTCTGATCGTGGATGAAGCTTGGGGCGCACATCTTCCCTTCCACGAGGATCTGCCTACATGGGCCATGGATGCCGGAGCCGACGTGTGCGTCGTCAGCGTGCACAAGATGGGTGCTGGGTTCGAGCAGGGTTCCGTGTTCCACCTCCAAGGCAACCTCATCGATTCGGCTCACTTATCCGCCTGTGCCGACCTGTTGATGACGACCAGCCCAAACGTATTGCTCTATTCGGCCATAGACGGTTGGCGTCGTCAGATGGTGCAACACGGCGACCGCCTTCTGAGCGATGCCCTGGTACTCGCGGGCGACCTGCGGGACCAGATCGAGGACCTTGCCGGACTCCATGTTCTGGAGGATGAACTGCTTGGACGAGAAGCCTCTCACGAGCTCGACCGGCTTCAGATCCTCATCTCCGTGGGCGCCCTCGGCATCAGTGGCTACCAGGCGGCCGATTGGCTGCGAGAACAGTGCCGGCTCGACGTGGGGCTCAGTGATCACGACCGGATCGAGGCGACCCTGTCTATGGCGGATGACCTGACTACCGTTCGCCGTCTTACCGACGGGCTGAAGCAGCTGATAGCGGGCGCTGCGTCCCTTCCCACTCCCAAGTCCGTTCAGCTACCCGATCCGACCGACCTCGAGCTCGATTCCGTCATGCATCCCCGGGACGCCTTCTTCGGCCCAACCAAGGACGTAGCGGCGCGGCGGTCGGTTGGCGAAATCTCGGCTGAACAGATCACTCCATACCCGCCAGGGATCCCAGCGATCGTCCCCGGTGAGCGCATCAATGCCGCCATCGTCGAGTACCTCCTCAGCGGTTTGGAAGCGGGCATGGTGCTTCCGGATCCGGCCAACAAAGAACTCGAGTCGATCCGCGTGGTCGCCTGACCGTACTGATCACGCCGTCAGCACCGAGGCCAACTGCCTCGGTGGGCTGCTCCCAACGCGATCCTCCGTGGCCGATCCACTTTGGCGCTTTCGCCGCCAACGCATCGACCGGGTCGTCGGACGCCGCCGGGCGATGGGCGGGTGCCGTTAACCAGCTAACTTCCAAAACCGACAGACTCTTTGCACTCCATGGTCGCTCACGGGCACTCCGATGAGAGGAGTTGACCGGTGCGGAAACGTGGTGATCATTCGGGGGGTCGGGCACATCGTGGTACCCAAATCTCCGTGTGCCCAGCAAGCGTTCTCGTCGTTTCTGGCAAATCCGAATGCTCTCAACACCAGTTGCGTCGCTGGTCTCCAACCCACGCCTTTCACCGCCGCATCGCCCACCTCGTTGGGGAAGGCAGAACTGGTGAGGCGCCAGGATCAGGCTGCGATCACTCCGGGCTTGGATTCGGAAGGATCCGAGACGCCTGAGGCGGACAATAACTGAGCCTTCGAGTGCGGGATAGACGGCACGTCATCAGTCAGTGAGTCGCTGAGCTGAGCCAACAGCCCTTGGGTCAACCGGGCGGCACCATCTCGATCGAATCCGTTTGGCAGCACGGTCATACTCCTTCTGGGCCTTGTTGTCAGCCTTGTCGTCGGCGCATGTCGGACATGACCTTTCTAGTTGTCGTTTGTTTCGTTGCAATGACGCCCGCATTACATCTGAGCGCCACGTCGGGGCCCGGTCCCACCCTTCCGTTGTGCACCTGGCCCTCACCCTGGACCTAGTCGTGGTCGACTGCCATCCGGTCGCCGTACGATGGCGCTGTGAACCACAGCTTGAAGATCGGCGGTTGGATTCCCACTCATCGTGGCCGTTGCGAATCGATAGATCGATGAGCGATCTGTATTTCGCACTCGGGTTAGTCATCGTGCTCCTGACATCGGCGAGCGTTCTGTTCACCATTGTCTTGCCTCGCCGGCCCCGCGGTTTCGAGCGTCTGACCACGGTCGTCAATCGAACCGTGCGGCTGGCCTTCATCGGGCTGTCCCGGCTGGCTCGAACCTACGAAGGCAAAGACGCCCTGCTGGCCCCGACCGCGCCCGTAGCTCTGGTGGGACAACTCCTGTTCTGGGCGATCTGTTACATCATCGGCTACGGGTTCATGCTCGATGGGGTCACCCACGATCTCGGCACCGCTTTCGTTCAGGCTGCCGGCGTGGTCTTCACCGTGGGGGCCATCGACCTCAGAGGTCCACCAAACCAAGCGGTGGACATCGCTGCCGGTGGTACCTGGGTTGTGGTCGTGGCCCTCCAGATCGCCTACCTTCCGGCGCTCTATGGCGCCTTCAACCGCCGCGAATCGCTGGTGGCCATGTTGGAGAGCCGAGCCGGACTTCCCGCCTGGGGCCCCGAGGTCCTGGCTCGCCATCAGCTCGTCGGCATCACCGACACCTTGCCCGACTTCTATGCGTCGTGGGAGGGGTGGGCTGCGGATTTGGTCGAGAGCCACACCACCTACCCGGTGATGTTGCTGTTCCGATCACCCGAGCCCTGGTTCTCATGGCTGATCGGGCTTCTCGCCGTCTTGGACGGGGCGGCGATGCATCTGGCCCTTGCCCCGAGCACCGCTTCGTCGCAGGCCCGCCTCTGTCTCCGTATGGGCTTCACCGCCCTCAACCGGATCGCCAGCGTGCTGGGTTGGCATGTGGATTCCGACCCTGATCCCGATTCCCCCATCGCCCTCACCTTCGAAGAGTTCGATCAAGCAGTGACGATGTTGCGCCACATCGGATTCCCGATGGAGCGAAGCGCCGAGGAGGCATGGACCGACTTTCGCGGGTGGCGGGTGAACTATGAATCGACGGCCTACCGACTGGCCGATCGTCTGATAGCTCCCCCCGCCCCATGGTCGGGGAGCCGCCGGCACTTGCGGTCGGGAGTAGTCGCACCCCGCCGCCCGCCCCAAGGCACTCCCCCAGTCCTCACCGATCACCGTCCACCGGTTGTGCTGTGACCGTCTGGAGTCCAAGACACGTTCTTAGCCTCCTCACATGACTTTCTTATCCTCATTACAACACGCTCAGGCACAATGGAAACAAAGATCCTGCAGTATGACGGATGACCCCGTGGTTGAGAGTGAACGGCCATCGGGTTTACAACGTGGCTGAGGCCGACATCCGCAACTACAGGTGTACGGATGGAGAATTATTGTGAGCGTTATCGGTTACATCATCAGCCTCCTCGTACTGGGTTTCGTCTTTGGCGGCCTGGGTAGGCTCATCGTGCCGGGACCGAACCGAATCGGGCTCTGGGCCACCTTCGGGGTCGGTCTCATCGGCGCCTTGACTGGCGGCTTACTGGGCGGTCTGCTCGGACTGGGCGTCTTCAGCCTTGTGTTTGAGATCCTCATCTCGGCTGGGCTCGTTTACCTGGTCAGTGGCCGGTCGGGACGGCTTTCCTTGGGTGGGAGGCGCCAGCGATGACGGTGAGCACCAAGACGCTACTCACGGGGCCTGGCGTGCCTTTTCCATCCTTCGAAGCGGGGCAGGCGGTCACCGGGACGAGCTTTACCGGCAAGCTGGCACTGGTGCTCACGGCGCTGATCGGGGCCGTCCTCTTCGTGGGCGTCCTGGCTGTGATCAGCGCGGTATTTCTGGTTGCCGTTGTCGCCGCGCTCTGCGTGGTGGCCATCCGAGGAGCTTGGCAAGCCCTGACCCCACGCTCTAAAAGACACCGTGTCCACCGGGGAGGGTTTCTCCCTAGTGCCGTGATCGAGACGACGGCCAAGGCGATCCGGACCGCAGCGCCCAAGCCAAGGGTTTGAGCTGCAGGCCCAAGCAGGCACGACTGCTCGCGTCGGGTGGGACCGGGCACGCCAGCGCTTACGGTGCCATGCTTGAGACATGGCAACCCGGTCGCCCAAGGAGCGCAAGGCGAATGCCCTATCGAAGTTGGCGGCAGACAAGGCCAACGTGTGGGTGGCGTCCGCCTCGCCGAACGGTGCCGTCCACCTCGTGCCGGTGACCCACACCTGGGATGGAAGCCAGATCGTGCTCGCCACCGAGCCGCAGTCGCGGACTGCGACCAACATCACCGCGAACCCCCGGGTACGCCTTGCCCTGGGGGAGACCCGGGACGTGGTCATGATCGACGCCGTCCTCGTCGAGGCCGTCCCCAAATCCGAGGCCCCCGCCGCGCTTGCCGAGGGATACGCCGCCCAGGCGGGATGGGACCCCCAGACCGACGGCGGTGAGTACGTTTATCTGCTATTTCGGCCTGAACGCATCCAGGTATGGCGTGAGGACGAGGATCTGACCGGGCGCACCGTCATGCGCAATGGGGCGTGGGTCATCTGATCCGATGGCCCCCGCTGGGTCATGTCAATCTGGTCCGCCAAGCCTCAGATCGATATTGAATATCTACCGTCACGTCGCCCGAATTAGTGACTCACGTCACTAGAGGGCCTTCCTCTCTGGGCTCACTTCAACAGCACATCCAGGTGAGACGACGGATCTCATGAACCGAGAAAGCGCTCCACGATCGCCTTGTGCTCAGGCGTATCAAACGACTGGTGCTCAGCAGCCAGGGCATAGTCGAGGATGGCGGTGGCCGAACGACGGATATGCAGATTGACCGCACGTTTGGTCGACTGCAGCGCCTGACTGGGTAGCGCAGCCAGCTTCTCGGCGATGGCCGTGGCGTGCTGAAGGACCTCCCCGTCCCCCACCACGCCATTGGCCAGTCCGAGCTCTACCGCTTCGCCGGCTCCAATGCGCGTGCCGAAGAACAACAACTCCTTGGCCTTGACGATGCTCATGGTCAGGGGCCAGAACGGTGCGCCGCCGTCACCGGCGGTCAGGCCCACCCCCACATGGGGGTCGGCGAGATAGGCCGACTCGGCGATGTACACCAAGTCGCACAGGACGGCCATGGTGCAGCCCAACCCCACGGCCGGTCCATTGATGGCGGCCACAACCGGCAACGGGAAATCAACCAGCTCGTTGAACACCTGACGGGCTTCATCGAGGAGCTTGGCTCGCTCAACCGGGTCCTGCTGGATCCGCTTGAACATCTCCATGTCTCCGCCGGCTGAAAAAGCGCGACCCGCTCCGGTCAGTACTACGGCCCGGGCTTCCTCGTCGGCGGCCAGGTGCCTCCACACGTTGGCCAGGCCCCGATGGATATCAGGATCCACGGCGTTGAGGGCGTCGGGCCGGTTGATGGTGACGATTCGCACCGCTCCGACCTCATCGATCAGCAGGGACGGGGCAAATGGGTTCCCGGTCATGAAGGCCCTATGTCTTGTCGGCGCCGAGGATGGTCACGGCCGAGACCGCCGTCGGTCCGCCAATGTTGTGGGCCAGCGCCGTACGGGCTCCCTCGACCTGATTGGTCGATTCGCCCCGAAGTTGCTCGAAGAGCTCGACACACTGGGCAACACCGGTGGCGCCGGGAGGATGTCCCTTGGCCTTCAGGCCTCCGCTCGGATTGACGGGAATTCGGCCACCCACATAGTTGTCGCCTGCTTCGACCAGCTCGTGGCCGCAGAACCGGTCGGCAAAGCCAAGGTCCTCATAGCTCATCAGCTCGACGCCGGTAAAGCAGTCATGCACTTCGGCCACATCGATGTCCTGTGGGCCCTTCCCGGCCATGGCGTAGGCCGAGGCCGCCGCCTTGACCGTAGGCGGAAACGTCGTCATATCCGGCTTGTGCTGGTGCATGACCCGGTCCATGCCCAGACCGAATCCCTGTACCCAGACGGGCCGGTCGGTGTAGCGGTCCACCACCTCCTCCCCCACCACCAAGAGCGAGGCCGCGCCGTCCGATTGCGGCGTGCAGTCGTAGAGGCCGAAGGGCTCGACGACGATCGGCGCCGACAGCACCTGTTCAATGGTGATCTCCTGACGGAGCTGTGCTTTGGGATTGGTCACAGCGTGCTTGTGGTTCTTCACCGCGATCATGGCCATGTGGGTGCGGGTAGCCGGGGCTTCATGGAGGTATCGGCGCACGTGGAGGGCGAAGTTGGCCGGCGCCACCAAACCGAGGGGGTAGTCCCAGGCCATATCCCGGGTCATGCCCATCCAGTCCCAGAACGTCGAGCGCGCCGAGGTCTCCCGTACCTTGTCGGCCCCCACCACCAAGGCGACATCGACATAGCCGGAGGCGATGCCGAGGACCGCGTTCCGGAGCGCATCCTGCCCGGTGGCGCAGGCGTTCTCCACGTGAGTAACGGGAATGTCCAAGAGGCCGCAACTGTCGGCCAGGATGCCCGAGGGAAATCCATCGGTGGTCGACAGCTCCCCGAACCAGGCCGCTTCGATGTCGCCTCGATCCAGACCCTTGTCCACCGTGCCGGCCATCTCGGTGACGGCCATGGGCACCAGGTCCTTGATGCCCAGGGCGAAATGCTCGGCAAACGGCGTCATGCCGGCACCGACAATTGCAACTCGACGCATCAGTTCCTCTTCTCCGGTACGAAGGCGTACCCGTAGTCAGGCACGCCACTGCGCACCGCCACCCGGCGCAGCACCAGCCGGCCTCGATCGTCGATATCGGTGGTATCGCCACCGTCGTCGGTCACCTGAACCAGGGAGCGGACGTCGACGCCATCCAGTTGTACGACAGCAAGCGAGTACGGGGAGGCGAGCCCGGGAACGGGTACGTGCACTGTGGTCAGCGTGTACACCGTCCCGGTTCTGGGCAAGGCGACCGGCGTCGCCGTGCCCTCTTCGCCGCAGGTCAGGCAGCGATGCCTGGGGGGCAGGGCGAGCGTGCCACACGACGGACACCGGCCGGCCTGCCAGCGAAGCTTGGCGTCGAAGGCCCGGTCGTAGGCGGTGGCCGCGAACTTGATGTCAGGCCCAGGGGCCATACGGCGGGCCGGCACCGGTTGGGGGGACGCCTCGTCGCGATGGACGACGACGTCACCCGGATCCCACCATGCCGCCACCAGGCTCGCCTGCTCGACGGCTCCCACGATGCCGCTGGCGGCGGTGTCGGCCAGGGCGGCCAGCGCGAACAGCGGTGCGCTCGAACCCAACGTCGGCAACTCAGGCACCTCACCCTGGCAATAGGCCGTGGCTTCCCGCCGCCGGAGGCCGGCGATGGCCACCGGTTTTCCGGACAAGTCGGCCACGGCCAGGGAGGCTCGCAGGCCGCGCTCCCGTTGCAGGCGGGGATCGTCGTCGTCGTACACCACCGCATCCTGACCTCGGACGTGCAGGGGCAGGCTCCGGTGGACGCGGCCGCGCGGCGACAGCTCGCCACCACGCGCTTCGGGGCCGACCCAGCCGGCCGCCGCACCAGCGTGGCCGGCGAGGTCGACACCGATCACCAACGTTCCGGGAGTGGCGGCGAGCAGTGAGTCCATGGTCGATGGGCCCCCGCCCAGCCGCTCGACGACGTCCACGTCCGAGGGCACATCGAGACCGGCGAGGAGGGCGGCGGCATTGTCGCCGTCGAGGAGCGGTAGCTCCCGACTCACCACCACGACTCGAGTCGCCTGGTCGGAACCGCCCTCACCCAGGGCGGCCCGCCCGGCGGCGACGGCCAGGGTCAGTGCATCCTCGTCGAGGCCGGCAGCGCGGGCACCTCCCGGTCCAGACCACGTAGGCAGATAGGTACCGATGGTTGTGATCATGCCAACACCTCCACAGGATTGGTTGCGAGCACCGACGTGTGCGCCAGCGCTCGGAGGTCCTCATCAGGATCGAGGAGAGCAGCAAGGGCAATGCCGCGACGGATGTAGCGGTGCAGGGGATGCTCCCATGTGCAGCCCATGGCGCCGAGGACTTGCTGACAGTGCTCAGTGGCCGACCGGACGGCGCGCTGCGCTGCGGCCAGCGCCGCGGTGGCCAGCTCCGGGGTGCGGCCCAGCCATGCGGTGCGAGTGATGGCACGCGCCGCCTCCGCCTGCACGAACACATCAGCCAGGCGGTGTTGGACCGCTTGGAACGATCCGATGGGCACACCGAATTGCTGGCGACTCACAACGTGATCGACGGCTAGGTCGAGCATGGCGGCGGCCGCGCCGATGTGCTCGTGAGCCAGCGCCAACGAACCAAGGGCGACCGCCCCTCGCCATTGGTCAATACCCAGTGGCGCACCAACCTGGCCTGCTTCTTCCCGAACCCGGGTCCAGGCCAGTTCGGGATCCACACCGCCAATCGACTGACGGTCGGCTGTGGTTGCGGCAAGGGCCACCCTGCTGCCTTCTCGGACCGGGACGACCGCACTGGGCACGAGCTCGGCCCCGGCGAGCAGTACCGCGTCAACTCCGTGGGGGCACGCCGTGGCACCCAGTGCGAATCCCAACGCGTGTTCACGGGGGTCAAGGCCGAGTACCGGCGCCATCACCAATTCGACCAGGCGGGACCGACCCAAGGCCCGACCCTGCTCCTCTGCGACCACGCCGACGGCCAGAGCCGGGTGTTCACCCATGAGCTCCACCCACCCGAGCTCCGACAATGCCGCCTCGTCGACCTGCGCGCCACCGGCGAACAGTTGCTTGGCCGTCGAACGCAATGAGCGCTCAAGGAAATCGGTGTCGCTCATCGCCCACCGGCTCGCGGCAAGCCAAGCACCCGTTCAGCCACGATGGACCGCTGGATCTCGATCGCTCCCCCATAGATGGTGGCCATCCGGGAATAGAACCAATCGGCCCGGGCGACCTGGTCGCCCGGGCCGTCACCGAAGGCGAACTCGGTCGGGCGGAGCCGGCGACAAGCTTCGAACACCTCTTGTTCGGTGGTGGCCAGGAGGATCTTGTCCACCGAGATCTCCGGGCCCGGGTTCTCGCCATTGGCCAGACGAGAGACTGTTCGCGCCGACGCTTGCCGGAGCGCGGTCAAGCTGATCCAAGCGTTGGCTACCAGCCTGGCCGGGCCGGGATCCAGATCGGGCGCGTGGCGAACCGTCTCAGCCAAGAGGAAGTGAAGAGCCGCCTGACGCTGCCAGGCGTACATGCCACGCTCCCACTGCAGAAGCGACATGGCCACAGACCAACCTCCGTCGACGTCGCCAATGAGACGGTCACGGCTCACCGGCGTGCCGTCGAAGAAGAGCTCGGCAAACTCGTTCCGGCCGCTGCTGGCCCGGATTGGCCGTACCTCGCATCCGGGCCCATCGAGATCGACGAGCATCATCGAGATGCCTCGGTGGCCTGCTCCTCCCGTGCGGGCCAGCAGGGCGGTGCGTTGCGACATGGTTCCCAGGCTCGACCACACTTTCTGTCCCGACAGGGCGAAGCCGCCGTGGGCGGGCTCCGCTCGACAGCGCAGCGAGGCGAGATCGCTCCCCGCTTCGGGCTCGGAGAACCCCTGGCACCACACCTCATCACCTCGAAGGCAGGCAGGTAGGTACCGGGCGCTGACCTCCGGGGCCAGTGCCACCATGACCGGGCCGAGGGTCTCGACAGTCAGCATGGCCAAGGACACCCGGAAGCCGGCCAACACCAACTGCTCGTACACGGCGGCACGGAGGATGGCCGTACCCCCGAGGCCCCCGACCGACGGGGGCCAGCCATACCGGGTGAAGCCGGCGTCCCACAGGGCCCGTTGCAGCACCAGGTCAGCGGCCATCGTCTCTTCGATGGCCAGCGGCTCGGCATCGGCACGAGCCAGAGCAAAGCCATCACCGTGTTCGGATAACCAGGCCTTGAGGTCGGAACGCAGTTGGCCCGGAGTGACGGGGACGGTCGCTGTGCTCATGCGGCTTCGGTGACCCACTGTCGGGCGACGTGCTCGTTCATCGATCCCTCCCGGTGGCACCTTATAGCAAGCATTACCGGAATAGCCACTGGAGCGGACCGCCGTAGTCGGTTCCGCTCCCCTCAGGCCCACAGCGCGGCGATGGCGCGGCGGCGCTCGGCCCGGTCGAGGCCCCGGAGGTCAGCCACCCCGGATTCGGTGGCCAACACGTCCACATCATGGGAGGGGGTCGTGGTGGGAGCCGACAACCGTTCGACCAGGGTTGGATGCCCGCCTTGGGTGGTAGCGAGGGCGACCACGCTCAGACCGCCAACGGAGCGAGCGGCCGCGGCCGCATAGTCGGGCTGGCCGCCGATGCCGGCCACGGCGGACCCACCCACGGCCTCCACATTGACCTGGCCATCCAGGTCGACCTGCAGCGCAGTATTGACGGCTACGAGTGGCGGAGTGGCAGACAGCCGAGAGGGGTCGTGGGTTCGTTCGATCCGATCGACGTCGACCCGGCCCTGGCACCACTGATAGAAATCGGGGCCGCCCGCCACATAGGGGGCGAGTGGTCGGCCCAACGAGAGGCCGCGGTGGTCCAGGTCCATGACTGCGTCGGTCACGATGCCGGTGTCGATCGCCACCGGCACCTCCAGGGCATGGACGACTGCACTGCCCACCGCTCCGGGCCCGTACTGCAGGCGCGAACCGGCCGGGATCCAGGGCGCGACACGCTGGGCGATCTCCGCGTGAACCGGGCTGCACGTTCCCCATTCCACTGTGACCGGTGGCGCCATCGACGACCCCATCATCACGATGCGACTCGAATCGATGGGTGGGCCAACGTCGAGCGCGGGAGCTCCTGGTCGTTCCACGCCGGCAACCAAAGCGCCGGCATCGATTGCCGCCCGCATCCACGCCACCTCGGTGAGCAAGCGGTACCCGTCCGCCCGGCGGGCGACGGAGGCGACCAGGACGTCGGGGAGCAGTGCGCCGTGCAGCACCGCCGGGCTGGCCCCCAGCCTGACCACGGTGTACTGCACCTCCCCTCGATCGATGGGGGCCCGCAGTGCGTACCCGCCCATCAGCGTCCGAACGGAGGCGAACACAGCGAGGTCGAGTCCGTCGACCGGGGCTGGCATCCAACCCAGGACCAAATTCACTCCGCCGACGGCTGCCGCCGCTCGGGACAGGGCCTCGAAAGTGGACGCGGGGCTACCCACACCATCGGCGATCGCCACCCGGCACCCAGGGCGGAGGACGTCGGCGAACCCTGGGGTGGACACGTCCCGACTGTAGCGGTATCGAATGCATTCCGGTAGTAGTATCGGGAACATGTCACCGGGCCCCTGCCACTGTCGGTGCACGCCATCATGAACAGCCCCTTACGGGTCGGTGTGGTCGGAGTGGGCTGGGGCGCGGCCGTCCAGGTGCCCGCCTTCCGAGCGGTTCCCGATTACGAAGTGGTTTCCCTGTGTGCCCGGCGGCCAGAGCGAGCCGCCGCCGCGGCCGAACAGTTGGGCGTGCCCGATTCCGCATCGGATTGGACGACCTTTGTCGCCCGAGACGACATCGATGTCGTCTCGGTGTGCGCCCCCGTGGCTCTCCATCGATCCATCGCCGTCGCCGCCCTCGAGGCCGGGAAACACGTGCTGTGTGAGAAACCCATGGCTCTCCACGCTGGAGACGCCGGGGCGATGGCTGCAGCTGCGTCATCCAGCGGTCTGGGCAATGCGGTGTGCTTCCAGAATCGGTGGAGCAGAGAGAAGCACCGGGTACATGAAATTGTGAGTGAGGGCCGTCTCGGCGAGGTCTACTTGTGCCAGATCTCGGCCGTTGCCGACTATTGGCACCCCACCCGAAGGGCCCAAGCCGAGTGGATGTACCACCAAGCCGACGGGGGCGGCTACCTGGCCGGCCTGGCTGCCCACGACATCGACTACGTCTGCTGGCTCTTCGGCCCCCCCGAAGCGGTGTGCGCCGACGTCCGCACCTCGGTCCCGTTGCGGTCCCGACGCGACGGGAGCCAGCTGGTCGTCGATGCCGACGACACCTCCGCCCTATTGCTGCGGATGCGCTCCGGCCCACTGGTCGTCCTCACCACCTCCGCGGTGGCCCTCCATGCCAAGGACTCCTATCGCTTCGATGCCTTCGGGAGCCTCGGCGCCGTTGCCATCGAAGGGTCGTTCTTCGGTGGTGAAGTCCGCTTCGGCGGCGCCGACGATGCGGATATGCATGAGGTGCCTGGCAGTGATCTGGAGGTGCCGAGACCGGACGACATTCCGAACAAGAAATCGGCCACACCGATCCGCGCTCTCGCTCTGCTCCTCGAGAACTGGTTACCGACCCTGCATGGCGGCCCGGCATCCGACGTCCCCACCTTCAATGATGGTCTCGTGGTGCAACGGATCATCGATGCCGCTCGCACGAGCGCATCGGGGAAGGGCTGGGTAGCACTCGACTAGAGCGCTGGCAGCCCATCCGGCTTCTCGGTTCACCGACTCATTTCCTCGGCCACCGTGAGGTCAATGGCGTTCCCGCGCTTGCGCCGGGCAGCGAGACGGTGGCCACTCGGTCCTCGACAGCCAGGTCCACGCCGCTCAACTCAGCTCCGGTTGCCCAAGAGGTAGTCGGCGACCATCAGCCGATGGATCTCATTTGCTCCCTCGACCAGCTGGAATACCTTTGCGTCCCGGTAGATGCGGGCCACCCGGTGCTCAGGCGACGTGCCGGCAGCTCCGTGTATCTGCACCGCCTCGGTGGCCACTCGCTGGAGCACGTCGCTGGCGTACTGCTTGGCCATCGACAACGCGGCGCGCCCCCGATTGCCGGTATCGAGCAGCGCTCCCGCGGCCCGGGTGAGCATGCGTGCCGTCACGATGCCCTCGGCCATGTCGGCCAGCTTCGCCTTGGTCAACTGGAACTCGGCGATGGCGGTTCCGAAGACGACGCGTTCCCGTGCGTAATCGATGGTGTCGGTCAAGGCGGCATCGGCCTGGCCCACAGCACGGGAGGCCACAGCCAGACGTCCCGACTCGACCGAGCACATGGCCACCGAGAAGCCTTGACCCTCGTCGCCAATCAGATGATCGGTCGGCACCCGGACGTCGTCCAAGAACACGTCACCCGTGCAGATGGACCGGAACCCCAGCTTGTCGGTATAGGGACGCAGCTCCAGCCCCGCCGAGTCTCGAGGAATGATGAACGCACTGATGCCTCCCCGACCCAGTGACGCGTCCCGGGTGGCGAAGGTGACGATGAAATCGGCGCGATCCAGATTGGAGATCCAGGCTTTTGAGCCGCTGATGACAAACTCGTCACCGTCGCGCCGGTACGTGGTTGTGATGCCGGCCACATCACTCCCGGAACGGGGTTCGGTTACCGCACCGGCGGCAAAGAGATGCCCCTGGGCCAGCGGCCGGAGCCACTTCTGGCGTTGTTCGGCTGACCCGAACTGCCGGAGTCCGGCGCCGGCCAGGCTCGAGGGCATGCTCATGTAGACCGCGGCGATGTGATCGACCTTGGCCATCTCCTCCAGTACCACCGAGTAGGTGACGTGGTCGAGACCCATCCCCCCATCCGCTTCGGGGACAAGACCTCCGAACAGACCCAATTCCGCCATCTTGGCCAAAAGGTCGCCGGGAAATTGTTCGTCCTGATTGGCCCGAGCCACGCGAGGGGCAACCTCCTTGGCGGCAAAGTCCCGCACCATGTCGCGCAATGCTTCCTGGACGTCGGTCAGGGGGGTCAGCTCGTCCAGGATGGGCAGCGTGTCACTCATGTCGTCTTCTCCCGAGGTAGTCCGAGCACGCGCTCGGCCACGATGTTGCGTTGGATCTCCGAGGTACCGCCGGCGATGGTCTGGCCTGGTTGGGCGAGAAAGCGGGTCGTGCCTGTCGGTGGTGCTCCGGTCCACGACATGGCTGCGGGACCGGCCTGGCCCACGCCATAGCGACAGAGGTCCCGCTGCAACTCTGTCGCCTCCAGCTTCAGGGTCGAGAACAACGGGTCACCCAATGGCCGTCCCGCGCCGAGCAGCCGGCGAAAGTTGAGGCGCAAGAGGAAGATCCGGGTCCACAGAGCCGCATAGTCCTGGCGAGCCAGGCCCCCCACCGGAGGACGGATGCGAGTGGTGTCATCGAGATGGGCGGCAAGGGCCACAGCCTGGGCGCCGAGCGTCTGCCGCTCACTGCCCAGCGTGCTCATGGCCAGCTTCCAGCCATCGCCGGGCCTCCCGAGCAGGCACCAGTCGTCCACCCCGACGTCGTCGAAGGTCACTTCGTTGAACTTGGACTCCCCGTCCATCTGCCGAATCGGTCGCACCTCGACGCCAGATGTCCCCATCGGCAGGGCCAGCATGGAGAGGTCATAGCGGTCTGTCCCCGTCCGGACCAAGAGCAGGCCGAGGTCTGCACTCCTGGCCCCGCTGGACCAGATCTTGCGCCCGTTCACCACCCAACCCTGGCCGGCGCGCCGAGCTCGGGTGGCGATGCCGGCCACGTCCGAGCCGGCGTCGGGTTCAGAAAAGAGCTGACACCACAGATCGTCGCCCGAACGGATCCGGGGCAGCCACTTCTGGCGCTGGGGCTCGGACCCGTGGGCCAGGAGAACGGGGCCCACCAGGTCTGGCCCAACGATGTTCAGCTGGCGGGGAACTCCCGCCTGGGCGCATTCCTCGGCGAACACCGCTTGTTCTGCCGCCGAGGCACCCCGGCCCCCCCACGTGCTCGGCCAGGCGATGCAGGCCCAACCCGCCTTGGCCAACATGCGTTGCCACGCTCGACCGGCCTCGAGGTCACTCTCGGTCGGAGTGGCCCCATAGTCTCGAAGTCCGAAGGGTCGCCGGACCGTGCTGAGCCATCGACGGACCTGGTCCCCGAATTGGTCGAGCACCACCTCGGGATGCGAGTCCTGGTCGACGCTCGCCACTCAACCATCCCTGGCCAGGCCGAGGATCTGTTGCCCAGCCATCACGTCATCGGGGCGGGGCAGTGCGTAGAGTTCCTGCGGATTCCACTCCATGCCCGTCCCCCTTCCAACAGAGCCTTCCTGGTCCATCGAACCATATCGAATGACTTACGGCAAGGTAGACGGCATCAGGGGTCCGGACCAGTATGGGAACATCTACGGGATGGGATACCGTTACTGACCACACCGGCCCAGAGAGGACCCGTTCGGATGGCTGAACCCACACGAGCCCGCGCCAAGCCCGCTAGCCGGGCCAGCACGAAGAGCCGGCGTGCCCGGGGATCCCTGAGCGAGGAGGAGATCCTCGAGGGCGCCAAGGAGCTGGTGGAGCGCCATGGCCTCCATGAGCTGAGCATGCCGGCACTGGCCCGACAGCTGAACTCTGGCGTGACCAGCATCTATTGGTACTTCCGCAGCAAGGATGACCTCCTCCAGGCGCTCACCGATCAGGTCACCCGCGAGATGTACCGCGCCCTTCCCCCCGTGGGGGACGGACCCTGGGACGAGGAGCTCATGGAGTACTTCGCCGTGTTCAGGGACCTCCTGGCCGACACACCCATTTACCGGGAGGTCTTCGCCTATCGCCCCCGGTTGCTCTTCGTCCGGGCCGCCATGGGCCGGTCGATGTTGCGGCGCCTGGAGGCCGGATTGCACCTCCTGACTTCAGCGGGCCTCACCCCCGAACAGGCGGCTGACGCCTTCAACGCCTGCTCCAACTTCACCCGTGGGTTCGGTGTGCTCGAGCACGGCCTACCCAGCGAGGAAGCTGAGGAGACGGAAGCGGCGGCACTGCACCGACTTGATCCCGAGGAGTTCCCGACCTTGAGCCAGCTCGAGGACTTCGAGCACGTCATGTGGCTGGACGACGAGCAATTCCGCGTCGGGCTACGCCTCTTGGTCGAAGGCATTCGCCACAGCTACGGCATCTGATTCCCAGAGTGCCGAGATTCGGGAGCAGTAACCCGAACGGTGGCCCAAGCGAAGTCTCTTACGGTAAGGTTATCTATACACGCCCACCGTGAATGAGGACCCGAGACCGTGGCCACTTCTTTCTCCTCCCGACTGATAGATGGCGACCAGCACTACTACGAACCAGCGGACGCCTTCACCCGGCACCTCGATCAGTCCTACCGTCATGCCATCCGCTGGGCCGACGTCGACGGCCGGAAGAAGCTGCTGGTCAACGACCGGGTGTTCAAGATGATCCCCAATCCGACCTTCGACCCGGTGGCCAAGCCGGGCGCGCTGGCCGCCTACTTCCAGGGGAAGAACCAGGCGGGCACCGATACGGCCACGCTGGTGGGGCAACTCGAGCCGATCCGACCCGAGTACCGGGACCGCGAGCAGCGAGTGGCCCGCCTGAACGACCAGGGCGTGACCGCGGCCTTCTTGCTTCCGACACTGGCTCTCGGCATCGAAGAGCTGCTCGGGGACGATCCCGTGGCGGCGCATGCCGCCTTCCGGGCCTTCAATCGATGGATCGAGGACGATTGGGGCTTCAATCGCGACGGTCGGATCGTGGCCCCGGCGGTGATGACCCTGCTCGACGCCGAAGAGGCCGAGAGGGACCTGGCCTGGGTCATCGAGCACGGCGCCAGGTCGATCTGCTTCCGTCCCGCGCCCATCAGCGGTCCGCACGGGGAGGGTTCTCCGGCCGACCCGCTTTACGATCGCTTCTGGGCCATGGCGGCCGACGCCGAGGTGCTGGTGGCCTATCACGCCGCCGATTCCGGCTATGCCGGCCAGGCCGCGGCGTGGGGTGAGCGCGCCCATTTCCAGGGCTACAAGGACTCGCCCTTCACCGAGATCCTCTCGCTCCACATCGAACGACCGATCTTCGACACCCTGGCCGCGCTGGTAGCCCATGGCCTGTTCGACCGGCACCCCAGATTGCGCGTATCGACCGTCGAGCTGGGCTCCGGATGGGTGCGGGAACTGCTCCGCCGCATGGCCATCAGCTACGGGAAGATCCCCCAGGCATTCCGCCGGGACCCGGTCGAGTCGTTTCGCGAGCACGTCTGGGTGACGCCGTTCCAAGAGGACCACCTTTCGGAACTGGTGGAGCTCATCGGCGCCGATCACATCCTCTTCGGCTCCGATTGGCCACACCCCGAAGGCATGGCCGAACCACGGGGATGTCCTAGCCCAACTCAACGACATCGGCCACGACGACGTCGAGCGAATCGCGGGCGGAAACCTTGGCCGTCTTCTCCAGCTCCTATGACCGTTCCCCCCGACAAAGGCCGAGCAGTTACTCCACAGTTGATTGATGGAAGGCGATCTTGAATCTGACGTCTTTGTCTCCCATGCCCGCCGCGAGACCCACGCCGGTCCGTTCGCCCGTCCACCGGGTGACCCTTTGGGCGTAAAGAACGGATCCAACCGGTACTCGCGGCACAGGGTGCCGTTCGTAACGGATTTTCCCGTCCGTGCCTTGACACATCAGTTTCTTTCACCTACGGTTCGAATCTGACATATACGTCATGAATGAAGGGTACCCAGGAATGGGCCCAGGGGGAGGGGTGGGAATGTTTCGTTCTGTCCGTAGCAATGGCCGCCGGACGGCCATGGCACTCGTTGCGCTCGTTACGCTGATCACGGCCGCATGGGGTTCCGGCGTGGCATCGGCTTCGACCACCGCGGCGAAGACGGTGGCCAAGGCCACTGGCGCACCGATCCCGGTCGGCGCCCTGGGATCATTCACTGGGGCAGGTTCTGGCTCCACGGCCCAAGCCAAGGCGGTGTTCCAAGATTGGGTCTCGTGGACCAATGCCAATGGCGGCATCAACGGCCATCCGGTCAAGGCCTACATCCTCGATAATGCCAACACTCCCTCGACGTCGCTGACGAACGCGCAAGAGCTCGTCAGTCAAGACAATGTCAAGGTCGTCTTCGACCTGAGCGACGACCTCGAGAGCACGTGGGCCCCCGTCGTGGACAAGGCAAATGTTCCCGTCATGGGAATGTCTGAGTCGCCCATATTTCTCTCCGACTCGAACTTCTATTCGACGGGCACCACCGTCATTTCTCTGATCTGGGGTGAGCTGGACGCGGCACGCCAGGCCAAGGTGACCAAGTTGGCCGCTTTGTACTGTGCCGAGATCGCCTCGTGCGCCCAAGAGGTCCCTCTTGTCACTTCACTGGGTAAGTCCCTGAACGTCTCGCTCGTTTATTCGGCCAAGATCTCGTCGTCGGCCAGTTCCTATACGGCGCAGTGCCTCGGAGCACAGAGCGCCGGTGCCAACGGCGGGACGGTGGGCGCAGCCGGCAACACCGGACTCAATGTGGCCGAGAGTTGCGCCACGCAGGGTTACAAGCCCGTCTGGGTGACGACCGCCGGTGAAATGACGACACCATGGCTGAAGCAATCATCGGTCAACGGCGCCGTCGGAAATGTGCAAGACGTCCCGTGGTTCGACAGTTCCATTCCGGCCACGAAGAAGATGCAGGCGGCGCTGCAGAAGTATTCTCCTGGCATCACCAAGACTTCGTCCTTCGGCGCAGTATCGACCATCGGCTGGTCGGCGGGGGTCGTCTTCTCCACCGTGGCCAAGGAAGTGGGCCTGACCCCGACTTCGAGCACGTCGGTACTCGTCGCAGGACTGGATCAAGTCAAGAACAACACCTTCGGCGGCCTGACTCCCCCATTGACGTACGAGGCCGGCAAGCCGAACACCATCCCCTGTTCGTTCCTGGTGGGCATCAAGAACGGCCACTGGACGGAGCCGATCGGCCTCAAGGTCGTTTGTCAGCCGGAGGCGGCAAGCTGAACAATCGCCCGAAGGTCCTGGGACGGCATGTAACCCCCCCCCTCCTGCCGTCCCAGGCCTTCGCGCTCGCCAGCAACCTCCGGAAGGTGATGGCACCTTGTTGCCCTACATCGTCGTAGGAATCGTCACCGGATCGGTCTACGGCTTGTCGGGCGTCGGCCTCGTCCTGACCTACAAGACCTCGGGCATCTTCAACTTCGCCCAAGGAGCGCTGGCCACCGTGGCGGCCTATGTGTTCTATTTCCTCTACGTCGATCGCAATGTTCCGTGGCCGATTGCGGCACTGATTTCAGTAGTCGTTCTCGGCGCGGCAATGGGCATCGGGTTCGAGGCCATGGCCAAGAACATTGCACGAGCATCGCTCGCCCTCCGGATCATCGCCACCATCGGCATCCTGATCGTGATCGAGGCCGTGTTCACCATCATCGGGGGAGGCACGACCCTCACGCTGCCCCATTTTCTTCCCATGGACACCGTCAAGATCTTCGGTGCCTTTGTCACGTGGGAGCAGATCATCATCACGGCGATCGCTCTGGGGTCGACGGTAGCGCTCTACGTCTTTTTTCGATTCTCACGGATGGGAAAGACGATGCGTGCAGTGGTCGACGACCCGGATCTGCTCGGGCTGGCGGGAACCAGCCCGGTCGCCGTCCGACGGTGGTCGTGGGTCATCGGCTGCGTATTTGCGGCCATGTCGGGCGTTCTCCTGGCTCCAAGCGTGCCACTCGACGCCAGTGTCCTGACCCTGCTGATCATCCCGGCCTTTGGTGCGGCCGCCATCGGACGGTTCTCGAGCTTGCCCATCACCATGGCCGGCGGCATCGCCATCGGCATCGTTGCGTCGATCCTGACCAAGTACATCAATTCGACGTCCTTGCTCAGCGGTCTGCCGCCCAGCCTTCCGTTCATCGTGTTGTTCGTGGTCATTCTCTTGATGCCCAGAACTCGGTTGGCTCTTCGACAATCAGGCTTACGACGTGCCGACATACCATGGCGCGCCCCAGATCGTGTGCAGCTGGTGGGGGCAGTCGTTGTTGCCGCCTTCTTGCTCACTGTCCCGGCATGGGCCGGATTCAGACTGTCGGGTTGGACGACATCGCTGACCTACATCATCCTTCTGCTTTCACTGGGTCTGCTGGCCCGGACATCGGGTCAAATTTCGCTTTGCCAGATCACCTTCGCAGCCATCGGCGCGGTGGCGTTCTCCAAGCTCTCTCACGGGGCGGGCCTGCCGTGGATCCCGGCGCTGATCGTCGCCGGCCTGATCGTTGTGCCCATCGGCGCCCTGCTTGCCGTTCCCGCTATCCGACAATCCGGTTTGTATCTTGCCCTGGCCACGTTCGGCTTCGGCTTGCTCGTGCAGGATATGTTCTACCAATCCAGCGTCATGTTCGGAGTGACAACCGCGGGGATATCGATGCCCAAGCCCCATCTGAGCTGGCTAAACGTTGACAGTGGCACCGGGTTCTACTATGTCGTGCTCTTCATCGCTGCCCTGACTTCGATCGTGGTGGTCATCATGACCAGGAGTCGCTTGGGCCGGCTCCTGCGTGCACTCTCAGACTCCCCCGTCGCCCTGTCGACCAGCGGCACCAGTGTCCATGTCACCAGGGTCATCGTCTTTTGCATCTCAGCCTTCTTGGCCGCCATCGCCGGTGCCCTGTCTGCGATGGTGCTCAGTACGGCAACCGGAACCAATTTCCCGCCGCTGCTCTCCCTCAGCCTGATCGCCCTGGTCATGATCAGCATCGGGGGCGCCCCGTGGTATGCCCTCATCGGTGCGGTGGGGATCGGGGTGATTCCCACCTACGTGTCATCCCCAAATACCACGAACTACCTCGAGATCATCTTCGGCGTTGCCGCCGTGATGGTGGCGCTTGGCTTGAACCCGCGACTGCCGGCGAGCGTTCGCCGCTTGCTGGATCGTCAATGGATATCGAAGGCGGCCGAGTCGAAGGGCGACAAGGAAGTTGCCGTGTTGGGTCGAGTGCCTCAGATGGCCCTGGAGATCGCAAATCTTCGGGTCAGGTTCGGTGGCTTGGTTGCCGTCGATGGTCTGAACTTGACGGCCGTGGGTGGTCGGATCACCGGGTTGATCGGCCCGAATGGTGCGGGGAAGACGACGGTGTTCAATGCGTGCTCCGGTCTGGTGTCGCCTTCGGCTGGACACATCCGCCTCGACGGGCGGGACATCACCAAGTTCTCCCCGGCCAAGAGGGCACGCGCCGGAATGGGCCGTACGTTTCAGCAGATGGAGTTGTTCGACTCGCTGAGCGTGTTCGACAACGTGATGGTGGGATACGAGGCCAGTAGAGCCGGCGCCAATGTGATCACACAGGTCTGGTCGCGACCTGGAGATTGGCGGTCAGGTGCAGCACTCACCCGTGCCACCCTCGAGTTGTGCGGATTGGGCGCTCTGGAACAAGTTCAGGTTGGTGCGCTCTCGACCGGGCAACGCCGTCTGGTCGAGCTCGCCCGATGTCTGACCGGTCCCTTCAGCATCTTGCTCCTCGATGAGCCTTCCTCGGGGTTGGACCACAACGAGACAAGCGAGTTCGGGCGCATCCTGCGACGGCTCGTCGATGAGCGCGACATCACCATTCTGCTCGTCGAGCACGATATGGCCTTGGTGATGGACGTCTGCGACGACATCTTCGTTCTCGACTTCGGCACTCTGATTTTCGAGGGCAGCCCACAGGACACGCAGAGCAGCGAGAAGGTGCGGGCTGCCTATTTCGGGACTGAGATCCCCGAGACCGAAATTGCGGCGCCCACACCATGACGGGGAGTAGCGCCAGGGCGACCCACGATGGCCCCGGAAGTGGTTCCGTCGAGGCGGCCATCGAGCTCAGCAACGTTCACGCCGGGTACGGAGGTACGTCCGTACTTCGGGACGTGAGCATCGACGTGCCCCCGTCGACGGTAGTCGCACTGCTCGGCGCCAACGGCGCCGGGAAAACCACGACCCTTCGGGTTGCGGCCGGTCTTCTACGGCCCTCCAAGGGTGTCGTGTCGATCGCCGGTGTCGAAGCCAATCGCCGGTCGTCGCATCAGCGGGCCCGCCTGGGTGTGTGTCTCATACCCGAGGGCCGGGGGATCTTTCGATCACTGACGGTAAAAGACAACCTCGAACTTCAGATTCCCCCGTGGCACAAGGGGGAAACGATCGACCCGGCGATCGAAGCCTTTCCTGTTCTGGGCCAACGAATGAACCAGGTGGCTGGCTCGATGTCAGGTGGGCAACAACAGATGTTGGCCCTCTCACGCGCATTTCTTGCCAATCCAAAGGTGGTGCTCCTCGACGAGGTGTCCATGGGCCTCGCCCCCATTGTGGTCGACGAGATCTTCGAGTCGTTGCGCACCTTGGCTGCGACCGGTGTGTCGCTGCTACTGGTGGAGCAGTATGTGACCCGGGCCCTCGAGATGGCGGACATGGCCTACCTGATGGCTCGCGGGGACATCGTGTGGACCGGTCCGGCCGAGGATCTGGACGAAGGGGCCGTCACCAGGGCGTACCTCGGCCACGCCGATGATCTGTCCAAGTCCTGATGGATCTCGAAATCGAGGGAAGGGTCGCTCTGGTCGTCGGCGGCAGCAAGGGGATCGGTCTGGACGTTTCACGCCTATTGGCCAACGAGGGTTGCCGAGTGGCGATCGTGGCCCGCACGCCCAAGTACATCGAACGGGCCGTCGCCGGCCTTCAAGCCGAAGGAGGCGAGGTCGCCGGTTTCCCGGCCGATATGACTTCACCGGAAGACATCGCTCGCGTGGTGACGGAGGTGACCACACTGTTTGGTCCGCCGCTCATTGTGGTGAGTCAAGCGGACTTCCACGTTCGAGGGTACTTCGCCGAGATCACCAATGGCGACGACTACATCGATTCGTACCGTGCCTACACGCTCAGTCAGGTCCACCTGCTGCATGCGGTGTTGCCAGCGATGCAGGAAGCTGGCTGGGGCCGCTTCGTGCACATCGGTTCGGCCACAGCAAAGGAGCCGCAGTTCAACCCTCCGCATACCGTGGCCAACGCCACGAGACCCTCGACGGTAGGTCTCCTCAAGAGCGTCGCTGACGAGTACGCCCGATTCGGGATCACCATCAATACCATCGCACCGGGTTGGATCGGTACGAGAACGACGGAGCGGTACCTGGCCGACCATGAAGGCCTGGTCGATGCGGACAAGCGGTGCCAGTGGATGATCGACACGGCCGGAGTCCCGGCTGGGCGCTTAGGGAGCCCAGCCGAGATCGCTTCGACCATCGTCTATCTCTGCTCGCAACCGGCGGGATATGTGAACGGTCACTACATCGCCGTCGACGGTGGCCACCACCGTTCGGCCTTCTGACAACCAGCCCGTTATTGGGTGGGCGAGGGAAGGGGAGATGATCACAACGGTCACGCCCACGGGACCACCCTCGAAGTGGTCGGGAATGCTCTCGAGGCTGTGTGGATCGTCGCAACCTGCCGTGATCTCCGCTCAAGGCATCTGGTCGGGCGACGAGTTGATGCGGCGGGCTGCCGGCTGCGCCGATTGGCTCGACACCATCCTCCATGACGGGGGTTCGGCCGTCCCGGCCCTGCTCACTTCCAATCCTTCGGCATTGGCGCTGGTGATCGCCGGTTCTGGATCGCGGCATCCCATTGCCCCGCTTGGCCCGCGCCTGACCGCTCGCGAGCTGACGGCCTGCATTGAACCGCTCGAGTGCCCCGTCCTGGTCACCGAGCCCGAATTTGTCGACGTGGCCTCCGAGGTCGCGGCCAGGACTGGTCGTCGATTGGAGATCCTTGCCGGACCGACCAGTTCGCAGCGTTCCCTCGACCTCGACCCACCCAACGAGTCGGCAGCATTTGTGCTGCATACCTCGGGCACCACCGGGATGCCCAAGGCGGTTGCCTACCGCCAGGACCGTCTGGCCCATCGGGTCGGCGTCAATGCTGCTGTCCTGTCCCTCGGGCCCGAGAGCGTCTACGCGTCCGCTTCGCCCTTCCATCACATTGCCGGATTGGGCAATCAGGCCGTGGCCCTGGCCGTGGGAGCTGCGGTGGTGACGATGCCCCGCTTCTCGATTGACGAGTGGTCTCGCATGGCCGCGGCCGCCCCTACCCATGTACTCCTGGTTCCCACGGTGATCGAGATGTTGCTCGATGCCGGAGTGCTCGGTGAGGTTCCGTCCCTTCGCGTGCTGCAATATGGTGCATCCCCGATTCAGCCCGCCACATTGCGGCGAGCGGTGCAGGCGTTGCCCGCCGCTCAGCCCGTGCAGATGTTCGGCCAGACCGAGGGCAGCCCGATTACCTGCTTGACCTCCGCCGATCATGCTCTGGCCCTGAGCGGTGACGTCGAGCTCCTCGGTTCTGTCGGGCGAGCCGCACCGGGCGTAGAAGTACGCATTGACCAGCCCGACGAGGCGGGCATCGGTGAGGTCTTTGCTCGAGCGCCCCACTTCTTCGGGACCGGTGCCGACGGATGGCTCAGGACCGGTGACCTCGGGTACCTGGATCGGAGGCATTACCTCTTTCTGGCCGGTCGCAGCGCCGACATGATCATCCGCGGCGGGGAGAACGTGTACCCCATCGAGGTCGAGGAGGTGCTCAGGCAGAGCCCCGCCGTTGACGACGCTGCCGTCGTGGGGGTGCCCGACGTCAAGTGGGGCGAGGTCGTACAGGCCTTCATCGTGCCCAACAGCGAGGGCATAGGGCTCTCCGAAGCTGAATTGCGCCGCTTCGCTCGGGAGCGCCTGGCGGGGTTCAAAGTCCCCAGCCTCTGGACGTTTCTGGATGAGATCCCCCGGAACTCGTCGGGAAAAGTCATGCGCCGGTCATTACGCACCCACCTGGCCAGTACGGACCAGAGTCAGCCTGACCGGACCTTTCCCGGTCCGTGAACGCGCTTTCCTGAAAGCAATACGGTATGTAACACTATAAGGAAGCCGATAGCCGGCAGCAGGGAGGGGATCCTCGTGGCCAGGACAGCGCGTCACGTCGGACTCATCGATGGTGAAGCGGTTCGATGGGGTTCGGTGAGATGAGCTCGGTGTCCTCATCGGCCACGCCGGCCACCTATCCCGCCCCAACGGTGACAGCCAATTGGTTCCTGCGCCGAGTCCGGCTCACCCCGGATCGACCGGCCATGACCTTCGAAGGAACCACGTGGACCTACGAGCGGATGTGGTCAGAGGTCGACGAGGCAACCGACGTCCTCCGTGGAGCCGGGATCGGGCCCGGAGACCGCGTGGCCTACGTAGGCATGAACGACGGCTTGATCTTCGTCATGCTGCTGGCCGCCAACCGATTGGGTGCGGCACTTGTCCCCTTCAATTTCCGGCTGACGGCCACGGAGCTGGCCCAGCTCCTCGACGACGCTCGTCCTTCCGTCGTGGTAGCCGACACCATTCGACAATCAGTCCTGAGCCCGACTCTCGGCGGCCTGGTTCTGCCGCCAACCTGTCTGGCCAGCGAGCCCGAGGGATCGTTCCCGTTCTGGCGAGATGCCAAGCGGGCCAGCGGATCACTGCCACCGGTGGGCGGATCAGATGTGGCCACCATCATGTACACCTCGGGCACCAGCGGTCGGGCCAAGGGGGTGCTCATGACCCATGACAACCACTGGTGGGGAGCGCTGAACGGCGCCACCACGCTGGAGTACGGACGGGAAGAGGTGACATTGGTCATGGGCCCCATGTTCCACGTCGCCGGGTTCTGTTCCACCAACATCTGGACGTGGATGCGCGGCGGCCACGTGATCGCCCATCGCGAGTTCTCCCCCACGACCGTCCTACGCGACATCGAGGCCCACCGCGTGACCAGCTTGGGCACCGTCACCACCTTGCTGCAGCTACTGGCTCAGGACCCCGACTTCGAGACCGCCGACCTCTCGAGCCTTTCCATGATCTACTGCGGGGGCGTGGCCATGCCGGCAGAGGTGGTGGAGCGCTTCGCGGCCAAAGGGGTACCCATCCAAGGGGCGTACGGGTCCACCGAGTCGGTTCCGGTGATGACCATCCTGCCGGCCGAACACGCGTTGACCAAGCGGCTCTCGCCGGGGCGGCCGGCGATGTTCATCGAAGTGCGGATCGTCGACGGCAATGACCAGGAGATTACCCAGCCAGGAGCGCAGGGCGAGGTCTGGGTGCGTGGTCCGAGCGTCTCACCGGGTTACTGGTCCAATGAGGAAGCGACGAGGGTGTCTCGGAGCCCCGACGGTTGGTTCAAGACCGGTGACATGGCCGAATGGGACGAGGATGGGTTCATCTACCTGGTGGGCCGAGCCAAGGATCTGATCAAAACGGGCGGTGAGACCGTCGCGCCCGACGAGGTCGAGGCCGTCCTGGCCTCGCACCCGTCGGTCCAGGAAGTGGCGGTGGTGGGCACACCCCATCCCCGCTGGGGTGAGACGCCGGTTGCCGTCGTCGTCCTGCAGCCCGGCGCCTCGCTCACCCTCGACCAGCTGCGTGATGCCGCCGGTGACCGACTGGCCCGGTTCAAGCTCCCCACCCAACTGGTCGTGGTCGACGTGCTTCCCCGCAATGCCGCCGGGAAGGTCCTGAAGTACGTGCTGCGCCAGCAGGTGGCCGCCGGGGCGAACGATCACTCGAGCGGGTCGGAGGATCGGAGCACCCCGACGTCTCAGGGGCAGGTGGCGAAGTGAAACCGGGCCGAGACCGGTCTCGGCCCCACTGATCGGATTTTCCCTTAGGCCGGAAAGACCAGGGGGAGGGAGCGCAGGTGCAAGGTGCCCGAGGGCCACACCACCTCCGGGTCGCTGCCCGGCTCGATCTGGTACTCGGGAATCAACGCGGTGAACTCCTCGACGACAAGACGGAGCTCCCGCCGAGCAAGATGTGATCCCAGACAGCGGTGGATGCCGCCGCCAAAGGCCAGGTGCCCCCGGTCGGCCTGGTCCACGTCGATGCCATCCGGGCGCGTCAGGTTCCCGAGCTGGCGATTTGCAGTACCGAGGCACAGCATGACCGTTGAACCGGCGGGGATGAGCTCGCCGTCGACCTCGACGTCCTCGGTGGTCACCCGGGGGGTCAAGGGGGCGGGGAGCTCCAGACGCAGAACCTCTTCGATGACCGGGCCCATCATCGAGGGATCGGCCACCAGCTGCCGCTGCAATTGCGGGCTTCGAGCGAGATGCAGCATGACGAAACCGATGGCCGCCGTCACCGTGTCCAGTCCGGCCAAGGTGAACAGGAAGCACAGCCCCAGGACTTCGTCATTGGACCACGCCTCCTCGCCCTCCAGGGAGAGGACCCGGCTGAGGATGTCGTCGCCCGGGGAGGATCGCTTGGCGTCGACGTAGCCCTGCAGGTAGCCGAACAGGGCAATGGCCGCTTCGGTGACCTCGGGAGCCGGTTCAGCCGTGCTGTTGTTGTTGGAGTGGTCGATGATCATCTCCACCCAGGCGATGAACTGGTCTCGGTCCTCGACGGGCATCCCGAACAGAGTCAGGAAGACCTGCGTCGGGTACAGCCGAGCCAGGTCATCGACCACATCGCATCGGCCGGTGTCGGCAAAGGCACGGACGAGTGCACGGACCTGGTCCCGGAGCAGGTCTTCCATGGTGTTGATGACCCTGGGGGCCAGCATGGGATCGAGAATCCGTCGGAACTTCCTGTGGTCGGGCGGGTCGACGGCCAGGGGGATGAGCGGGACCGGGCTACCGAGACCGTCGAAGGCCCGGGCCGAAGAAAATATCTCGGGGTGCTGGTGGGCGAACCGTACCGCTTCGGGGCTGGTGAACAGCCAGGTCCCATCGGCGGCCCGGATCACGCTCCCGCCCTCCCGAACGAACCGCCACCCCTCGGTACGGTCCTTGGCCATCGGTGCATCGTTCAGCTCGAATGTCGTCATGCGCCCTCCCGAACCTCTCCCCCGGTACTTCTATCTGACGATCTCGTCACCAATGTGACCGCGGCGCTCGTCGGAGGCGAAGTGGCCGACGGCGGAGCCCAGCAGCTCCGGGGTCGTGCCATGCAGGACCAGCTCATCGGCGCCGGCGTCGAGGTACTCGGCCATGCGGGCAGCACACGTCGCTGCCGTGCCCATGGCCGCGCCGGTCTCGAGCCATTCTGGCGGCAACAGCTTGCTCACATCGGTCAGCTGATCACGAGTGAAGACATTGTCGGCTGCCCCCCGCAGCCCGGCGAGTTGCGGGGCGGCGCGCAGGCGATCCAGTGGACCGGTATCCCAGCCGTTCACGCCGGCCAACAGCTCCCCGAACGAAGGGATCTGGAAATAGGTGACGGCCCGACCCCCCACCACCGCTGCCTCCTCCTCCGGGGCCAGGTCGGGGGCGGTGACCACGGTGGCGCACACCCGTACCGAGGACGGTTCGCGACCGGCCTCCTCCGCGGCCCGGCGGACGATCTCGGCCGAACGCCCAACGGCTTCGGCGGTCAGGAACGGGTGCAGGAGGACCCCATCGAATGCCTGGCCGGCCACGGCCAGGCTCTTCGGGCCGATCGCCGCCATGACAATGGGCGGTGGGGGTACCTCGGGCAGGTCGCCCAGCCTCAGGTGCGGGAAACGTCCGGCGGGGCCGTCGTAGGAGACCTTTTCGCCCCGGCACAGTCGACGGATGATGTCGGCCGTGTCGACCAGGATGGTGTTGGTCATGGCCGGAAGCCCAAAGGCCTTCCACAGAGGGCCCACCGATCGTCCCACCCCGAGTACGAATCGCCCGCCGGTCAGGGCCTGCAGGGTCAGGGCAGCCGAAGCCAGAGCCATGGGATGACGAACGCCGAAGTGGGTGATACCGGTGGCGATCCGGACCCGGGTGGTGGCCTGCCCCACTGCTCCGGCCAGCACCAAGGCGTCCTTGGTCCCGTACCGCTCGCCGATCCACACCGCGCCCAGACCGATGTCCTCCGCCGCCGCGGCCTGGGCAATGGCCGGGCGTGGGTCCGACACCCGCCCGGGCAGGATGTAGGCACCGAGTGGGGCCGAGCGGGCGAATGAGGCGTCGGGGTCCACGAGACTATTCTGACACCATTGTCAGCTCTGAACTTCGATCCGAAGACGGAGGGCCCGTTTGTCCACCTTCATCATCCCGGTCAAGGGAAGCTCATCGACCAGCACCATTCGATCAGGGGCCTTGTAGTCAGCCAGGCGCTCACGGATCCACGCCTGCAGCTCCTCGATGGCCGGGGTCTTCTCGCCGTCGGCCGGAACGATAAAGGCAACGCCGATCTCTCCGATCACCGGAGCAGGTGCCCCAATGACCGCGGCCTGTCCGACGCCCGGGTGTTCGCTCAATGCGTTCTCAACCTCCAGTGGATAGACGTTGTACCCACCTCGGATGTAGAGATCGGTGACCCGGCCCACTAGCACCAGGTTGCCATCGGCGTCGATGAACCCGAGATCGCTGCTGGTCAACCAGCTGTCCGGTCCGAGTGCAGTGGCCGTCTGCTCCGCATCGTTCCAGTATCCCCGCATGACACAGGGCCCCTTGACGCGAATCCTCCCGACCTCCCCTCGGCCGACCTCGCCGTTGTCCTCGGCCACCAGCGAAAGCTCTACCCCTGCTTGCGGCCGCCCAACGGTGCGATAGAGCACCTGGGGAGGATCGGCCGGATCGGTGCCGGTGATGCTGGGCGATTCCGTCATGGCATAGCGGACGATCATGGGACAGCTCAAGCGGCTGGTCACCTGCTCGATGAGCTCCGGCGGAGCGGGAGCGGTGGCGGCCAGGCAAAGCCGAAGATGGGAGAAGTCATCACCAGCAAGGTCGGGGAGCTCGAGCAATTTTGCCCACTGGGTGGGCACACCTCCGGCCACGGTGATTCGCTCGCCAACCATGAGGTCGCGCATCGAGGCCGCCGACCACGGTGTCGGGCTGATGACGATGGTGGAACCCCAGGCCAGCTGGTCCCAGAGCTTGGCCATGTAGCCGGCGTGGGGGAACGGCGTACTGCTGAGCCGGCGGTCATAGGGCGCGCTCATCACGCCAGCGGTGAGGACAGCGGCGGCCAGGTTCCGGTGATCGAACCATGCGCCCTTGGGCTCGCCGGTGGTGCCGCTGGTCCAGATGACGGTCACCGCATCGGTTGCTTCCCGGGCCGGACGGTCGGTGCCGAGACCGGGGCCGATGTAGGCCTGTTCGAGATCCCTCCGTTCGAGCACCGGGACCGGGCCCATGGCGCCTGGGTCACCGAGCGAGCCGTCCTGGACGACCAGGGCCGGCTGGGTGCGGGCCAGGATGGAACCGACCTCGCGGGGTCCGAGCCGGGTGCTGATCCCGGTGGCCACGCCGCCGGCCAGGGCAATGGCGGCGTAGGAAATGGCGTAGTCGATCGACGAGCGCAGGTACAGGGCCACCACATCGCCGGGCCGCACTCCGCGATCGACCAGAGTGGCGGCCAGTCCGTCGGCGGCCCGTCGCCAGGCCGAGAATGTCAGCCGCTCTGGGCCGTCCACATAGGCCTCGCGTGCACCGTGTTGTACGGCCGCGGCATCCAACACCTCATCCACCGTGCCAAACATCCCTCTCAGCGGTGGGGTGGTGGTGGCCACCGCTACTGGGCCGCCGGAAGGTCGATCAGTCGGGCCATGTGCTGCTGCTTGTTCTCGAGCATCCGGTCGAGGACGTGAGCCCGCTTCAAGAACAGATGGGCGTCATGCTCGAAGGTGTAGCCCATACCCCCATGAATCTGAATATTGAGGCCGGCATTGCCGATGCCGGCGTCACCGGCCACGACCTTGGCCGCCGCCGTTTGGAACTCCAGGTCGGGGCGACCCTCATCGATGGCCAAGGCGGCAAACATCACTTGCGAGGTGGCGGCCTCGGCTCGCATGGCCATGTCGGCACACCGGTGCTTGACAGCCTGATGCACGCCGATGGGCTTGCCGAATTGCTCCCTGTTCTTGCCGAATACGGACGCCATGTCTCGTGTCGCCTCGCCGATGCCGGCGAGCATGGCTGCCGCGAGCACCGAGCCCCGCTCGAAGATGCGGTCGGTGGCACCGGATGCGTGGACGATGGCGGGTGCCTGCTCGACGTGGACGCGTCCGAGAGACACGGCGGGATCGATGCATGGCAGTTGCTCCGGCCGCCCCAACGCCTCGGCCGCCATCAACGCCGCACCGTTCCGGGTCACGACCACGACGTGGGAGACATCAACGGCATCCATCAGGTCGAAGGTGCCGCTGACCAGGTCACCTACCTCGAACGCCGCCCCTCGAGCCTGGGCCAGACCAACAGTGATCTCACCGGTGAGGATGGCTGTAGCCAGTTCGTCCGCTCCCCCGGCCAGCGCCACGCGCGCGCCCAGGGTGCAAGCGAGAAAGGGCCCAGGAGCCAAGTGTCGGCCGATCTCGCGGAAGAGCAATGCCTCTTCGGCCATCCCATAGCCAACGCCGCCCCGTTCCTCGGGCAAGCTGAGCCCGAACCAACCGAGCTCGGCGAACTGGGCCCACTGGCGCGGGCCGATCGCCGATGTCCGACGGCGGGCGTCGCCCTGACCGTTGTCCATCGTCTTGGCCAACAGAGCGGCGGCCACCGACGAGATCTCCTGTTGCTCTGGTGTGGGAAGAAGGTCCATGGTCGCCGCTTCGTCTAGCCGGTCAGCGCGGGAGCCCGAGCACGCGCTCGCCGATGATGTTTCGTTGAATCTCCGATGTCCCGCCGGCAATGGAAAGGGAGTACGAGTACAGGTAGTGACCCGACCACCCGTCGGGCGCCCATCGTGAAACGAAGTGCAACCCGTCATCACCCAGGATCTCGAAGGCCAGTCGATAGATTCGCTGGGCCAGCTCCGAGTAGTAGAGCTTGATGATCGAGCCTTCCGGCCCGGGGGAACCCTGATGGGCGCTGCGGGATATGCCCGCATAGGTCATGGCCCGAAGGGCGGCGACTTCGGCTCGTCCCGTAGCCAACCGGCGGGCCAGCTCGTCGTCGGCGATCGCCGGGCGGCGTCCATCGGGCCCGGTGCGCCACCGCGCCGCCTCGATCAGGTCCTCCACCGTCTTGGCCAGCCGAACCTGGCTCAAGGTGAACGCCGTCCCTCGTTCGAAGGCCAGCGTGGACATGGCCACGCCCCACCCCTCGTTCAGCCGACCGACGACGTTGGTCATCGGGATACGCACCTCGTCGTAAAAGACCTCGCAGAACTCTCGATCTCCGTCCATTGTCTCGATGGGTCGAACTTCGATGCCCGGGGTATGCATGTCACAGATCACCCAGGTGATCCCCTTGTGCTTGGGCGCACTCGGGTCCGATCGCACCAGCAGCTCTTGCCAGTCAGCCACATCGGCAAAGCTGGTCCAGATCTTTTGGCCGGAGATCACCAGCTCGTCACCGTCGACAACGGCCCGGGTCGAGAGCGATGCCAGATCCGACCCGGCGCCGGGCTCGGAGAAGCCCTGGCACCAGACCACGTCGCCCCGAAGAATCGGCGGTAGATGAATGGACTTCTGCTCTTCGGAGGCCCGAGCCATCAACGTGGGCCCCGCATGGTTGAGGCCCACGAAGCTGGCGTCGATGCCGGGAAGGCCGAGAGCTCCGTACTCCTCGTACCAGATGAGCTGTTGGGTCAGCGAGGCACCGCGCCCGGCGTACTCCGTCGGCCACGAGATTCCGGCCCAACCGCCTTCCCACTGAGTCCGTTGCCAGGCCAGGTCGTACTCCCGAAGGGCCTGCCGGTCGTGTGGGCGCTGCTCGGTGGGGGCGTGCTCCCGTAACCACGTCCGTACCTGGTCCCGGAAATGAACATCATCGTCAGAGAATTGGAGGTCCACGGTACAACAATCCCTGTTTATGGCATTCTGGATAGTGACACGTTCGTCAGAGTATAGCCCTACCCTCGACTTGCGGGGCTGGGTCAGGCAACGTTTTCTATACCAATACCAACTTGCATCGCTCCGAGCTGCAGTGGACGAGGAGACAGCCGTGCCAACGCTGAACGACGAGGAACAAGCCATCCTCGATCTGATGGCCAGATTCGTGGACAAGGAGGTCCGACCGGTCGTCCACGACCTCGAGCAGGCCAACACCTATCCGGAGCGGCTCATCGAGCACATGAAGGACATGGGCGTGTTCGGGCTGGCCATTCCCGAGCCCTACGGGGACTTCGGGGTGTCGACGGCCTGCTACGCCGGGGTGACCGAGGAGCTGGCTCGGGGTTGGATGAGCCTGGCCGGCGCGTTTGGCGGGCACTCGGTGGTGTCCAAGCTCATCTTGCGCTTCGGCACTCCCGAGCAACGGGAGCGGTACCTGCCCTCGATGGCCACCGGGGAACTGCGAGCCACCATGGCCCTGACCGAACCGGATGGAGGCTCCGACCTCCAGGCCATCCGGACAGTGGCCCGGAGAGTCGACGGGGGCTACATGGTCAACGGGGCCAAGACGTGGATCAGCAACGCTCGCAAGTCGGGCCTGGTCGCCCTGTTGTGCAAGACCGACCCCGAGGCCGAGCCCGCCCACAAGGGCGTGAGCATCATCTTGGTCGAGAAGGTTCCGGGCTTCGAGATCTCCCGCGACCTACCCAAGCTGGGCTACAAGGGGGTGGAGAGTTGCGAGCTCAGCTTCACCGATTGCTTCATTGCCGGAGCGCCCATCCTGGGGGACGACGAAGGTAAGGGATTCTCCCAGATGATGGCCGGCTTGGAGGTCGGACGCATCCAGGTGGCAGCCAGAGCCATCGGGGTGGCTCGGGCCGCCTTCGACGATGCCCTGGCTTACGCCCAGCAGCGCCACACGTTCGGGAAGCCCATCTGGGAACACCAATCAATCGGCAACTACCTGGCTGACATGGCCACCGCCATCACCGCGGCCCGCCAGCTCAACCTCCTGGCCGCCGAGCGGGTCGACCTCGGGCAGCGTGCCGACCTGGAAGCGGGCATGGCCAAGCTGTTCGCTTCCGAGATGGCGGCCAAGGTGACTCTCGACGCCATCCGGATTCACGGCGGCTACGGCTACTCCACCGAGTTCGACGTGGAGCGCTATTTCCGCGATGCGCCGCTGATGATCGTGGGTGAGGGCACCAACGAGATCCAACGCAACGTCATTGCCAAACAACTGGTGCAGCGGGGCGGACTCGGTGGGTAGGAGACATCGAGGGGCAGACGAGCACGATCTGATCGAGGTCCCCATCGCTGATCTGCGATCACATCTAACAGAGGTGTCTCCATGGTGACGTCGGCCGGCAGGTCACTTCGCCAGTGGTCGCCATCTCGGCTTCGGCGCCCAAGGGCTGGATCTGAGGGATACAGTACCGAGTAGACGTTCTATCTTGAGTTGAATAGGTTGCGACGCGATGAACCCAGGGGACACGACCAGACAAGACGGCTCCGGTGCTGGCCCGGTTGGCGAGAGATACTTCCAGCTCACAAGCGAATTCGCGTCGGTACAGGTATCAGTGGACAGCGATGGCAACGGTCCCCGTCTGCTGGTCAGAGACCTTGAGAGCGGGGACCAGGTCTACCTCGACCCGCTTGAGCTGGCAAGCTTCTGCCGTGCCACCGAAGACGACCGAGCTGGTTGGCTCCGAGTGGGCCCCTACCGCAATGACCGCCGGTGACCGACGCGGCCATCGTGGGGCTCGGACTGACACCGATGTCCACCAAGCCGGGGGCACCGCCGGAGTCCCTGGCCGCCCAGGCCGTGGCCGCGGCATTGGCCGATGCCGGCATGGAGCAGGCAGAGGTGGACGGCCTCCTGGTCAATTCGAGCCAAGGCGTTCGTCCCGACCGGCTCGGTGTGGCCCTGGCCCGGCATGCCGGCTTCGGGCCCCTGCGGCTCCTCGAACACGTCGAGATCAAAGGAGCCACCGCCGCGGCCATGGTCCAACGGGCCGTCTTGGCCGTTCGAGCCGGTCTGGCCCGATCGGTGGTGTGCGTGTTCGCCGATACGCCGATCTGCCCTGGCGGCACCTCTGGTTCCACCTACGCTCGCAGCGGCGGCGTGGAGGGAACGCGTGGCCTCGAGCGTGCCTCGGGGTTGCTGGGCTCTGTCCCGACCTTTGCCCTCCTGGCTTCCCGGTACTTGAGCATGAGCGGAGGGGACGAGGACGACCTGTGCGCCGTGGCCTGCTCCGCTCGGCGGTGGGCCAGCTACAACCTCGACGCCATTTCCCGTACGACCCTCTCACCGGAGCAGTACCGCGGCAGCCCCATGGTGTCGACCCCGCTGCGGCGCCTCGACTGTGCCCGTCCGGTGAACGGCGCTGGGGCGATCATTGTCAGCACCGACGATCGTCGATCCGACGTGAACCATGCCATGGTCTACGTCCGAGGCATGGCCCAATGGCACCCGATGCGTCGTCGCGTGGCTCCCGGCGAATCCTGGTTCGGCGGAGGGGCGGGGGAAGCCGTGTCCGCCGCACTGGCCATGGCCGGGAGAACGCGAGCCGACGTCGACGTTCTCGAGCTGTACGACCCGTTCTCCGTGGTCACCCTCTGCCTCCTCGAGGAGTACGGGTTTCGCGAGCCGGGAACTGCGGGGCTCACGTTCCGGTCGGGAGAATGCGACCCGGGGGGTTCGCTCCCCACCAACACCGGCGGAGGGCAGCTGTCTGCCTTCTACCTGCAAGGGATGACTCCACTGGCCGAAGCCATCATCCAGGTACGCGGAGCCGGAGGCGAACGCCAAGTTCCAGGGGCAACGACAGCTCTGGTCGCCGGCATCGGGGGACGGATCGACCACCACGCCTGCTTGGTTCTCGATCGGGAGCCGTCGTGACTTTCTCCGCCGGTGACTGGCTGGTAGCCGACGAGCTCGCCCCCGACCCGCACGGTACCCTCGCACCGCTATACGAGGGGGCCGCCGCAGGCCAGCTGGTGATGCCCTTCTGTGACCACTGCTCCCAACCGCTCGAACTGGAGCAATTCGTCTGCGATGCGTGCGGGGGGCGGGTGGAATGGCGTCGAGTCGACCCATCAGGCACCGTGCACGCCGTCACCACCGTTCACCGTCGCGAACCCGGGTTGATACGGGTCTCGGACCCGTACCCCGTCATCGACGTGGAGCTCGACAGTGGCCACCGCGTGATCATGACCACCACCAGACCTGTTTCGGAGCAACCAGGCATCGGACAAACGGTTGCGCTGTCCTTTCGCACCGTTGGTGACGTCGCCCTACCGGCCGTCACCGTACCTCACCCCTCGCACCATGACTCGGAGGTGACGCCATGACCGTCCTCAATGATCGCCCGCCTGCGGACACTGCTCGTGCCCTGGTGGAGCCCAACCGGGTGCACGGATCGGTCTACACCTCGGCCGAGGTCTTCGATCGGGAGATGGAGCGCATCTTCACCGACGGCTGGGTGTTCGTGGCTCACGAGAGCGAGCTCCCCCAGCCGGGCGACTACCTGACCCGCCGCATCGGTCGCCAATCGGTCATTGTTTCCCGGGCCAAAGACGGATCCCTGCACGTGCTCAGCAATCGCTGTACCCATCGGGGTAATCGCATCTGCAACGCCGAAGCAGGCAACGCATCCTCGTTTCGCTGCCCCTACCACGGATGGACCTTCGCCAACGATGGGCGGCTGGCCGCCGTTCCCATGAAGCAGGGCTATGCCGACCGGTTCGACGGCATCCGCCAGGAGCTCGGCCTGCACGCCGCCCCGCGCGTCGACTCCTACGGCGGGTTCCTGTTCGCCTCGTTGGCTCCCGACGGCCCGACCCTTCGGGAGCACCTCGGGCGTTCGGTGGCCGCGTTCGACCGACTGCTCGATCTCTCCCCCACCCACAAGATCCAACTGACGGCGGGCTGGATGAAGCACCAGCAACAATGCAATTGGAAGATGGTCATGGAGAACAACGTCGATGGCTACCACGCCCTGTTCACCCACCAGTCCGTCTACGACGCGGTGAAAGAGGCGAAGGTCTCACACCAACCGGGCAAGGTGGACGTATTGGTTCGCGATCTTGGTGGGGGCCACGGTGAGATCGACTACCAGGAGGAGTACACCAAGCTGGACGAAGAGTTCGTCTGGTTCGGCCGCATGGCCCGTACCGCCGCACCCGCCTATGTCAGCGCCATGGAGGCCGCCTATGGATCCGAGCGGACCCACCACTCGTTCGTCGTCGGACCGCCCCACACCCTGATCTTCCCCAATCTCTTCCTGGCCGAGATGAACGTCATGGTGGTCGAGCCGTTGAGCCCGGACGAAACCATTGCCTACACCTCCCCGGTGTTCTTGGAGGGTGCTCCGGAGCTCAATCAAAAGACACTGCGCCGAACGGAGGGAGCCATGGGACCGGCCGGCTTCCTGATTGCCGATGACGGCGAGATCGGTGCCCGGAACCAACTGGGAGTGTCGGCCCAGCAGCCGGAATGGCTGACCCTGAGCCGGGGCCTCGAGTCGGAGCTGGACAACGGGACCGGGACCGTCAACTACGACAAGAGCGCGGAAACGCCCCAGCGCGGTTTCTGGCGGGAGTGGTCGAGCGTGGTCGAAGGGGCCCGATGACGGCGCGTTCGACGGTCGATCCCGTTCATGGCGCGGGCGTCGACCCCGTCGTGGCCGGGTTCATCTACCTCGAGGCTCGGCTGGCCGACGAATCCCGCTATGCCGAGTGGGAGGCGCTGTGGGACGAGGACGCCGTGTACTGGGTCCCCCGTCACGAGGCGGCCGATCCCGACCAGGACATCTCGTACATCTATGACAACCGCCGCCGATTGGCCAGTCGCATCAAGCAGCTCCAGACCGGCGCCCGGCACGCCCAGACACCGCCGTCGAGGATGCGTCGGATCATCGGCAACCTCGAACTGGTGGCGGCGGACGACGAGACGGTCACCGTTGCCTCCAATTTCGTGCTCTACGAGTACCGGTACTCCATGACCACCTGGGCCGGCCGCACCGTGCACTGCATCCGGACATCGTCCGATTCGCTCCGGCTCCGGCAAAAGACGGTCCACCTGGTCAACGGCGATGCGCCCATTCCCACCATGGCATTTCTCATCTAGGACAGGGGACGATCTGTGCTTATCGGTGACATCTGCCGGCGGAACGCGCGCCGGTATCCGCGCAAGACTGCCGTCGTCTTCGGGGACGTCGAGCTGACCTGGGCCGCCCTCGACGAGCGGGCCAACCGTCTGGCTACCTTCCTCTTGGCCCAGGACCTGCGGGCCGGCGACCGGGTGGCCGTGGTGGCCGGCAACACCTTGGAATGGCCGGAGGTCACCTTCGCCCTGGCCAAGGCGGGCCTGGTCCTGGTGCCGGTGAACGTGCGGCTGGCGCCCAACGAAGCCACCTACATCCTCGAGGATTCGGGGTGTCGCGCCGCCATTGTCCATGACGAGCAAGCGGCCAGGTTCGCCGACGTGCTCGACGGACTCGACGTCATCGTGCAGATCGGGGGGTCGAGCATCGGCCACGAGTACGGATCAGCGTTGGAGCGAGGCCGCAATGTCGACCCGACACCGACCACGCTGACCCCGGCCGACATCCAGTTCCTGCTCTACACCAGCGGCACCACGGGCAGGCCCAAGGCCGTCATCAACGAACACCAGGGCATGGTCGCTCAGATCTTCGATACGTCGATCGTGACCGAGGCACGCCACGATGACGTCCTGTTGGCCTTGACGCCGTTCTTCACCGCCGGGGGTATGGTGCGCACCCTCACCTGGCTGTTCCTGGGTCAGACCATGGTCATCCATCCTCGTTTTGACCCGGAGGAGACTCTGGCCGAGATCGAGCGCCGCCGGGTGTCCATGACCACGTTCATCCCCACCATGTTGCTCCGGGTGCTCCAGCAGCTGGAGACGGGGCCGCCCCGGGACACCTCCAGCCTGCGTCGCATCAGCTACGGCTCGGCACCGGTTCCGCCCGGGCTGGCGCGAGAAGCAATGGAGCGCCTGGGTTGTGACCTCCAGCAGCGGTACGGCCTCACCGAAGCCGGGGGGCAGGTGACGATCCTCACTCCGGCCGACCACCGGGCCATGGTGGCCGGTGCCACCCAGCTGGGTGAATCATGTGGCCGGGAGACTCCCCAGGCCGAGATCCGAGTGGTTGGCGAAGACGGAGAGGAGCTGCCGCGGGGAGAAGTCGGTGAGATCGTAGTGCGGGCCGACTCGAGCGGACGGGGCTACTGGCAACGGCCGGAGGCGACGGCCGAGACGTTCAGACCCGAAGGGTTGTGGACGGGAGACCTGGGCCGCCTGGATGACGAGGGCTACCTGTACGTCGTGGGTCGAAAGACGGACATGATCATCTCGGGGGGGTTCAACATTTATCCGGCCGAACTGGAGCGGGTGATCGGGGCCGATCCGGAGGTCGATCTGGTAGCGGTCGTCGGCGCACCGCACTCCGAGTGGGGTGAGACACCGGTCGCCGTGGTGGTGGCCAAGGGCGATGGCCCTGACCTCGCCGAGCTCGAAGAGCGGCTCCGCCAGCTGTGTCGGGCCGAGCTGGCCGGATACAAGCAGCCTCGGGAATTCGAGTTCCGGTCGGAACTGCCCCTCACCCCGGCCGGCAAGATCCTCAAGCGGGAGCTGCGCGCCGCGTACTACGACGCCAAGCCGGCGACGGCCTAGGCAAGGAGGCACCGATGCCCGAAGGGACGAACGTCACAGACATCGACTTGGAGGACCTCGATCTCTGGGTCGGTCCTCGCTCCCGGATCGACCAGATCTTCACCGAGCTGCGAGCCCGAGACGACCATGTCTTCTTCTCCCAACGCACCGATGACGGCCAGCCGTTCGGCGGGTACTGGTCCGTCGTACGACGGGAGGAGATCCTCGAGGTCAGCCGGCGCCCCGAGGACTTCAGCTCGGCCAAGGGGGTCAATACGGTGGACATGCCCCCCGATCTCACCGAGTTCTTCGGGTCCATCATCGCCATGGACAATCCGAAACACACGAGGCAGCGCCGCATCGTGTCACGCGGCTTCTCGCCTCGTGCCCTCGACGCACTCCGTTCGGACGTCGAGGCCATTGCCACCGACATCGTGGCCGGGGTGGCCGAAGCAGGCGAGTGCGACTTCGTGACCGACATCGCCGCCCTCTTGCCCCTTCGAGTGATCGTCGACCTCATGGGCATTCCTCGCAGCGAGGAACAGTTCATCTTCCAGGCCACCAATCGGCTGCTCGGGGTGACCGAGCCCGAGTACGTTCCCGACCAGTCGAACCGAGGCCGGCGCCAAGCGTTGATGCAGACGGGCCAGGATCTGGCCGCCCTCATCGGCGAACTGGCCGCCGACCGGATCAAGAGCCCGCGCAACGACCTCATCACCATGCTCGTCGCCGCCGACGGCGGCACCGAGGAAAACCTCACCCCCCAGGAGCTCTCGTCCTTCTTCATCCTGCTGGTGGGGGCGGGCAACGAGACAACCAGAAACGCCATCTCACACGGTTTGTTGGCCCTGACCGACCACCCCGAGGAGCGAGAGCAGTGGCAGCGCAACTACGAGGAGCTCGCCCCCGCGGCGGTGGAAGAGATCGTCCGATGGGCCTCCCCCGTCCTGCACATGCGACGGACGGTGACAGCCGATGGCGTGCGCCTGGGAGACCAGGAGTTCGCCGCCGGCGACAAAGTCGTTCTGTGGTACTACTCGGGCAACCGTGACGAAGCGACCTTCGACCAACCGCACCGGTTCGACCTGGATCGACAACCCAATGAACACATCGCCTTCGGCGGGCCCGGGCCCCACTTCTGTCTCGGAGCCCACCTAGCTCGTCGAGAGATCACGGTGGCCTTCCGGGAGATCTTTCGCCAGCTACCCGACATCCGGGCCGTGGGTGAGCCGGAATGGATCCGCACCAACTTCTTGAATGGCATCAGGCATCTGCGCGCTGAGTACACGCCACGGAAGGCCGCCACCTCCTGAGCCCGATGGGAACAGGTCCCTACCGACGGGAGCGAACCGACCCGGCCCCCCGGCTTGTGCCGTTGAGGAAGCCTCGCTCGATGACCGTACCCATCAGGTCGGCCAACGCCTCGGGCTCCATGTCGTAGCGCGATCCCAGTACCTGATCGGGAAGGCGCTCGAGCAGCGCCCACAGGATGAGTGATGCGGCCGGAATGGAAAAAGGGTACTGGCGGTCGACCTGCCCCAGCATCTCATCCAGGGCGACCAGCACGGTCTGGGCCACGCTGGCTCGCATGGCCTCGAGCGCAGGGTCGATCGGCGCTTGTTGTTGCAACACCCGAAAGACCCCGGCGTAGCGACGATGGAATCGAACGAACTGGCCGAGCCACGCACGTCGGGCCGCCGCCCCACGCTTGCCCGAGGGAATATCGGCAAAAGCGGACATCATGGGGTTCAACTGGTCGGCACACTCTTCGGCCAAGGCCGACAGGAGATCCAGTTTGTCGCCGAAGTACTTGTAGAAGGTCCCTCGGCCCAGGCCGGCATCGGTGACGATGTCGTCAACGCTGGCCACATTGAACCCACGGGCCCCGAACACCCGACCACCCGCGTCGAGCAGCTGGCGGACCGTCGAGCGGACCTTGTCGCTGGCACCGGCGAACCGGTCATCAGCAGGTCGATGGGCTTGCACGTCGGGGTCAGCTTGGCGGCTGTCCGACGGGCGAGCCGATCGCGGGGCCGAAGCCTTCACCGTGGCAAAAGCCTCGGCCGGAGTGTCAGGGAACAGGGCCAGCTGGGTCACGGTGGCCAGCGTGTCGAGCATCTCGTTGTCCGACAGTCCGCGGACGGCGGTGGTGTGACGGTAGTAGTTGGTGCGATTGACCACCGCCAGCAGAGTCAGGGCAGCAGACTCCGGCGGCAGCCCCTTCACCTTCGAGGCGACCAACCGCTCGCTCATCCGGGACGTGTACCCATCCATGAACTGCAAGATGAGAGGCCGGAGCGGAGCTTCGGGCGTCTCGACATTGGCCCACTGCACGTACATCGTCGAGTACCGGTCGTAGACCCAGGCCCACTCGCCCAGCCACCAGTGCAGGTTGTCGTACCCGGTCTCCGTGGGTCCCAGCGGTCCCAGGCGGCGAACAACGCGCAACATGGCCGCCCCGGACTCGTGCAGCAGCTCGACGAAGAGCTGTTCTTTGCTCTCGAAGTACTGGTACAGCGTCGCCCGCGAGACCCCGACGGCGCCGGCAATGTCATCGACGGCAGTGTCGTGGAAACCCTGTGATTCGAACAGTTCGAGGGCAGCGTCGATGATGCTCTGGCGAGTGCGGGCGCCACGTTCGCCTACGACCGGACTCATCGACCCGTAGCTCGCCCGCCTGGTGATCTCGCTGGACGGCATCGTCTCAGAATAGCCGCGGCGCCTGCGCCCGAGACCCATCCATGATTACGGTAACGTCACGATCTTCGACGAAGTCATGGCTGACAGGTCGGCGTCGACACTGTCGCGACCAACGCTGGAGGGAGCGCAAAAACCTTTGCTCTCCGCCGTCCAACAGCGTTGACCGAGCGCGGCAATTCCCTCCGATGTCCAGACGGCGCCGTTGGGCGAAGGCGCGTAACGCCCCCTTCGCTGGCGGGGTGCCGACCATGTTCAGTCCCATCTTCCACCCCCGGCTTCTGGTGACAGAAGTATCAGATTGAGGCTAGAAGATGAGCTACCCGACGTCAAGACTTCCCCTGTCAACTTACCCGCCTTCTGTTCATATGCTAGCTGTAGACTGCGAAAATGATCGTCGGGACACGCAACAGGAACCCAGATTCATGGGTGGCGATAACGTCAGATACCAGTCAGGCTGTGGTCGATTCCTGTATGGGAACGGCTGAGCACGGTTCGGGACCAGGAGCACCCACCTGATGACCGTCGCCCTCGAAGAGGAGCACCTGGTGTTCGCCGAAGTGGTCCGATCCTTCCTGGCCGACGTGGACGCACGCGGAGCGAACCGGCAGATGCTCGAGCTCGAGACCGACGAGCTCCCCCCGTTCTGGGCCGATATGGCCAAACAAGGTTGGACCGGGATGCATCTGCCAGAGCGGTTCGGCGGTCAGGGTCACGGTCTCCTCGAGCTGGCCATCGTGATGGAGGAGTTGGGCCGAGCCGTGGCGCCCGGTCCCTTCTTGTCCACAGTGGTGGCCAGTGGCGTCGTAGCCATCTGCGGCGACGACGAGCAGCGTCAGGCGCTGCTCCCGCGGCTGGCCGACGGTTCGTTGATCGGCGCCGTGGGAGTCCATGGATCACTCCACATCGCCCAGGGCGTGATGGAGGGTGACGCCGGTCCCGTACTCGGCGGGGGGCGCGCCGGGTTGCTGCTCCTGGCCGCCGGTGATGACCTCGTGATGGTCGAGCCGGGCGAAGACGTCACCGTGGAGACGAGCCCGGGGCTCGACCCGTCTCGTCGGGTGAGCTCGGTCACCTGCCATCGTCGCCCCGTATCCGGGACGGCGTTGCTCCCCCAGGCCCGAGTGGTAGCTCTCCGGCTCTTGCGCACGCTGGCCTCGGCCGAGGCCTCCGGCTGTGCGCACGCCTGCACGGACATGGCCACGGCGTATGCCAAGGAGCGCGTGCAGTTCGGACGGACCATCGGTACGTTCCAAGCGGTGAAGCACCGGTGTGCCGACATGCTCGTCGACGCCCAGCTGGGCACGGCGTCAGCGTGGGAGGCGGCCCGGAAGGCAGCAGAGGGAGACGATTTTTCGGCCGCGGCAGCCGCGGCGGTGGCCCTTCCCGCTGCCGTTCGATGCGCCCAGGGCAACATTCAAGTCCACGGCGGCATCGGCTACACCTGGGAGCACGACGCTCATCTGTTCCTTCGCCGGGCCACGTCGCTCCTCACCTTGCTCGAGGGCGATGGGCAGCTGTTCGGTGCCGTCACCGCCCTTCGTCGAGCCGTCACCAAGCCCCAATCGGACGTCCAGTTGCCGCCCGAGGCCGATGCCTACCGGGCCCAGGTACGCCTCTTTCACCGCCATCTCGAGGAGGTTCCGCCTGACCAGCAACACGGCGAGCTCGTTCGGTCCGGCTACCTGGTGCCCCACTTCCCCAAGCCCTACGGGCGCGGCGCCGGGCCGGTTGAACAACTGGTCATCGATGAGGAGCTGGGTGACCTGGCCCGTCCCGACCTGGGCATTGGGATGTGGGTACTCCCGACGCTGATCCAACACGGCACGCCCGATCAGCTCGAGCGTTGGATCTCACCCAGCCTGGAGGGCGGGTTGCGATGGTGCCAGCTGTTCAGCGAGCCCGGTGCCGGATCGGACGCCGCCGCCATCCAGACCAAGGGGAGTCGGGTCGAGGGGGGCTGGCTGGTTCGCGGTCAGAAGGTCTGGACCAGCGATGCCATGCGCTGCAACCGTGGCCTGGCCACTGTCCGCACCGATGTCACGGCCCAAAAGCATCGGGGCATCACCATGATGGCCATCGACATGGAGGCCGAGGGCGTCGAGGTCCGCCCCCTGCGCGAGCTGACCGGGGAAACCTTGTTCAACGAGGTCTTCTTGGATGACGTGTTCGTCCCTGACGATGATGTGGTCGGGGACGAAGGGGGTGGGTGGAAGGTCACGCGGGCCACGTTGGGCAACGAGCGTGTCACCATCGGGCACGGCCGGGGCGTTCACACCTTCGACGCCGAGAGCCTGCTCTCGGCCCTTGATCGCTACGCTCCTGACGACTCAGGCCTGGCTGGCCAAGTGGGCCAGGCCTTGGCCGAGGCCTATGCCATGCGTGCCCTGAACCTTCGTGATGTGGAGCGGGCCATCGGCGGCGACGGTCCCGGTCCCGAGGGCAACATCACCAAGCTCTTGTCAGCCGAGCACGCCCAGCGGGTGACCGAGCTCGGTCTTCGGATCGCCGGACACCGTGCTCTGCTGGGGACCGAGCCCGAACTGCTGCGCGACCTGCTGTTCACCCGGTGCCTGACCATCGCCGGCGGTACCTCGGAAATCGGTCGCAATCAGATCGGTGAGCGATTGTTGGGGTTACCTCGTGACCCCCTGGTCTGATCAGGCGGACCCGGCGGGTACCACGCTCGTTGCCGTCCCCCCAGAATGGAAAGGTCGAAACCGTGCCCCGACGTGATCTCCCCACCATCGAGGAAGAGAGCCAGCCGTTCTGGGATGCGGCCCGGGAGGGTCGCTTTCTCATCGCCCGCTGCACCTCGTGTGGAAAGGCCCATCACTATCCGCGCCCATTCTGCCCGCACTGTTGGAGCGAGGCAGTCGTCTGGGAAGAGGCCAGCGGTCGGGCGACCTTGTATACCTACTCGACGGTGTACGTCAATGACCTTCCTCCCTTTGCCGAACGACTGCCCTATGTGGCTGCGGTCGTCGACCTGGCTGAAGGGCCGAGGGTGATGACCAACATCATCGACTGCGACCTCGACCAGCTCCAGATCGGTATGGCCGTCGAGGTGGCATTCGTCGAGCTGACTCCCGAAGTCACCGCTCCCGTCTTCCGTCCGGCCTGACCGGCCGGTCGGAGCTCTACCGGCCCAGCAGCATGGTTCCGCTCGAGCAGAACCAGCCGCCGGTGCCGCTCACACAGGCAATGGCGGCGTCGGGAACCTGTCTCGGTCCGCTCTGGCCCCGCAGTTGGCGAACCGCCTCGACCAACAAGAAGAGGCCCCGTTGGCCGGGATGACACGCCGACAGCCCACCGCCGTCGGTGTTGGTGGGCAGTGATCCGTCGATACGGAGGCGACCTCCCTCGACGAAGGCACCGGCTTCTCCCTTGGGGCAGAAGCCCAAGTCTTCCAAGGTGATGAGCAGCATGTACGTGAAGGCGTCGTAGAGCTCGCAGACGTCCACGTCGGCAGGGGACAATCCCGCCCGTTGGAAGGCCAACGGACCGGACACGGCGGCGGGGCCGGTGGTGAAATCGGCCCACTGGCTCATGGAGATGTGCGATGTGTGCTCAGCCGCGCCCAGCACCCAGACCGGTGGTTGCCGGAGGTCGGCAACCCGATCCTCGGCCACCAACACGGCGGCGGCGCCTCCGTCAGAACGGATGCAACATTGGAGCTTGGTGAAGGGGTCGGCAATCATCGGTCCGGACAGAACGTCGTCGACGGTGATCGGCTCTCGGTAGGACGCCTCGGGGTTGGCCGCCGCGTTGGATCGAGCCGAGACGGCAATCTCGGCCAACTGCTCGAGCGTGGTCCCGTACTCGTGCATGTGCCGCCGAGCGGCCATGGCGTACTTGGAGATCAGGGTGTGACCGTACGGTGCCTCCCACTGCTGCGGACCGCGGGACCCCCAATCGAGGTTGGCCGATCGCAGCCCCCGACGGAGGTCCGAGCGCGCCGTTGAACCGTAGGACAGCAAGACGACGTCAGCCCGGCCGGAGGCGATGGCGTCGGCCCCGTGGGCCGCCATCACCTCCCACGATGCACCGCCGACCGTGGTCGAATCGAGCCACCGTGGTCGGAGACCCATGTACTCGGCGACGTCGATGGGGGGCATGGTGCCGAGGCCGGTCGAAGCGAACCCGTCCACCGTTCCCGGGTCGAGACCGGCATCGTGCAGGGCGCGTCGGCTGGCTTGGGCCAGCAAGGCATAGGGCGTGGCGTGCTCCCTCTGGTCCAGATCCGACAACGCCACCCCGGCGATGGCCACCCGTCGGCTCACCACGTGGCCTCCTGCTCGAACTGGCCGTCCCGGACCCCTGTTGCCGTGAGGAACATGAGATGACACTACCGTCAGAATAGGGCCCGGCACCACCCGGTCCCCAAGGGATCGGAGTGTCGGACCAGGTCCGGCGGCATCCGTCGCCGGGCCGCCGATCAGCTGACGGCGGGGCGCTCCGCTCGGGGAAATGCAGCCTGAAAGGCCGCGGCCACCCGGAGGACCTTGTCCTCTCGTCCCGGCCAGCTGGCTATCTGCAGACCCACCGGCAGACCGTCGATGAAGCCACAGGGAACGGACACGGCGGGAAAGCCCAACCAATTGAAGATCATGGTGTGGCTGCAGTACACGGGGGCAAAGCTGCCACCGGGGAAGGACGGGCCGTCGACGGTCCACGCGCGCTCCCACTCCTCCACCGTGGGTGCGGTGCGCTGGGCGGTGACCGACATGATCACGTCGTAGCGGCGAAAGAAGTCGCGGAACCTGGTCCAGTTGCGAGCGCGGGACTCGGCTTGGCCCTTGTACCCGTCGAATTCGGGGGGCGGTGACGGATGGAGGTTGATACCGACCATGGCCTCGTACACCGCCGGCTCCGCGTTCCAGCTGGCCGTCTCCACCGGTGAGCGGTCCTCCCAGACCTCGTCGGTGGTCTCGACGGTGGCGCCCAGCCCGGCCAGTCCCCTCGCCGCTTCCCGCGCCAATGCGGTGATCTTGTCGCTGCCGGCAGTGGCGTACCGAGAGGCGAAGCCAAAGTCCTCAGTCCACGCCAGGCGCATACCGTCCACGCCGTCATCCAGTGTGACCAGGCAGTCCGGCGTCTCGTCCTGTAGGCAGACGTAGTCGCGGCCGTCAGGACCCCCCAACACCTGGGTGAAGAGGGCGACATCACGAACGTTGCGAGCCAACGGGCCATAGCTGGCCGTCAGCATCATGGTGGGCTTCTGGTAGTCGATGTGGGGGATGAGGCCGCGCGTCGTATGCAGGCCCACCAGGCCCGAATAGGCGGCAGGAAGGCGGGTCGACCCGCCCCCGTCCGATCCGATCGTCACCGGTAGCAAGCGGGCAACCGCCGCCGCCGCGCCGCCCGAGCTCGACCACCCCGGCACGCGGCTCGTGTCCCACGGGTTCAGCGCCTCGGCTTCCCAATTGAAAGGGCGGAACACTCCCGGATTGTCCGGGTCCATCACCCCACCCCCTCCGGCACCCATCATGGTATTGGTGCCGACGACGACGGCCCCCGCCGCCCGCAGCCGCTCGACGGAGATGTCATCGAACGGTGACGGGTCGGGGCTGGGTCCGTGGGCCACATGCATACCCTGTACTCGAATGTGGGACTTCACCGAGGTCGGGATGCCGTGCAGGGGGCCGAGCTCGCGCCCATCACGGGCAGCTTTGTCGAGCACGTTGGCTTGGCCACGGGCGCCGGCCGCGTCCAGCTCTTCGAAGGCCCGGACCGTGGGGTTAAATTCCTCGATGCGATCGAGGAAATGGTCGGTGACCTCTACGCACGAGACCTCGCCTTTCTCGATGAGATCACGGATCTGCCATGCCGGCATCCACGTCAGTTCGTTGCTCATGTCACCCCACGCTCCCCTCGTTCAGTTCCGCGACGAACTCCGACCAGCTCGAGCGGGCTCTTCGGCTGTCTGGATCCCCAGGTACTGCTCAAAGATCTCCTCGGTCTTCATGTCCCGTGCCGGTCCCGACTTCACCACCCGGCCTTGGCTGAACAGGTAGACCGAATCGGCGAGCTCCAGTGCCCGTGACACGTACTGCTCCACGATGAGGAGCGATATTCCCTCGGTGGCGATGCGGCCCAGGAACTCGAAGATGCTCTCGACCACCAACGGGGCCAGGCCCATCGAGGCCTCGTCCACCAGCACCACCTTCGGATCGGTGATGTAGGCACGGACAATGGCCAGCATCTGCTGCTCGCCGCCACTCAGGCTGCCCGCAATCTGATTCATGCGATTGGCCAAGGGAGGAAAGGCGGCGGCCGATCGTTCGAGCGCTTCCTTCTCGTGTCCCTTGGCCGAGAACATCAGGAGGTTCTCTTTGACGCTGAACGAGGGAAAGACGCCGCGACCCTCGGGAATGTGGCAGATCCCCCGACGAACCCTCCGTTGCGTGCTCAGAGAGCTGATGTCTTCACCGTCCAGCACCACCGAGCCATCCGTCGGCCGGAGGCTTCCGCTCACCGTGCGGAGCATGGTGGTCTTCCCGGCGCCGTTGGGGCCGAGCACGGCGACCACCGAACCATCGGGAACGCTCAGGGAGACGTCTCGCAGCACAGTGGTTTCGCCGTAACCGGCAACGATATTTCGAACCTCGAGCACAACTCCTCCGTTTCGCTACGGATACCGGGTAGCAGCCCGGAGCTCAGCCCACCACGACACGGGCAGAAGCCACGTTCGGAAGCAGCCGGTACTCGGCATCGACCTTGCCCTCGCGGTGGGAGTGGACCCGGGCGGTGGCGAAGTAGGTGCCGGGCGTGTCGTAGGTATGGGTGGTCGACAGGTGGACCGAGGTGTCGGAGCCGTCGATGTCGTGGCGGAACGGGAACGAGCCCCAGCCGTCGAAGTCCCATTCGACCGAGATGATGGTGCCGGCATGGGGCGGCATCTCCGCGGCCACCTCGAGCTGGACCGGTTCGCCCGCCTTCACCTCGGCTCGGAGCCCACCGTTGGCCGATACCTGCAGAACGGCTTGCACGCCGCCCCGCTCTTCCGCGCTGTCCGGCAGCTTCACCTGGCCGTCGATGAACTCATAGTTGGTGCTGGGCGGCACCACCCCTTCCTCCACCCAGGTGATGAGATCGGCGAGACCCTGTTCGATAATGGGGAAGTAATCGATCAACCAGGTGGCGGTGGCCCGCTGTGCCGAGTTGGGAAGGTACATCGGCGGGATGTGCTCGGCGTTCTCCGTCCACTGCTGGCGGAAGTTCTCGTCCAGACCCTCGGCCCCCTGGGCCTGGAGCACGGCACCCCGGTAGATGATTCCCTGTGACGGCCACAGCGACGAGTCGTGGGTGTGGTGGATCCACAGCAACTTGCCTTCGTAGTGCCCGGTATAGGAGACGCCCATGAGCGGCGACATCCGGGGCACGGGATGCTGCTGATAGACGGGCATGCCGTCGAGGCGCAGGGAGTCGAACTGGGCATCGTCCATCAGATGGTGCCGGTGGAAATAGCAAAAGGCCAGGAACTTGCGGTTGTCGACATGGATCTCGTCACCGGCCTGCACGCCGTTGAAACGCTCGATGTTGGCCTCGCCATGACCGTCACAGGCGAACAGGTCGCCTGCGGTACCGATGCAGTAGAGCTGTCGCCCCGCCGCTTCGCCGCTCTGCAACTGCAGGCCGGCGCCGAGACGGTAGCCCTCAGGCAGCCCCTTGACCTCGATGGCATAGGCCATGTCCATGCCCGCCTCACCGGCCATGATCCCTGCCATCGTCTTCATGAGCAGGTACTCGGGAGCATCGAAGGTCGGATCCGAGATCAATTCGCGCACCGTCACCACCCGGCTGACGGTGGTGACGGTGTCGATGATGTCGTCCTCCACCGCGCCGGGAAGATCATGGCCGATGTAGCCGGGCTTGGACCAGAAGTCCTCGAAATAGGACGGGTCCTGCTCGACGAGCTGGTCGGCGATCGACGACCACAGCCAGATCTGGCCCATGGGTGTGGCGATCATGAACTCGTCGCCCCTGGGGAATCCCTGGCGATAGAGGCTGGCCAACTCCTCACGGGCGTGGCTATCCAGACCTTCGAACGGATCGCCGCTGCCCCCGGGCTGCATGGCGTCGATGATCCCGGTCATCGTGTCACCGTGGCGCAGCAAGCGTTGCACGTTGAACATGCAGGCGAAGCTCATCACCTGTGCGCCCTTGATGCGCTCGGTCGCCGGGAACGGTGCTACGTCGCCGCCACCCATGAACGGCAGGGCCCCGTCGAACACGTCGGGTGCGTTCTCCAAGACAAGCGGGGAACGCCGACCCCCGCCACTACCACCCCACACGTAGGCGTGATGGGGCTCGGCCCCGTATACCTGCTGGGCCAGGTACTTCGAGAACCGAGCGCCCTCGACCGCAGCTCGCCAACCGTAGAGGGTCGGATCATCGCCGCCTTTGGGGTCGATGTCGTCACCTATGTGACCCATGTTCGTCTCGACCATGTAGCCGCCGAGGCGCGCCGTCAGCCGGACCCCGCCCATGGCATCCCCGAGCGCGCCTCCGAAGAAGTCCTCGTGCCCGGCGTGGGCCCCCTCCATGGGCATGATCAAGCGACCCTGCCACTCCTCCTTCTGGGGAAAATAGAAGGTAAAGCGGGTGTCGCAGTCGGCGAATCCGCCATGCACATGGCGGTGGCCATACGGTTCCTCTCGCCACTCGTCAACATCGATATACGGCAAGCCGAAATGCGAATCGGTAACGGTGTAGCCCGTGCAATCGAGTTCTGAGGCCTGGTCGATCATGGAATTTCCCCCTGGCTCCGTGCCGCAGCGCGACTCGTGTACCAGGGACTGTATCCAGGTCGGGCTACTGAGTCAACGGTGTTGACTAGAAAGGGTGAGTGCGCCGACGAGGAGCAGGTCAATGCCCTTTTCGTAGGCCGCGGCGGCCTCGATTTCGAAGGCCGGTCCGATGTCCACCAGCAGGTGGCCGGCGGTGAACAGCACCAAGGTGAGCACGAGCTCCTCGGTCTCGGCCGCGGTGAGCCCCATGCTGCGCAAGGGGTCCATGACCATGGCCACCACGGCCGCCGACTGGAACTCGGACATGTGGGCCCCCATGTAGGCAGCCATGCCCTGATAACGCCCCAGTACCCGTCGGATCTCGATCATCACCGCCTTGGCCTGTGCTTGGCCGTCACCGTCGCACTCGACCTGACCGATCTCGGCGTACAGGGCTCGGGCCACCAGTTTCAAGAGCTCGTGCTTGTTGGGGACGTGCTTGTAGGTGGCGCCCAACGCCACCCCGAGCCGATCGGAGAGCGCCCGCATGGTGAGCCCATCGACACCTCGTTCTTCGAGCAGCGCCATCGCCGCCTCGATGATGCGACCTTCCGAGAGGGCCTGGCGGGTCTGAGGCATGGTCAATGGCCCCGTTCACACAGGAGAAAGGGCACTCGTTTCCACACGACGATCCGGTTCACGGGTGGCAACGTACCGCCAACGGCGCTGGTCGGGCTAGTGCTTGGCATCCGCCCGGACCTGGCCGTGCGAAGTGAACTTCAGGCGCCGGGTGTTGAGCCCTCCGTTGCCTCGGCATCAGGCAGGTGGCCGATTGCCGCCAACGAGCTGGCGTCGGTGGGGCCGCTACTGGCCCGTCGCCCCAGGCTTTGGATGGAGACGTCAACATCCGCAGCCTCGGCTCTGAGCGCGGCCACGGTGCACTGCTGGCGGGTGCGAACGGCGAACGGATCGAACTGATAGACCCGCATAGCGTTCAGGTGGGTGATCTTGTCAACCTCATCGGCTGGAATGCCGTCGAGGGTCTTCCCGACCAGTTCGGGCGAATGGGGCCAGGTGCTGTCGGAGTGCGGATAGTCCGACTCCCACGTCATCTGGTCGATGCCGATCCGGTGTCGCTGCTCCAGGCCGCTGGCATCATCGATGAAGCAGGTGATGATGTGGTCCCGGTAGACGTCGCTCGGGCGGCGGCCGTCGAAATCGGCTCCGGTCCAGCGGTGATGGTGCTCAAAGACGTAGTCCATGCGCTCGAGGGCGTAGGGGATCCAACCGATGCCCCCTTCGGACATGGCGATGGTGATGGTGGGGAACTTGCGGAAGATCGGCGTCCACATCAGGTCATTGAGGGCCAGGAACGAATTCATGGGCGTGATCGAGATCATCACATCGGCCGGCGCGTCGGGAGCGGTCAGCAGCAGTTCCGACGATGACCCGATGTGCAGGCACACAACCGTCTCCGTGTCCTCGCACGCCTTCCAGAACGGGTCCCAGTGGTCGGTGTGCAGGCTCGGCAGTCCGAGCTTCGACGGGTTCTCCGAGAACGTCACCGCGTGGCATCCCTTGGCCACGACCCGGCGTACTTCGTCAGCCATGAGCATCGGGTCCCACAGGGGCGTGATGGCACAGGGGATGAACCGTCCCGGGTAGGAGCCGCACCATTCATCGATGTGCCAATCGTTGTACGCCCTGACCACGGCCAGGGCCAGGTCCTTGTCTCGACAGCGTTCGAAGAATTGTCCGCAGAATTGCGGGAAGGTCGGGAAGTTGAGGGAGGCCAGGACGCCGTTGGCGCTCATGTCCCGGACGCGCTGGTGGATGTCATAGCAACCAGGTCGCATCTGGTCGTAGCGGGTCGGGTTCAGGCCGTATTCCTCCGGTGGGCACCCGGCCACCGCATTCAGCCCCATGTAGCCGGCTCGCTGGCCCTCGAACTCCCAGTACTCGTTGCCATCCTCGGACAGCACCCGGGGGGCGCGGCTCTTGTACTTGGTCGCGATGTGCTCGTCGAACATGGTGGGCGGCTCGATGACGTGGTCATCGACACTCACCAGAATCAGGTCGTCAACGTTCATTTCAGATTCCTCCTCAATTCCAACTCAGCCCGGCTCTGCGCCGGTGGGCGCATCGACCTTTTCGGCGATGAGCCCTCCTTCTTTCCCTTCGGTCCCGAGATAGACCGCTTTGACGATTTCGCTTTCCGTCATCTCCTCGGGAGAGCCATCGAAGATGAGGTTCCCGAAGTCGAGGACATAGATGCGGCTACAGACCTGGCGCACCAGAGCCATGTCGTGTTCGACCAACAGGAGACCGGTGCCCCGCTCCTCCATGACGCGAACCAGGATCTGTCCAAGATGTTCTGTCTCGTTGTGGTCGAGTCCTGACGACGGCTCGTCCAGCAGGACCATGTCAAACGGACCGGTCAGCACCCGTGCCAGCTCGACCAGCCGACGTTGTCCGGTGGACAGCTCTTTGACCGGGGTATCCAGGAAGGGACCGACCCCGGTGAGGTCGACGGCAATACGGGCTGCCTCCGCCACCGCTCTCTCCTCACTACGGTGCGAGATGAGGTGTCGAATGGGGTTTGCCCCGGCAATCGTGCATTCTCGGGCCAACTCGATGTTGGTCCGGACGCTCAGCGACTCGAACAGCTGGACCCGCTGAAAGGTACGCCCCAGGCCGCGCCGCGCCCGGCCTGCGGGACTCAGGTTGCTGACGTCATGGCCCAGAAGCCGAATGCGACCATTCGAGGGCTTGACCAGGCCAGAGCAGGCGTTGAACGTGGTGGTCTTGCCGGCCCCGTTGGGACCGATCAGCCCGGTGACCTTGCCCAGGGGCGCCTCGAAGCTGACGTTGTCCACCGCCACTGCCCCACCGAATCGCACGGTCAGCTCCTTGACCACCAGCCCCTCGCGTGGTGCTCGCTCGGAGCTGGGGGCCGACGGCCCGACGACGGCCGCGCCGCCAGGGACATCGCTCGCCGCTAGCAGGGGAACCGAGCGCCGAGGTCCGCCCAAGCGATCGGCCAGCCGGCGCAACGGCGGAGGTATCCCCACCCAGTCCCACTGGTCCAACTTGTCCCGGAACGTCGGCACCAGGACCGCACCGATGCCAAACAGGCCGTCGAGGTAGTTGGCCACATTGCTGGACTTGAGGTAGACGGGGATGAGGGTGATGGCGCTGGCCGCAATCACCGCGTACCAGGGATCTCCGGCCAGCACGATGATGATCAGGGCGAACAGCGTCAGCGAATTGAACGACGGGAAATCCGACCCCAGGGCGTAGTGGTAGAGGCCGGCCAGGAGTGCGCCCGAGATGGCGGCAATGAACGCAGATACACAAAAAACCAGGATCCTGGTCACGTTCACGCTCAGGCCGTAGCTCTCGAGGGCGAGCGGCGAGTCGCCCATGGCCCGGAGCAGCCGGCCCAAGCGACTCTCGGTGATGACGATGACCACCACGGCGGTGATCACCAGACAGACGAGCACCACGAAGTAGAAGCCCATGTCGGTTCCGGCGTGGAACGGCCCCAGGTTGAACGACGGTCTGGAAGTGGCAATGCCGCTCCCGGTGGGGCCGAACATGTAGCTCTGGTCGTAGAACACCTGCTCGAGCAAGATGCCGAACCCCAGCGTGGCCAGAGCCAGAAAGACCCCCGAGAGGCGAATGGCCGGAATGGCGACCAGGGCCCCGACGGGAACGGCGATGAGCCCGGCCAACAGCAGAGCGACCAGCCAGGGGAGGCCGTATCCCGAGGTGAAGTGACCCATGGCCGCTGCGCCAATGGCGGCAAAGGCGTACTGGCACAGCGACACCTGGCGCGAGGTGCGGACCAGCAACCCTAGCGAGAGCAACAGGATGATGAGGGTCAGCACGCTGGTGTACACCGTCAGCTGGAGGCCTACCAGAGCGGGAATGGCACACAGAAAGGCGACGAAGACGATGCCGGTCCCGATGCGAACGCGGGGCGGCGCTTGCCAGCTGGGTGCCATCGAGGTGGGTACGACGAAGCGCCGCATCATCAGCCGGGCCCGCGGCGTCACCACCAGGACGATGATGAGGATGATGAAGGGGAGCCCGGACGGCAGGTTGATCAGCCAGGGCACGGCGTTGACGTACTTGGTGGTCAATGCACCGGCGATGCCCAGCACCAGGCCCCCGATGTAGACCAGGGGAAGGTTCGAGAAGTACCCGATGGCGGCAGCCCCGAATGCCTGCACGACGAGAAGGGTGAGTACCGTGGCCTGGATGGGAAGGCTGGGGGCAATGAGCAGCCCGGCCAAGGCGGCGAACATGGTACTGATCACCCAAGCCCACCGGCGCACGCCCACCGGGCTGCCGCCGACCATGGCTACCAGCTCGGGATCGTCCACCACCCCGCGCATCGACCGGCCCAGCCGGGCGAACTTCAAAAAGAGGTACAGGCCGATGGAACCGGCCAACGAGACGGCGACCACGATGATCTGCTGCCACTCGATGTTCACCGATGCGATCGAGACGGTAGAGACGGGAAGGAAGGGCGGGAAGCTCCCGCTGACGTTGCCCATCCAGACGCTGCCAATGCCCACGATCCACAGGACCAAGCCGATGGTGGCGGCGATCTGAAGCACGTGGTTCGCGCCCTGGAGCCGGCGGGCCAACAGCTCGAGCAGGAGACCCATGACCGGCCCGAGCACAAATATGCAGATGAGCGCAGCCAGTGGCCACGGCACCGCGTGCTCGTCGTGCAACCAGTAGAAGACGAAGACGGCCAAGGCCGCTATGGCTCCGTAGGCAAAATTGAAGATGCCCGACGTCTTGTAGCTGAGGACCAGTCCGGTGGCAGCCAGTCCGTAGACAGACCCGGTTGCCAGTCCAATGACGATGAAGGGAAGCAGGTCACTCATGGTCTGACCCTCTCCACAGGGGTTACAGAGCAGCCCAGGTCACCGCGACCAGAGCCACTCAGGACAAGGCCGACCGCGTTCTCACCGGCAGCAGGGGCGGGCATCCGGCTAAACACCCGACCGGAAGGGCGCTAGGACGTCGGGTTGCAGGCGTACACCCCCTTGTTGGCCTGCACGAACTTCTGCTTCTTGATCTGGGTGACGAAGAAGCAGTTGGCCACCTTGTTCTCGGGATCGGTGAAGGTAAGTGGGCCGGTGACGCCACCCAAGGTCTGGTTCTTGAACTTGGCCAGGCCGGCCAGTATGTCGGCACTGGTAGGAACACCGGTGGCTCCGCTCAGTTGCACGGCCTTTTGGAACATGAGCCCCGAGGCCCAGGCATCGGGGGCGGTCAGCGGCTCTTCGACCTTGCTGAAGTTGATGTTCGTGTACTTCTTCATCGCCGCGTGATAGTCGTTCATGGCCGGCGCGGTGGAGTACCAGGGCTGAGTGCCCGAGAAGTTGAAGGCGTTGTTGAAAGAGGGAGTGGTGAGGTAGCCCGGGCCGATGGCCTCGGCGGGAATGATCCAGCTGGGGTGATAGTTCTGACGGGCGCAGTCGTCGGCGATCTTGACCCCCTCGTCGGCGCTGGGGACGAGCAGTTCGAACATCTGGACCCCCGCAGATTTGGCGGCCAGGCAGTTGGCCGTGTAGTCGGGAGCGGTCGAGCTGGCCGTGGCCTGGTAGACGTCATCGAGGCCCCCCTTGTCGGCCAGACCCTTCAGCAGCGAGTTGGCCGCCGAGCACTGGGCTGCTTCCGAACAGGCCAGGGACCCGATCTTCTTGAGACCGAGTTGCTTGGCGTAGGTGACGGCGGCTTGCTCCCCCTCGATGGCCGTGACTCCCTGCGGGAAGAACATGGGGTCGGAGTCCCAGGTCAACGTGTAGATGTTCCCTCCCAGGACCGGGACCTTGTGCTGGTCGAGGTAGCTGGCGTAACCGGCGTTGAGCGATCCTTCCTGGTTCGAGACAAAAGCGACCACGTGGTCTTGTTGGACCATCTGTTGCACATCGGAGACGGCCAAAGCCTGGTTGTTCTGATCGTCATCCACGATGAGCTTGACCGGATGACCATTGATGCCCCCGTGGGCGTTCACCCACTTGGCCCAGGCCTTGATAGGGGCAGAACCGGGTGCGTTGATTGAGGATGCGGCCCCGGGCATGGTGTACGTCCCGATGTTGCCGATGACGATCGGTGCACCCGAAGGGCTGGGAGCCGCTTGTGCAGCAGGTGCTGCCACCCCGACAGCCGCGAGCACCAGGGAAACCGCGGTGGCGACAGCCAGGGCGATCCGCCCACTGCCACCATTGATGCGTTGCTTCCGAGCACGATCGTTCATCAGGCCCCCCTGGATTGCATTTCCCCTGTATTCCAACTCTGCGTTACGACAACTTCGCCGATGCAGATCGCGGCAATGTAACTTGATCTGACACTAATGTCAAGCAACATCTCAGCCACGATCAATGCCCTTTGGACCTGTCCCGAACCGGGCGCGCTCGGTGGCATGGCCGACTCTCATGGTTGGGTTCGGCGGGATACCTTTTGCCAGCAAGTAGCCTAGGGACCGTTCCCCCTGCGTGTCGACACCGTGCGACTAGTCAACGATGTTGGCCAGGTCAGATAGCCGTCCCGGCCCGATGACCAGTGGACCGAACAGGGGGCGGACTCGGGTTCGACACCGACCGATCGAATCGCTCGGCGTGCCGCTGCTCAGGACCGGGCCCGAGGACAACGCGGGAGGCGACCCCTCAACCTCAATCGGGCGCTCGCCGGCCTACGCTTCCGATCCTCGGAGTGCGCTAAGTTTCTGACATAGCTGTCAGCCAGTCGCGCACCGCGCTCGGGCCGATGCCGCATGCGACGGAGGGGGGAAGTGATTCGACCGCCGCCGGGAAAGGAGAGCGAATGCCCCGTATCGAACCGATCCCGTTCGAGGATCTGTCTGAAGACACTCTGCGTCGGATCGAGGCGGGCACGGCCACCGGGATGTACAGCACGCCCGTACCGTTGCAGATCCTGGCTCACAGCCCCCTGGCCGTACGGGCACTCGACGACGGCTACAAGGCTCACTTCCGTACCGGCTCTCTGGAGCCGCGACTGCAAGAGCTGCTCCGCCTCCGAAGCTCGCAGCTGAACGCCTGCCAGCCCTGCTCGGCCTCCCGCAAGGAGGAGACGGTGAGCGAACAGGACGTGGCCTGCCTGGACGACCCCGAAGCAGGCCGGTACACCCGGCGGGAAGGGCTGGCTCTGCGTTTTCTCGATCTGTTCGCCACCGATCACCACGCCATCACCGACGACACCTTCGCCCAGCTGGGACAGGAATTCACCACCGAGCAGGTCGTCGAGCTGGGATGGCTGTGCGCCCAATCCCTGGGCATCCACCGATTGATGCACACCCTCGACGTGCTCGGCACCGGGCCGGCGGTGCTGCACTGACGTACGGCGGTTGTGCCGTTTCGGGCCATGGACCATCCTGGGCCCCTGAGCGATAGCAGGAGAACACGACGTGGAGACACAGGCAGCGATACTCAGCAAGCGCAACACACCGTGGCACATCGAGACCATCGAGCTCGACCCGCCCAAGGAGATGGAGGTGCTCGTCGAGTTGCACGCCTCAGGTCTGTGCCACTCCGACGAACATATCGTGACCGGGGACATGCCGTTCGGACTGCCCTGCGTCGGTGGGCACGAAGGGGCGGGCGTCGTCCTGTCGGTGGGCAGCCATGTGTCCTGGCTGGCCCCGGGCGATCATGTGGTGTTCGGCTTCGTGCCGTCGTGTGGCCGGTGCCCGTCCTGCTCCACCGGTCATCAGAACCTGTGTGACCTGGGACGGCACATGTACCGAGGTCGGCAGATCTTCGACGGCACCTCGCGTCACCACTTCAACGGTGAAGATCTCGCCCTGGCCTGCCTGTTGGGTACCTTCGCCCACCACACCGTGGTCAACGAGGCCAGCTGTATCAAGATCGATGCCGGCTATCCCCTGGACAAGGCGTGCCTACTCGGGTGTGGCTTCGTGACCGGCTGGGGATCGGCCGTCTATGCCGCAGACGTCCGGCCTGGCGATGCCGTTGTGGTCGCCGGCGTCGGTGGCATCGGCGCCGCTGCCATCCAAGGAGCAAAGTTGGCCGGGGCCAAGGTCATCGTGGCCATCGAGCCGGTGCCGGAGAAGAAGGAGACGGCCTTGCGTCTGGGGGCTACTGCGGTGGCCGGATCCTGGGAAGAGGCTCCCGCCCTGGTGGCCGAAGCTACGTGGCATCGAGGGGCGGACAAGTTCATCTGCGCCATGGGCGTCGGTGACGGCCACCTGATCGCCCAGGCGCTGGCCATGACGGCCAAACGCGGCCGTGTCGTGGTCACCAACATCCATCCGGTGGCGGAGACGTCCATCAGCATCGGCCTCATGGACCTCACGCTGAACCAAAAGCAGGTGGTCGGGTCCATCTATGGGTCAGCCAACCCACGCGCCGACATACCCATGGTGCTCGATCTGTGGGGTCGGGGTCAGGTTGATCTCGATGTCATGGTGACGCGTACCTATCCGCTCGAGGGCGTCAACGACGGCTACGACGACCTTCGTGCGGGAAAAAACGTCCGCGGCGTTCTCGTCTATCGCTAAGCCATGGCTGTGGACCTTTCAGTGGGCCAAACGGCATTGGTGATCAGCGAATGCCAGCGGGGAATTCTCGACCCGGAGTTGACGATCGTGCCCAGTCTGGCCGAGCAAGCCGGCGCTCGGGACACCGTGGCCCGCATCGCGGTACTGGCTGCAGCCTTCCGTCGGGCGGCCCGGCCCGTGGTGTACTGCACGATTGCCCACAGACCCGACTTTGCCGGAGTGCAGCCCAACTCCCTGTTGGGCTCCATGACCCTCAAGCACCGACGCATGGTCGTGGGCACAGCTGACGTCGATGTTCCCGACCCCGTCGCCCCTCAGCCCAGCGATTTCGTCAGCAGCCGAGCCACCGGCGTCACCGCCTTCTACGGTACGGATCTGGACGCCATCCTCCGGCTCCAGGCCATCACCACCGTGGTCATCTGTGGCGTTTCCACCGATATCGCCTTGCCCGGCATGGCCCTCGAAGCAGTCAATCGGGGGTACCGGGTGGTCATGGCCGAAGACGCCACCGCGGGGACCTCGGCCAGCTCCCACGCCTTCATGACCACGAACGTCCTGGCCGCTCTGGCCCAGATCCGCACGGTCGACGAGGTGGTCGCCGCGCTGGCCGACGCTCCCTACCCGTCCGGCTAGATCACGCTTTCGTTCACTACTCGGGAATGAGGAAGTCGGCCGATCCGACGATGGCCACTGCACCCGTTTGCCGAGCACACGTGAGGTCGGCAGTGACCAGGAGGCCATCGGCTTGTCGCTCCTCCTGGGTGATCGTGCCCGAACAGGTCAAGACGTCATCGGGCCACACCTGTTCGCGAAAACGAACGTGGAAGCGCCTGATGTTCTCGGCGCCGAGCCAATCGGTGGCAAAGGTGGCCAGCAGTGCGGCCTGATGCATGCCCTGGGAGAACACCGAAGGAAAGCCGGCACCGGTGGCGAAGGGCTCGTCGTAGTGCATGGGGTTGAAGTCCCCCGAAGCTCCGGCGTAGCGCACAAAGTCGGCCCGGCTCACGGGGCCGAAGACCCGAGGCTCGGGATTCCGATTGAGTCCGGTATCGGTCTCGCTCACGTTGGTTCACTCTCCGGGGCGACCGCCGTCTCCACCACGGTCATGCGCTGCTCCGCCACCAGGGTTCCCCCCTCGTCGCGAAACTCGGTCACCATCACCGCGAAGCGCATGGTCCCACCCCGCCGGCCCGCCTTCTCATAGCGGTCGGCGATCCGGGTCTCAGCGGACAGGACCTGCCCGCATCGCGGCGGCGGCCCGTGAAAGATGTACTCCTGCTCGCCGTGGAGCAGGCGCTTCCGGTCGAACCCGACATCAGGTCGAGAGCCAACCGGTGTCCAATGGGCGACGGAGACGAGGAACGTGGGTGGCACCACGGCGTCGACGACCTGATATGCCTGGTTGTCCGATTGCATGGCCCGAGCGAACTCGCGAACCTTGCCCCGCTCGATGGGGAACTCGAACGGCATCAGCCGTTGAGGAGTTTGTCCGCCCGCTGGGCGAAGTCCGACGAACTGCGCGACTTGCCGTCGGGCTTCTCTCGGCTGGTGGAGTGGATGCTCACATCCCAGTCCCCCACTTGAGCCCGCAGGGCGCCGACGGTGCACTGCTCTTTGGGGATGTGGGTGAACGGGTCGTACTGCCAGAGGCGCATGGCATTGAGATGGGTGATCTTGTTGATCTCGTCATCGGGCAGCGTGTGCAGGTACTTCATGACCAGCTCGGGGGCCTGGGGCCACGTCGAGTCCGAGTGGGGATAGTCGCATTCCCAGGTGATGTTGTCGATGTTCAGGTGGTGTCGGTTCTCGATCCCGACGGCATCGTCGATGAAACAGGTGATGATGCGCTCGTTGAACAGCTGCGACGGGAGCTTGTCCCCGAAGTCCTGATCCGTCCATGCCTTGTGGTGCTGGTAGGTGTAATCGATCCGCTCCAAGAAGTACGGGATCCAGCCGATCCCACCTTCGGACAGGGCAAAGTGGAGGTCAGGGAACTTGCGGAGCACTCGGCTCCAGACCAGGTCTGCGGCGGCTTGGACGATGTTGATGGGCGACAGCGTCATCAGCACGTCGATGGGGGCGTCATCAGCGGTGACGACGAGCTGCGAGGAGCTCCCGATGTGCAGGCACACCACCGTGCCCTCGTCGCTGCAGGCCCGCCAGAACGGGTCCCAGTAGTCGCTGTGGAAACTGGGCAGGCCGAGCTTGGCCGGGTTCTCCGAGAAGGTGAAGGCATGACATCCCATGGCCGCCACCCGGTGGACCTCGTCGGCCAGGAGCTCGGCGTCCCACAACAGGGGCAGGGCCAACGGGATGAACCTCCCCGGGTACGTCCCGCACCACTCTTCGATGTGCCAGTCGTTGTAGGCCTGCACCATGGCCTTGGCCTGATCGCGGTCCTGGGTGCGCATGAACAGCTGGCCGCAGAACTGGGGGAACGAGGGAAAGCACATCGACCCCAGAACGCCGTTGGCGTTCATGTCCTTGACCCGGGCATGGATGTCGTAACAACCGGGCCGGATCTCCTCCAGGGCCGTGGGTTCGAAGCCGTACTCCTCCGGCGGCCTGCCGGCGACGGCGTTGAGGCCGATGTTGGGCAGCTCGACCCCCTCGTACAGCCAGACGTCGCTTCCATCGTCTTTGTGGACGAATCGCGGCGTGGCATCCGCGTACTTTTTCGGCACACGGCCTTCGAAGAGGTGTGCCGGTTCGACGACGTGGTCATCCACGCTCACCAGGATCATGTCCTCGACACGCATTGCGCACTCTCCCATGCTCGTCGGATGTGACGCTACAGTCAGACTAGTGGCCCACTGTCCCCCACCGCCACTCGCTGGCGCCCCTGCAGGTCGCTCTTTGCATTGTGACAGTATTGTCAGACTAGACCGGATTGCTCTAGGCTTCCGATCCGGGACCCCCACGTGTCCGAAGGAGGCTTGATTCGGTGGCTGGACGAATGGAAGGCAAGGTCGCGCTGATATCGGGCTCGACCAGAGGCATCGGCCGATCGATCGCCGAGCTCTTCGCCGCCCAAGGGGCCAAGGTCGCGGTCACCGGCCGGACCATCGAAAAAGGCGAAAAGGTCGTTGCCCGCATTCGGGCCGAGGGCGCCGACGCCGAGTTCTTCCGGTTGGACATCTTCGACGAAGGCAGTGTCGAGTCCGTGGTCGAGGCGGTCGTCGAACGGTTCGGGTCGCTGACCACACTGGTCAACAACGCCGCCCCCACCACGGAGGTCTCGACCACCGTCAAGCCCCTGGTCGACTACACCACCGAGGAGTGGAACACCATCCTGGGGGGCACGTTGACCGGCAACGTCTTTTGGTCGACCAAATATGCGTGGCCGCACCTGGTGGCGGCGGACGGGGCGGCGATCCTGAACATCTCCTCGGGCCAATCATTGCAAGGCTTCACCGGCTTCAGCGCCTACGCCGCGGCCAAGGGCGGCGTCAACAGCGTGACCCGCGTCCTCGCCGTCGAGGGGGCACCGCACGGCATCCGCTGCAATTGCATCGTCGTGGGCCGAGTGGTGAGCGGGCGCGGTGACACCGGAGTGGGCGTGGGCGAGGGCAAGGGCGGGCGCTTGACCCGACTGGGCAATCCCATGGACATTGCCTATAGCGCCCTGTGGCTGACGTCCGACGAGTCTGCGTTCGTCACCGGTGACCTGATCCTGGCTGACGGGGGCTTCGGCATCAACGGCGACGCCCTGATGGCAGGCAGCTGACTCGACCATTGCCGTTCCCCGCGCTCGAGCGGTTGGGCCCCATTCCAATACAGAGGCAGGAGGACCATCCACACATGTCACAGCTTCTCCAAGGCAAGGTTGCACTGGTCACCGGGGCCGGCCACGGCATCGGTCGTGGCCACGCCCTCGAGCTGGCCAAGCACGGAGCCGTCGTCGTGGTCAACGACCTCGGCACTTCGGTCCGCGGTGAGGGAACCGGGCGGGACGCCGAGAAGGTCGTCGACATCATCACGGGACGGGGCGGAACGGCAGTGCCCGACTTCGGGGACGTGAGCGACGAGGTCGACGCCGATGCCATGGTGCAGCGGGCCATCGAGCAGTTCGGGCGGCTCGACGTGCTGGTCAACAATGCCGGCATCGTGCGTGACCGTGCCGTATGGAACATGAGCGCGGATGACTTCGATCTGGTCATGCGAGTTCATGTGCGGGGTACCTGGCTCACCAGCCGAGCGGGGGCCCGCTACTGGCGCGAACAGGCCAAGGCCAGTGGCACCGGTTCTGTCTTCGGGCGCATCATCAACACGACCTCGGGCGCCGGCCTGGTCGGCAACTTTGGTCAGACCAACTATGCCGCGGCCAAAGCAGCCATCGTGGGGATGACGCTGACCCTCAGCCTGGAGCTGGCCAACATCGGAGTCACCGCCAACGTCATCGGGCCCGGTGGCTTGACCCGGATCTCAGCCACCATGCCCGGCGCGGCGGCGCCCATCGAAGCCGACGAACGACCGGACGACGAGTTCGACCCCAAGGACCCCACCCTGGCCAGCCCGGTCGTGGCCTGGTTGGCCAGCGACGAGGCCGGATACGTGAGCGGGCAGGTGATCCGGGCCATGGGTGAGAACTTGCATCTCATGGGTGGTTGGACCGAGGACAGGACCATCTCGAACGGCGGTACCCGCTGGGACGCAACCAAGCTTGGTGGTCAGCTGGCCACCGACGTGTTCCGGACCAGAGCACCCGGCCTGCGCTTGGGCAGCTGAATGCAGTTCAACCTGTTGATGCCCATGAGGGCGGTCAAGCACTACGACCGTTGGATCGGCGATGGTCACCTCTCCGACGTGGCCCTGCTGGCCGAGGAGGCAGGGTTTGCCGGCGTGGCCATGACCGATCACCCGTTTCCGGACGACGCCTGGCTGGCCGAGGGTGGCCACCACTCGTTCGATCCCTTCGTGGCCCTGTCGTTCATGGCCGCGGCTACCGATCGGGTCCGGCTCTTGACCTTCGTCCTGGTCGCCGGCTATCGGAACCCCTATGTCACGGCCAAGGCTCTGGCCAGCCTGGACAAATTGTCGGGCGGCCGGGTCATCGCCGGCATGGCCGCCGGTTACCTGAGCGCCGAATTCGAGGTTCTGGGGGCCGAGTGGGAAGGTCGGGGCCCTCGGTTCGACGCGGCCATCGATGCCATGCGGGCGGCGTGGACAGGTGAAACGGTCGACATCTCGGGAGACTTCGCCGCCCGCGGTCACACCCAGCTGCCCCGGCCGGGGCAGACCAACGGACCGCCTGTTTGGATCGGAGGCAACAGCAAGCGGGCGCGCCGTCGCGCCGCCGAGCACGGTGACGGCTGGATACCCCTCGGTCAGCCCGCGGCCATGGCCACGATCACCCGTACCCCGCCACTCGAGACGGTGGGCCACCTGGCCACGCTGGTGGCCGATGTGCAACAGGACCGCACCGTGGCCGGCCGCCCACCACTGGAGATCTGCTTCGCGCCGTTTGGCGACCGCTCCGAACCGGAGGCCTGGGCCGAACAGGTTCGACGCGACCTCCGCGCCTATGAGGACGCCGGTGTGACCTGGCTCACCCTCGAGCCCCACGCCCGCACGTTGGCGGACTTGCGCCAGGCCGTGAATATCCTCGCCGACCAGGTCATCGGGTCCTGACGTGGTTCGACCACGGCTGACCGGGAGGCCTCAGTTGCCGGTGAACTTGGGTGGCCGGCCCTCGGCGAACGACCGAACTCCCTCGCGGCGATCCTCGGTGGTGGAGATCAACGCGGTGGCAGCCCGCTCCTCCTCGAAGGAGGTGGCCATGTCAACGGACAGCGAACGGCGGTACAGCCGCTTGGTCAGGCCCAGCGAGCGCGTGGGACCCTGGGCCAGCCGATGGGCAAGGTCCATGGCCGTAGGCAGGACGTCGGCGCCGGCGACGGCCCGATTGACCACACCCCAGTCGTTCAGGACCTCTGACGTGACCGGTTCGCTGAGTAGGGCAAGCTCGTTGAGCCGGTGAAACGGGACGATCCGGGGCAAGAAGTAGGGATCACCGGCGTGCGGGACCATACCCCGCCTGGAAAAGACGTGCGTCCAGCGGGCCTCTCGATCGGCCACGACCAGATCGGCCAACAGGGCCAGCATCCATCCCGCTCCGGCCACCGTCCCGTTGACGGCGCTGATCACCGGCCGTTCGACTTCCCACAGGGCCTGGAAGAGACCCCGGAAGTCCTCGGTGACATACCGGTAGTCGAGCGGGCTGCGGGGGGACTCACCGCCGTCGGCCCCCACGTCGGCTCCGGTGCAGAAGTCTCGCCCAGTACCGGTGATGACGATGGCCCGCACATCGCCGTCGCTCGTCGCCCCCTCGAAGAAGGTCCGGAGGGCGATGGCGGTGCCCCGATCGATGGCGTTGCGCCGAGCCGGTCGCTGCAGGCGGAGGATGACCACGCTGCCGTCTCGGTCAATGTGCAGGTCCTCGTCAGAGCTCACTTCGACCACGGCCTCGACTCGTGCTGACAGTGGTGTCAGAGATGGGC
>DATAUC010000010.1:0-29045 GCA_036268485.1 Acidimicrobiales bacterium
CTGCGACGAACCCCTCGACCGTTGCCAGGTCGACCACATCCAACCCGCTTCAGAGGGTGGACCGACGACCCAAGAGAACGGACGCTTGCTGTGTGGCTATCACAACCGGCTCCGTAACCAACGGCCGCCACCTGACGGCTAATTGCTAAGGGTTTTGGGCTGTGGGTCGTCGGTTGAGATCGGCAGCGAGTTCGCGCCCTCTGGGCGATACCGGCGCGTCAGCCACGAACTCACGCATCATCGCGAGGGTCTCCCTCGTCGTCCGACCCGCCACCATCGAGAGAGCGCAGGCGCTCGGCGTACTCGGGTGTGTCGATGTCGTAGGCCCACATGACCAGAGCGTCCTCGCCGGTCACCGGGTAGTAGCCCTTGCGCACACCGACCGGCGCGAATCCGAAACGGCGGTAGAGCGCCTGAGCGGGCTCGTTATTGGCCGCCACTTCCAGCGAGAGATGTTTGACGCCTCCGGGCACCAGGGTCCGGATGGCATCGACGAGCAGCGTGGTGGCCACACCCTGGCGCTGATATTCCGGTGCGGTGGCGATGGTGGTGATGTGGGCCTCGTCGTCGACCAACATCAGACCGATGTAGCCGGCCAAGGTCTCGCCGTCCCAGGCGGCCCGGTAGTGCCGACCTTGGCGCAGAGCCAACTCCGAGTTGAAGACGGCCGTGCTCCACGGTTCGGGGAACAGCCTGGCTTCGAGGGGCAGGACGTGACGAAGGTCCCGGCGCTTGAGCTTCTCAAGACGGAGGATCATCGGACCGGCTCAGGCCGAGGTGACGGGGGGGTTGGCCCGGACAACCTGCCTGAAGTTGCTGACGGCGTCGGCCTCGCGCATGTAGATCGGGACGACCAGCGCGGGGTCGACCGCTATCGCTCCAGTGGCCAGGTGCTCCTCGGCCATGGTCAGCATGGTGGCCGGTGGTGGGAAGGCCAGCGCACCGGTCACGCAGGTCACGTGGGGGACGACGCCGATGGCCTCGGCATAACGCTGAGCCCCGTCACCGACAGCCAGGATGGGTGCTCCGCCGCATTCCTGCAGCGCCGCCACCAACTCGGCCGGTGTGAAGCGGGCCGGAGGCAGCACCTCTTCACCGCCGGTCAGATCACGCAACGCGGCAAAGACCTCGCCCCGACGGGCATCCACCGCGGCCAGGACCGGACCGGCGTGGCCCCGGTCGGCCGCCGCCCGGAAGAGCACGTCCAAGCTGGTGAAGCCGATCACCCCAATGCCCACGGCCTGGGCCAGACCCTTGGCGGCGGCCACCCCCACCCGCAGACCGGTGAAGAGCCCGGGGCCCAGGTCGACCACCACCGCCCGTAGATCGCCGACGTCCATTCCGACCTGGGCCAGGCAGTGCTCCAGGGCCGGCGCCAGAGACTCGACATGGTGCCGTTGCCCGGTCAGGCGAAACTCGGCCCGGACATCACGTTCGGTCTGCACGGCCACGCCGACGGTCTCGGTGGCGGTTTCAATGGCGACAAGGTTCATGGGGTCACCCGATTCATTGCATCGCGCCATTGACGCCGGCCCACGCCTGTGCCACCTCACGGAAGCGACCGGCCCAGGCGCCCTGGCCCACGATGCTGATCTGGCGCTTCGACGCCGACGACTCAGAGGTCGGGTCGTCCGGAGCGACAATCGTGACCTCGAGCACGTCGGGGCCAACAGCGAGGGCGGCCATGTCCCCCCACTCAATAAGGGCGATGGCCCGCTCCTCCACCAACTCGGTCAGGGCCAGGTCGACCACCTCGGGCAACGACGCCGTGCGATACACGTCGGCATGGATGAGCAGGTCCACCGGCGCCGCCTCGCTGCAGGCGTACTGGCGGACCAATGCGAAGGTGGGGCTGGTCACCGGGCCCTCGACCCCCAGCGCGGCGGCGAAGCCCTGGGCGAACGCTGTCTTGCCGGCACCCAGGTCGCCGATGAGCAGGATGATGTCGCCGGTGCGACAGAGAGAAGCCAGTGCGCCGGCCAGCGCCTTGGTGTCAGCCGGTGAGTGGCTCGATACGATCAGCGGCCACGTCACGACGGCAGCAACCGCTTGGCTCGGACGAAGTCGGCCCGCATCTCGGCCAAGGCCTCGCCCCCGGCGCGCAGCACGTAGGCCGGGTGATACGTCGGCACGAGCTGGCTGGTGCCGTAAGGGAAGACCGACCCGCGCAGGGTTCGGATGCCCTCGGCGCTATCGAGCAGGAGGCGGGTGGCGAAGTTGCCCAGGGTGATAATCACGGCCGGTCGGATAAGGGCGATCTGCTCTTCGAGGTAGGGCCGGCACGACGCAATCTCGATGGGCGCCGGGTCTCGGTTGTTGGGCGGGCGGCATTTGACCACGTTGGCGATGTAGCACTCGGCCCGCGTCACGCCCACTTCTTCCTGCATCAGACGGTCGAGCAGTTTGCCGGAGCGGCCGACAAAAGGCTCGCCGGTCAGGTCCTCCTCGCGCCCCGGGCCCTCACCGACGAACAGGAGGTCGGCGTCGGGATGGCCCACCCCGAACACGACCTGGGTGCGCCCCTCGGCCAGCGGGCACTTGGTGCAGCCCAGCGCCGCGGACCTGAGTTGTTCGAGGGTGGTGGCGCCGGTGGCCATGGTTCAGGCCATCGGCGGGGACAGGTTGGAGCCCTTGGGCGCCGGGCCGTTGGTGAACACCCGCGGTACCCGTGGCCCGATGCCACAGAGGATCTCGTAGTTGATAGTGCCCAACATGGTGGCCCATTCGTTGGCCGTGATCTCCTCGTTGCCCTGGCGACCGAGCAGGACGACCTCATCGCCCGGCTGCACCGACGCGTCATCGCCGCAATCCACCACGATTTGATCCATGGTGACCATGCCGGCCAGGGGGCGACGCTTTCCCCCGATGAGTACGCCGTATCCCGCCGTGAAGAGGTTGCGCGGCACGCCGTCGGCATAGCCGATGGGAATGGTGGCCACGTAGGAACGCTCGGGCAGCGGGCGGAGTCGGCCGTAGGAGGGGCGCTCACCCGCCGCCAGCTGGCGCACCGCCACCACCCGAGCCTTGAGGGAGAGGGCCGGCCGCAAAGGCACCCCCGGCGAGGCGGCGTCGAAAGCGGCGGCCACGGCGTCACTCGGCTGGTGGCCGTAGAGGCCGATGCCGCAGCGCACCATGTTGTATCGGGCGGCTGGGTAGGCGATGGCCCCGGCCGTGTTGGCCGCGTGCAGGACATCGGGTCGGAATCCGGCCCGCTCCAGCTCCTTGATCACCCGATCGAACAGCTCAATCTGTCCCAGCGTGTAGTGGCGGTCCTCGCCACTCACACCGTCGGCCACCGGGAAGTGGGTCCACAGGCCCTCGAGGACCAGGAGCGGATCTTCGGCGATAGCGGCCAGCAGTGTCGGCAGCTCCTCGGGTGTCGCCCCCACTCGATGCATGCCGGTGTCGACCTTGACGTGCACCGCCGTGCGCTGCCCCAGCATGAGCGCGGCCTTGCCGAAGGCGGCGATCCCCTCCAGGGTGTACAGCGTGGGCGTCAACCGGTAGGCCAAGGCGTCATCCACGGCATCGGTGCCACACTCGCTGAGCAAGAGGACGGGACCGTGCACATTGTTCTGGCGCAGCTCCACTCCCTCATCGACGAGGGCCACCGCCAGCCCGGCCGCTCCGCCCGCCTGGGCGGCCCGGGCCACGGACGGCGCGCCGTGTCCGTACCCGTGCGCCTTGACCACGGCACAGAGTTGGGCGGGCTGGGCCACGTTGGCGAGCACCCGGGCGTTGTGCGCGATGGCCGACAGATCGACCTCGGCCCACGTCGGGCGCGACCGCCCCTGGGCCAGCGCCACCCGCTCCTGCTTCTCAGCCGCCGTCGGCTTGAGGGCCACCGGGCCCTTCATGCCCGCCTTGAGCTTCTTGAATGTTCCTTCAGCCATGCGCCTGGGCCCTCGCCGCCCTCGCCGCCCTCGCACCCGCACCCGCCGCCGCACCCGCACTCGCACCCGTCGCACTGAGGAACTCGGCCACCAGGTGCGGCAGGTCGCCCGCCACCAGGCCCTCGCTCTGACCGCGACCAGCGGCCCGACCGTGGACATGGGCAGCCAGGGCCGCCGCCGGTTGGGGCGCCATGCCCCGGGCCAGGAAGGCGCCGATCATGCCCGACAGCACGTCGCCCGATCCGGCGGTGGCCAGCGCGGTCACCCCGGCCGACGACAGCAGGACATCGGTCGGCCCCTCATCAGGCGTCGCCACTGCGGTGAGCGGGCCCTTGACCAGTACCACCACGCCCAGGGCGGAAGACAGGCGGCGGGCCGCAGCCAGCCGGTCGTCCCCCGGTGGCTCCCCGGCCAGCCGGGCGTACTCGCCGTCGTGGGGGGTGAGAACGGTCGGCGCCTTCCGGCGCGACAGCAGCTGCCGGGCCTCGCCGCAATCGCCCAGCGCGGTCAGCCCGTCGGCGTCGATCACCAAAGGGACCTCGGCGTTGGCGATGACAGCACGGATCTCCTCCCCCACCTCGGCGTCGGTGCCGAGTCCAGGTCCGATCACTATGGCACGGCATTTTTCCGTACCTTTGAGGAAATCAGTGGCCCAGGAGCGCTGGCCCAAATGCATGCGCACCGCTTCGGGCGGCCAGGGTCCGCTCGGGCTGCCCGGGGTTCCCAGGCGGACCATGCCGGCGCCGGCGGCCATGGCACCCCGGGCACACAGGATGGCCGAGCCCTCCATGCCCACCGAACCGGCCGCCACCCCCAGGGCGGTGCTCCACTTGTGGCCCGACCGGGTCCGCGCCGGCAGGAGGGATCCGATGTCGTCGTCCTCCATCACGGCGGCCCGGGGGGACTCGATGTCAATGCCGATGTCGGCCACCACGACCCGCCCGCTCAGACCCGGGCCGTCCCCCTGGAGCAGGCCCGGTTTGAGGGCGGCGAAGGTCACGGTGCGTTGCGCCCGCTTGGACTGGCCCGGGGCGGCGCCCGTGTCGGCGTCGAGGCCCGAGGGAAGATCGACGGCCAGGACCAGGGTGCTGGCGCCCGTACCAGCGGCCACGCTCGGTGCCCGGTAGGTGCGGGCGCCGTGGAAACCGGTGCCGTAGGCCGCATCGATGATGAGATCGCAGACCGGAAGCGTGTCCGGGGCGTCGGCGGCGTCAATGACCGTGACCAGCGCGCCCCGTCCAGCCAAGAAGGCGGCGGCCACCCGGCCGTCGGCGCCGTTGCTGCCCTTGCCGGCCAGCACGACCACGCGTCGCCCGTAGGCCCGGCTCAGCATGTCGAGGGCGGCAAGACCCACGGCGGTGCCGGCTCGGGCCACCAATGTCTCGTGACTCACCGTGACCAGGGCAGCCGCGTCGGCGGCCCGCATCTCGTCCCGGGTTACGACTGGGCGCATGGCGTGGCCCGTTCGGCCACCACGAAGGCGATGGCCACCGAGCCGGTGTGGGACAGCGAGAGGTGCAGGGGACCGGCGTGCTGCCGATCGGCCAGGGCGGCCGCCGCTCCATGGAGTACCAGGTAGGGATTGTTGCGGGTGGCGTCGGTGCCCTCGGTCCGGCGCACTTCCACCTCGTTCAGGGCAAAGCTGCCCAGGCCCGAACCGAGCGCCTTCATCACGGCCTCCTTGGCCGCGAAGCGGGCGGCCAGGCTCTCGGTCGGATCAGGCGCCAACCCGGCGTCGGCCCGTTCGGTCGCGCTGAAAAAACGCTCAGAGAAATTGGGCCGGCGGGCCAGCAGGCGCCGGAAGCGCTCGACGTCGACCGCGTCCACCCCGATGCCGACCAAGTGGGCGTCGGCCAACCCGGTCGCCACCTCCACTTCCACCTCCACAGCGCCAGCCACGTCCACGTCGATCACTCCACCGTCACGGTCTTGGCCAGGTTGCGCGGGCGATCGACGTCGTTGCCGTGCAACCGAGCCAGCCGGTAGGCCAACTGCTGCAACGGCACCACACCAACCACCGGCGAGAGCAACGGTTGGGTCGGCGGGACCCAGAGGACGTGGTCGGCCACCGCGGCCGCGTCTTCGTCACCGTCTTCGGCCAGGAGCACCACGGTGGCCCCCCGGCTGTGCACCTCGGCGATATTGGACAGCAGTTTCTCGGACAGCTTGTTGCGGGTGGCGATGCCCACCACGACCGTGCCCGGCTCAATCAGAGCGATCGGTCCGTGTTTGAGTTCGCCGGCGGCATAGCCCTCGGCGCGCAGGTAGGCCAGCTCCTTCAGCTTGAGCGCGCCCTCGAGCGCCATGGGATAGCCCACGTTGCGCCCCAGGAAGAAGAAGTCGCGGGCGTCGGTCAACTTTGCCGCCACGTCGTCGACGTCGCCGAAGCGGTTCAACGCCACCTGAATGAGGCCGGGCAGCTCGTCCATGGCGGCCAACGTGTCGGAGATCTCGGCCGAGCTCAAAGTGCCGTGGATCTGGGCCAGGGTGAGGCCCAGGATCTCCAGGGCCACGATCTGGGCCAGGTGGCACTTGGTCGAGGCCACGCCGATCTCGGGCCCGGCCCGGGTGTAGAGCACGCCGTCGGCCGCCCGGGCCATGGAGGAGTCGACCACATTGGTGACCACCAGCACCTTGGCCCCCAGGCGCGCTGCTTCGCGCATGGCGACCGACGTATCGAGGGTCTCGCCCGACTGAGAGACGCCGACACACAACGTGCGCTCGGTCAGGACCGGATCGCGGTAACGGAATTCGCTGGCAATGTCGACCTCGGTCGGCAGATGCACCCAATGCTCAATGGCGTACTTGGCCACCAGCGCGGCGTGATAGCTGCTGCCACAGGCCACGATGAAGACCCGGTCGATCTGGCGCAACTCGTCGGGGGTGAGGCGCATCTCGTCCAGCACCAGCTCGCCGCGTCCACCGCGGCGGTCGAGCAGGGTGGCGGCCACCGCTTGGGGTTGCTCGTGGATCTCCTTTGACATGAAGTCGTCGTAGCCACCCTTTTGGGCGGCTTCGAGATCCCAGGTGATGGTGAGCTCATCGGGAACGACGACCTCGCCGTCCACGTTCGTCACGACGATGGCGCCCGGGGTCAGCACGGCCATCTCGTCATCGCCCAGGGCGAAGAGATGTCGGGTGCGGCCGATCAGGGCGGGGATGTCAGAAGCCAGATACGCCACGCCGTCTTCCAGACCGAGGACCATGGGCGTGACGCGACAGGCGGCCACGATGGTGTCGGGTTCGTCGGCGTGCACCACGGCGATGGAGAAGGAGCCCCGCACGATGCCCAAGGCACGCCGGGTGGCATCGGTCAGGGTGAGGCCCGAGGCCATGTTGTCCTCGATGAGGTGAGCCATCACCTCGGTGTCCGTCGCCGAGGTCATCACGTGGCCCTTGGCCACCAGCTCGGCCCGCAGCTCGGAGTGGTTCTCGATGATGCCGTTGTGGATGAGGGCCAGGCGACCGGTGCAGTCGACGTGGGGGTGGGCGTTTTCCGGTGTGGGGTGCCCGTGGGTGGCCCAGCGGGTATGCCCGATGGCCGCCGCATGTCCGGTGGGGGCGTCGGCCGTCAGCCGGGCCAGGTCGGCCACGGACTGTGTCCCGTCGGCCGCCCGCCGGCGCCAGATCCCGTCGTCGACCACCAGCGCCACGCCGGCGGAGTCGTACCCTCGGTACTCCAACTGGTGCAACGCCTCCAGAATGACCGGGAGTGCATTGGGGTCGCCGGTGACGCCGATGATTCCGCACATAGCTCACCAGGCTACTGGTGAGTCAGCCGCCGACCTGCCCCAGGGCGGCCTCGACCAGGCCGGCCAGCTGGGCCGCCACGGCGTTGGCCTGGGCCTCACTGCGAGCCTCGACCATGACCCGCACCAGGGGCTCCGTGCCGCTGGGGCGCAGGAGTACCCGGCCCTCGTGCCCGAGTTCCGCCTCGGCGGCCGCCACGGCATCCCACACCTCGGCGCAGCCGGCCAGGCGTTCGGGTTGCGGGATGGGCACGTTGACCAGAACCTGGGGCACCCGCTCGACCAGGCCGGCCGAGAGGTCGAAGAGGTTCTGGCCCGAACGCAGCATGAGATCGGCCAGGTTGAGCCCGGTGAGAACGCCGTCACCCGACGTGGACTGGGTCCGGAAGATGATGTGGCCCGACTGCTCGCCGCCCAGAGCCAGCCCGTCGGCGTCCAGCGCGCTCAGCACCTGGCGGTCGCCCACGTCGGTCTCGCGGACCCCGATGCCGTGGGACTCCATGCTCAGGCGGAAGCCGAGATTAGTCATCACAGTGACGACCACCGTGTTGCCGGCCAGGCGACCCCGGCTGGCCAGGTCCAGCGCGAAGAGGGCAAGCAGGACGTCGCCGTCGACGATGGATCCGGTGTGGTCGACCGCGATGACCCGGTCGGCGTCGCCGTCGAGGGCCAGACCCAGGTGGGCCTGATGCTCGATGACCTTGAGGGCGAGGTCGCTCGGGTCGGTCGACCCGCACCTCTCGTTGATGTTGGTCCCGTCCGGCGAGTGGTGGATGGCCGTGACCTTGGCCCCGAGCTGACGGAACGCCTCGGGGGCGAAGTCACTGGCCGCGCCATTGGCGCAGTCGATGACGACACGCAGCCCATCCAGGCTCCGCCCCTCGGTGGCGCCGACCAGGTGATGGCGGTAGAGCTCGGCGCCGTCAGTGTCACCCAGGATGCGGCCGACCCCGTGCCCGGTGGGTCGGCGCGGCGGCCTCTCGGCATCTTCCAACACGGAGGCCAACTCAGCCGCCACTTCGGCTTCGCGCTCGACCGCCAACTTGGTACCGAGCAGGCTGAAGAGCTTGATGCCGTTGTCGGCGAACGGGTTGTGCGAGGCCGACACCATGGCGCCGGGCACCTTGCGGTGCTGGGCCACCGCGGCCACGCCGGGGGTGGGGATGACGCCGAGGTCGATGACGTCGGCGCCTTCGGTGGCCAAACCGGCCGACAAGGCGGCTTGGAGCAGTGGACCGGAGCGGCGGGTGTCCCGACCGACCACAAAGGCCGGCGCCGGGAGGACCCGGGCCGTGGCTCGTCCCAGGGCGAGCGCCAATTCCGCCGTCAGTTCTTGGTTTGCGACACCCCGGACCCCATCGGTCCCGAAGCGTGCCGTCGCCACCGGACTACCGCTTGGAGTACTGCGGTGCCTTGCGGGCCTTCTTGAGGCCGTACTTCTTGGATTCCTTCTCGCGGGCGTCGCGGGTGAGCAGGCCGGAGCGCTTCAGCGCGGCCCGGTGCTCGGGGTCCATCTCGCACAGGCTGCGGGCGATGCCGAGGCGCATGGCGCCGGCCTGACCCGAGATGCCGCCGCCGTCGATGGTGGCGTCAATGTCGTAGGACTCGGTGGTGTTGGTCACCCGGAGCGGCTCGGTGAGAAGCATGCGGTGGGTGGCCGAGGTGAAGTAGGCCTCAATGGGCTGCTTGTTGACGCGGATGGCGCCTTGGCCGGGCCGGAAACGGACACGGGCCACGGCCTGCTTGCGGCGGCCGGTGGTCTGGGTAAGCGGTGTGGGCATGTGTGCTCCTTAAATCTTCAGCTGGCCCGGCGAGCTTCTGGAAGCTCCAGGGGCTCGGGTTGCTGGGCGGCGTGGGGGTGCTCGGGGCCGGCGTAGACATTGAGCTTGCTCAGCATCTGACGACCCAACGTGTTCTTGGGCAGCATGCCGCGGATGGAGCGACGGATCAGCTCGTCAGGCGACTTGTCCAGCAGTTCGGCGTAGCTGGTCGAGCGCAGACCACCCGGGTAACCACTGTGGCGGTAGGCCAGCTTGCCGTCGGCCTTCCCAGCGGTGAGGACGATCTTCTCGGCGTTGATGACGATGACGTGGTCGCCGGTGTCAACGTGGGGGGCGAAATAGGGGCGATGCTTGCCACGCAGGATGTGGGCCACTTGCGAAGCCAGACGACCAAGGACAAGGCCGTCGGCGTCGACGACGTACCAAGCTCGCTGGATTTCGGGAACCTTCGGTGAAAATGTGCGCAAGGGAACGATCTTTCGCTGCGGTGTGGTGAGAGAGCGCATGCCCCGAAGGGCGGGCTCAGACCCTCGGAGGTCCCGTGGGCCGACGTACCAGGATAGGGCCCCGGAGCGGGCCGAGCAAGCCGCCCGATTCAGCCGTACTCGACCGAGACCAGGCAGAGGCCCTGGGAGGGAGCCGGATCGGCCGCTTTGTGCCGGGTGGTGGCCCTCAGGCGCTCGTACAGGGAGGCTGCGTTGCCCTGGCCCCGGCCCACCTCGACCAGGCTGCCGACCAGGCTGCGCACCATCTGGTGGCAGAAGGCGTTGGCCGTGATGTCGAAGCGCAGGAGCCGGCCCGTGCCGGCGTCGGCCGCCTCGGGGCCATCGTCAATGGACCAATTGGCCCGGGTGACCCGGCGCACCAGGGGGTCGTCCGGGCTGGAGCCGGGCTTGCGGCGGCAGAAAGAGCGGAAGTCGTGCGTGCCCAGCAGCACGTCGGAGGCGGTACGCATGGCCCGCAGGTCCAGCGGATCGCGCACGTGCCAGGTCATGGTGCTCAGGAGAGGGTCGGGCGCCGGGGCATTCCAGACCAGGTAGCGGTAGGCCCGGGCGGTGGCGCCCCGCCGGGCGTCGAACTCGTCGGGGACGGGCTCGGCCGCCAGCACCACGATGGAGGGGTTCACCTGTCGGTTGACGGCCCGGGCCAGGCCGACGCCGTCGAAGGGGATCGGGGGCAGGTCCACATGGACCACTTGGCCCCGGGCGTGCACCCCGGCGTCGGTGCGGCCGGCACAGGTCAAGAGAGGCGGTTCCACCAGGCGGGCGGTGCGGCCGATGGCCTGGCGCAGCGCGCCCGCCACGGTAGGCACGTTGGGCTGGTCGGCAAAGCCCCGGAAGGCACCGCCGTCATAGGCCACCAGCAGGCGCCAGCGCTGCCAGGGCGCCGGAGCTGCAGGCAGATCCGGGTCGGCCTCGGTGGCGTCGGGCATGAGGAAAGCGACTGAGAAGCTCTACCGGCAGGTCCCCGGGGACCCGCAGTGCAGAGTTAGACGAACTCGATCCGAGCCATCGGCGCATTGTCGCCGGGACGCGGTCCCAGCTTCAAAATGCGGGTGTAGCCACCCGGACGCTCGGCGTAGCGAGGCCCGATCTCCTCGAAGAGCTTGTGGGCCATGTCCTTGTCCCGGATGAGGGCCACGACACGACGGTGCTGGTGGATGCCACCCTTGCGGGCGGCGGTGATGCACTTCTCGGCCACCGGGCGCAGGGCCTTGGCCTTGGCTTCGGTGGTGACGAGTGACTCAGCGGCGATGAGTGAGGCCACCAGGTTGCCCAACATGGCCTTCTGGTGTGCGGCCGTGCCGCCGAAGCGGCGTCCGCGCTTGGGAGTTCCCTGCATGGCCGATCAGTCCCGGGTGCGGAGCGAAAGCCCGCGCTCGTCGAGGCGCTGCACCACTTCGTCGGCTGACTTCTGGCCGAAGTTGGTGATGGCCAGGAGGTCGTCCATGGTGCGCTCGACCAGTTCGCCGATGGTGTTGATCTGCGCCCGCTTGAGGCAGTTGCGGGGGCGCTCGGACAGGTCGAGCTCCTCAATGCGCAGGTCCAGGTCGGGCGAGCCGCTCGTGGTCGTGCCGGTGTCGCCCAGCTCCAGGCCCTGGGGTGCGTCTTCGAGGTCAGCCACCAGGCCGACCAGGTTGCGCAGGGTGTCGCCGGCCGAGGCCAGCGCTTCCCGGGGGGTGATGGTGCCGTCGGTCTCGATGTCGAGCACCAGGCGGTCGAAGTTGGTGGACTGCTCCACCCGGACCGGCTCGATGTCGAAGGTGACCCGGTGCACGGGCGAGAAGATGGAGTCGATCGGAATGACGCCGATCGTCTGCGAGCGCTTGTTCTTGTCGGCGGAGACGTAGCCCCGGCCGCGCTCCACCGTGACGTCGACGGCCAGGCGGCCCTTGCCGTTGATGGAAGCGATGTGCAGCGTGGGGTTGAGGATCTCGACGTCGGCCGTGGTCTGCAGGTCGGCCGCCGTGGCGTCCGCCGGGCCACGCACGTCCAGGCGCAGGGTCACCGGCTCATCGGTCTCAATGCGGACCAGCAGGTCCTTGAGGTTCAAGATGATGTCGGTGACGTCTTCCTTCACGCCGGGCAGCGTGGTGAACTCGTGCAGTGCCTCGTCGAAGCGCAGCTGCGTCACGGCGCCACCCGGGATGGAGGACAGCAGTGTGCGGCGCAGCGAGTTGCCGAGGGTGGTGCCGAAGCCGGGGTCGAGCGGGCCGACAGCGAAACGCTGACGGTTGTTCTGCTCTTCGTCTATGGCTTCCACTGTCGGTCGTTGAATGATCAGCATGTGGTGACTCCTGTAGCGGTCGGGTGGTCGGTCGATCGGTGGGCGCCGGAGCGCCGCAAGGTCCTACTTCGAGTACAGCTCGACGATGAGCTGCTCTTGCACGGGCTCGTCGATGTGCTCGCGCAACGGTGGGTTGAGGACGTTCACGCTGAAGCCGTTGTCGCCCGTCGCCAGCCACGCTGGGGTCTGGCGCTCCAGGGTGTCCATGTTGCGGCGGACCGAGAAGTTCTCACGGGTGGCCGGCTTGAGGACGACCGTGTCGCCCTTGCGCACCCGGTAGCTCGGGATGTCGACCTTTTTGCCGTTGATGGTCACATGGCCGTGACGCACGAACTGGCGGGCCTGGCGGCGGCTGGCGCCCCAGCCGGCCCGGAAGACGACGTTGTCGAGGCGGAGCTCGAGGTTGCGCAGCAGGTTCTCACCGGTGATGCCGGGCTGGCGGCTCGACTCCTCATAGAGGTTCCGGAACTGCTTCTCCAGCAAGCCGTAGATACGGCGGGCCTTCTGCTTCTCACGGAGCTGGGTCAGGTACTCAGAGCCCTGGCGCATGCGGTCACGCCCGTGCTCACCCGGCGGGTAGGCGCGGCTGTGCCGGTCCGTCACCGCTTCGGAGACGGGGCACTTGAGCGAGTAGCAGCGCTCGCCCTTGAGGAACAACTTGGTCCGCTCACGCCGGCAGAGGCGGCAGACGGGTCCGGTGTATCTAGCCATGAATAATCCTTAAACCCGGCGGCGCTTCTTGGGGCGGCAGCCGTTGTGGGGGATGGGGGTGACGTCCTTGATGCCGACCACTTCGATGCCGACGGCAGCCAGTGAACGGATGGCGGTCTCTCGACCCGAGCCGGGTCCACGCACGAGGACATCGACCTTGCGCACGCCGTGCTCCATGGCCCGCTTGGCGCAGGCCTCGGCGGCCAGCTGCGCCGCGAAGGGGGTGGACTTGCGTGAGCCCTTGAAGCCGACGTTGCCGGCGGAGGCCCAGGCCAGCACATTGCCTTCGGGGTCGGCGATGGAGACGATGGTGTTGTTGAACGAACTCTTGATGTGGGCCACGCCGTAGCTGATGTTCTTGCGTTCCTTGCGGCGAGGCCGACGGGCCTGCTTGGTGGGCTTTGCCATTTACTTCTTCACCTTTTTCTTCCCGGCCACGGTCTTCTTCGGTCCCTTGCGGGTCCGGGCATTGGTGTGCGTGCGCTGGCCGTGGACGGGCAGCCCCTTGCGGTGACGCACACCTTGGTAGCAGTTGATCTCCATCTTGCGCTTGATGTCCTGGGACACGTCACGGCGCAGGTCACCTTCGACCCGGAAGTTGGCGTCGATGTAGGTGCGCAGGCGAGCGACCTCTTCGTCGGTCAGATCACGGACGCGGGTCGAGGGGTTGACCTCGACGGCCTCGCAAATCTGCTCGGCCAGGGTGCTGCCGATGCCGAATATGTAGGTCAGCGAAATAATGAGTCGCTTCTCACGGGGAATGTCCACTCCCGAAATGCGGGCCATCTGTCGGTCCTCTCTTAACCCTGGCGCTGCTTATGGCGCGGGTTGTCACAGATCACCCGGACGACGCCATGTCGTCGGATGACCTTGCACTTCTCACAGATCGGCTTCACGCTTGGCCGAACTTTCACGTCGCGTCCTGTCCTCTGCTACTTGTACCGATAGGTGATACGACCCCGGTTGAGGTCATACGGAGTGATCTCCACCTGGACCTTGTCCCCCGGAAGAATGCGGATGCGGTGCATACGCATCTTGCCCGAGCTGTGCGCCAAGACTTTGTGTCCGTTCTCTAATTCGACGCGGAACATCGCATTGGGCAGTGGCTCGACCACCGTGCCTTCCAGCACGATGGCGTCTTCCTTGGGCTTGGGCAGGTGACTCTCCTCAATCGTTCGTTCTGTTGCTGCTCCGAGCGCACCGGCGGCGCGAGGCCGGAACAGTGCGGTATCGGATGTGGCTAACGGCAGGACCCCGAAACAGGGCCTGGCCCAGAGCCAGCGAAAGATTCTACCCCAAATAGCAGGAATTTCCAGCCGGACTTGGGATAGCGGCCCGGCTGGGGCCTCTCGTGGGCTCCGCTGGGACCATTCTAGGGTGGATCAGGCCAGCGTGAAGACCTCCGGCCCGTCCGCCGTCACGGCGATGGTGTGCTCGAAGTGGGCGGACAGGCGGCCGTCGGCCGTGACCACGCTCCAGCCGTCGTCCAGCTGCTCGGTCTCGGCCGTCCCGGCGTTGACCATGGGCTCGACGGCGAAGACCATGCCGGTTTTCAGGGTCGGGCCACGGGTGCCGGGCCAGTAGTTCGGCACCTGGGGTTGCTCGTGCATGGCCGTGCCGATGGCATGCCCCACGTACTCCCGCACCACGCTGAACCCGGCCTTCTCGGCCACGTTCTGGACCGCCCGGCCCACTTCGTGGAGGCCGTTGCCCTTCTTGAGCTGCTCAATGCCGGCCCACAGGCTGCGTTCGGTCACCGTGATGAGTTTTTCGGCCTCGGCCGAGATCTTCCCGATGCCCATCGTGAAGGCGGCGTCGCCGTGGTACCCCTCGATGATGGCCCCGCAGTCGATGGAGAGGATGTCCCCCTCCTCCAGGCGGTAGCCACCGGGGATGCCGTGGACGATCATCGAATTGGGCGACGTGCAGATGACGGCCGGAAAGCCGTGGTAGCCCAGGAAGTTGGAGGCGGCACCCCGGCGCTCCAGCACGGCCCGGGCCACGGCGTCGACTTCGAGCGTGGTCACCCCGGGCCTGGCGGCCTCCCGGGTGGCCTCATGCATCTCGGCCACCACCTTGCCGGCCTTGCGCATCTTGTTCAGCTCGTCCTCGTTACGTCTCATCCCTTGCTCCGTCGCTTCTGCCGCTGCTCGTCGATGGCCCCCACGACCCGCCGGGTTACGGCGTCGGGCGAGCCGGTCCCGTTGATGGTCACCAGCAGGTCCCGCTCCTGGTACCAGGCGATGAGCGGGGCCGTTTCGGCCTCGTACAGGTCAAGCCGGCGCTGGATGGCCTCTTCGGTGTCGTCCTCACGCTGGACCACCTCCCCGCCGCAGACGTCGCAGGTCCAGTTCACCATGGGGGGGGCGGCCGTCGAGTAGTTGGCGCCGCAGTCCACGCAGACCCGGCGCGAGGCCAGGCGCTTCATGACCAGCGGGGTGGGGACCTCCAGGTCGACCACCAGGTCGAGCCCGAAGGGGTGGACCATGTCGCTCAGGACCTCGGCCTGGTTCGTCGTGCGGGGACACCCGTCGAGGACGAAGCCGCGGCCGCGGGTATCGCGTTCGGACAGGCGGCCGCCCACCATCTCCATGACCATCTCGTCGGGGATGAGTTCGCCCGAGTCCATGAGCGACTGGGCGCGCTGGCCCAGAGGCGTCTTTGATTTCACTTCGCCCCGCAGCATGTCTCCGGTCGAGACATGTGGCACGACGTAGTGATGCGAGAGGCGAACGCACTGCGTTCCCTTCCCGGCCCCCTGTTTGCCGAGGACCACGAGCCTGACCCCGGGGATCACAGATCCCCTACTTGAGGAAGCCCTCGTAGTTGCGCATCATGAGCTGGCTGTCGATCTGACGCATCGTCTCGAGAGCGACACCCACCGAGATGAGCAGCGTGGTCCCGTAGAAGGGGAAGCGGTTCAGATGCCAGAGTGCCATGAGGATGGACGGCACCACGGCCACCGAGCCCAGGAAGAGGGCGCCGACCACCGTGATGCGGCTCAGGATGTGGGCGAAATAGCGCTCGGTGGGCGGCCCGGGCCGGATACCGGGGATGAATCCACCCTGCTTGCGGATGAGGTCTGCCTGCTGATGCGGGTCGAAGGCCACGTAGACGTAGAAGAACGTGAACATGAAGATCAGCACGAAATAGGCCGCGATGTAGAAGAAGCTGGTCGGCGTCAGGCTGTTGCGCACGAAGTTCTGGAAGCCGGCCCACTGGACCACGTTAGAGAGCAAGACGGGGATATAGAGCACCGAGCTGGCGAAGATGATCGGAATTACACCCGACTGGTTGACCTTGAGCGGGATGTAGGTACTGGAGCCGCCGTACATTCGGCGGCCGACCACTCTTCGGGCGAAGGTCACGGGTATTCGTCGTTGCCCCTGGTCGAAGAAGACGATGGTGACCAGCAGGAGGATGGAGACGATGATGATGACGCCGAACTTGACGCTCCCCCCTTCCTGGTAGATCGACTTGAAACCGGTCGGGATGGCCGCCACCACGTTGGCGAAGATCAGGATCGACATGCCCTGGCCAATGCCGCGCTGGGTGATGAGCTCGGCCAGCCACATGACGAAGGCGGTGCCGGCGGTGAGGCACATGACCATGAAGGCGGCCAGGGCCAGGTTGAACTTGGGGATGAGGTCGATGTTGGTGCCCAGGAGGGCGGCATCGTGGCCGTGGAAGGCGTAGACCAGCCCGGACGACTGCATGAGGGCCAGGGCCACCGTCAGGTACCGGGTGGTCTGGGTGATCTTCTTCTGGCCCACCGCACCCTGCTCACGCCATTCCTCCAGCTTGGGGATGACCGTGGACAGCAGCTGAATGATGATGGAGCTGGTGATGTAGGGCATGACACCCAGGCCGAAGACGGCCAGGCGCACCAGCGCCCCACCACTGAAGAGGTTCAGGAAACCCAGGACGCCGGACGCCGAAGCGCCGCTTTCGAGCGACTGCAGCTGATTCCAGTTTACCCCGGGCACCGGGACGTTGGCCCCGATTTGGTACAGGGCGATGACAGCCAGAGTGAAGACGACCTTGTTGCGAAGGTCGGGAACTCGGAAGATATTGGCGAGCCGGGAGAGCATGGCCGTCTTACGCTAGGTCGGGAACGAGCGCCGTCACTACCGGTTCATCAAGGCGTTGCCCGATGCCGGAGGACGCCCGTGGCCAAAGGGGAGGGGGATCCGCTCGACGCTGCCGCCGGCGGTGGTGATGGCGGCTTCGGCCGAGGCCGAGAAGGCGTGGGCCGAGACCTTGACGGCCCGGCTCAGCTGACCCTGACCCAGCACCTTGACCAGGTCCTTGGGACGGCATAGGCCGGCGGCCAGCAGCGTCTCGAAGGTGATCTCGTTGCCGGGCAGGTCGCCGAGCACGCCGATGTTGATCGGGGTGTAGGCGATGCGGAACGGGTTCTTGAAACCCTTCAGCTTGGGGATGCGCTGCATGAGGGGCAGCTGCCCACCTTCGAAGCCGACGGGCACGGTGTTCCGAGCGTGCTGACCCTTGGTACCACGGCCGGCCGTCTTGTGGCCCTTGCCTCCGGTTCCACGGCCGACGCGGTGCTTGGCCTTAGTGGCGCCCTTGGGGGGCGCTAGGTCGTGCAGCTTCATGCCGACACCTCCTCAACACTGATCAGGTGCGGGACGCGGGCCAGCATGCCCCGGATTTCCGGGCGGTCTGGCAGGTCATTGGACTGACCGATGCCCCGCAGACCCAGAGCGCGGAGCGTGCCGCGGTGCTTGGGCTTACTGCCGATGGCTGAGCGCGTCTGGGTGACGACCAGACGGGCCTCACCTTCCACGATCACTCTCTCTGGACGGGCAGGCATGGCTAGCGCGTCTCCGCCGCGTACAGCTCGGTCTCACGCTTGCGCTCGCGATAGGCGCGCAGCGTGCCACCGGGGGTCACTTCGTCGGCCGACTTGCCACGCAGAGCCGCCACATCGTCCGGTCGGCGCAGGGCCTTCAGGCCGGCGATGGTGGCGTGGGCCACGTTGATCCCATTGGAGGAACCGAGTGACTTGGCCAGGATGTCGCGAATACCGGCCATCTCGAGGATGGCCCGGGCCGCCCCGCCGGCGATGACGCCGGTACCGGGAGCCGCCGGCTTGAGCATGACGCGTCCGGCGCCGCTCTCGCCTATCACCGGGTGCACGATGGTGGTGCCGGCCAGGGGAACTTCGAAGAGGTTCTTGCGAGCCTCTTCAATGCCCTTCTGGACAGCCAGACCGGCTTCCTTGGCCTTGCCGTAGCCCAGACCAACCTTGCCGTTGCCATCGCCGACCACCATGAGGGCGGCAAAGGAGAAACGGCGACCACCCTTGACGACCTTGGCCACCCGGTTCACCTTGATGGTGCGCTCTTCGTACTGTGTGTCGACCATTCTTAGAACTCCAGTCCCTCGGCTCGTGCCGCGTCAGCCAGGACGGCGACACGCCCGTGGTACACGAAGCCACCACGGTCAAAGACCACTTTGGTGATGCCGGCCGCTTTGGCCCGTTCCCCCAGCAAGCGACCAACCGAGGCAGCGCCCGACACGTTACCCCCGCCGCTCTGGCCCAACGACGCGCGCTGGGCCGCTTCGACGGAGGAGGCGGACGCCAGCGTGTGGCCGGTGGTGTCATCAATGATCTGCGCCGAGATGTGGCGGTTGGAACGGTGGACGGCCAGGCGCGGCACCGATGCGGTGCCGGTGACCTTGGCCCGGACGCGGGCGTGACGCCGTACGCGGAGCCTGGTCCGATCATGAGTGCGTGCCATTACTTCGCTGCCTTTCCGGCCTTGCGGAGGACCCGCTCGCCGGCGTAGCGCACGCCCTTGCCCTTGTAGGGCTCGGGCTTGCGGAGCTTGCGGATGTTGGCGGCCACCTGGCCCACCCGCTCCTTATCGATCCCCTTGACGATGATGCGGGTGGGGATCGGTACTTCGAATGTGATGCCGTCCGGAGCGTCGACGAAGACGGGGTGCGAGTACCCGAGCGCCAGCTCGAGATTGCCCGGACCCTTGGCCGTGGCGCGGTATCCCACGCCCACGATCTCGAGCTCCTTGGAGAACCCGTCGGTTACGCCGACGACCATGTTGTTGACCAGCGAGCGCGACAGTCCGTGCAGAGCACGGTTGTGCCGCTCGTCGTCGGGGCGCGTCACGATCAGCTCCTCGCCCTGCTGGGTGATGGAGATACCGGTCGGGAGTTCACGCTCCAGCGTGCCCTGGGGTCCCTTGACCGACACCGAGTCACCGCTGAGGGTGACGGTGACGTTGGAAGGGACCGGAATGGGCGAACGTCCAATACGAGACATCAGTTCTCACCTCGCTGCGGGGTGGAGGACTTACCAGACATGGCAGAGCACCTCGCCACCCAAATGCTTCTTGCGTGCTTCACGGTCGGTCATCAGGCCCTGGCTGGTCGAGACCACGGCCACGCCCATGCCACCGAGCACGCGCGGGATACCGTCGGCGCGGGCGTAGATACGGAGCCCGGGCTTGGAGATGCGCTTGATGCCGGCAATGGTGCGGGTGCGATCGGCCGAGTACTTGAGCGAGATCTCCAGCGTGGTGCCGGGCTTCTCGGTGTTGGGCTCCATGTGGTAGCCCGCGATGAAACCCTCACGCTCGAGGATGCCGGCCAACGAGGCCTTGAGCTTGGAGCCCGGCATCTTGACCGTGTCGAACATGGCGGAGTTGGCATTGCGGATACGGGTCAGCATGTCCGCGATGGGGTCAGTCATTGTCATAGCGGCCTACCAACTCGCCTTCGTCACGCCCGGGATCTCGCCGGCGTGGACCATGACGCGCAAGCAGATACGGCACAGCCCGAACTTCTTGTAGACAGCCTTCGGCCGTCCACAGCGCTGGCAGCGGGTGTAACCCCGCACCTTGAACTTGGGTGTGCGCTGCTGCTTCTCAATCAAAGCTTTTTTCGCCATGATGCTTATCGAGTCTCCTGTCGGAACGGGAAGCCGAACGCTCCGAGGAACGCCCGCCCTTCCTCGTTGGTGCGTGCGGTGGTGACGATCGTGATGTCCATGCCCCGGGTGGTGTCGATCTTGTCGTAATCGATCTCGGGGAAGATCAGCTGCTCGGTAACACCGAACGTGTAGTTGCCCTTGCCGTCGAACGACCGGGGCGAGAGGCCACGGAAGTCACGGATACGGGGAATGGCCAGCGCCAGCAACCGGTCGAAGAACTCCCAGGCCCGGTCGCCGCGCAAGGTCACCTTGGCGCCGATGGCTTGTCCCTCACGCAGCTTGAAGCCGGCGATTGACTGCTTGGCCCGGGTCACGATCGGCTTCTGGCCGGTGATGAGTTCCAGGTCGCGCTGGGCTCCCTCAATGAGGGAGGCCTGCTGGGTGGCCCGGCCGACGCCCATGTTGATGACGATCTTTTCCAGCCGGGGCACTTCCATGACGTTGCTGAGGCCGAGCTCTTCCTTGAGCTTGGCCTGCAACTCGTCCCGGTAGCGGTCCTTCAGGCGGGGACGGTCCGGCGCGGTGGCCGGCGCGGTCGTTGTCGTTGTCGTACTCATACTTCGGCTCCACATTTGCGACAGATACGGACCTTGGTGCCGTCGTCTTTGAACTTCATCCCGATGCGGGTGGGCTTGTTGCAGCTCTTGCAGACCAGCGCCACGTTGGAGACGGCGATGGGCATGAACTTGTCGATGACACCACCCTGCTGGGTGGCCCGGGTCGGCTTGGCGTGACGCTTGGCCACGTTGACACCTTCGACGATGACCTTGCCGGCCACCGGGAAGGCGCGCACGACTTCGGCCTTCTTGCCCCTGTCCTTGCCGGACAGGACGATCACTTCATCACCCTTGTGAATCCGCATTACAACACCTCCGGCGCCAACGACACGATGCGCATGAACTTCTTGTCCCGCAGCTCACGGCCGACGGGGCCGAAGATGCGGGTACCACGGGGCTGCTGCTGGTCGTTGATCAGCACCGCGGCGTTCTCGTCGAAACGGATGTAGCTGCCATCGGGACGACGCTTTTCCTTCTTGGTGCGTACGACCACGCACTTGACGACGTCGCCCTTCTTGACGGCGGCACCGGGAATGGCGTCCTTGACCGTGGCCACGAACACATCGCCGATGCTGGCGTAGCGGCGGCGTGAACCGCCGAGCACGCGGATGCACAGCACTTCGCGCGCACCGGAGTTGTCGGCCACCCGCAGGCGGGACTCTTGCTGAATCATCGGGCACGCTCCAGGACTTCGGTCAGGCGCCAGCGCTTGAGCTTGGACAGCGGACGGGTCTCTTGCACCCGAACCCGGTCCCCCACCTTGGCGGTGTCCTCGGCGTCGTGCACGTAGAGCTTCTTGGTGCGCTGCACGGTCTTGCCGTACTTGGGGTGACGGACGCGCTCGACCACGGCCACCACGACGGTGGCCTGCATGGCATCGGAGACCACGACACCCTCACGGATCTTGCGACCGTTGTGGCGGGTGCCATCGTCTTCAACCGGTGCCGGCGCCGCCTTCTTGGGGGCGGGGGCAGGCGTAGCGGCCTTGGGGGCAGCAGCCTCGGGAGCCGCAGCCTCGGCTTGAGGAGCAGCAGCCTCTTCGACAGCCGGGGCCTCAGCTACGGCCTCGGCCTCAACGACGGCTTCGGCGGCTTCGGACTCGGCGGCGGTCACGTCGTCGGTTGTCTCTTCGATCTCGTCGGCCATCAGGCCTCTTCCTCTTCGTGATCATGGTCGTGATCGTGGTCGTGCACTTCGTCCTCAATGTCGGCGGCCTCGGCGGCGGCCCGGGCGGCGGCTGCGTGCTCGGCGATGGCGGCATCCTCCGCGGCCAGCTTGGCCAGGGCGCCTTCACGCTCAGCGGCGGTCGGAGCCACGTAGGCGCCTTCGGCCTCGAGAATCTCGCGGGCCCGCAGCACGGTCAGGATCCGGGCCACGTCGTGGCGGACGGCGCCGACACGGGCCGGGTTGTCCAACTGGCCGGTGGCCAGCTGGAAGCGCAGGTTGAACAGCTCGCGCCGGGCGTCGCCCAGGCGGGAGGACAGCTCGTCACCGTCGAGCAGGGCCAGATCGGATGCGTTCGCCATCAGACTGCCACCTCCGCATGTCCGTGCGTGCCGGGACGGACCACGAAGCGAGCCTTGAACGGCAGCTTCTGAATGGCCCGCTCCATGGCGGCGCGGGCCAGAGGCTCATCGACACCGGCCAGCTCGAAAAGAATGCGGCCCGGGTGCACGACAGCCACCCACAGCTCGGGGTTGCCCTTGCCAGAACCCATGCGGGTCTCGGCCGGCTTCTGCGTGACCGGCTTGTCCGGGAAGACGCGGATCCACACCTTGCCGCCACGCTTGACGTGACGGGTCATGGCGATACGGGCGGCTTCAATCTGGCGGGCGGTCAACCAGCCCGGCTCCATGGCCTGAATGCCGAAGTCGCCGAAAGCGACGTGGGCGCCACCCTTGGCCTGGCCGCGCAAACGGCCCCGCTGTTGCTTGCGGTGCTTGACCTTCTTGGGCATCAACATGTCAGTCCGACTCCTTGCGGAAGTGCGGAGCCTCATGGTGCTCGTGGCGGTTCTGACGTTCCATTTCCTCGTCCTTGGCCAACTGGCGTTCCAGGTCGTCGGGCTCGGTCGGGGCCACCGGAAGCAGGTCGGCCACCGGGGCTTCGACCGTGTCATCCACTTCGGCCTCAGGCGCAACGGCGGCCGGCGCCTCGGGCGTGACCACGTCGTCGACCAACAACTCGTCGATCAGATCGTTCTCGGGAGCGGCGCCATTGCTGGTCGGCCCGTCTTCGCCGGGGGCACCGAAGTCAGCCTTGCGGCGACCGCCACCGGCGGTGATCAGGCGGCGGGGGCCGCTCTGCCCTGAGGTCTCACCCACGGCCATGGCGGCCTCACGGGTGATCTTGTCCTCAATGGAAACCTTGTAGGGCAGGATGTCGCCCTTGTAGATCCACACCTTGACGCCGACGCGCCCGGCGGTGGTCTTGGCCTCGCGGAAGCCGTAGTCGATGTCGGCCCGGAGCGTGTGCAACGGCACCCGACCCTCGCGGTACTGCTCCTTGCGGGACATTTCCGAACCGCCGAGGCGGCCCGAGCATTGAACCTTGATCCCCTGGGCGCCGGCCTTCTGGACCGTCTGGATGGCCCGCTTCATGGCCCGGCGGAATGCCACCCGGCGCACCAGCTGGTCGCAGATGCCCTGGGCGATGAGGGCGGCGTCGAGCTCGGGCTGCTTGATCTCTTGGATGTTGAGCTGGATCCGGTTCTGCAGGCCCGTGATCTCTTCCAGCTTCTTCTTGAGGCGGTCTGCTTCGGAGCCGCGGCGGCCGATGACGATGCCGGGCCGGGCGGTGTGGATGTCCACCCGCAGGCGGTCGCGCGTGCGCTCGACCTCAATACGGCTGACGGCGGCGGCCTCCAGCTGTGTCATCAGGTAGTCGCGGATCTTCCAGTCCTCCACCACGAACTCGCGGTAGTGGCGCTCTTCGAACCAGCGGGACTTCCAGTCGGTGGTGATACCGAGGCGGAAGCCGTAGGGATTGACCTTCTGGCCCATCTACTTGCCCTTCTCTTCGGCGTCGGCGTCTGCCGGAGCCGCATCGTCTGCCACGTCTTCAGCTTCCGCGTCAACGGCGTCGGTGGCGACGTCATCGGCTTGGCTGTCTGCTGCCTCGGCCGTCTCGACCTCGTCCACTTCGACGACGTCGACTACGCCCTGATCAGTGATCTCTTCTTCTGCCTCGGCGGCCGCGGCGGCTTCCGCCTCGGCCACGGCTTGAGCGGCCCGGCGGCGGGACAGGCGACCGGAGAGGTCGGCCCGGCGACGCGAGGCGTCGACCCGGCGTGAACGGTTGGCGCTCACTGCTTCCATGCGCTTGCGACGGGCCTCGAGCCTGGCTTCAGGCAGGCGGCTCACGATGATCGTGATGTGGCTGGAGCGCTTGCGGATGCGGGTGGCCCGCCCGCGGGCCCGGGGGCGCCAGCGCTTGGCCGTCGTGCCCTCGTCGGCGTAGCAGGCCGACACGTAGAGCTCGTCGGGGTTCTGGAAGTCGTTGTGGGCGGCGTTGGCCACGGCAGAGGCGAGCACCTTGCCGATGAGGTTGGCCGCTTCGCGCTCGGTGCCGATCAGAATTTCGGCCGCCCGGTCCACGTCCTGGCCGCGGATGAGGTCGAGCACCTGGCGGACCTTGGAGGCCGAGAGGCCGCTGTGGCGCAGGACGGCCCGGGTGCCCGGACGTTCGTTGGTCTTGGTGGCAGTCATCAGCGACGAGCTCCCCGCTCCTGGCCGGCGTGATACCGGAAGGTGCGTGTCGGGGCGAACTCGCCCAGTTTGTGGCCGACCATGGATTCGGTGACGTACACCGGCACATGACGGCGACCGTCGTGCACGGCGATGGTGTGACCGACCATGTCCGGGATGATGGTGGAGCGGCGGGACCAGGTCTTGATGACCTTCTTCTCCCCGCTCGAGTTGAGCACGTCGACCTTCTTCAGCAGATGGTCGTCGACGAATGGGCCCTTCTTCAAACTACGCGGCATACCAGCTCAACCCTTCGCCTATCGCCGCGCGCCGCGGGTGCGGCGTCGACGGACGATCATCGAATCGGACTTCTTATTACGACTACGAGTGCGGCCCTCGGCCTTGCCCCAAGGGGAGACCGGGTGACGTCCACCGGAGGACTTGCCTTCGCCTCCACCCAACGGGTGGTCGACCGGGTTCATGGCCACACCACGGGTCTGGGGGCGCTTGCCCTTCCAACGGTTCCGGCCGGCCTTACCGATCTTGATCAGTTCGGCTTCGGCGTTACCCACGGTACCCAGGGTGCCCCGGCAGTCGATGGAGACCCGGCGCATTTCGGTCGAAGGGAGACGCAAGGTGGCGAAGGCGCCTTCCTTGGCCACCAGCTGAATGCTCATGCCCGCGCCGCGGGCCATCTTGCCGCCGCCACCGGGGCGCAGCTCGACGTTGTGGATCGTCGAACCGACCGGGATGAAGCGCAGCGGCAATGCGTTGCCGGGGCGGATGTCGGCTCCCTGGCCGCTCTGCACCTTGTCGTCGACCTTGAGACCGGCCGGGGCGAGGATGTAGCGCTTCTCACCGTCGGCGTAGTGCAGCAGGGCGATGCGGGCATTGCGGTTGGGGTCGTACTCAATGCTGGCCACGCGGGCGGGGATGCCGTCCTTGTTCCGGCGGAAGTCGATGATGCGGTATTGCTGCTTGTGTCCGCCGCCGCGGTGGCGGGCCGTCTTGCGACCGTGGTTGTTACGCCCGCCCGATCCGGGGTTGGGCGCCAACAACGACTTCTCCGGGTAGGAGCGAGTGATCTCGGAGAAGTCCGAGACGGTCTGGAAACGGCGACCGGGGCTGGTGGGTTTACGTGAACGAAGTGGCATAGGTGCGATCCTGTGATCAGCGATCGAAAAGATCGATGGAGTCGTCGGGATGGAGGGTGACGATGGCGCGCTTGGTGTTGGGGCGCTTGCCCTTCACGTTGGTGCGCCGGTTGCGGGTCGACTTGCCCTTGCGGTTCAACGTGTTGACGTTGGTCACTCGGACGCCGAAGGCCTGCTCGACGGCATGACGCACGTCGATCTTGGTGGACCCGGGGTCGACGATGAAGATGTAGACGTTCTTGTCCATGAGCGCGTAGCTCTTCTCGGACACGACCGGGCGGATCAGCACTGACATGGCGTCACGCATCGGCGGCGGCCTCCTCGGTCACTTCTTCAATGGTCGCTTCGTCAAAGGCGCCCTCATTGACCTCGGTGGCATCCCCGGCGGCGCCCGGCAGGGTGCGGTCGGTGAAGAGGAGCCAGTCGTTGCGCAGCACGTCGTGAGCCGACAGCTGGGCGTAGGTCGTGGTCTTGACCAGGGGCAGGTTGTTGAACGAACGGTGGGGCACGGTCTCGTCGTCAGCCAGGACGACCAGGACGGACCCGGTGATCTTGAGCTTCTTGAGCACGCTGACGGCGTCCTTGGTGCGGGGCTCTTCCCAGCCCCAGGCGTCGACCAGGGCGATGCGACCGATGATGGCGCGGTCGCTCAGGGCGGAGAGCAGGGCCAGGCGGATCATCTTCTTGGGGGTGTGCTGGCGGTAGCTGCGGGGCTTGGGGCCGAGGGCAATGCCACCACCGCTCATGGAAGGCGAGCGGCTGGAACCCTGACGGGCCCGGCCGGTGCCCTTCTGGGCGAACGGCTTGGCGCCACCACCGCGGACCTGGGCCCGGGTCTTGGTCGACTGCGTGCCGGCGCGGATAGCGGCCAGCTGGGCCGTCACCACCTGGTGCATGACGGCCAGGTTGGGCTCCAGGCCGAAGATGGAGGGCTCGAGCTCGACCTGTCCCAGGTCGTGGCCGGCGATGTTGCGGCGGGTGACGGTGCGCACGGCCGGAGCCGGGCGCTCCTTCTTGATCGGTCCCCGCAGAACCATGTCGGTGATGGTCATCGCGACCCTCCGGGCTTGATCGTGACCTTGACCGAGTCACGCAGGACCACGACGGTGCCCCGTGAACCGGGAACGGCGCCCTTGACCAGCACGAGCTGGCGCTCGGGGTCGGCGGAAATGACCTGCAGGTTGAGGGCGGTGACCTGTCGGCCGCCCATCTGGCCGGCCATACGGGTGCCCTTGAAAACGCGGGACGGGGTGGCGCAGGCGCCGATCGACCCCGGTACCCGGTGGCTGCGGTGGTTACCGTGCGAAGCACCCTGGCCCTTGAAGTTGTGGCGCTTCATGCCACCGGCGAAGCCCTTGCCCTTGCTCACCGAAATGGCATCGACCCGGTCCCCGGCGGCCCAGATGTCAGCCGTGAGCTCCTGGCCCACACTGAAGTCAGCCACGTCGTCGAGCCGGAGCTCGACCAACGACCGACCGGGCTCGACGTTCGCCTTGGCGAAGTGTCCGAGTTCGGGCTTGGTCAGGGTTGACGTGCGGCGGAAGCCCCACGTCACCTGCAGTGCGGAATAGCCGTCTGACTCCACGGTCTTGACCTGGACGACGCGCACAGGCGCGACCTTGAGCACCGTCACCGGAATGGCGCGGTGCTGGTCGTCCCAGACCTGAGTCATGCCGACCTTCTCGCCGACGATCGCCTTGCTTGCCACTGTAAAAACTCCTTGCGCTGACGGTTCTCCCGTGCGCACGTCAACGCTCCGCCCGGGGGATCCCGAGCGGAGCGCTCGAATGGTGTGGCGTGAGGTTCCAGCAACGCTGGCGCTCACGCACTTCTGTTGTCTTGAGCAATACCCGCAGGCATCGCTTGGGTGCCGAATCGGCCTTGCGACGTTACACCACCTGGCTACTGCTTTGCCAGGCGCTCAGCCCTGATCAGGCTGTTTGGATCTTTATTTCGATATCCACGCCGGCCGGGAGGTCGAGCCGCTGGAGCGAGTCGACCGTCTTGGGCGTGTGCTCGATGATGTCCACCAAGCGCTTGTGCACCCGCATTTCAAAGTGCTCGCGGGAGTCCTTGTACTTGTGGGGCGACCGGATCACGGTGTAGCGGTGCTTGTCGGTCGGCAACGGGATGGGACCCAGCACCTTGGCCTGGGTCCGCAGCACCGTCTGGACGATCTTCTCGGTCGACTGATCGAGAATCTCGTGGTCGTAGGCCTTGAGCCTGATGCGGATCTTCTGCTTGGGGCCGTCAGCCATGGTGTCTGCTCTCGTCTCGATGCGTCGCGGGGTCGTTACTTGAGGATTTTGGTAACTCGACCGGAAGCAACGGTGCGTCCACCCTCACGGATGGCGAAGCGCAGACCCTCAGTCATGGCAATGGGCTTGCCCAGTTCGACCGTCATCTCGGTGTTGTCACCAGGCATGACCATCTCGGTGCCCTCGGGCAGGGTGATGGTGCCGGTCACGTCCGTGGTGCGGAAGTAGAACTGTGGGCGGTAGTTGGTGAAGAACGGCTTGTGACGGCCACCCTCGTCCTTGCCCAGCACGTAGACATTGGCCTCGAACTGGGTGTGGGGGGTGATCGATCCGGGCTTGCACAGCACCTGGCCGCGCTCGACGTCTTCCTTCTTGGTGCCTCGCAGGAGGGCGCCGACGTTGTCGCCGGCCCGGCCCTCGTCGAGGAGCTTGCGGAACATCTCGATGCCGGTCACGGTGGTCTTCTGCGTGTCGGACAGACCGACGATCTCGACTTCCTCGCCGACCTTGACCACACCCTGCTCGACCTTGCCGGTCACCACGGTGCCACGGCCGGTGATGGACATGACGTCCTCAATGGGCATGAGGAAGGGCTTGTCCACGTCACGCTCGGGCTCGGGGATGAAGGAGTCGACGGCGTCCATCAGCTCGACGATCTTCTCGCTCCACTCGGCGTCGCCTTCGAGTGCCTTGAGGGCCGACACCTGGATGATGGGGGTGTCGTCGCCCGGGAAGTCATAGTTGTTCAGCAGCTCGCGGACTTCCATCTCGACCAGCTCGATGAGCTCGGGGTCGTCCACCATGTCGGCCTTGTTGAGGGCCACCACGATGTAGGGCACGCCGACCTGGCGGGCCAGCAGCACGTGCTCACGAGTCTGAGGCATGGGGCCGTCGGCCGCCGAAACCACCAGGATGGCCCCGTCGATCTGGGCGGCACCGGTGATCATGTTCTTGATGTAGTCGGCGTGGCCGGGCATGTCGACGTGCGCGTAGTGGCGCTTGTCGGTCTCGTACTCCACGTGGGCGATGGTGATCGTGATGCCGCGCTGCTTCTCTTCGGGTGCGGCGTCGATCTTGTCGAACGACGTGAAGGAGGTGTTCGGGTTCTTCTCCGAGAGCACCTTGGTGATGGCAGCGGTCAGCGTCGTCTTGCCATGGTCGATATGACCCATGGTCCCGACGTTGACGTGTGGCTTCGTGCGCTCGAACTTCTGCTTGGCCATCGCCTGGCTACTCCCTGCTCCTTGTCATGGCCACGGTGGCCCTGACGCTCTTTTTGTCTGCGATCGTTGCTCTGAAAATCTCTGAAAACTGTCCGGGCCGCACTCGGGCGGACCGGGGTTACTCCCCTTGCGCCCGGGCGATGATCTCCTTGGAGATCGACTCCGGAACCTGGTTGTACGAATGGAACTGCATCGTGTACGTGGCGCGACCCTGGGTGCGCGAACGCAGGTCAGTAGAGTAGCCGAACATATCGGCGAGCGGGACAAGCGCCT
>DATAUC010000011.1:0-2887 GCA_036268485.1 Acidimicrobiales bacterium
CCGTACCAAGGGAGGAGCCATCGAGCCAACCAGAATGACGGTCACGGTGACGATTGCCACCGGAGGCCGTCGAAGGCGGAGGAGGATGGCGTCCACCACGGGCGGACGGGTGGCCCGCTCGAGAATGTCGTGAGGCAACCCGAGGAGGAACATGGGAGCAACGGCCAGGACCAGGATCAGTCGCTGCGTAACCAGAGCGGTGAGTGACCAGTGGGCGGCCAGATCGGCGAGCGGCCAGGTCAGCGCGAGGGCCAGTGCGGCGCATCCCCCGGCGAAGAACTCGATCTGGTGCCGGGACCACCGTATCGGTCGTCTACTCGACTGCAGCAGACGTCGGTGTGCGACAACGGTGAGTGCCACGATGGCGCACAGGATCGCCCACGTGGCCGCGTGACCATCCCATCCCAGGGGATCCACGGTGGCGACGGCGCGCACAGGAGTGTCCCTCTATGCCGGCCGTCGGACGTGGACAGGCGGGCTCGAGCCCAGGCCCAGGTAGAGCGGTCTCGACGAGGACTCGGCCGGGGTGCGGCAGCCATCCCCGCCTCTGCCTCCTCTCCGGAGCGGGAGTCGGAAGAGGGGAATGCAATAGCGCTGAACCTGGCTGGCGCCTGAGTTCACACCTCCGACTCTATCGGCCTCGGGATGACCGGTCTGGGTTGACGGTGAGGCCAGAAGCGGATCCCTCGCCGGCGGGGTGGGTACAACTGACGGCTTACGGCGGCGGGGATGGGAGCCGGATAGCCTCAGTGCGGTCGTAGAAGGACGGACAGATGCAGCTCCCGCCATATTGGCAAGTGACGCCGATTGCACTCGTAGCCTTGACCCTCGGCATCGGGCACGAGATTGGACTGCGCTGGTTGGCCCACCGACAGACCCCGGAGCATCGTCGGGCTACACGCCGCCGCAGTTGGGCGTTCTACGCGGGGCTGGCTGGGCTCATCCTGGTGACGTCTGGGCCGCTCGAGCGGTGGGCCATGGCCCGGCTGAGCATTCACATGGTCCTCCATATCCTGGAGATGTTCTATCTTCCGCCCCTGTTGATCATCGGCGCACCCTGGGTGCCACTCCTTTTCGCCATCCCGGTCGACCAACGGCGAAGGCTGCTCCGCTGGTACTACCGCTCGTCCTGGACACCCGGGTTGCGTGGGACCTGGGCCGCGCTGTCGAACCCCATTGTCGCCATTGTCCTCTTCAACGGTTTGATGGTGGTCTGGCATCTTCCCGTCGTCTTCGACTGGGCGGCCAGCAATGGCTGGGTGATGGACTGGCTGATGGGCCCGAGTTTTGTCCTCGTCGGCCTCCTGTTTTGGCGCATTATCCTGCCGTCCCACCCCTGGGCACCGCGAGGGTCCACCCGGATCCAGATCGGGGCGATCGTGGTGACCGCCTTCGAAATGCTGATCTTGGCCATGGCCATGTCCATCTTCACCAAGACGCCCTGGTACTCGATGAACCTGGCCATGGACGGCCCGGTGGCAGCCCTCCGGGATCAACGGTTCGCCGCCGGCATCCTTTGGATATGCGGCGACTTCTGGGCCATCCCCGCTCTGATCTACGTGGGCTATCGCATCTACGGCAAGGACGGAGGGGTATCCGCCTCTTTGGAACGGGTGCTGGGTCGAGCCTGAATCAGATCGGCCGGCCCAAGCCGGATTCGTCGTCGGCCTCGACCAGGCGGACGTATCGGTTCCACGCCTCGAGCTCCTCGTCGGGCGGAGTTGCAGCCTGGGTCTGGGACGGCTTGCGGGATGGCTGGGGAACCCGGTCGTTCCCTTGCAGGAGGTTCCACCACATATAGATGGCGAATGCGGCGAAGAGGGGCCACTCGAAGACGTACATCCAACTGAAGGTGTGACCTCCCAGAGCCCGCCACAGCTCGAAGGCAAATGCTCCGCCGCACACGATGAGCCCGGCAGTCAGGGTGAAGTGGAGCCAGAAGGCGTCCTTTCCGGTTAGGCGGACTGGACTGGGTCTCGTCCGGGACGCATCGTGGGAATCGACAGGCTCCACCCGCGACATCCTAACGTCACGGTCCCTCGGCAGCCGGTGGTCCAGGTGGATTTCACTGGCTTGCCCTCGCTGACCTGCTCGCACCCATTGCTCCGACCATTGGCTACCATCGCGCGGACCGAGCACAGCCGAACGCAGAGGAGGGGAGCGATGGTTGGCGACCCAGAGCCGGACGGCAGTACAACCGCTACTGCATCTGCCTGGGCTGGGTTGGCCGCGGGCCTTCGTCGAGCGTGGGCGACCGAAAAGGGCCGTCGACGGATCGTTGTGACTGGAGGCGCGGTCATCGCTGTGATCGCCCTCGCCGTCGTCGTTTCGTTGTTCGCTTCGCTGGCCGGCGAGAGCCAGTCCTACCGAGACGGATACTCGGCCGGTGGGCCGGCCTACACGGCCTACTCGGCTTCATCGACAGCCACTATTACGTCCGAGCAGGCCTGTCGGGACGAAGAGACCGGACCCGGCGGCCGACCCGCCCATGACAACTCTGCCCAGTGGATCCAGGGGTGCGTCGACGCATTCAACCTCGCCCAGTCCGACAACTAATGGGGCATGGCCCAGCCCGACAAGTCGGTGCTCGCGCCGCGCCGGATGACTGCGGGCGGCACCTCATCGGCGACGAGTCTGGCCGCGTGACTCTCCTGGCGGCCCCGAACCGGGCGGCCAGTTGTCCATCAGGTCCGATTTGTACACCACGATCAGGCCGAAGACGACCGTGTAGAAGGCCATCACGAACGCAGTGAGCGTCAGTTGTGAGTAGGTGAAGATGGCCACGACGATGAGGAACACGTAAAGGATGCTGGCGGCGCGGCCCTGCCAGGTAAGCGGGGCGAATCTGAGGCCCCCCTCCTTCTTCCCGAACCAAAGCGTTCGATCC
>DATAUC010000012.1:0-175241 GCA_036268485.1 Acidimicrobiales bacterium
TTCGTCCTCCACGCGGCGTTGCTGCGTCAGGCTTTCGCCCATTGCGCAAGATTCCCCACTGCTGCCTCCCGTAGGAGTCTGGGCCGTGTCTCAGTCCCAGTGTGGCTGATCGTCCTCTCAGACCAGCTACCCGTCGATGCCTTGGTGGGCCGTTACCTCACCAACTAGCTGATAGGCCGCGAGCCCCTCCCGAAGCGGAATCCATTTCCTTATCAGATCATGCGGTCCGATAGGGATATCCGGTATTAGCACCGGTTTCCCGGTGTTGTCCCAGTCTTCGGGGCAGGTTGCTCACGTGCTACTCACCCGTTCGCCACTCCCTCTTCATCAGTATTGCTACTGAATGGAGGGCGTTCGACTTGCATGTGTTAGGCACGCCGCCAGCGTTCATCCTGAGCCAGGATCAAACTCTCCATCGAGACTTAAAGTCCACCAGTTCCGATTGCTCGGAAAGGGCTTTCTAAAAATCAGAGAGTTCCCATGTATATGACTCTGTTTCATGGAAACAACAGACCGTCTTATCACTAAGGATTGCTCCCTAGATCCAACGAGGCCTGCCTTACTGCTAATTGACGTACAACCCAGACGTACCGAAGCACGAATGAATTGCCCGCACTGGCTTTTGGCTCTCTACTATTCCGTTTTCAAGGAGCGACCGGGCACATACCAATACTGCCGGTTTTGGTGCCGGGTGCTCCGAAGGACTGCTCCAGACTGATTGCTCAGCTGGCGAGTCTCCTTCGGCTGTCGGTTCGGCTGGTTGGCCGTTCCGACGGGAAGGTAACTGTAGCAGGTGCGCGTTATACCGTCAACGCACTCGCACAAGGCGAACGCTTCTCGGGGTCAGAAACCCCGGTCTGGTGCGCAGTCAGAATCGTACCGGTGGGCTCCCGTCCGAACGTGGATACTCCCCCTGGAGTGGCCACCCCGGCCTCTGGCCGCCGACCGGTGTGTGGGGGCCGGGCCCGCTTTGCATCGTCCCCCAGGCACCGGTGGCCAGCACACCCAAAAGTGGCATGCGATGGAGTGCGACCGCCATCGCATGCCACCGGGTGCTCTCGCGGTGTTCGAGACCCAACGGGCTTCCCGCCGAAGCGTTCGCCGTCCGCTGACCTTCTCGAACAACATCAGCATCGTGCGCCCCGCTCATTGCACGGGAGTGACAACGCGATGACAGCCCGTGACCGTCAGTTGTCAGCGCTCGGGGGAAACCCGGGTACGAACAAAGTCCCTGCGTTAACGTCGGCAACGTGGTTGACCGTCCCCTCTCGACGTTCACTGTGCTCTTCACCGACATCGAGGGATCCACCTCGCTGTGGGAGGAGCAACCCGAGGCCATGCACGTCGCCCTCATACGCCACGACGCCATCATGCGCGACTCCATCGAGAGCGCCGGGGGCGTCGTCTTCCGCACCCTGGGCGACTCCTTCTGCGCCACCTTCGGCCGGGCCGACGACGGGTTGGCTGCCGTGGTGACGGCCCAGCAGCGGCTGGCCGCCGAGCCCTGGCCCACCGAGGCGGTCATCCGGGTCCGCATGGGCCTGCACACCGGCCCCTGCATCGAGCGCGACGGCGACTTCTTCGGCACCGTGGTCAACCGCACCGCCCGGCTCGAGACGGCGGCCCACGGCGGCCAAACCGTGCTCTCCGAGACCACGGCCGAGCTGGTCACCCTCGAGCAGCTCGAACAGGTCGAGCTGCGGGACCTGGGCCTGCATCGCCTCAAGGACCTGGGACGGGCCGAACACGTCTTCCAGGTCACCGCACCCGGCCTGGCCACCGACTTCCCGCCGCTGCGCACGCTGGAGAATCCCGACCTGCCCAACAACCTGCCCGAGCAGGTGACCACCTTCATCGGCCGCGAGGCCGAGCTGGCCGAGATCCGCTCCCTCATTGAAAAGGCCCGCCTGGTCACCCTGGTCGGCTCGGGCGGTTCGGGCAAGACCCGGCTGGCCCTGCAGGTGGCGGCCGAACTCCTCGACGGCACCGGGGGCGGTGTGTGGCTGGTGGAACTGGCCGCCGTCACCGACGCCGACCGGGTGCTGGCCTCCGTCCTCACGGCGCTGGGCATGCGCGAGAAGTCGGGCCGGCCCCTCTTCGAGACCCTGGTCGACGCCATCGGCAGCCGCAACATCCTGGTCGTCCTCGACAACTGCGAGCACCTGATCGGCGAGGTGGCCTCCATCGCCGACCGCCTGTTGCGGGCCTGCCCGCAGATCCATCTCCTGGCCACCAGCCGCGAGACGTTGGCCATCAATGCCGAGTGGACCTACCGCGTCCCCTCGCTCACCCTGCCGCCGCCCGAGAGCAGCGACCCCGACAGCAGCGACAACGCCCTGGCCTACGACGCCGTCCAGCTGTTCGTCGACCGGGCCCGCCAGCACCAACCGGCCTTCAACGCCGACGGGACCACCTTGCCGGTCGTCATCGACCTGTGCCGGCGCCTCGACGGGATCCCGCTGGCCATTGAGCTGGCGGCCGTGCGCTTGCGCTCCATGTCACTGCCCGACATAGTGCGCCGCCTCGATGACCGCTTCCAGCTCCTCACCGGCGGCAGCCGCACCGCCCTGGCCCGTCAGCAGACGCTGCGGGCCACCGTGGACTGGTCCTATGACCTGTTGGCGAACGACGAGGCCCTCGTCCTCCAACTCCTCTCCGTCTTCTCGGGCGGCTTCACCGTCGAGGCGGCCGAGGCCATCTGCACCGGCCACGCCATCGAGAGCTTCGCCTTCTTGAACATCCTGGCCTCGCTGTCGGACAAGAGCCTGGTGCAGGCCGATATCGGCGAAGCCACCCGCTACCACCTCAACGAGACCATCCGGCAGTACGCCGGGGAACGCCTGGCCGAGAGCGGCGCCGACGTCGTCCAGCGCGCGCTCCAGGCCCACGCCACCCTCTACCTGGAGCTGGCCGAACGGGTGGCCCCCGACCTGACCGGGGGCGACCAGAAGCACTGGCTCGACACGCTCGAGATCGAACGGGAGAACCTGCGGGGCGCGCTCTCCCTGCTCCTGGCCGACGCCGCCCGCCACGACGACGCCCTCCGCCTCTGCGTTGCCTTGCGCCGTTTCTGGTTCGCCCGCGGCTACTGGGAGGAGGGCAGTGAGTTCGTCACGTCGGCCTTGTTGCTCTCCCCCGCCGATACCGTCCCGCTCCTGCGAGCCCGGGGGCTTACGGCGGCCGGACAGATGTGGGGCCGCCGTTCCATGCACACAACGGCCGAGCGGCACTATCGGGACGGCCTGGACCTCGGGCGCTCCGTGCACGACGACGAGGTCATCGCCGAGTGCTTGTGCGGCATGGCCTGGGCCGCCTTCTCTCTTGGTGAGCGTGCCGCCGCCATCCCGATCATGGACGAGGCCCTCGAGCACGCCCGGCGGGCCGGCGATCCCGGTCTCCTCGGGGCCGTCCTCGAACGCCGAGCCAGCATCAACTACGGCGATCTGACCCAGTCGCGGGCCAACTACGCCGAGGCCCTCGAGCATCTGCGCCAGGCCCAGGACCTGATGAACATCGGCATCGTGGAGAACAACCTGGCCGACCTCGAACTGATGTTGGGCAACACCGACAGCGCCCGCACCCATCTCGAAAGCGCACTGGCCATCTCCAACGAGCTGCGCGACGAGTCGGTCATGTACAACCTGGTGAACCTGGGCCATCTGGCCATGCTCGACGGGGACCGTGAAGCCGGGCGCCGGTACTACCTCAACGCGCTGCGCAGCTCCCGCCGGGCCGGCGACCAGTTCATGATCGCCAACTCCATTCTCGGGCTGGCCACCTGCCTCTCGGCCGACGGCGAGGATGGACCGGCCGCCGAGTTGCACGGCATTACCGACGGGTTGCTCGCTCACGTGGGGGGCGTCCTCGATGTGATGGAAGTCCGCCTGCGCGAACAGGATCAGGAGCGGCTGCGCCAGCGCCTGGGCGACGACGAGTTCGATCGGCACTACCAGCGTGGCGTCACCCACCCCGAGGTCGACGGTATCGAGCGCGCCATGCAATCCATCCGCTCCTAGCCCCGCACCCGCTTAGCCCCGCACCCCCCGCTCATGGGGCCTGCTATTTCGAGACGTACTCGCTGCCCGGTACCCACCAACGCCACGGCTTGTCGACGGCCACGCTGATGCCGATCCGGGTGCCCCGCCCCGGACGTTTCGGTGGCGGCCTCCCGTCATCGAGCAGCCGGACCGCGCCACCAGATGTCAAGAGGTCGGTCCCGTTGTCGCTGCCCGTGATGCCCAGGGCCTGACACAGCTTGGCCGGGCCATTGCTCAGGTCGCGATCCCGACGGGCCGCCGGTCGGGCCAGTCGCATGTCCTCAATTCCGTCCACCGGGGCCAGGGCACGGATGAGCACGGCCGAAGCCACGCCGTCGACGCCGCACACCACGTTGGCGCACCAGTGCACGCCATAGGTGAAGTACACGTAGAGGAACCCGGCCTCGCCGAACATGATCTGCGTGCGTGGCGTCGGACCCCTGTAGGCGTGGGACGCCGGATCCTCGATGCCCCTGTAGGCCTCGACCTCAACAATGCGGCCCACCCGGTTGCCTCGCACCAGCAACTTGTTGAGCAGCCACGGCGCCACCTTGGTCGAATCGCCGGCCAAATCGTCGCGCTGCACCGCCCCACTCTTCTCCAAGTCGCCTCATGGCGACAACGCGCAGGCGACAACGCACAGGCGGCGGCGCTCAAGCCGAAAGGGTTGAGGCGAGAGACTTGGGGCGAGAGCTTCAGGGCGACAGCGACGGATCACACCCGAATGACGGTACGGCCACCGCTCCCACGCGGGGACGATGACTGACCGCGGCACGAGCTTTGGCCCGGTTGGGTGTCGGCTGCAGGCTCAAGGGCACGGCTCGGGCCGCCCGCACCCAGGCGTCGACCGGTGAGATCACCGCCGACTCCTCATCGTCGAAGGCCGTCATGTCGATGGCCACGTCGGCGTCACCGGTCACCGCCCCACGCAAGGCGGCCAGCTCCTCGACCATGGCCCGAGCCAGGAGGGCCAGGTTGGGCACGGCCGCCGCGCAGGCGTTGATGCCGACATAGAGCGAGTCCTGGTAGCTCTGCACCGTGATGTTGAGCGCCACACCGTCGACGATCGGACCCAACGGGTGCACGGCGTCCAACCGCATACCGGCGAAAAAGAGCGGGAAGGCCGGCCCGGGCACGTTGGAGATCATGAGGTTGCCGGCCCGCAACTTGCGCAGCACACCCATCTGGGCGCCCAGGCGCAACACGGTACGAGCCAGCATCGGCGGGATGGCATCGGACACCGCGGTGGCCATGGGCCCGTACCCCACGGCCCGCTCCTGAGCCTTGGTCTCCGAGCTCCGGGCCGCCACGGCGGACAGCCGCTCCAGGGGATCGGCCACACCGTTGGACAACGGCACGAACATGGCGGAGAGCGCGTTGCCGTGGCCATCGCCCACCTTGGCGGCCCGGACCGAAACGGGGACCACGGCCACCAGGGCGTCATTGGTCGGCTGCCCGTGCGCAGTCAGGTGGGAGCGCAGCGCGCCCGAGCAGATGGCCATGACGACGTCGTTGATGGTGACGCCGAAGGCGTCGCGCAGCACCTGCACGTCGGCCAGACGCAGGCGGGCGAACGAGACCGACCGGTCCGCCCCCACGGGAGACTCGAACGTGGTCGGGGCTCCCAGAGGTATGGAGAGCGGGGCCGAGTCGCTGTCCGCGGCACGACGAGCCAACCGCAGCGCCGTGCGACCGATCTCGCGCACCGCCCGTAGGGTGCGCAGCGGGCTGCTGAAGAGATTGGGCAACGCATTGGCCATGAGCTGCCCGCCCGAAGGCAAGGCCGGGGGCAGCCAGGGTGGGCAGAACTCGGTGATCGCCCGCCCTTCGGGACTCAGATCGAGCAACTGGGCCAACAGCTGCGCCGCGGCCACCCCGTCAATGACGGAATGGTGCAACTTGGCGATGAGGCCCACCTGGCCGTCGGCCAGTCCCTCAATGATGTGCATTTCCCACGGGGGCTGATCGACCACTAGCGGCCGGCCCATCACGTCCGCCGTCATGGCGCTGAACTCGGCGTCGCCGCCGGGGGCGGGAACCGCCACCCGCAGCAGATGATTGTCGAGATCGAAATCCGGGTCGTCCACCCAGCGCGGATGATCGAGGCCCAGCGGCACCTCCATCAGACGACGGCGGAAGGCCGGCAGGGTGGGGAGTCTCTCGGCCAACATCTGGCGCACCGACTCGAACGAATAGCCCCCGGGCGCTGTCGACGGATCAAACCGACAGGCGTACGCCACCTCCATCGGAGTTTCTGGTGTCTCCGAATAGAGGAACATCGGGTCGATGCCGTTCATTCGTTCCATGGTTGGACGCCCGCTTTCTGAGGTCTCGCCTACAGATGTACCCCGAATCCCGGCCTGGAACCAGCTAATTCACGTATCTTCATGCTGCGTTCACCTGACTGCTCCCTAACTGCACAACGACCCAGGGGTTGCGTCACGCAGGTCACGAAGCAACGTCAATGGCAAGCGCGCTGACCGTGCCGGTGCCAATGGCGATGACATCCATGGGGCAACTGCTGACCGCGACGACGAGATCGCGCCGGGCTCGAAACGACACGTAGTCCCCGGACCGCGACGACGCCGGCACCACCGCAAGCGTGCTGTCGGCAGCCACCCGGACGTCCATGAAGAGGTTGAAGGGCTGGGGCACGGCCACACTCACGTACCCGAGGTCGGCCATGGCTTCGGCCAGATTGACCGCGCACGACCGATGCGGCGTCGTCACCCCCAATAGGACATAGCGGGCCGGATCGCAGGCCGCATAAAGAGTGTCGTGTCGCCCCGGCGAGTGGTCCTCGAGCAACTCCAGGAGCGGTTGGCGCCGATTGGAGAGCAGGTCGTCCCCGGGCACCGGAAACAACCGACGAATGCCGGGTCGGGTGTGCTCGGCGCTCAGGAACTCGGTCGGATCGTTGGCATCGAAGGCGAAAAAGTCAGCCACCTGACCGCCGTCGAGGTCGACGACGCGCACGCGATCGCCGGCGGCCACGCGCACGGCACGCCCTTCGCCGGGCGGCACCACCACCCGCTGCGCCGAGGCGGTCCAGCCGCCGTCAGTTCCGGATGGTGCCATGGGACCACTGGGCCAGCCGGCTGCGGTCGACATCACGGCGCCGACCGAAACGTTCGGCCTGTTCGGCCACCGGCGCGGGGCCGGCGCCGCCAGGCGTGCGGCGGCGAGTGACTGCTACGCCGGGTTGAAGGAGTTCCACTGCGCCCTCACCCAGGGCCGGATGGGCGGCCACCAGTTCGACCAACGGCACATGGCGATCGAGAGAGTCGCGCACTAGACCACCCACCAAGGCGTGCGCCTGGCGGAAGGGCATGCCCTGCTCGACCAGAAGCTCGGCCAGATCGATGGCGGCGGCGGCCGGCCCGTCGGCCGCCAACTGCATGCGGTCCTCGTTCCAGGTGACCGTGTCGTACACACCGCGCAGGGCGATGAGCGCTCTGCTCACCTGGATGACGGCGTCGAAGAGCGGTTCCTTGTCGTCTTGGAGGTCACGGTTGTAGGCCAGCGGCAGGCCCTTCAGCGTGATCAGGACAGCGTTGAGGTGCCCGATCAGGCGACCAGCCTTGCCGCGGGCCAACTCGGCCACATCGGGGTTCTTCTTCTGCGGCAGCATGGAACTACCGGTGGCGTACGCATCGTCGAGGGTGCAGAAGCCGAACTCCTCGGTCGACCACAGCACTAGCTCCTCGCCCATGCGGGAGAGGTGCACGCCCAGCAGCGCCAGGTCGAACAGTGCCTCGGCCACGAAGTCGCGGTCGGACACCGCATCAAGCGAGTTCTCGAAGCGACCGTGGAATCCCAACTCGGCCGCCACGAAATCGGGGTCGAGGGGCAATGATGATCCGGCCAACGCCCCGGCGCCCAGCGGCGATACGTTCAGGCGATCCACCGTGACCAGCAGTCGATCGACGTCTCGGGCCAAGGCCCATCCGTGGGCCAGGAGATGATGGGCCAGGAGGACCGGTTGGGCCCGCTGCATGTGGGTGTAGCCGGGCAGGTAGACGTCGGCGGCCAGGTGGGCCCGCTGGGCCAGCGTGTCCTGCAGCGCCATGATCTCTTCGGCCACGGCGACGAGCGAGCGCCGGCACCACAGCCGTAGATCGGTGGCCACCTGGTCGTTGCGGCTGCGACCGGTGTGCAGCTTGGCTCCCACGTCGCCGGCCAGTTCGGTGACCCGTCGCTCGACGGCGGTGTGGATGTCCTCGTCGCCCGGAGCGAACTCGAAGGTCCCGGCCAGGAATTCGGCTTCCACCGCGTCGAGTGTCTCGAGCAGCGTGGCTACTTCTTCAGCGCTGAGGATGCCACCCTTGCCCAAACCCTTGACGTGGGCCCGCGAGCCGGTCAGGTCGTCGTAGGCCAGGATCTGATCGAAGGGCAGGCTCACCGTGAAAGCCGCCACGGCGTCGGCCATGCCGGTCGAGATGCGGCCCTTCCACAGCGTCATGACCCGCCGCCACCGGGCACGGTCCACTGCGGAGCGCCGGGACCCTGCCGGGCCGACCAGGTCGCCACACCGAGGCCCCAGAGGCGCACGAAGCCCTCGGCGTCCTCGTGCCGGAATGTGTCCGACGCGTCATAGGTGGCCAGGTCGTGGTCGTACAGGGCAACCGGGCTACGGCGGCCCACCACGGTGCAGGTGCCGGGAGCAACGAAGCGCAGACGCACCTCTCCGGTGACGTGTTTCTGTGATTCAGCGATGAAGGCATCCAGCGCGTTCTTGAGCGGTGAGAACCACAGACCGTCATAGACCAGCTCGGACCAGCGGGGTTCGAGGCGGGCCTTCTCGTGGTGCAGGTCGCGCTCGAGCGTCAGGTCTTCCAGATCGGAGTGGGCCATGAGCAGCGCCAGCGCACCCGGACATTCATAGACCTCACGGCTCTTGATGCCGACCCGGCGGTTCTCCACCATGTCCAGGCGGCCGTAGCCGCGGCTGCCGGCCACGCTGCCGATGCGGGCGATGAGTTCGAGCGGGTTGAGGGCCACGCCGTCGAGCGAGACCGGCACCCCCGACTCGAAGCCGACCACGACTTCGACGGGTTCCGTCTCGGTGGGCCGGGTCAACGTGTAGACGTCATCGGGCGCCGGCGCCCACGGATCTTCAATGGCGCCGCACTCGATGGCCTTGCCCCAGAGGTTGTCGTCAATGGAATAGAGCTTGTCCTTGGTGACCGTGATGGGGATCTCCCACTTGGCCGCCAGTTCGACGCAGTCCTCGCGGGTCAGGCCCCAGACGCGAGCGGGGGCGTAGATCGAAAGGTCCGGGGCCAGGGCGCGGGTGCCCACCTCGAAGCGCACCTGGTCGTTCCCCTTGCCGGTGCACCCGTGGGCCACCGCGGTGGCGCCGTGCCGGCGCGCCTCGGCGACCAGGTGGCGCACGATGACCGGACGCGAGAGGGCCGAGACCAGCGGGTACTTGCCCTCGTACTTGGCGTTGGCCTGGAGGGCGGGCACACAGAAGTCCTCGGCCAGTTCCTGCCGGGCGTCGATCACGACGGCCTCGACGGCGCCGGCGGCCAGGGCGCGGTTCCGGATGGCATCCCAGTCCTCGCCGCCCTTGTCGGCCGACTGGCCGACGTTGACGGCGACGGCGATCACCTCGACGCCTTCGTTCTCAATGAGCCAACGGACGGCCACGGACGTATCGAGGCCACCGCTGTAGGCCAGAACCACTCGCTCTGCCATGTTCAATCCTTCCCTCGTGTGCTGTGTACTTCTCCGGCAATACCGGCCACGTCGCCCAGGCGTGCGGCCATCAGCTTGCCCCCCACTTCTTCATCGACGATCACCAGCACCGTGTCATCGCCGGCCACGGTGCCAATTACGGCATCCAGGCCGCTCCGATCGAGCGCCGAGCCTACGACATGGGCCGATCCGGGCGGCGTGCGCAGCACGACCAAATTGCCCGAATGAGCTACTTCGACGACCCACTCCCCCAGCACCCGGCGCAGATGGTCCTCGGGGGCGATCTGATGCACCGGCAGCTCGGGCAGGGCATAGGCCGTGTCACCGCCGGGCAGGCGCACCTTGACCGCGCCGAGATCCTCCAGGTCGCGCGACACCGTGGTCTGGGTGGCGTCCACACCCTGTTCGGCCAGGAGGGCCACCAGCTGGCCCTGACTGGTCACGGCCTGCGCCTCGAGCAGCTTGGTGATGCGATGTTGGCGCTGGTTCTTGGTCAGTCGGTTGGCCGAACTCTGCGTCGTCATCCCGTTTCCTCCAGGGCCCAGGCCAGAATCCCGTGCATGGCCGTCTGGCGGTGCGCGGCCTGACGCCACACGACGCTGTGCGGACCTTCGAAGACGGCGTCGGAAATCTCCTCGCCCCGGTGCGCGGGCAGGCAGTGCAGGACCACCACGTCGTCCTGCGCCAGGTCGACCAGAACGTCGTCGATGGTGAAGCCGGCGAAGGCGGCCAGCCGGGTGGCCCGCTCGTCTTCTTGACCCATCGACGTCCACACGTCGGTGTAGAGCGCATCGGCGCCCGTGGCGGCGGCCCGGGGATCGCTGGTCATCGTGATGGTGCCACCGCGACCGGCGGAGTTCGACAGGGCGGCCAGGTCGGTCAACTCCTCGGCCGAAAACGAGTACCCCGCCGGCGAGGCCACCCGGACCTCCATGCCTTCGAGCAGCGCCGCCTTGGCCAGCGAACGGGCCATGTTGTTGGCGTCGCCGACGTAGGCCAAGGTGCGGCCGGCCAGCGGGCCCAGCGTCTCGCGCAAGGTCAGCATGTCGGCGATGGCCTGGCACGGGTGGGCTTCATCGGAGAGGAGGTTGATGACCGGGACGGCCACGCCCTGGCGGGCCAGCGCTCCGGCCATGCGCACCAACATGGTGTGGTCGAAGACGCGGGCGCACAGGATGCGGTGGTAGCAGGCCAAGGTGCGGGCGACGTCCTCGGCGGACTCGCGCACATCGAGGCCGACTTCGACGCCCTGGATGTAGACGGGATGACCGCCCAGGCCGATCACGGCCATCTCGGTGGAGTTGCGGGTGCGGGCCGACGGCTTCTCGAAGAGGAGCGCCACACCGCAGCCGGCCAGCACGGGGCCGACAGTGCCGCTGGTGGCCAGCTCCAGGACGCGGTCGTACCCGTTGGGCCACAGGTCGTCGATATCGAAGAGGTTGGGCATGCTCAGTCCCCCACTGCGCTCATCACGTCGGCCAGGATGGCCAACGCGGCGTCGACTTCGTCCTCGGTCACCAAAAGGGGCGGCGCCACCCGGACGGCGTCGGGTCGCACGGCGTTGACCAGCAATCCCTGGGCCAGGGCGCCGGCTGAAATCTCCTTGGCCACGGCTCGGTCGAGCTGGGCGGCCAGGAGAAGACCGGCGCCGCGCACCGACTGCACGCCGGGCAGGGTGGCCAGTCCGGCCCGCAAGCGGGCACCTCTGGCTTGGGCCCGGGCGCAGACGTCTTCCGCTTCCATGACGGCCAGAGTGGCGCGCGCGGCGGCCAGGGCCAATGGCTGACCACCGAAGGTGGATCCGTGGTCGCCGGGACCGAAGGCGGCGGCCACCTCGGCCCGGGCCCAACAGGCACCGACGGGCATGCCGTTCCCGAGCGCCTTGGCCATGGTCACCACGTCGGGTTGGAGGCCCTGGGCCTGGAACGCAAACCAGTGGCCGGTGCGGCCGAGACCGGTCTGCACCTCATCGAGCATCAGGAGGGCGCCCCGGTCGGTGCACAGGTCGCGCACGGCCCCGAGATAGTCCGAGCTCGGGACCATCACCCCACCCTCGCCCTGCAGCGGCTCGAGCAGGACGGCGGCCACGGTGTTCGGATCGAGCGCCTGATCGAGCGCGGCGACGTCGTCGTAGGGGACGTAGACGAACCCTTCGGGCAACGGCTCGAACGGGGCGTGCTTCTCGGGTTGGCCGGTCGCCGTCAGCGTGGCCAGGGTGCGGCCGTGGAACGAGTTGTCGGCCGTGATGACGACGTGGCGCTCGCCGCCGGTCCAGCGCCGGGCCAGCTTCAGGGCGCACTCGTTGGCCTCGGCTCCCGAGTTGGAGAAGAAGATCTGCCCGCCGGCCTGACCGCTGCCGCCGTTGATGAGCCGATCAAGGGTCATGGCCACTTCGGGGCCCAGCTCGTTGCCGTAGAGGTTGGAGACGTGGCTCAGGGTCCGGGCCTGCAGTGCCACGGCATCGGCCACCACGGGATGGGCGTGCCCGAGCGACACCACGGCCAGGCCGGTGATGAAGTCCAGGTAGCCCTGGCCCGCCCCGTCGTAGAGCATGGTGCCGTCACCTCGTACAAAGGTGACCGGCGGCTCGGCGTAGGTGCGCATCAGTGCGCTGCGGTCGATCGTCACGGCACCACCATGGTGCCGACACCCGAGTCGGTGAAGAGCTCGAGCAGTAGGGCATGGGGGACACGGCCATCGAGGATGTGTGCCCGCGCCACGCCCGAACGCACGGCATCGGCGCACGCTTCCACCTTGGGCACCATGCCGCCCTGAGCCCCGCCGCTGCGCAGGATCTCCTCAATGATTTCCAGCGAAGCCTGATGGATCACCGTGGTCGGATCGTCGGGCACGATGCGCAGACCTTCGATGTCGGTCAGGAAGATCAGCTTCTCGGCCCCCAGGGCCACGGCCAGCGCGCCGGCCACCGTGTCGGCATTGATGTTGTAGGCCTGGCCCGCCTCATCGGCGCCGATGGTGGCCACCACCGGGATGATGCCTTCGGCCACCAGGCGTTCCAGCATGGTGGGATCGACCACCGACACGCGGCCCACGAAGCCGAGCTCGACATCGCTCTGGGCCGCCGTGATCAGGTTGGCATCCTCGCCCGACATGCCAACGGCCAGTGGGCCGTGCACGTTGATGGCGCTGACGATGTCGCGGTTGACCTTGCCCACCAGGACCATGCGGGCAATATCGAGGGTCTCGGCGTCGGTCACCCGCAGGCCGTTGCGGAACTCGGTCTCCTTGCCCAGGCGGGCCATGAGGTCACCGATCTGCGGACCACCCCCGTGCACCACCACCGGCAGCAGGCCGACCGCCCGCATGAGCACGACGTCTTCGGCGAAGGAGGCCAGGGCGTCATCGGCTCCGCCGGTCGAGCCATGCAGCGCATTGCCGCCGTACTTGACCACCACGATCTTGCCCCGGAAGCGCCGGATGTAGGGCAGGGCCTCGACCAGCACCGACGCTGTGTTCTCGGCCGCCGCCTTCTGGGCCCGGGTGATCCGCTGAGAGGCACCTTCGAGTGAGATCTCGTTGGGTGTGGTCACGACGTGGTCCGGTTCTCGTCGATGTAGCCGTAACCCAAGTCCGTGCCCAGCACGACGGCCTCGCCGTCGCCCAACTTCAGATCGCAGACCAGTTCGATATGGCGACCGGCCATGTGCGCCGCCACGGCTCCTTCGTCGTAGTCGGCGGCCACCCCGCCTTCGCACACGGCGATGCCGCCATAGGACACCGAGACCAGGTCGATGTCGAAGGCCACACCAGCCGAGCCCAGTTCGCTCACCACACGGCCCCAGTACGGATCCTCGCCGTTGAGCGAGCACTGGACCAGCATGGAATCGGCCACCTTGCGGGCCGCCTGGTGGGCTGAGGCGTCGTCCTCGGCTCCGATCACCAGGATGTGCGAGACCTTGGTGGCCCCTTCAGCGTCATCGACCATCTGCTCGGCAAGCGAGGTGCAGGCTTGCGTGAGCGCCGCCGTCAGTTCAATCAGCGTCGGCGTAGCGCCCAGTCCACTGGCCAAGACCAGGACCGTGTCATTGGTGGAGGTACAGCCGTCCACCGTCATGGAATTGAACGAGGTTTGGACCGCGGCCGTCAGGGCCGCCTGCAGGGTCTCCGGATCGGCCACCGCATCGGTGGTGCACAGCGCCAACATCGTGGCCATGTTGGGGGCCAGCATGGCGGCGCCTTTGGCCATGCCGCCGACGGTGAACCCGTTGCCGTGTACCAACACTTCCTTGGGCACCGTGTCGGTCGTCATGATGGCCCGCGCCGCCGCCGCACCCGCCTCGAAGGTGCCGGCCCGGGCCGCCACAATGGCGGCCAGATTCGGTTCCGCCTGGGCCATGGGAAAGGGGATCCCGATGAGACCGGTCTGGCAGACCAACACTTCTTCGGTCCGGGCGCCGATGCCGGCCGCCACGGCGGCACACAGGCCCAGCGCGGCGTGGCGGCCGGGTTGGCCGGTGGCGGCGTTGGCATTGCCCGACGTCAAGATGACGGCGGCCGCCTGACCGGATGTGGCAGCCAGATGGGCCCGGCTGATCTGCACTGGCGCGGCGGCGGCCAGGTTGGAGGTGAAGACGCCGGCCGCCGACACGGGCTGACCGTCGGCCGTGGCCACCACCGCCACATCGGGCACTCCGCTGGCCTTGATGCCGGCCGACCCGCCCGTCGCCACAAAACCCTTCGGCGTGGTCACACTCACGGGTACATCCCTCCCAGCGGTAGTCCGGTTGTCTCGGGCAGTCCGAGCGCGACGTTGGCGCACTGGATGGCCTGACCCGAGGCTCCCTTGACGAGGTTGTCAAGAGCGCAGAGGGCCGCCACCCAGCCGGTGCGTGCATCTACCCGGGCCGTCACATGGGCACAGTTGGAACCGGATGTGGCCTTAGTCGATGGTGGCGCGTCGGTGACCACGATGAACGGCTCCTCGTCGTAGGCGTCGTGCAGCACTGCCATGACATCGGACGTGCTGACGGCGGCCGCCTCGGCCGTCGGGCGGGCGTAGCAGGTGGCCAAAATGCCACGCACCATGGGCGCCAGGTGCGGGGTGAACAGCAACTGGGCGCCGAGGATCTGTTCCATCTCAGGCGTGTGGCGATGTGTGAGCAACCCGTAGGCCGTGAAGTCCTCGTCGACGGTGCCGAAGTGCAGCGACTCCTTGGGGGCCCGGCCGGCACCCGAGGTGCCCGAGGCGGCATCGACGATGATGCCGCTGTCGGCGATGAGCCCAGCCCGCAGCAGGGGGGCCAGGGCCAGGCCAGCCGATGTCGGGTAGCACCCGGCCGAGGCGATCAGGTTGGCCCCGTGCAGGTCGCCTCGGAAAAGCTCGGGCAGGCCGTAGGCCGCCTCGGCCAAGAGTTCGGGCGCCTCGTGGGGCTCGCCGTACCAAGTGGGATAGAGGCCGGCGTCCTTCAAGCGGAAGTCGGCGGCCAGATCCACGATGACGCCCACCCGGCTGCGCAACGCAGGCACGATGCGCTGCGATTCGCCGTGGGGCAGGGCGCAGAACACCACATCGAGACCGTCGAGCGACTCGGGCACGGCCGCCTCATAGGTCAGACCGGGGTAGGCCGCGGCCAGCGAGGGGGTGTGCTCCCCCACCGACTGTCCGGCGTGCGAGTGGGCCGTAACCACCGCCACCTCAAGGGACGGATGGCCGGCCAGCAGGCGCAGCAATTCCGCCCCCGTGTAGCCCGACGCTCCGATGATCCCCGCCTTCATCGCATCAGTATACATATTCCCGCATACTCATGCATGAGCCAGAGATGGTCTCCGGGTGCGGCAGGTGGCGGCTCGCTGCGCGAGTGTGGACGCATGTTCGATCATGTCTCACTGCAGGTCAGCGATGTCCCAGCCAGCACGGCGTTCTATGCGGCGGTGTTGGCTCCCCTGGGCATCACCGCCGGCCATGTCGAGGATGGCACGGCCGGGTTCTTCGGCCCCGAACCGGGGTCCTTCTGGGTCGGCCCGGCGCAGCGTCCGGACGATCGCGAGCTCCACATCGCCTTTCGGGCCGCCAGCCGTGACGTAGTGCGGGCCTTCCATGCGGCCGCCGTGGCTTACGGCGCTGAGATCCTGCACGAGCCTCGGGTCTTCCCCCAATATCACGAGCACTACTACGGCGCCTTCATCCGCGACCCCGATGGCCACAACATTGAGGCGGTGTGCAGCCAACCCGAGCCAGGCTGACGAGCGGCGCTATCCCAGCTTCTTGAGCCAGTAGGTGGAGTGGGCCACCACCTCGAAGCCGATCTCTTCGTTGACGGCGATCATGTGCTCGTTCTCCGCCGCGTTCCAGGTGCTGATGGTGCGCACGTCGGGGTAGGTCTCCATGACCGCGGCCAAGTTGGCCACCTTGACGGCGTAGCCCAGCCCGTGACCGCGGTGTTCACGCATGACCAACGTGTCGTGCTGCCACGACGACGAGGGCGCACCCAGCGGGATGGCCACCTCGGTGAAGGCCACCAGGGTCCGGGTGGCGTCGTGATGGGCCGCCGTCGTCAGTTTCGACCGATTCTGCGCCGCAATCTCCGCCTCCATGCGGCGCACGCGTTGTTCGTCCCACACTTCTTCATCGAGGTCCTGCTCCCCCATCGGAATGTCGGTGGACATCCGGCGCCCGAGCTCGCAGCGATCGGTGATGAACTCGTCGGGCCAGCGATCGCGAAAGGTGATGAGGCTGTAGCCCGCCGGCGCCGCCTTGGGGCTGAAGGCCAAGGCCTGCATCAGGGCGGCCGGCACGGGGAGGTTGATCGAACGGCGCACCAGGTGCTGGGCCGAGGCGAAACCGAGGCTCTCGGCGAACGGTGCGCCAGGATCGACGAAGCCGGCTCTCACCGGTACCTCGTCCATGCCGCCCAGTTCGGTCCGCCCCGCCCCCAGTGCCAATCCTTCGACTTCGGCCATGATGGCCCGGCCCACCCCGCGCCGCCGGGCTTCGGGGAGCACGCGGACGTCCACCCGGGCGACATGGGTGTTCTCCAATCGGAACATCTCCAGATCGGCGATGCCCAGGACTGCGCCGTCCGGCCCGTAGACGGCCAGACAGCGGTGCTCCTCGGCGCCATCGGTGCTCAGGGCCCAGGCCAGGCGCTCGGCTCGTTGCCATCCGGGCTTGTCGGGCCAGCGCTCCAGGTCCGTGACGTGCAGCACATCGAACCAGGCGTCAAAAGCGGCGGCATCGTGGGGGTCGATGACGACAACGTCCATCGCTAGACCGCCAACTGCTTGCGCCAGAACGTACCGGTGGCCACCACCTGGAAACCGATCATGTCGTTGACGGCGATCATCGGTGCATTCTCCTGGGCGTTGCCGGTAGTCACCAACGTGGCCGCCGGCACCTGCTGGCGGAGATAGTCCAGGTTGGCCAACTTCACAGCCATGCCGAGGCGGTGGCCGCGGTGCTCGCGCGCCACCAACGTGGCCCATTGCCAGGCTTCGGCTGGCTGTTCTTTCGATACGACCAATTCGGAATAGGCCACCAATCGGCCGGAGGCTTCATGCTGGGCCACCGCCGTTAACTTGCTTCGACCCTGCGCCGCCAACATGGCGTCCATTTCCTCGACGCGTGCGACATCCCATACTTCTTCCTCGTGCTGCTCGTCACCGTGCGGTGCGTCGGTCGACATGCGCCGCCACAACGCACACTGATCGTCCAGGAACTCCTCGGGCCACGGTGACGTGAAGGTCAGGATGCGGTAACCCACTGACGCGGCATGGGCCTCCTTCCACAACTGCTCCCTACGTTCCGGCGGTACCGGCAGAGACAGATGGCGAACATGGCCCGTCTGCACGGAGGCGAAGCCCAAGGACTGGGCAAAGGGCACAGAGGGATGCCCCGGCAACTGGGCCGTGGGTACCTCGCAGATATGGCACATGGTCATGCGTCCGTCTTCGCGGCCAATCTGCTCAGCCAGACCGGCCAGGGCCCGGCCGATGCCAAGCCGGCGGTGGGTCGGGAGCACACGGATGTCGAGCTTCAGCTCGTGCGTGTTGTCCCGTTGGGACCGCTCCAACAGGCAGATGCCGACCGTGGCATTGCCGACACGTGCCACCAGGCAGTCGTACCGGCTGGCTGCGGCGTCGGCGCTGGCCATGACATGGACCTCGCTCCGGGTCCACCCCGATACATTGGGCCAGCGCTCAACGTCGGTTTCGTGCAGCACGCCGTAGAAGGCGTCAAACGCTGCCTCGTCGTCGGGGTCGATCTGCCGCACATCCACCGGTCCACGATGCCACGCCGCTGCGACGGCGTGCTGATTGTCAGCCCTTAGCGCAGGACGGCTCCGAACTGGCTGGTGGCCGCCGCGATGCAGCGAGTGCGCAAACCGCCGACTTCGTCGTCGGTCAGGGTGTGATCGGTGGCGCAGAAGCGGAGCCTGAAGGCCAGGCTGCGGGAGCCCTCGGCAATGCCGGTGCCACGGTAGACGTCGAAGAGGGTCACGGATTCGAGCAGTTCGCCGGCCGCCGCACCGAGGGCGGCGCCCACCAGGTCGGCCGGGTGGCCGTCATCGACCACCAGGGCCAGGTCCACATCAGAGGAGGGGAAGCGACTCACCGCGGCCGACGTCACGACGCGTCGGGCCACCGCCGACGGGTCGAACAACAGACCCAGGTCAACCTCGAGCCAACCGATGCGCCGGGCCGCCGTCCCGGCCCCGCTCGTGATGGTCAGGCCGTGATCGGCAGCGACAGCCGGATCGATCTCTCCGACGGCGCCAATGCTGCGCCGGGAGCCGCCGGGTCCCTCGGCCATGAGCAGGGCCGAGCGGGTGGGGTGCAGTCCCGGCAGTTCGGTCTCGGCCGCCGTCGGGGCCACCAGGCGGACCCCGGCCACATGGAAGGCCTCGGCCAGCACGTGCCACATCGCCGTAGCCGAGCGAGCGTCGTCATCGTCGAGGGCCAGCACGGCGCTGAGCAGCTCGCGCTCGCCGGGCAACAAGGCGGTCTGGGCGCCACCGGCGCCGCTGCGTTCGACCACCCGCGGTGCGCCTTCGTCGGGGTGGGAGAAGACCACGCCGACTTCGTACAGTCGAACGGCACCCTGGCGGCGGCTGGCGTTGTGAGCCAGCGCACCGAGGAGCCCCGGCATCAGCGAGCGGCGCAGGAACGATTCTTCGGCCACCAACGGATTCGAGACCCGCACCGCCGGGCCTTCGAGACCGACCCGGTGATGAGCGTCAGCCGACACGAAGGAATTGGTCCAGCCCTCCGAAGCGCCCAGGCCACAGAGCACGTCCTTGGCCAAGCGCCGTGAGCGCTGCAGTTCGTTCAGCCGTCCCGGTTGGGGCCAGGTCGGGGTGTGGCGGGGGACGTTGGCATAGCCGAACGTGCGCGCCACTTCCTCAATGACATCGTCAATGCCGAACGGCGCCCGGCGCACATCGGGCCGGTTGGTCGGCACCGACACCGTCAAAAGTGCGATGCCATCGTCGGTCGTCCCGACGGCGCAGGCGAAGCCGATGGGCTCAATGAGAGCGGCGATCTCGGCACCGCTGAGCGGCACCCCGATCTGGCGGTCCACCCGGGCGATGGGAACGTCAATGTCGAAGGATTGCGGGACGTCGCCGCGCACATCGAGGCGGCCGTCACAGGCCCGGACTCCCGGTGCACTCTCGGTCAGCAGCTCCACGAAGCGGTTCACCGAACTGTCGATGCCCCAGGGATCGCAACCCCGTTCGAAGCGGGCCGACGCTTCGGTCCTCAGGCCCAGTCGCTTGGAAGAATGGGCAATGGCCATCGGGGTGAAATAGGCGGCCTCAATGAGCACTTCGGCCGTGGCGTCAGAGATCTCCGACGAGGCCCCGCCCATGATGCCGGCGATGCCCACCGCAGTGTTCTCGGCGTCGCAGATCAGGCAGTCGGCGCCGGTGTCGCCTAGGCCCCGACCGGCCAGGCCGACCGGGCGGACCACGCCGTCCAGGGTTTCTATCTGCTCCCCGACGCTGGCGGCGCGCACGATCAGGCCGCGCCCGGGCACGTGCGCCATGTCGTAGGGATGGGTGGGCTGTCCCCGTTCGAGCATGACGTAGTTGGAGGCGTCGACCACGTTGTTGATCGGGCGCATGCCGGCCAGGGTCAGGCGACGGGCGATCCACTGCGGTGACGGCGCCACGGTGACCCCGGTCAGCACCGACACGGTCAAGCGGGGACACAGGTCGAGCGATTCCACCTGGGCGCTGGCCGCCTCCTCAATGGGCGTGCCGTTGGATGCCGGCTGCGGCGGCGTGGCCAATGTGAAGGGCAGGTGGAGCCGGGCCGCCAGGTCGCGGGCGATGCCGGCCATGCACCAGGCGTCGGGTCGGTTACCTTCGACCGTCAGGTCGAACACCGTGTCGGTCTGTAGACCAAGCGCCTCGGTCAGAAGCGTGCCCGGCTCGGCCGCCACCTCATCACCGAGCACCAAGAGACCGGCTGCATCCTCGGCCAACTTCAGCTCGGCGGCCGAGCACAGCATGCCGTTGGAGACGATGCCCTTCATCTTGCGCCGCCCGATGGCAAAGCCTCCAGGCAACACGGCGCCCACCGGCGCCAACGGCACCCGGTCGCCCACTTCGAAGTTCATGGCCCCGCAGACGATCTCGAGCGGCCCGTCGCCGGCGTCGACCGTGATCAGGCGGATGCGGTCGGCACCCTCAATGGCCGCGATCCCCAGTACCTTGGCCACGACGACGTCCTCGAGACCCTCGCCGACCAGCTCCACCGCTTCGACGACCAAGCCCAGGTCATCGAGGGCGGCCGAGAGCAACCCGATGTCGTCGGGGAAGGGGGCGAAGTCACGGAGCCAGCTGAGCGGAGCGCGCACGGAGGTCTTTCTCGTCGGGTGGGAAGTGCCTCAGAACTGAGACAGGAATCGGATGTCGTTCTCAATGAAGGAGCGCAGGTCGGGAATCTCGTGGCGCATCAGAGCGCAGCGGTCAATGCCGAAACCGAAGGCGAAGCCCGACCACACGTTGGCGTCGATACCGACGGCGGCGAAGACGGCAGGGTCGACCATGCCGCAGCCACCCAGTTCGATCCAGCCCGTGTTCGAACAGGTGCGACAGCCGGTGCCGCGGCAAATGGCGCAGGTGATCTCGAACTCGGCCGAAGGCTCGGTGAAGGGGAAATAGGCCGGGCGCAGGCGCGACTGCATGCCCTGGCCGAAGTAAGCCGTGGTGAAGGTCTGAATGGTGCCGGCCAGATCCCCGAAGGTGATGCCCTTGTCGACCACCAGTCCCTCAATCTGGTTGAACACGGGCAGGTGGGTGGCGTCCGGCGTGTCGAGGCGGAAGCACTTGCCGGGCATGACGGCATGGATGGGCAGCGTGTCGCCCCGCACCGCTTCCTCCATCAGGTGGATCTGCACCGGCGAGGTGTGCGTGCGCAGCAAGACCGTTTCGGGTTCCCCGATATCGAGATACATGGTGTCGTACATCCCGCGGGCCGGATGCCCGGGTGGGAAGTTGAGCGCCTCGAAGTTGTACCAGTCCGATTCGGCCTCGGGACCCTCGGCCACGCTGAAGCCCATGCCGACGAACACGTCTTCCAGTTCGTCGCGGGCCTGGGTCACCAGGTGCAGGTGGCCGCGGGACAACGGTGAGCGCACCTGGTCGACGATGACCTCGGTCAGATCAAGACGGTCGGCCACCAGGGTGGCGGCCCGCTCGGCCTGGGCCAACTCGGCCCGCCGGGTGGCCACCAGTGCCTCTAGTTCGGACCGCGCCTCTTGGAACTGACGTCCCTTTTCCCGCCGGGCTTCGGGGTCGAGACCACCCAGGGAGCGCTGGGCGTTGGCCAGCACCGAGCGCTTGCCGAAGAGGTCGGTCTCGACCCGACCCAGATCATCGGTGGAGGTAGTGGCGGCAATGGAGGCCGCTCCGTCGCGGAGTATCGCTGCCGCCTCAATCTCAGTTGTCTCGCTCATGGGGTCCCCGGGGTCCGTGTCGCTGGCAGCCCTGCCAGCGTGAAATGGTAGATCGCTACGACGCCGCGGCCTGGCGACGCTGGCGCAGCGCCTCGAAGCACACCACCGCCGTCGCCACCCCGACGTTGAGCGACTCGGCCTGGCCGTCCATCGGGATGCCCACCGAAGCGGTGACGGCCGCCACCACCTCGTCGCTCAGGCCGGCCGACTCGTTGCCCACGAACAGGGCGGTGGGCTCAGTCCAGTCCAGGCTGGCGTAGTCGGTGCCTTCCCGCACCACGGTGGCCAGCGTTCGATAGCCCGCCTGACCCAGCGCTTGGGCCAGGGCCAAGGGGTCGGGGTGCACGCTGAAGGGCACGTGGAAGATGGAACCGGCCGAGGAGCGCACGGTCTTGGGGTTGTAGGGGTCGACGGCGTCGCCGCCGAACAGCACGGCGCTCACCCCGGCCGCATCGGCCGTACGCAGGACGGTGCCGGCATTGCCCGGGTCACGCACATCGACCATGACCACCACCAGGGGTGCGGTCGGGGGTGCCGGCAGGGCCGCACCGTCGAACATGGGCAGCACGGCCAGCACCGGCTGCGGGGTCACCGTGTCAGCCACGCGCTCGAGGACACCGGGGGCCAACGTGAAGAGCCGGGCCCCGGCGGTCACCGCGCTCTCGCAGGCGGCGCGCAAGGAGGGATCGTTGACCCCATCGGGAGCCAGATAGATCGATTCGATCGGCGTGCCCGCCGCCAAGGCGCTGCGCAGGAGCTCGGCGCCTTCGGCGACGAAGACGCGCTCAGCCCAACGGGCCGAGCGCTTTTGCAGGAGTCCACGCAAGCGGCGCACGCGCCGATGTGTGAACGCCAACGCTTGGTTCAGGAAGCGACCTCGGCCACCGGGGCGTTGGACAGCGCTTCCTGCGCCGCCGCCACCAAGGCACCGAACGACTCTGCATCGGTGACGGCCAAATCGGCCAGCACCTTGCGGTCGACTTCAATGCCGGCCAGGTGCAACCCGTTGATCAGGCGGCTGTAGCTCATGCCGTGCAGACGGGCCGCCGCGTTGATGCGCTGGATCCACAGTTTGCGGAAGTCGCCCTTCCGGGCCCGGCGGTCACGGAAGGCGTACTGCATGGAGTGCATGAGCTGCTCGTTGGCGGCCCGGTAGGTACGGCTCTTGTTTCCGTAGTACCCCTTCGCCTGCTCCAGTACGGCGCGGTGGTGCTTACGCCCATGGACGGAACGCTTGACTCTGGCCATCGGGGGTCCTCCTCTCTTCTCGTTCTTGTAAAGACTGCTGCAGGTATGGCGGTGGAGCTAGATGCCGAGCATCCGACGAACGGCACGCTCGTCGGTCTTGTGCACATCGCCCTCACGGCCCAGGCGGCGCGTGCGCACGCTGCTCTTCTTCTCCAAAATGTGCGAGCGGAAGGCCTTGCGGCGACGCAGGCGGCCGGTGCCAGTGACCTTGATCCGCTTGGCCGCGCCTTTGTCTGTCTTCATCTTCGGCATTACGTCATCCCTCTTCGGTTGGTGCGGCGTCATCGCTGACGACTTCAGCCACCGGCTCAGCGCCGTTGGTTGCAGCCGCGGGAACCGTCTCGTCGGCAATCGTCGGTGCTGGTGTCTCCACCGGCTCCTTGTCGCCTCGGGTCTGGTTCTTCTCCCTCGACTGGGCGGCCTGACGGGCACGCTTGTCGGGGGCGAGCACCATGATCATGTTGCGGTTGTCGAGCTTGGGCTCGGCCTCAATTTTGGCCACACCCTCCATCTGCTCGGCGATTCGGTCCAGAATCCGCTTTCCGTGCTCGGGGTGATACACCTCGCGGCCACGGAACATGATCGTGATCTTGACCTTGTGCCCTTCATTCAAGAACTTGCCAACCTGGCGGGTCTTGGTGTCGAAGTCTCCGGGTCCAATTTTGGGCCGGTACTTCATTTCCTTGATCCCGACGTGAACGGTCTTGCGGCGGCTCTCCTTGGCCCGCTGGGCCTCGTCGAACTTGAATTTTCCGAAGTCCATGATCCGGCAAACCGGAGGGTTGGCCATGGGAGCGACTTCGACGAGGTCGAGATCGAGCTCCTTGGCGATGGCCAGGGCCTCAGGCAATGCCTTGATGCCAAGCTGCACACCATCGGGATCAACCAGACGGACTTCGCGGGCACGGATACGGTCATTGATCCGGTGCTCTGTTGTGGTTTCAGCGACGATGCGGCATCACACCTCTCACTCGGGCCCGCGGTCTTTCCGCGTGCCATTCGATGGAGGCGAGGCCGACCAACGGGCAGCGCCCGCGGAGAAGAACCATCGACCTGGCGCACTGCTGTCGCCCGTGGGGCGAACGTGTGGCCAGGTGGAGGCCCCCAGTGGGAGGCCCCGCTTCCGTGTAGTCAAGGTGCATAGAGTACCAGCATGAGCAGCCTCTGGACACCGTCGGGCGAACATATCCCTGAGAAGAAGGACGCCGACCCCGCCCCGCCCTCGACACCCCCCGGAGGTGGCGGACGCCCACCTGAACTCCAAGATGCCGCCGATCCCGACGCCCAGGCCCAAGTCGACGCCATGCGGCGGCAGCTGGCCAACTCGCCGGCCGAGGTTGTGGTGGCCAACCACTGTTACGGCCTGTTCGAGCTGGCCGCCATCTACCTCTCCCAGACGCCGCCCATGCTGTTCCAGGCCAAGTTGGCCATCGATGGTCTGGGCTACCTCATGGGTGGCCTCAAGGGACGGCTGGGCGAGGCTGAACCGGCCCTGCTTGAGGCGCTCTCCCAGCTCCAGCTGGCCTTTGTCCAGCTCGAGGGGGCGGAACGCTCGGCCGCCGAGAGCGCAGCCAACCAGTCCCAGAATTAGGCCTGGCCCTCCACCCGAGAACGCTCAGCGGCCACGGCCAGGTCCTTGGCCACCTGGCCGATGAACCTACCGAGTTGGCTCTTGTAGAGCCAGCCGGTGCCCGGAAACTTGACCCGGAAGGTCGAGCGCCACCTGATCGTGGTGCCGGTCCCGTTGGGCGTCAGGGTGACCACCGCCACGTAGTCACGCAGGGGCATGCCCGACTCCAACACATAACTGAACAGCCGGTCCGGCTCGGCCCGCACCACCCGCTCCCGGCTGCTGATCCGTTTCGTGTGGAAGATGCGCACGGCCCCCACCCCTTCGGGAACGCCGTCGCCCGCGTCGACCAACTCGAAGGAATCGAAGTCCGTCCAGCTCGGCCAGGTCGATCCGTCGACCAGCAGCGCGTAGACCGCACCGGGGGGCGCTGCGCTCGTCACTTCATGTTCGATCACCTGCTCGGCCACGGCCACCTCCACTCGCTCAACCACTCCAGTGTGTACCATCTGGTACATGGCTGACAAGTCAGGCCCGACAGAGGGGCGAGCATCGGGTCGGGAGGGGTTGCTAGCTGCCGTGATCGACCACTACGCCAGCCACGGCCTGGGTGAGCAGAGCCTGCGCCAGATCGCCGCCGCCGTCGGCTCCAGCCACCGCATGCTGATCTACCACTTCGGCTCCAAGGACGGTCTGCTCTCCGCCGTGGCCCACGCCGTCGAGGAACACACCAAGGCCCGATTGACCGAAATGATCACGGCCCGGGGACCGGCCGCCTTGGAGCTGACCGACCACAACGTCCTGGACATGTGGGAGCTGGTGGCTGATCCCACCCAGGCCGAATTTGAACGCCTCTTCTTCGCCCTCTACAGCCGGGCCCTGCAGGGCGACCAGACCCTGCGGTCGATGTTGATCGAGAACATGGACGGCTGGATCGACACCAACCTGGCGCTGGCGGACGGCCAGGACATCCCGATCGAGGTGGCCCGGGCCCACACCCGGCTGGGCATTGCCGTCACCCGCGGCCTCCTGCTGGATCTGTTGCTCACCGGCGATCGGGCCGGCGTGGACGCCGCCGTGCGCGCCTTTGCCAGTGGCTACGCCGGCCGCTGGTGGGAATCGACCACGACCGAGAGTCCGCGCGCCTCGTAACGGCCCAGGAGACCGGGCGAGACCATGAAAGTGACAAAGGTGCCCACCGAGATGTCCCGCGTGCCGTCGGCGATGGCGGTGGCATGGAACTCGAATGGATGGCCCGATTGATCGCTTACCGTGCCCAGACCCCGCCGCACATCAAAGGACACGACCCAGCCCACGTGGGGTCCGAGAGCAAAGACCGGACCCGCCGCCATCAGTGGACGATCTTGGCCAACGGGATTTCGAGGATGTCGCTGGCGCCCTGGTCGCGCAGCGCCGGGATCAGCGTGTTGATGTCGGCCTTGGCCACGACAGTCTCGAGGGCGAACGCCCCGCCCCCCGAAAGCTCCGAGACGGTGGGCGCCCGCATGGAGGGCAACACACCCAGCACGCCGTCCAGCTGAGCGGCCGACACGTTCAGCTTGACCAGCACCTTGCCTCTGGCCTCCAACGTGCCCAAGAGCAGCGTGAGGATCTGCTCCATGGCGTGGCGTTTGGCCGGGTCGGCCGCCGCTTCGGGGTTGGCGATGAGTTCGGTGTGCGAGACGAGCAGCGTCTCGACGATGCGCAGACCGGCCGCCCGCAGCGCGTTGCCGGTCTCGGTGATCTCGACCACGGCGTCGGCAATGTCGGGCACCTTGGCTTCGGTCGCCCCGTAGGACAGCGAGATGGTGGCGTTGATCCCGTGGGCTTCGAGCGCCTTGCGGGTCAGCTCGGGGTACTCGGTGCTCACCCGCAGCGTGCCCTTCTGGGCGGCCAGTTCGGCCAGGGAGGTGACGGGCGAGTCCTGGCTGACGGCCAGGACGACCCGGATGGGCTGGGCCGTGGCCTTGGAGTAGTGCAGTTCGCCCAGCGAGACCACCTCGCTCCCCCGCTCGACGATCCAGTCGCGCCCGGTGATACCCATATCGAAGAGGCCATCGGCCACGTAGACCGGGATCTCCTGGGGGCGCAGAATGCGCACCTCGGCAATGCGGGGGTCATCGATGCTGGCCCGGTAGGCCACGTCGGACGCTCGGCTGACCGCCAGATCGGCGTCCTCGAAGAGCTGCAGCGTGGCGCGTTCGAGCGAGCCCTTGGGGAGGACGAGACGAAGCATGGGGAGATCTTCGCAGACGCGTCGGCCCCGCCTTGACCTCCTCGTGGTGGGGCTGACCCCTAGTGGGCGCTCGGCAAGGGTGAGAGGGGTAGGGCCATCAACTCGAGGTCGGCGGCGGGCGCGTCAGCCTCGTTGGCCCGGCGGCCGCGGCGTAGGCGCTCCCGCCACTCATCGGCGTCATAGCGCGCTGGTTCGCTGTGGTCCATGAACTCGGTGACCGCCCGGATGAATCGTTTGGGGTCGGTGTGATGGGGAAAGTGCCCGCCTTCCTCGAAGATCTCCAGCTCGCTCCCTGGCATGGCGGCGTGGGCCAAGCGACCGTGCCCGACGGGAATGATGGCGTCCCGCTTGCCCCAGATCAGCAGCGTCGGGATGCCCTCGGTCAGGTAGGCCCGGTCGAGCATGGTGATGACCTGACCCTTCCAGTCCACGCCCGAGCGCAGCGTGCGCAGGATGGCTTGGCGGGCTTCGGTGTTGGGCAGAGAATCGAACACGGCCATGACTTCTTCGGTGTCACGCCCGAGAGCCGTGTTGAGCGTGCGCAGAAGATCGAAGCCCCAGTGGCTCACGGCGCGCACGGGCGGCAGTCCGAAAATAGGCATGAGGAACTCGACCCCGGGCACGGCGGCCAGGCGGAGGAGCGGGCTGACCGTGCGGCCCACGCCGCCGCTGCCGACCAGGACCAGCCGCTCGCAGCGCTCAGGGAATTGATAGGCGAACTGAGCCGCCACGCCGCCGCCCAACGAGTGTCCGATAACAGTGACCCGGTCGACGTCGAGCACGCTGATCAGATCGCGCATGCCGTTGGCGTAGGCGGCAATCGAATAGTCCGCTCGGGGCTTCTCGGAGCGCCCGTGGCCGAGCAGGTCCGGAGCGATGACCGTGTAGTGCCGGGCCAGCTGTTCAATGACCGGGCGCCAGGTGTCCGAGCTGTCGCCGATGCCGTGGATGAGCAGCAGGGCTGGACCCTGCCCCGCCATGACGAAGGCCCGCCGGTAGCCGTGAATGGTGCGGTACTGCACGCCGAAGGATCCCTCTCGGCGCTTGCCGGCCTTGAAGCGGATCTCGGTGGGATCGATGGATGACACCTGGACTGATTCCGTCATCGCAATTGTCCAATCACCAAGCCAGTGGGGGCAGTGAAGCTATGGGCAGCGTACGCACCTGAGGTGTCGGCTCCGTATCGCCGATGTGAACGGCCGATTAAGTGACTCAGGTGAAGGGGGCGCTGCGCAGGAGCCGGACCATCTCGATGCCGGTCAGCGCCGCTTCGCGGCCCTTATTGGTCTCATCGGGTTCGGAGCGCTCCAGGGCCTGGGCCAGGGTCTCGGTGGTCAGGACGCCGAAGACGACCGGCACCCCGGTGCTCAGTTGGACGTCCTGAATGCCGGTGGCGCATCCGCCGGCCACCAGGTCGTAGTGGCCGGTGTCGCCCCGCACCACCGCCCCGAAGCACAGCACGGTGTCCACCTTGCCGGCCAGGGCGAAGGCCCGGGCCACCAGCGGAAGTTCGAAGGCCCCGGGAGCCCAGGCCACCGAGATGTCGCTGCGGTCGGTGCCGGCCTCCTCCAGCGCGTCGAGCGCCCCTTGGATCAGCCGCATGGTGATGCCGCCGTTGAAGAGCGCACAGGCCATGCCGACCCGCAGGCCGGTGCCGTTGTGTTCACCCCGCAGCGCGGTGCCGACTCGGGCGGCTACGTCGTCGAGCGCGCCCTGGGGAAGGGGGCAGAGATCCGAACCGGCCATCAGCCGCGATGCGTTGCTACAGGCCGCATCGTCACAAGACGGGTCCTCACAGGACGTCGTCGAGGCCGTGCAGGATGTGGCCCATGCGCTCGCGCTTGGTGCGCAGATAGGCGATGTTCTCCGGGTTGGGCGAGGGCTGCAGCGACACGCGCTCGGTGATGTCGAGGCCGAATCCTTCCAGCCCGCCGTATTTGGCCGGGTTGTTGGTCATGACCCGCATGGTGGTGACCCCGAGGTCGACCAGCATCTGGGCACCGATGCCGTACTCGCGGCTGTCGACCGGCAGGCCCTGCTGCAGGTTGGCGTCGACCGTGTCGTGCCCCTCCTCCTGCAGTTGGTAGGCCCGGATCTTGTGGCCCAGCCCGATGCCGCGGCCCTCGTGGCCCCGCAGGTAGATGAGCACGCCGCGACCTTCGGCCTCGATCAGGTCGAGAGACGCCCGCAACTGCGGCCCGCAGTCACAGCGCAACGAGCCGAAGACGTCACCGGTCAGGCATTCGGAGTGCACCCGGACCAGCACGTTCTCCTGGCCGGCGATGTCGCCCATGACCAGGGCCAGGTGCTGCTCCTGGTCGAGCACCGATTCGTAGACGTAGGCCCGGAACTCGCGGCCCTCGACGGGGATGCGCGCCTCGGAGACCAGGCGCACCAGCTTCTCATTCTGGCGCCGGTAGCGGATGAGGTCGGCGATGGAGATGAGGGGAAGGTCGAACTCCTTGGCGAAGCGTTCCAGCTCGGGCAGGCGGGCCATCTCCGACTTGTCCGCGGTGACGATCTCGCACAACACGCCGGCCGGGGAGAGTCCAGCGGCCCGACACAGGTCGACGGTGGCTTCGGTGTGGCCGGCGCGCTTGAGCACGCCACCGGGCCGGTAGCGCAGCGGGAAGATGTGCCCCGGTCGGTTCAGGTCCGTCGGTCGAGTTTCGGGATCGATGAGCGCCGAAATGGTGGCCGCCCGGTCGGCCGCAGAGATGCCGGTGGTGGTCCCGTGCCGGAAGTCGACGCTGACCGTGAAGGCCGTGCGCTGCGCCTCGGTGTTGGCCGTCACCATGAGGGGCAGGTCGAGCGCATCGGCTCGCTCGGGCAGCAGGGGCGTGCAGATCACGCCCGAGGTGTGAGCGAGGAAGAAGGCGATGTTCTCCGGGGTGGCCGCTTCAGCCGCCATGACCAGGTCGCCCTCGTTCTCGCGGTCCTCGTCGTCGACCACCACGGCCATGCCCAGACGCCCGATGGCGTCAATTGCGTCTTGCACCTTGGAAAAGCCCATCAGGCTGCGACCTCCACTCGTAGATCTTCTCCCAGTCGTTCCACCGACACCAACTTGCCCCGCCACAGCGCATCGATCGTGGGGGCACCCGGACCGGCGAACAGCGGCCGGCCGTCGTCGCCGCCGAAGAGGGCCGGGGCCAGGTAGAGCACGTAGCGGTCGACCAGTCCGGCCTGGTGAAAGGCGTGCGCCACGGTGGGTCCGCCCTCGACAAGGAGCTGGAGGATGCCGCGTTGGCCCAGCTCGGTCAGGACGTCACCCAGGTCGCCCGACAACTCCAGGGCGGGGTGCACTTTAGCCCCGGCCGGGGCCTGGCCCAGCACGACACGCAAGGGCTGGCGGGCGTTCGAATCGACAGCGGCATCGCCCTCCAGTCGCACCGTCAATTCGGGATCATCGGTGCGTACGGTGCCGGCTCCCACCAGGATGGCGTCGCAGCGGGCCCGCAACTTGTGGACGTCCTGCCGGGCCTCGGCGCCGGTGATCCAGCGGCTGCTCCCGTCGGGGGCGGCCGTCCGGGCATCGAGGCTGGCGGCCAGCTTCATGATGACCCAGGGGTGCCCGGTGGTCCGATGCTTGAGGTATGGCGCCAACTGTTCGGTGACCCCGGCGGCCTCGACACCGACCGTCACATCGAGTCCGGCCCGGCGCAGAGCCGCAACACCCTGACCGGCCACGTGCGGATCGGGATCCTCGATGCCGATGACCACACGGGTCACGCCCGCCGCGACGATGGCATCGGTACAGGGCGGCGTCCGCCCCTGGTGGACGCACGGTTCGAGGGTGGTGAACAAGGTGGCGCCCTCGGCGTGGAGCGGGCCGGCCTGGGCCAGCGCGGTCACCTCGGCGTGCGGGCCGCCCGGCGGCGCCGTCGCCCCTTCGAAGGCGATCTGTGGGTCCGTGCCCGAGACCACGATGCACCCGACCCAAGGGTTGGGAGCGGTCCGACCGCGGGAGGCCTCCCCCGCCAGCATGGCCCGCTGCATGTAGTGCGCATCGGTGCTGCGCTCTCCAACCTGTGGGCTGACCATGGCTGACATCCTGCCTAAATAGTAGAACACGTTCCAGTTTTAGTCGAGAAGTCCAGGTCAGCCTGGGCAAATGGCCGGGCCGGCCTGCGCTCCTCGTGGCGCGCGGGGCTACCAGTCTGCCAGGCAGATGCGCAGATCCAACCGGGGCTCCCCGGTCGGGGGCTCAAGAGGGCTAGGGGTGCTCCACCGAGGCGCTCTCGGCCTGGGCCACGCCGGCGCCGGTGCGGTCAGCCACCATCACGTCGCGCTCGGTCAGGGTCACCTCGGCCGCCGATCCGACGGGCACCTGGACGGCGGAGTTGGGCTGGTCGACATAGACCATCACGTCCTCATCGAGCAGCACGCCCAAGCGGGTCACCGAACCCAAGAAGGTGGTGGTCATCACGATCCCCCGCGCCCCCGCGGTGGCCGTCACGGCCAGCCCCTCGGGCCGGACCAGGACGTCGACCGGGGTGCCGGCGGGCCGGAACACGGCGGGCTGGTCGGCCGAGGTGCGGATGTCGACCGTCTTGTTCAACAGGGAGACGCGGCCCTCGGCTATGACCCCGGGGATGCGGTTCATGGTGCCCACGAACTCGGCCACGAACGGCGTGGCCGGGGCCGAGTACAACGTGGCGGGCACATCGACCTGCTCAATCTGGCCCGAGCGCATCACACACACCCGGTCGGCCATGGAGAGTGCCTCCTCCTGGTCATGGGTGACGAAGAGCGTGGTGATCTTCAGCCTGGTCTGCAGGACGCGGATCTGCTCACGAAGCTGGACGCGCACCTTGGCGTCCAGGGCGGAGAGCGGCTCGTCGAGGAGGAGAACCCGAGGTTCGATGGCCAGAGCCCGGCCCAGCGCCACCCGCTGCTGCTGGCCACCGGACATCTGGTGCGGATACTTGTCGGCCTGTCCTTCGAGCCCCACCAACTCGAGCAGCTCGAGGGCACGCTGGCGTCGCTGGATCGATCCCACCTTGCGCATGCGCAGACCGAAGGCCACGTTGTCTTGGGCCGTCATGTTGGGGAACAGGCTGTAGCTCTGGAACACCATGCCCATGTCGCGCCGCTGAGCGGGGATGCGGGACTGGTCGACCCCGTTGACCAGCACGCGACCGGAGTCGACGGTCTCGAAGCCGGCCAGGACCCGCAGGGCCGTGGTCTTGCCACAGCCCGAGGGGCCGAGGAGGGCGACCAGTTCGCCCGGCTGGAGGGTCAGGGAGAACCCGTCGAGGGCCTGGGTGGCCCCGAAGCGGCGCCGTAGCCCGATGAGCTCGACGGTGGCGCCCTGGTTCTCCGTGGTGGACGTGTCCAGGGGTGCGGTCAAGGTCATGCAGACCCATCCTTTCGCAATTGCGAGGCGCGGCGGATGCGGCGCAGGTCGAACGAGGAGATGGCCAGCAACACAACCCAGGTTCCGACCAGGGCCACCAGCGAGACCGCCACCGAGATATGCGCGTTGTCCTGGTCGAAGGCGACGATCCACACCGGGACGGTTTGGTACTGGTCCAGGCTGGCCATGGTGTACTCGCCCAGCACGAGGGCCACCGTGAGGACCGTGGCCGACAGCAAGGCGGTGCGCAGGTTGGGCACCACGACGCGGAGCAGGGTCGAGCTCCAGCGGCTGCCCAGCGAGCGGGAGGCTTCGACCAGGGTGGTGAGGTCGATGGAGCGCAGACCGGCATCGAGGGAGCGATAGACGAAGGGCATGGCCAGCACGGCGTACTCCAGGCCGAGCAGGTACGGCGTGCCCTTCAAGAAGGTGGGTGCCACTTGCAGCACCCCCACGATGAGGACGACCGGGGGGATGACGATGGGGATGATGGTGATCCCGTCGAACAGGCGGCGCAGTCCGGGGAAGCGCAGGTGCACGAACACCGACGTGGGCACCATCAGGACCATCGTGATGAGGGTGGTCATGATGGCCAGCCGAAGCGAGAGGCCGAAGGCATCGCTGAAGCCCTGCTGGTGCGGGATGGACTGGAAGGCGCTGATGCTGAAGCCGCCTTCGACGGTGGACAGCGCGAAGTGCAGGGCGGCATAGATCGGCACCAGGAAGAAGACCCCGGTGAGGATCAGGACGATGCCGCGCCACCAGGCGACGCGCCGGAGCCGATCCATCCGGGTGGGCCGGGCCGGGTGCCCGTCCACCGTCTCGAGATCGGCCGCGAATTCGGCCAGGCCTAGTGCAACCATTTCGACGACCGCCTCTGCAGGATTGAGTAGCCGACCATGACCACGGCGATCACGACAATGAGGCCGAAGCCCAGCGCCTTGCCCACGTTCTGCTGGCCGGCCAGGACGTTGCCGTTGAGGAAAGAGCCAATCTGAATGGAGGTCAGCGCGATGCTGCCGCTGGTCAGCGCCTCCGCCGTGGCGTAGGCCGAGAGGGCGCTGCCGAAGAGGAGCAGCACCCCGCCGAGGAAGGAGGGGAAGAGGACGGGGCCGCCCACAAAGCGCCAGTACTCCCAGCTGCGGGCCCCCATCCCTTCGGCCGCTTCACGCCAGGACGGGCGCAGGCCTTCGAGCGCGGGCGTGATGACCAGGATCATCAGCGGGATCTGGAAGTAGGCGTAGACGAGAGAGACGCCGATGAACGAGAAGAGCGTGAACCCGTGCTGGTACGGGTCGATGCCGAGCGTGTTGAGCCAGCTGGTCACGATGCCGGTGGTGCCCAGCGTGGCGATGAAGAGGAAAGCCAACGGGACGCCGCCGAAGTTGGCGAAGACGCCCGACGCGGTGGAGACGATGCGCCGCAGCGCATTGCCCTTCATGGTCAGGACGGCGTAGGCGATGACCACACCGGCCAGCCCTGGGACGATCGACGTCACCAGGGCCAGCTCGATGGTGGTCACGAATCCGTGGGCGTAGACCCCGTGGGAGGCGATGGAGATGTTGCTCCACGTCCACCCACCGGTGGGGCTTTGGAACGCCCCCACCACAACCGCCAACGCAGGCACGCCCAGAAACAGGATGGTGTAAACACCGAACGGCAGCAGCCCGAGGGCGGCGATGATGCTCGATCGGCGTTGCTTCCAGGTCCGGGGTTGCTCTGGGCTGACGGTGGTGGTGGTCACACTCATCCTCCGGTGGCCGCCGCCCACTTCTGCGTCACGAGCGTCTGCGCCGCCGTGAGTTGGGTCTGCGTCGGGAACTTCACGGTGCCCTTGGGGGCAGCCGGCAGTGCGGCGTAGGCCTTGGTGTCCACCGTCTTGTCCTTGACCAGCGAGGCCAGCTCAATCGGGCGGGCGGCACCTTGGAGCCACAGGTTCTGTCCGGTCACCGAGTAGAGGTACTCCTCCCAGAGGCGGGCGGCCGCCGGGTGCGGTGCCGTGGCGCTGATGGCCTGGCTGTAATAGGCGGCGTAGTGGCCGTCAGTCGGGATGACGATCTTCCATCCCGGCACCTGGCTGGCCACTTCGGACGCCTGCAGGTAGTCCCACCAGATGACGATGGGTGTCTGCCCGCTCTCGACGGTGGAAGCACCGGCCTGGACGGGAACGAAGTTCCCTTCCTGGCTCAGCTTCTGGAAGTAGTCGATGCCAGGCTGGATGTTGCCCAACGATCCACCATTGGCCAACGCGGCGGCGTACACGGCGGAGAACGCCGCACTGGCCTGCGTCGGGTTGCCGTTGATGGCGACCTCGTTCTTGTACTCGGGCTTGAGCAGATCCTTGAACGACGTCGGAGGATCGGTGATCTTCTTGGAGTTGTAGCCGATGGCCACGAACCCGCCGTAGTCGTCCCACCAGTCAGCGTTGCTGGCCTTGGCAGTGGAGGGAATGCTGGCCCAGCTGGCCACCTTGTAGGGAGCGAGCAGACCGTCCTGGGCCGCCGTCACGGCGAACGAAGTGCCCATGTCGAGCACGTCGGGAGCGCGGGACTGACCCTTCAACTGGTTGACGGCGTTGATCTCGTCCTGGCTGCTGCCATCGGGGTTCTCCGAGGTGATCTTGATGCCGTACTTCTTGGAGAAGTCCTTGATGATGTTGCCGTAGTTGGCCCAGTCGGCCGGCAGGGTGATGACGTTGAGCGTGCCTTCCTTCTTGGCCGCCTTGATCAAGCCGGACAGTCCGCCGAAGGCGGCGGCCGAGGTGGCCTTGGAGGGATTGACCGCCGCACCCGCCGTCGAGCTGACGATGCCGCTCAACGTCAGGCCCAAGGTCATCGCGGCCGCACCACTGACTATGGCGCGCGGACGTAGTTTCATTCGCTGTTTCCTTTCATAGGGATGCATCGGGACAATCGGATCTGCCCATCAGGATCTGCTCATCAGGATCTGCTCAGCACTCCAATGAGTTCTGAGATGCCGCCAATAAGATCTGTGTGCGGAGCCGCCAGCAGCGTCTCCTCGTCGTGGGCTCCGCTGAGCACACCGATGACGGCGCCGGCTCCGGCCCGACTGCCCGCCTCGAGATCGCTGGTGGTGTCCCCCACCACCACGACGGCGGCGGCGTCGGTGACGCCCAGCCGTTCCATGGCGCCGAAGATCATGTCGGGCTCGGGCCGGCCGCGACCGCAGTCGGCCGGCGAGAGGGCCAGATCGATGAGGTCCCACCAACCCAGGGCCTCAATGAGCGCCTGGCGCGTGCTGGGGGCGAACCCGGTGGTGAGGCACACCCTGACGCCACGTCGCCGAAGTTCAGCGAAGGTCTCGACGGCCCCGGCCATGGGCTCGATGCGGCCCTCGGCCACGATGTTCTCGTAGGCCACGGCGAAGGCCTCGGTGGCCCGAACGGCCTCATCGGGACCAAGCAGGGCGGCGAAGACGTCGGCCTTGGACTGGCCCATGGTGTCGAGGACGTAGAGACGGGCCTGCTCGAAGCGGGCGCTGGCCGGATCGATACCGACCGTGGTCAAGGCGCTGGTGAACGCTTCATCCACCGCGCCGTCGTCCCGGACGGTGGTGCCGGCCATATCGAGGACGGCCAACGCGAAGGGGCCGATCACTTTCAGGCCACCCCCGCCGCGGTCAACGTGTCGGCCGCGATGGCCGGCGAACAGGTCATGCCGCGGCCACCGGGCCCGGTGACCAGCCACACGTCGGGCGCCACCTCTTCCCGGCCGCACACGCTGCCGTCGGTGCACTGGGCGTAGACGCCTTCCCAGCGCCGGGTCACCGGCGGCAGCGGTGCGCCCAAGAGACGCTCGGCCCGGGCCAGCAATTCGATGGACGGGTCCTCGGAGAGCGCGAAGTCGAACGGTTCGCCGTAGGCGTGGGTATCGCCGATGGTCAAGCCGCCGTCGGCCCGCTGCACCAGCAGCAGCTGGAGGTGATGGGCCGTGGCCACCTCGTTCTGGGCGCCGAGCGGATCCTGGGGCACCACCTCGTACGCCGGGTAGTAACGCAGGCTGTCGGCATCGGCCAACGCCGTGCTCAACGTCTGGGCCAAGGGGGCCGTCTCCATCATCTGCAGACGGACGCGGCGCAGGCGGTTGGCCAGTTGCTGCGCACCGGGTAGATGATCGAAGGCGGCACCGGTGGCGATGACAACCAGGTCGGCCTCCCACCGCTCCCCGGTGGCGTCGATCACGGCGTGATCGTCCAGCGCCACCACGCGCCGGCCGGGGTGAAAGGCGTAGGACCCGCGGGCGTCCAGGTACTCCCGCATGGCGCCGAGAGCCCGACGGGGCTCGACCACGGCATCCTCGGTGCAGTGGAGGGCTCCCGCCGTCTCGCCCCGTACGGCCGGATTGACCGCCGGCACGTCTTCCGGTTCCACAAAGGTGATGGAGCGCACCGCGGCGTCGGGATGCTGCGCGAACTCCTGCATGACCTTGCGCTCGCCGTCGTTCTGCGCCACCGTCAACGACCCGTCGGGCCGGAAGCCAATGCCGGCGATGTCGTCACCGATCTCTTCCCAGCGGTGGCGCGAACGCTGCGCCGCATGGAGCTCGGCTCCGGTGCGCCGACCGCTGACCCAGATCAATCCGAAGTTACGGACCGAGGCGCCGGTGGGTCCGGCGTCGGCTTCGAGGTGCTGCACGGAGAAGCCGGCTCGGGTGAGTTCGATGGCGTGCCAGGTTCCGAGAATCCCGCCACCGGCCACCACCGCTCGCTTCACGCCGGCAGTATCACATTCGAATTCTTGAATTCCTATCGATGTAACGCAACGGCGACAACAATTCTTCTCGGCGCCGCAAAGCGATCACGCAGTTCGCGATCGTCACCGATTCGTCACGAGCACAGCCTCTCGAATCGCGTCGGCGGCCTCCCAGGGCCGCTCTTTTCCGAAGATGGCGCTGCCCGCCACGAAGACGTTGGCGCCGGCGGCGGCCGCGTCGGGTGCGGTGCGGACGTCGATACCACCGTCGACCTCGACGTCAACCGACAGGCGGTCGTGATTGATGATGCGGCGCACTTCGCGCACGGTCGACATGACCTCGGGCATGAAGCTCTGCCCGCCGAATCCGGGGAACACCGTCATGCAGAGCACGAGGTCGATCTGGTCCAGGAACGGGATGACGGCGCCGGGTGAGGCGTCGGGATTGAGGGCCAGACCCACTCGTAGGCCGAGCTCGCGCATCTGGGCGATCAGTTCGCCGGTACCGCCCACTTCCACGTGCACGGTGCAGCCGTCGGCCCCGGCCTCGGCGAAGGCGGCGAGGTACTTCTCCGGGTTGGTCATCATGAGGTGGCAGTCGAAGAAGAGCGGGCTGTGCCGCCGCAAGGAAGCCACCACGGGCGGGCCCAGGGTCAGGTTGGGCACGAAGTGGCCGTCCATCACATCGACGTGCAGCCATTCCGCCGCGGCCGACACCTCCCCCACCTTCTCGGCCAGCAGGCCGAAGTCAGCCGCCAGGAGGGACGGGGCGATACGGATAGACCCCACGGGACCGGGGTCGGGCGACCGGTGCGGCTGTTCGGGACTCATGCCCTAGGTGAACCGGGCCCAGCACAAGATGCGCCGGAACCCGTAGAAGTAGGGCTCACGATCACCAAGCTCCTCGAGCAGACGTTCCCGGTAGCGATCGACGAAAGCCTCGAAAAGCTCGGGGGTCAACCGTGTCCGGTACGGGGTGAGCAGCGACCCCATGACCCACTCGACCACGTCCTCGGTCGAGGAGAGTTCGTGGCCGTAGACCTCCATGCGGACGACCTGATCCTGGGCGCCGAGCTCGTAGAGCAGGTCGGCGTAAATCTCCGGGGACAGCACGTAGCGACCCCTGTCTGCGGGCACGTCACCGTCGAGCGCATCGAAGAACGGCGACTCGTTGGCCACCTGCCGGGCGATGAGGTGGGAAGGGTGGCGGAAATTGGAAGGCACTTGAAAGGCCAACTGGCCGCCGGGACCGAGCGCCGTGCGCATGCGGGCCAGCAGGCTGAGATGGTCGTCGATCCACTGCAAGGAAGCGTTGGCGAACACCAGGTCGAGTCCTTCGCCCAACCACGTGGCGATGTCGCCCGAGGCGAAGGACAAGCCTTGGACCTCGGCGTGGTCAGCCGTGGCCCGGGCCAGCATGGCGTCGGAGGAATCCACGCCGACCGACTCCGCCGCTTGGAGCTGCTCGTGCAACACCACGGTCAGGTCGCCCGTCCCACAACCCAGGTCCACGATGCGACCGTTGGGCACCGGCTCGCAGAGTGCCAGCAGGTCGTCGAAGGGCTCGCGGCGTTCGGCCCGGAACCGTTCGTACTGGTCGGGGTTCCACCCGTCAATGGGGGTCACGGTCACCGCACCCATGTTTAGTCGCTGTCGAGGCGCTCCCCAACCGTGGGCCGCACGCCCCGGACCCAATCCTCGGCTGCCATGGGGGTCCGGCTTTCCGGCTGGACCATCCGCAGGCGCAGCTGGCCCTGGCCCGTCCCGACGATCGTGCCCTCCAGGCGGCCCGGAGGCAGGTCGACGCCCTCGTCATTGAGCACCTCGGCCCCCAGCACACCCAGGCGACGGCCCCGAAAGGTGGTCCAGGCCCGGCCCAACCGGATGACCCGGTGCAGCTGGACCGCCGGCTTGTCCCAACGCAGGTGCAGGTCGCTGGTGGAGATCTTGTCGGCCGTGGTCGGCTCCCCTTCCTGGGGCACCGGGACCGGCAGACCGGCCGCCCCGCCGGCCAAGAGCTCGACCAGCAGGTCGCAACCGACGGCCACCAGGGTGAGGCGCAACGACTCCAGGTCGGTGTCGTCGTCGAGGGGCACGGTGCGGCGTGCGTAGACGGGCCCGGTGTCGAGCCCCTCCTCCACCTTCATGAGGCACACTCCGGTCTCGCCGTCGCCGGCCAGGATGGCCCGCTCCAACGGGGCGGCCCCGCGCCAGCGAGGCAACAGAGAGAAGTGCACGTTGACCATCGGGAGTTGGGCCAGCAGACCGGCCGGGATGATGCGGCCGTAGGCCACCACCACGCCCAGCTCGGCTCCGACACTCAGCGCATCGTCCATGGCGTGGCTGACGGGGATGCCCAATTCGAGGGCGGCCTCCTTGACCGGGCTCGGAGTCTCTTCCTTGCCACGCCCCCGTCGCCGATCGGGCCGGGTCACGCACAGGGCGACGTCGTGGCCAGCGGCCACCAGCGCCCGTAAGGGGTCGACCGCCATGCCGGGGGTGCCGAGAAAGACGAGGCGGGCCATCCCCTTCACCGTAGGGCAGGCGCCAGCGGCCCTTTGAGGGAGCGGGACGGTCGGGGCTGTCGGGCTTACTTGGTGAAGAGGTTGGTCAGACCGTCCGGGTCGTTCACCGGCAACTGCAGGGCGCGGCTGCGCAAGATCTTGAGCGCTTCCTTGCGCTGGTCCTCGTTCAAGCGTTCAACCAGCAGGATGCCGTCCAGGTGATCCAGCTCGTGCTGGAAGACCCGGCCCTCCAATTCCGAGGCCTCAATGGAGATCTCGTTGCCCTGGAGGTCGAGACCAACCAGGTGCACGGCGTTGGGCCGCACGATGTCCCAGCTGAGGCCGGGCACCGACAGGCACCCTTCGTCGTAGGTCCATTCGCCGTCGCTTTCCACGATGCGCGGGTTGATCACCGTGCGCGGGCCGTCGCCGATGTCGTAGACGAAAATGCGGCGCTGCACGCCCACCTGGTTGGCGGCCAGGCCGGTGCCCGGCGCGTCGTACATCGTCTCGATCATGGAGTCGACCAACGAGGCCACCTTGCCGTCGATCTCCTCGACTTCCCGGGTGCGCTCTTTCAGGACGGGGTCCCCGTATTGGCGAATGGTCAGGCTCGACACACACCCATTCTACCGAGGCGAATCAGGGGTTCGTGCTCTGTCGCGACTCCGGCGGGTGCTCAGATGGCCTGAGGATCGACGGCGATGCGCAGACCGCGGCCCGGCGGACGGGGTACCTCAGCCAGGAGATCACACAGGGCGTTGTGATCGGCGGCCCGAACCAGGTGGCGCCCGTCGGGCAGTTCGGTGACCGAAATGCCGCGGTCTGAACCGGCACCGCGGAGGGCGACAAGATACGGCGGGGCCAGTGGTCCCGACACAGCGGCCAGCGCGGCGAAGGGCGGCAGGCCGGCGACCTGACGCATGGTGGCGTCGTCATCGAGCACTTCGGACAGGTCACCCCGGGCCGCGCTGGTGAGTACCAGATGATCGGGCACCCGCGTCTGCACCAGCACCCGGGCCGATGAGGGGCCGGCCCGTCTGGGCCCGACCAGGCGGGAGGCGCGCACCAGCAGGGCCAACGTCTCGTCGGTGGCGCTGAAGCGAGCGGCCAACAGATGGAGGTCAATATCGAGGAAGGCGACGGCGGCGGCCCGGCGCACCCGGTGCAGCACGGCCTCGGTCCCGATCAGGACGGGTGACTGGGGCAGATCGCCGTCCGCCACGGCCCCGGTGACCTCACCGGCTTCGACCCCGAGCAGGGCGGACAATTCCTCGCGCAACCGGCTCACGCCGACGCGCAGCGTTTTCATGCGGAGACGACCACAGGCGGCGCAGACCATGGGGCGCTCTTCGTGGCAGCGCGGACAGCGCAAGCCACCCTCGACCTGGTGGACGGCCGCACCGCAGGCCGCGCACTGGGCCAGTTCCCCGCAGTGGACGCAAGCCAGCAGGCGGGCTCGGCCGGTCCGGTTGAACACACAGACCAACGGACCACGCTCGCGCCGCGTCCCCTCCTCGTCGAGCACGGATCGAGCCAGGCGAACGAACTCCTCGGAGAACAGGCCCAGACGTGGATCGGCTCCCCGCCGATCCACGCATTCGATGGCGGGCCAACCCGCTCGCTCCTCCGACGCCGACATCGTGAGCGTCTCTCTCCCGTGGCGTACCACGGCGGGTGGACACGGTGAGGTGAGCAGACAGGGCACGCCCTGACGACGGGCCCGTTCGACCGCCACCTCGACCGCACTGTAGGTGGGGCTGCTTTCTTCGATGTAGGCCTCGTCGTGCGCATCGAGGACGACCACCGCGGCCAGACTTGGCAGCGGCGCCCACGCCCCCACGCGCGTGCCTACCGCCACCGGCCAACCCGCCCGGGCTTCATCCCAACGGGTTGTCGCCCCGTAGCCCCGGCGCACCAGGCGCTCGGTCAGGCGTTCGGCCCAGCCCAGCGACGGCACCAGTACCAGGACCCCGCCCTCCCGGGTGGACACACTCGGATCGTCGAGCACGGCGGTGACCAGATCCAACAGGTCCGTAGTCGGAGCGATGCGCAGCACCGAGGTTTCTGTCTTAGCGAGCGCTCCCGTGGCCAGGTCGATGAGTGAACTGCTGGCAGATGGTGCTTGGCCCGAGCTCGAGGGCCCGGGGGCTGACGCCGGCAGCCGGCGCACCACCTGGGCGGGTGAGGCCGCCCCTAAGAAGAAGGACACCGGACCGGCCCAGCGCCAGGCCGCCCACTCCACCAGCTCGACGACGGAGGCCGGGGGGCCCCAACCCGACCACGTCTTGAGTGGCTGTACGGCGATGCCGGCCGGCGGTTCCACATCGTCCTCGACCACCCAGCCGCCGACCCGCCGGCCATGCAGGACGACCCGTACCCGCGTGCCGACGGCGATCTCGTCATGCCACGAGTCGGGGACGGCGTAATCGAAGGGCTTGGCCAGCGCGGCCACATCGGTGCGCACGCGCACGATGCGGCGACCGGTCGTCGTGCTCCCGGTCAGATGTGGCTCGACCGTTTAGAGGCCGAGGGCAGACCGCAGGTCGTCGACCCGCGGCGTGGCTTCCCAGGTGAAATCCTTCTCGGACCGACCGAAGTGACCGTAGGCCGCCGTCTTCTTGTAGATCGGGCGGCGCAGGTCGAGGTCACGGGAGATGGCAGCCGGGCGGAGGTCAAAGACGGCGCGGACGGCATCGGAGATCTTTTCGGGATCGACCGTGTGAGAGCCGAACGTCTCCACCATGAGTGAGACCGGGTGGGCCACGCCAATGGCGTAGGCCACTTGGACCTCACATCGCTTGGCCGCACCGGAGGCCACCACGTGCTTGGCCACCCAGCGGGCGGCGTAGGCGGCGGAACGGTCCACCTTCGAAGGGTCCTTGCCCGAGAAGGCACCGCCACCGTGGCGAGCCATGCCGCCGTAGGTGTCGACGATGATCTTGCGACCGGTCAGGCCGGTGTCGGCGTGGGGGCCACCCAGTTCGAAGATACCCGTCGGGTTGGCCAGAATGCGCACACCCTCGGTGTCGAGATCGGTGGGCAGCAGCGGGTTGATGACGTGCTCGGTGAGGTCGGGCAGCAGCTGCTCTTCCAGATCGATACCGGGCGCGTGCTGCGTGGAGATGAGGACGGTGTCGATGCGAATCGGTCGACCGTCTTCGTAGACCACCGAGACCTGGGTCTTGCCGTCGGGGCGCAGGTAAGGCACGGCGCCGGCGCGCCGAACCTGGGCCAGGCGCTCGGAGAGGCGGTGGGCCAGCCAGATCGGCAAGGGCATGAGGTCGGGTGTCTCATCGCAGGCGTAGCCGAACATCATCCCCTGGTCGCCGGCGCCCTGGGCGTTCATCGTGTCCTCGCCACCGGACCCGGTACGGAACTCGAATGCGGTGTCCACACCCTGGGCGATGTCGGGCGACTGGGAGTCCAAGGAGACCAGGACGCCACAGGTGTTGCCGTTGAAGCCGTAGGCGTCGTTGTCGTAGCCAATCTCACACACGGTCTGGCGCACGATGGCCGGGATGTCGACGTAGGTCGACGTCGTCACTTCGCCGGCTACTACCACCAGACCGGTCGTCAAAAGCGACTCACAGGCCACCCGGCTCGAGGGGTCGCCTTCCAGCATGGCGTCCAGGACGGCATCGGAGACCTGATCGGCCATCTTGTCGGGGTGACCCTCGGTGACTGATTCCGAGGTGAACGTCGTCTTCACGTGGAACTCCACTTCTCTCTCTGGTGGGCGATCACCCTATCCAATACGGCATCGGCCACTGCGGACTTCGATGTCTTGGCGACTGCAACGGTTGTTCCATCGGCGCCCAGGATCGTCACTTCGTTGGTGTCGTAATCGAAGCCGACACCGTCGGCGCTCACGTCGTTCACGACCAGGAGGTCGACACCCTTGCGTGTCAACTTCCGGCGACCCCGCTCGAGCACATCGTTGGTCTCGGCGGCAAACCCCACCAGGATCTGGTCGGGGCGCCGCTGCGCCGCCAGCCCGGCCAGGATGTCCGGCGTGGGCTCGAGCACCAGCTCAGGCAGCCCGTCCTCCTTGGACAGCTTGCGCTCGGCCGCCACCTTGGGCCGGAAATCGGCCACGGCGGCGGCCATAATCACCACGTCGGCGTCGGCGCAAGCACGCTGCATGGCCTGTTCCATCTCGGCCGCGGTGTCGACCGCTACCCGGGTTATCGACGCGCTCACGTCCGTCGCCAGGTGCAGGGGCGAGGACGACACCAACGTGACGGTGGCACCACGCCGGGCTGCCGCTTCGGCCAGCGCGTGGCCCTGCTTGCCCGAGGACCGGTTGGTGATGAAGCGCACGGGGTCGAGCGGCTCGCGGGTGCCGCCGGCGCTGACCACCACGCGGCGACCCACCAGATCGGCCCGGGCCGGGGTACGCGGTTCGAGCACGGCGAGGGCCCGGTTCACGATCACCTCGGGGTCGGCCAGTCGACCCTCTCCGGAATCGCCCCCGGCCAACCGTCCGCTTTCGGGGGGCACGATGATCACGCCGCGGCGCTGCAACGTGTCGAGATTCTCCTGGACCGAGGGGTGTTCCCACATCTCGGTATGCATGGCCGGGCAGATCACGACCGGGGCCCGGGTGGCCAGCAGGGTGGCCGTCAACAGATCGTCGGACAGACCGGCAGCGGCGCGCGCAATGAAGTGAGCCGTGGCCGGAGCCACCAAAATGAGATCGGCTTGCTGCCCCAGGCGGGTGTGCGGGATCGGGCTGGCCTCGTCCCAGAGGGACGACTGCGCCGGCTCGGAGGCCAGGGCCGAGAAGGTCAGGGCACCCACGAATCGGGTCGCTTCCTTGGTCAGTACGGGCACCACGTGGTGGCCGGCATCGACCAGCTGGCGGCATACCTCAACGGCCTTATAGGCAGCGATGCCTCCGCAGACACCCAGAACGATCCGGGACGTGGGAGTTGGCACGACGTCGGCCATCGGCGAAACCCCGCCGCGCCCTGATCCGACTAACTCGCGGTCGGGTCCTCGTCCCCGACGGCCTCGGAGACAATGGTGTCGAACACTTCGGCCACTTCGGAGAGGTCCGACGAAATCTCGCCCTGCTGCTCAGCGGCGGCGGCATCGGCAATGGCGGCGGCCAAGGCGGCCTCTTCTTCGGGATCGGGGCGGGTGTAGGTGGCCTTGCCGGCAGCGATCTCTTCGAATGCGATGGAAACGGGCTTCCCGGACGCGGACGCCACCTGCGGCGGCACGACCTTGCCGAGGCCCTCGCCCAGGCTGTTGTAGTACGAGTTCACCTGGCGGGCCCGGGCTGAACCCAGCGCGACCAGCGTGAACTTGGAGTCGACCTTGTCCAACAGTTCCTCAATGGGTGGGTCCATGAGCGTATTGCGGCCTTGGGCCATCAGGTGTCCTCCGGGTTCGCGGCTCGTCCTACAGCCGTTCGGGTCCGATCAACTATAGCCGTCAGGTCGGCCATGGCCTGACCAAGGTCGTCGTTGACCACGGTGTAGTCGGCTATGCGACGACCGCTCTCCACCTCGAGCAGCCCTTTTTCCACCCGGCGGCGGATGTGATCCTCGTCGTCGCCGCGGGCGGCCAGGCGGGCCGCCTGCACCTCCACCGACGGTGGCAGCAGCAGGATCACGGTGGCGTCCGGACGCTGCGCCCGCACTTGTTCCGCTCCCTGGATATCGATCTCGAGCAGGACGTCGGCGCCGTCGGGCGGGCTGGGAATGGGTGTTCCCATGAGGTTGCCCAGGAACTCGGCCCACTCGAAAAAGCCGCCCTGTTCGACAGCTTCCTCAAACGTGGTCCGGTCGACGAAGACGTACGCGTTGCGCTCGCGTTCACCGGGTCGGGGTGGACGGGTCGTCCAACTCCGACTCAGCCAGAGCGTGGGATCCCTGGCCACCAATTCAGCTGCGAGCGTGCCCTTGCCGGCCCCTCCGGGGCCGATCAGCACGAAAATCAGTGGCTTAGCGGGCAGTCTCTTTGAGCAACGCTTCGCGCTGCTTGGCGCCCAAACCCTGCAGGCGGCGACTGTCGCTGATACCAACGGTCTCCATGAGGCGGCGTGCCTTGACCTTGCCGAGACCAGGCAGCGACTCGAGCACCGAGACCACCTTCATTTTGCCAACGGTCTCGTCGGCATCGGCCTGGGTCAGGAGCTCGGCCAGCGTGAGGTTGCCCATCTTGAGCTTCTCTTTCACCTCGGCCCGCTCACGGCGAACCCTGGCGGCCTTTTCAAGTGCAGCGGCACGCTGCTCGGGAGTGAGTGCGGGAGGTTGCGGCATGGGCGAGACCATAGCGCCTCTGTTCCCCCCGTTCATCCGCGTAAGCGCACCTCAGCCCATCAGGCTCGCCAGTTTCTCGTTCAGTTCGCGGGCCGCCTGGCGCAGTTCCGTAGGGTCCGGTCCAGCGGCCAGCAGGCCACGGGACGTACTGGCGATGACGCTCCCCAGCGGCAGGCCGGCGAATCGGGCCGCCACATCGGCCGGACCGGCGCCCTGGGCACCCAGGCCGGGGGCGAGAATCACCCCTCCCAGCTGGGCCAACGGGAACGCCGATGGTTCGAGGGTGGCGCCGATGACAGCACCGATGGTGCCGACGGGGACGCGGTCCGACGTGTTCCAATCGGCGATCTCGGTGAGGAGCGCGTCCTCCACCGCCAGTCCGGTACCGGTGACCGCCTGTTGGAGTGATCGCCCTTCGGGATTCGAACTGCGCACCACCACCACCACGCCGCGGCCCTGCTGTCCGGCCAGATCGAGCATGGGGGCCAGCGCGGCCAACCCGAGGTACGGGTGAGCGGTGACGGCATCGGCGGCCAGCGGGCTGTGCGGTCCGAGCCAGGCGTCGGCGTAGGCCGCCGCGGTGGAGTCGATATCACCCCGTTTGGCATCGGCCAACACCAGGAGCTCGGCCTGGCGGGCCAGGGAGAGCAGACGTTCCAGCTCGGCCAGGCCGGCCGACCCGTGACGCTCGAAGAACGCCACCTGCGGCTTGACGATGGCTACCGTGCCGCTGAAGCCCTCAATGCACGCGGCGCAGAACGCGCGCAGTCCGGCTACATCATCGGTGAGTCCCCATGACCGCAACAGGTCGCCCGAGGGATCGATGCCGGCGCAGAGCGGCCCGTATTTCTGTACGGCTTCCGCCGTGCGCAGGCCGAAGCTTGCGGGGAGTGCGTGCACGGTCAGTTCCTTTCCAGCGTCATTGTGCGGGTGTCATTGTGCGACGTGTCCGGGCTTCGGCGCGCAGGTCTTCGACGGTGGTGCCGTGCCGGGCACACCAGCGCGCCAGTTGGCGCAGCACCTTCCACGGCGCCCGGGGATCACGGAAGGTGGCCGTCCCCACCTGCACGGCGTCGGCCCCTGCCAAGAGGAACTCCAGCGCGTCGGAGCCCGAGAAGATCCCGCCCACCCCGATAATGGCGGCGTCGGGAAAGGCGGCCCGGCATTCCCACACGGCGCGCAGCGCCACCGGATGCACGGGGCCGCCCGACAAGCCGCCTCCACCCGCCCCGAGAACCGGCTGTCCCGTGCGCGGATCAAGGGCCAGACCGAGCAAGGTGTTGGTCAACGTCAGACCCTCGGCTCCCGCCTCCAACGCGGCAGCCGCGATATCAGTGATGGCCGGGACGTTCGGACTGAGCTTGGCCCAGCGGGGCAGTCCACACTCGGTGGCCGCGATGACCTCGGCCGTGGCGCGGGCCGAGTGGGAGAACATGCGGGAGCGGTCCTCAACATTGGGGCAGCTGACGTTGATCTCGACGCCGTGCAGTTCGGCTCCGTCATCACGCGCCTGGGCCAGCAGGGCGGCCGCCTCGGTGTAGTCGGCCACGGTCTGGCCCCAGATGCTCACGACGACCCGGGCGCCCGTGGCGGCCAGGGCCGGGAGGTCATCCCGCAACCAGGCAGCCAAGCCGGGACCCTGCAGCCCGACGCTGTTCAGCATGCCGGCGCCGACCTCGTGCACGCGCGGCGAGGGGTTCCCCGGCCAGGGATTGACGCAGAGCGACTTCACCACCACAGCCCCGAGCTGGCTCAGATCGCCGTAGTCACCCAACTCGGCGCCATGGCCCGAAGTGCCAGAGGCCGTCATCACCGGATTGGGCAAGACCACCGAGCCCACCCGGGTACTCAGGTCGCCGGTCCCCCGGCTCATGGGGCGGTGTGACCGACGGCGGCGTGAAGTTCTTGGAGCGAGCGGACGACCAGGGGGTGGGCGCGCGATTCGGCCATGCCGCCGGCGGCGGCCCGGGCCGCGGCCAGGGTGGTCAGACAGGGGACGTGGTAGGTGATGGACGCCATCCGGATGTGCTGTCCATCGGCCCGGGGCCCGAGGCCCCGGGGGGTGTTGATGACCAGCTGGACCTTGCCCTGGGCAATGAGGTCCACGGCGTCGGACGCCACACCCTCCTCTCCCACCTTGGCCACCAGCGTGTCCACCGTGATGCCGTTGGCCCGCAGGTAGCCGGCGGTACCCAGGGTGGCCGCCATGGCAAAGCCCAAGGAGACGAACGTGCGGGCCACCTCCAGACCGGCCGGCTTGTCACGGTCGGCCAGCGACATGAAGACGGTGCCCGAGTCGGGCAGGCGGGTGCCGGCCGCCATCTGGCTCTTGGCGAAAGCCAGCCCGAAGGTCACGTCGACGCCCATCACTTCACCGGTGGAGCGCATCTCGGGACCGAGCAGGGTGTCGACCCCGGGGAAGCGGTCGAAGGGCAGGACCGCCTCTTTCACGCTGACGTGGTCGAGCGTCTGCACATGGCCGACGGCATCGGGCGGGAGGAGGCCTTCGGCCCGCAACTCGACCAGGGTCTGGCCCACCATGACCCGGGACGCCACCATGGCCAGGGGGACCCCGGTCGCCTTGGCTACGAACGGAACGGTGCGGCTGGCCCGGGGATTGGCCTCGAGTACGTAGACCTGACCGTCCTTGACGGCGAACTGCACGTTGATCAGGCCGCAGACGTTGAGATGCTCGGCCAGTGCCCTCGTGTGGAGCTCCAACGCGGCCAGGACCTCGGTGCTGAGGGACTGCGGCGGTAGGGCGCAGGCGGAGTCGCCCGAATGCACACCGGCTTCTTCGACGTGCTCCATGATCCCGGCAATCAGGATCTCGCCCGCGCTGTCGCGTACGGCGTCGACATCGACTTCCACTGCGTCCTCCAAGAAGCGGTCGACCAGGACCGGCCGCTCGGCTGTCACTCCGCCCTCACGGGCCAGGACGCCGGTCGACAAGGTGTGCATGACGCGGCGCACGGCCTCGTCGTCATAGACGATCTCCATGGCCCGACCACCGAGGACGTAACTGGGGCGCAGCAGCACCGGGTATCCGACGCGTCCGGCGATAGACAGCGCTTCCGCCGTCGTCGTGGCCGTGCCGCCGGGAGGTTGCGGAATGCCGAGGGTCTCGCACAGGGCGTTCCAGCGCTCCCGGTCCTCGGCCAGATCGATGGAGGCCGGGCTGGTGCCCAGAACCAACTCGGGCGGCAGTGTGCCGGCCAGTTTGAGCGGGGTCTGCCCGCCCAGCGAGACGATGATGCCGACGACCCGGCCGCCGGCAGCCATTTCGGCGTCGAGCACGTTGGCCACATCCTCGGAGGTGAGCGGTTCGAAGTACAACCGGTCCGAGGTGTCGTAGTCGGTCGACACCGTCTCGGGGTTGCAGTTGATCATGACGGTCTCGTAGCCGGCATCGCGCAAGGTCATGGAGGCGTGCACGCAGCAATAGTCGAACTCAATGCCCTGCCCGATGCGGTTGGGACCCGAACCCAGAATGATGACCCGGTCCCGCTCGGACGGTCGGATCTCATCCTCCTCCTCGTAGGTGGCGTAGTGGTACGGCGTGAAGGCCTCGAACTCGGCGGCACAGGTGTCGACCGTCTTGAAGGTGGCGCGCACGCCGAGGCGGAGTCGATCCGCTCGCACCTCTGCTTCGGTGCTGCCCCGCAGGTACGCCAGCTGAGCGTCCGAAAACCCGAGCCGCTTGGCCTTGAGATAGCCCGCCTTGTCCAGCGTCGGAGCGGCCTCGATGCGGGCCCGCTCGGCGGTGATGCGCTCGACCTGGCGGATGAACCAGGGGTCGATACCGGTGCGCTGCACGATGACCTCGACGCTGGTGCCCCGGCGCAACGCCGCTTCCAACTCGAAGATGCGATCCGGCGTGGCCACGGCCACCTTGTCCAGCAGGGCGTCGTCGTCGTACGCATCGAGGTCGGTCTCGCTGGGATCGGCGTTGAGACCGGCCCGGCCCTGTTCGAGGGAGCGCAGGGCCTTCTGCAACGACTCGCAGAACGTGCGCCCGATGGCCATCACTTCGCCCACCGACTGCATGCGGGTGCCCAGTACCCCGTCAGCGCCCGGCAGCTTCTCGAAGGCCCAGCGGGGGATCTTTGTCACCACGTAGTCGATGGTCGGTTCGAACGACGCCGGGGTGGCCCGGGTGATGTCGTTGGGGATCTCGTCGAGCAGGTACCCCACGGCCAGGCGGGCGGCGATCTTGGCGATGGGGAATCCCGTGGCCTTCGAGGCCAGGGCCGAGGAGCGCGACACCCGCGGGTTCATCTCGATGATGACCCGACGACCGGTCGCCGGATCCACTGCGAACTGCACGTTGGAACCGCCGGTCTCGACCCCGACCCGGCGCAGACAGGCGAAGGCGTCGTCGCGCATGGCCTGATATTCCACGTCGCTCAAGGTCTGGGCCGGCGCCACCGTGATGGAGTCCCCGGTGTGCACGCCCATGGGGTCGAAGTTCTCGATGGAACAGACGACGACGCAGTTGTCTGCCGCGTCGCGCATGACCTCGAGCTCGTACTCCTTCCAGCCGGCGATGGACTTCTCGACCAGGATCTGCCCCACCGGGCTGGCGGCCAGCCCCTCGACCGCCAGCTGCGTGAAGTGCTCGGCGTCCTGGGCGATACCGGTGCCCTTGCCGCCCAGAATGAAACTGGGCCGCACCATGATCGGGTACCCGATCTCCTGCGCGATCTCCTCGGCTTCGCTCAACGAGTGGGCAAAGCCCGACTGCGGCACCTCCAGCCCGATCTCCTCCATGGCGGCCTTGAAGCGGTCGCGGTCCTCGGCGGTCGAGATGGCGTCGGGTCGGGCGCCGATGACCTCGACGCCGTAGCGCTCGAGCACGCCCAGCTCGACCAGTTCCATGGTCAGGTTCAAGGCCGTCTGACCACCCAGGGTCGGCAGCAGGGCATCCGGCCGCTCCTTCTCAATGATGGCGGTCAGCACATCGGTGTCGAGCGGTTCGACGTAGGTCTGATCGGCCGTGGCCGGGTCCGTCATGATGGTGGCCGGATTCGAGTTGGCCAACACCACCCGGTAGCCCTCTTCGCGCAGGACACGGCAGGCCTGGGTGCCCGAGTAGTCGAACTCGCAGGCCTGACCGATGACGATGGGGCCGGAGCCGATCACCAATATGGTCTTCAGATCATCGCGGCGGGGCATCAGCGTGAACCGGTAGCGGCCGGTGGCCCGATGAGGTTCCGGAACTCATCGAAGAGGTAGCGGGCGTCGTGGGGTCCGGGCGCCGCCTCGGGGTGGTACTGCACGGAGAAGGCGGCTGCTTTGAGCGAGCGGAAACCCTCGATCACCCCGTCATTGAGATTGCGGTGGGTGATCTCGGCGTCGGGAATCGAATCGGGCGTCACCGCATAGTTGTGGTTCTGGCTCGTGATCTCGACCACTCCGGTCGAGAGTCGCTGGACCGGGTGATTGGCCCCGTGATGGCCGAAGGGCAGCTTGAAGGTGGAGCCGCCCAGCGCGGTGGCCAGGAGCTGATGGCCCAGGCAGATACCGAAGATGGGGACGCTACCGATGAGATCGGCGATGGTGCCGGTCGGACCGGGCAGGGCGGCCGGGTCGCCGGGGCCGTTGGAGAGGAACACCCCGTCGGGTTCGAGCGCTAGCACGTCGGAGGCCGAGGTGCGGGCCGGCACCACGGTCACGGTGCCCAGGGCGGCCAACTGACGGATCATGGTGGACTTCACCCCGAAGTCGAAGGCCACGATGCGCAGGGGGCCGTCGCCGTAGGTGGCGGAGGCCGACCGGGTGACGCCGCTGACCAGGTCCAGACCGTCGGTGCCGATGGCCGCGGCGGCGGCCGCCCGCAGTTCGGCTTCGGGTGCGGTCCCGAAGGCGCAGGGCACGGCACCGGCCTGACGCAGGTACCGGGTCAGGCGCCGCGTGTCGACGCCGGTGAGCGCGGGGATGCCGTGCCGGACAAGGAAGGCCTCGACGCCCTCGGCGGACCGCCAGTTCGAGGGCGTGACGGTGAGGTCGCGAACAACCACTCCGAGGCAGTGGGGTGCCGTGGCCTCGTCGTCGTCCGCGTTGGTGCCGTAGTTGCCGATGTGCGTGCTGGTGAAGGCCACCACCTGTCCGGCGTAGGACGGGTCCGAGATCACTTCTTGGTACCCGCTCATGGCCGTGTTGAAGACCAGCTCCCCGGTGGCGATCGGGATGGGCGCGCCGGCTGCCTCACCGGCGAAGACGGTGCCGTCGGCGGTCACCAGCAGGGCAGGTTGACGATCGTCCGTACTCATCGCTGCGCCGCCGCGTCGATGACGACCGCTTCGCCCCGCAGCACGGTGTGTCGAACGGCTCCGGTGAAGCTCCGGCCGGCGTAGGGCGTGTTGCGGCTGCGGCTGGCCAGGCGGGTCGGGTCGACCGTCGTCGTGGCCGTCGGGTCGAACACGCAGACGTTGGCCGTCTGACCGGCGGCGATGGTCCCACCGTGCGCGCTGTGGCCGGCGGGTCGGGGGTCGCTCCCGGTGAGACGGGCGATGGCGGCGGGCTGCGTGCTCATGAGGGCAAAGATCCGGGCCGGGCCGAGATGGGGTGAGAGCACCTGCCAGGCGATGGGGAGCGCCGTCTGCAGGCCCAGCATGCCGGGCGGGGCCTGGTCGAAGGGGACGTCCTTGGCCTCGGGGGCATGGGGCGCGTGATCGGTGGCGATGGCATCGATGGTGCCGTCACAGAGCCCGGCGATCACGGCCGCTACGTCGGCCTCGGCCCGCAGGGGCGGGTTGACCTTGAAGACCGGGTCGTACCCCTCGATCTCGGCGTGGGTCAGCAGCATGTGGTGGGGCGCCGCCTCGGCGGTGATCGGCAGGCCCTCGGCCTTGGCCTGGCGGACCAACGCCACCGAACCGGCGGTGGACAGGTGCAGGAAATGCACCGGTGCGCCGGTGAGGCGGGCCAGCTGGATGTCGCGGGCCACCATTGACTCCTCCGCCGCGGCGGGAATGCCAGGCAGGCCGAGGCGACTGGACCAGCAACCCTCGTGCATGGCTCCCCCGCTGGCCAGACATTCGTCTTCGCAGTGCTGGGCCAGGGTCACGCCCAGGCCCTTGGCGTAATCCAGGGCTCGGCGCATGAGGCCGCCGTCTTGGACTCCGGCGCCGTCGTCGGTGAAGAGGTGGACGCCCAGGGCGGCCAGCTCGCCCATGGGGGCCAGAGCCTGACCGGCCCGGCCGACGGTGATGGCGCCGGCCACCGCCACTTCGGCCACGGCGGTACGACCCAGGGCCAGGACGTCGCGGGCCACTCCGGCCGTGTCGATGGCCGGTTCGGTGTTGGGCATGGCGACGACGGCGGTGTAGCCACCGAGGGCGGCGGCCCGGGCGCCGCTCTCGACCGTTTCGGCTTCCTCACGTCCGGGCTGGCGCAGATGGGTGTGCAGGTCGACCAGGCCGGGACCGATCAGGCAGTCCTGGGCGTTGAGGATGGTGGCGCCCTTGGGGGCCTCCACGCGCTCTTCGACGGCCACGATGGTGTCGCCCTTGATGGCCACATCTCGTCGCTGCAGACCGTCGGGCGTGACGACCGAACCGCCCTGTATGACCACGGTGAACTCAGGCACGGGCGTCCTCTCCGGGCCATTCCCCGCCCAGCAGCAGGAAGAGGATGGCCATGCGGACGGCCACGCCGTTGGTCACTTGCTGGGTGACCACGGTGCGGGGCAGGTCGGCCACATCGGAGGCAATCTCCACCCCGCGCACCATCGGTCCGGGGTGGGTGACGATGGCGTCCTCACGCAGGTGGGCCACCCGGCGGGCCGTCAAGCCCCAGCCGGCCGTGTACTCGCGCAGGCTGGGCACGAAGGAACCGCTTCCCCGCTCGGCTTGGAGGCGCAGGAGCGAGACCACGTCGGCATCGGCCAAGGCGGCATCGAAGTCGTCGGCCACCGTGACCGGCCAGCCTTCGAGCGAAGGGGGCAACAAACTGCCGGGGGCGGCCAGGGTGACGTGTGCTCCCAGGGCGGCGTAGGCCAGTACCTCGGAGCGGGCCACCCGGCTGTGCCGGATGTCGCCGACGATGAGCACCCGGAGGCCCTCGAAGCATTCGATGCCCAGTTCTTCGGGTGCCGCTCCCTTGCGTTCGGCCAGGACCTGGCGCACGGTGAAGCAGTCGAGCAGCGCCTGGGTCGGGTGCTCGTGCCAGCCGTCGCCGGCGTTGATGACCCGGGCCCGCGTGGCCCAGCGCGCCACCTGGTGCGGTGCTCCCGACGAGGAGTGCCGGATGATCAGACAGTCGATGCCCAGGGCCTCGACCGTCTCGACGGTGTCGCGCAGTGACTCGCCCTTCTTGACCGACGAGTTGGCCACGGCCAGGGAGAGCACGTCGGCCGAGAGTCGCTTGGCCGCCGTCTCGAAAGAGAGGCGGGTCCGGGTCGACTCCTCGAAAAAGAGGGTGGCCACCACCTTGCCGCGCAGGGTGGGCACCTTGGGCATGGATCGGCGTTCAACTTCAGCGAAGGCCTCGGCCACCCGCAGGACCTCGGCGATGCCGTCGACGCCCAGGTCGGCCACCGAGAGCAGGTGGTTGGGCCGGCTCACTTGTTCTCCAAGGTGCCGATCCACACGCCGTCATCGCCGACGTCGACCATCTCTTCCCGACGGGTGGGCAGGTTCTTGCCCACGTAATCGGGCCGGATGGGCAGCTCACGGTGACCGCGATCGACCATGACGGCCAGCTGCACGGCGCGGGCCCGGCCGAAATCATTGAGGGCATTGAGGGCGGCCCGGATCGTGCGGCCGGTAAAGAGCACGTCGTCGACCAGGATGACCACCTTGCCGGCCAGGTCGTCGGGGATGTTGGTGACGGCCTCGGGCAGCACGGGCCGCAGGCCGATGTCGTCGCGGTAGAACGCCACATCGAGGCTGCCGATGGGCACATCGACGCCCTCGATCTGGCTGAGGGTCTCGGCCATCCGGGTGGCCAGGGGCACGCCACCGGTCTGCAGGCCGACCACGACGACGTCTTCCAACCCGCCATTGCGCTCGACCACCTCGTGCGCCATGCGCGTCAGGGCGCGCTGCACATCGGAGGCGGAAAGGACTTGGGAGTGGGCCACGAATACGCCACCGAGGGGTCGCGTATGACTACGTTCGCGTTCGGCCACTGCTCCTCCTGTCCGTATGAGCCTCACGGGACTCACTTCACGGTCAGGTACAGACCTTAGCGCGGCTGCCTCATCCATCCAGCCGAATGGAAGGGTGCGCCCCGGGTATGGATCACGCAAGGGGGTTGTCAGGAATTTTCAGGAGGCAACCCGGAAGGAGCGATCCCATGGAGATCCTGTTTGTCACCAGCATCGCCCCGATCGTGCGGGACACGGAGGCCTCCCGGACCTTCTACGCCGACGCTTTGGGCTTGGACTTCGAAGGTCACGAAGGCGACTACGTGTTCACCCATGCGGTCGAGGGTGCCAAGCATTTTGGTCTCTGGCCCCTGCCCGAGGCGGCCCAGGCCTGCTTCGGAACGACGCAGTGGCCGGCGGAGGTTCCGGTCCCACAGGCCAGCATCGAGTTCGAGGTGGCGGACGTGGCCGCGGCAGCAGCCGAACTCGGGGCCAAGGGCTACCGGCTCCTCCATGGCGCTCGGGTCGAGCCGTGGGGTCAGACCACGGCCCGCCTGTTGAGCCCCGAGGACCTGCTCATTGCCGTGTGTTCCACTCCGGCCTTTCAGGACACTCAGGCCGGGCGAACCTCGGACGCAATGGTCGAAAGGATGCCGTTGACGAACGAACCGGAGTCGTCGGTCGAGTAGGTCTTGACCAGTTCGACCGCTTCGTCAATGACCACGGCCAGCGGCGGACCGTCGGGGTCGAGCAGTTCGGCCACGGCCAGACGCAGGACCAGGCGGTCGATGACGGCCATGCGGTCGATGGGCCAACCGACCGACGCCGCCGTGATCCGTTCGTCCGCCTCGGCGCGGGTGGCCTGGGCGCCGTGCAGCAGCGTGCAGACGTAGTCGTCGGGGGTCACGCGCTGGGCGTCGAGAATCTGGGTCGGGCTCTCGCCCTTGAGTTCGGCTTCGTACAGCAGCGAGAGCGCTCGCTCGCGTTGTTGGTGGCGCGGGGCGCCGGCGTCACCCACCTGGGCGGCGCTCAAGCGCGTGTCAGGTACTCGCCGGTACGGGTGTCGACCTTGAGGGCGTCGCCGATGTTGACGAAGAGGGGGACCTGAATGACCAGCCCGGTTTCCATGGTGGCCGGCTTGCGGGCGCCCGAAACACGGTCGCCCTTCTCCCCCGGCTCGGTCTCGACCACCTTGAGCTCGACCGAGGCCGGCAGTTCCACCCCGACGATCTCGCCGTTGTACATCTGCAGGTTGACCTCGTCGGTCTCCTTCAGGTAGTCGGGCGCCGTGCCCAAGAGGTCCGGACCGACCGTCATCTGCTCGTAGCTCGAGGTGTCCATGAAGACGTAGTCGGTGCCGTCCCGGTAGAGAAACTGCATGTCGCGCTTATCGATTATGGCCTGGTCCAGCTTCTCGTCGGCCCGGTAGGTGCGCTCGATGACGGCGCCGCTGCGCACGTTCTTGAGCTTGGTCCGCACGAACGCCCCGCCCTTGCCCGGCTTGACATGCTGGAACTCGACGACGCTGAAGAGACCCTCGGGCAGGTTGAGGCTCATGCCGTTCTTGAGGTCGTTAGTTGAGACTGCCATGGATGTCCTTCGTGAATCGGGTTAGGGCTCGGCTGCCGTGCTCGGTCACCACCAGGGTGTCCTCAATGCGGACGCCACCTATGCCGGGGAGGTAGACACCGGGCTCGACGGTGACGACGAAGCCGGGGGCGAGGATAGCAGTGCCCAACTGGCTGACCGTGGGGGCTTCATGAATATCGAGGCCCACGCCATGGCCGGTCCCGTGCTCGAAGCGGTCGGCCCAGCCGGCGTCGGCGATGATGGCCCGGCAGATGTCATCCACCTGCTTGGTGGAGGTGCCGGGCCGGACGGCGGCCGCACCGGCGGCCTGCGACTCGCCCACCACGGCGAAGACCCGGGCCATCTCCCCTGCGGGCTCGGCCCCCACGCAGAAGGTACGGGTCATGTCGGAGCGGTAACCCTCGTAGGTGGCGCCGAAGTCGACCACGACCGGGTCGCCGTGGCGGATAGGCCGGGCGCCGGGGTGGTGGTGCGGCTTGGCCGAGTTCTCGCCGGCGGCCACGATCGTCTCGAAGGCCACACTCTCGGCGCCGCCGCGGCGCATGGCCGTATCGAGGGCCAGGCCGAACTCCTCTTCGGTGAGACCCGTGCTCATGAGCGGCAGCACCTCGTAGAGGGCGGCGTCGGCAATGGCGGCGGCCCGTTCCATACGGGCGATCTCGGCCTCGTCCTTGACCTCGCGCAGGGCCTCGACCGCGTTGCTGGTCGGCACCAGCTCGGCCGTGTTGAGCAGGTCGGCCCACACGCGCTGGCCCGACCACGAGACGTTGTCAGCTTCCAGCCCGATCCGGGCCGAGGCCCCCACGAAGTCGGTCACCGCCTTGCGCTGGTCGCCCATCCCGCCGATGACGATGTCCACCTCGGCTCCGGCCTGGCCCACCTGTTCGGCCGACTGGGTGCGGTAGCGCCCGTCGGTGGTGAGCAGCGCCCCGGTGGGGGTGACCACCAGTACGGCGGCCGACCCGGCGAAGCCGGTCAGGTAGCGCACGTTGGGCAGCGTGGTGACGACGAGGGCGTCGTAATCCTCGAAGCCCTGGCGGAGACGGTCCAGTCGACCGGCGACGGACATGGGCGGCAATTCGTTCTGGTTCATGGCGTTCCCTTCACAAGCTGCACGGCGGCGGCAATGGCGAGTTCGTAGCCCAGGCCACCGAAGCCGGCGATGACACCGGCGGCCACCGGGGCCAGGACCGAGGGGTGGCGAAAGGGCTCCCGGGCGGCCGGGTTCGAGAGGTGGAGCTCGACCGTGGGACCGTCGAAGGCGGCCACCGCATCGTGCAGCGACCACGAGGTGTGGCTGAGCGCTCCGGCGTTGATGACCAGGGCGGCGGCCCGGCCCCGGGCCGAGTGGACAGCCCGCACCAGCTCGCCCTCGTGGTTGGACTGGAGATGCTCGAGGCTGAAGCCGTGGTCGGTGGCCGTCTTCTCGGCGCGCGCCACGTGGTCGGCCAACGTGGCCGTGCCGTAGATGCTGGGCTCGCGCTCCCCCAGCAGGTTCAAGTTAGGTCCCGACAGCAAGACGATGAGGCTCACGGCCGTGCTCCCATGTCAGCCAGGGTAGCGAGGACATCGCTCCGAGCGACGCCACGGACCGGCTCGACCCCAGCGGGCCCGTCCAGGACGAAGGTCAGATCCTGGTGCGCCTTCTTGTCCCGGGTCATGAATTCGACCAGCTCGGCCGCGCCGGCGTCGCTCGGCAGCTCGGTGGTCAGGTCGTAGCTGCCCACGATGGTGCGGTGTTCGGTCACCCGGTCCTCCCCGATGCGGCCCAGGCGCTGGGCCAGGCGGGCGGCAAACATCAGGCCGATGGCCACGGCCTCACCGTGGCGCAGGTCCCAGGCCGGATGGTCGGCCAGGCCGGCCGCTTCGAGGGCGTGGGCCAAGGTGTGGCCGTAGTTGAGGATCATGCGGCGGTCCCCTTCGCGCTCGTCGGCCGCCACCACCTCGGCCTTGATGGCCACGCAGCGGGCCACCTGCTCGTCGATGGGCTGGCCGGCCAGGGGCGGGTCGCCCAGGAAGGCGTACTTGGCCATCTCGCCCTGGCCCGAGGCCCACTCGCGCCGGGGCAGCGAGCGCAGCACCTCGGTGTCGCACAGGACGGCGGCCGGTTGCCAGAAGGCCCCGACCAGGTTCTTGCCCTCGGGCAGGTTGACCCCGGTCTTGCCGCCGATGGCGGCGTCGACCTGGCCCAGCAGCGTGGTGGCGATGTGCACGACGGCGGTGCCCCGGTGGTACGAAGCGGCGGCGAACCCGGCCACGTCGGTCACCATGCCGCCCCCGACCGCCACCACCACGTCGGAACGCGAGAGCCCCTGGGCGGCGAACTGGCGGCACAGCGTCTCCACGGTGGCCATGGTCTTGGTGGCTTCACCCTGGCCGATGCGGCAGACCTCGAAGGGCAGGCCGGGCTGGAGATCGTCCAGCCAGCCGGCGTCGGCGATGGGATCCTGGGTCACCACCACGGCCCGGCGGGCCGATGTCGGGACCACGCCGGCCAGCTCGTGGCGCGCCCCGTCACCGATGATCACGTCGTAGGAGCGTTGGCCCAACTCCACCGGCACCACGCGCATATCAGGCCACCGCGTCCACAATGCGCCCGGCCACGACCGGAGCCGAGAGATCGTCGACGTCGATGGTGACGTCGGCCACCTGGGCGTAGAGCGGCGCCCGCTCGGCGTTCAGCACCACCAGCGCGGCGGCCGGGTCGTCACCGAGGAGCGGTCGGCCCCTCCCGTCCCCCACGCGCCGGGCCAGGGTGGCCGGCTCGGCCCGCAACCACACCACGGTGCCGCTGGCCGTCAGGAGGTCCCGGGTCTCGGCCCGCAGCACGGCGCCACCGGCCACCGACACGACCACCGGTTCAGTGCTGGCGCAGGCTCGCATGAGGACGGCCGCCTCGGCATCACGGAAGGCCGTCTCGCCGTCGCGGGCGAAGAGCTCGGGCACGGTCAGGCCGGTGGCGGCCTCCACGTCGGCATCGGAGTCCCGGTACTCCCAGCACAGCTGCTCGGCCACCAGCCGGCCCACCGTGGTCTTGCCCGCGCCCATCATCCCGACCAGCAGGATGCGCCGGGTCATCCGCCGCCGGCGGCCGCCGACGGCGTACTGCCCAAGGACGCGATGAAGCCGTCACGGTTGCGCACCACCTCGGCCAGGGAGTCGCCGCCGAACTTGCGCAGGCTCTCCGAGGCCAGCACCAGCGCGGTCATGGTCTCGGCCACCACGCCCATGGCGGGCACGGCGGTGACGTCGGTGCGCTCGCGGAAGCTGACGGTGGACTCCTTGGTCACCATGTCCACCGTCTCGAGCGTGGGTCGGTTCAAGGTGGCCAGCGGCTTCATGGCCACCCGGGCCACCAGCAGCGAACCGTTGGAAATGCCGCCTTCAATGCCGCCGGCCCGGGCCGTCGGGCGCACGTAGCCCTCCTCGGCGGTGTAGTGGATGGCGTCGTGGGCGTCGGAGCCCCGGCGGGTCGCCATGTCCCAGCCTTCACCGATCTCGACCGCCTTGATGGCCTGGATACTCATGAGCGCCTGGGCCAGCAACGCATCCAGCTTGCGGTCCCAATGCACGTGGCTGCCCAGGCCGACCGGCACGCCGTAGGCCAACACCTCGGCCACGCCGCCCAGCGAGTCACCCTCCTTGGCCGCCGCCTTGACGGCGGCGATCATGGCGGCCTCGGCCGCCGGATCGAAGCAGCGCACTTCACTCTTGTCCACCAGGTCCAGGTCGGCCGGTCCCGGACGCGGGCTGTCGGGTGCCGTGGTGGCCTCGCCCAGTCCCACGATGTGGCTGACGATGGTGACGCCCAGATGGCGCAGCAACAGCTTGGCCAGGGTGCCGGCGGCCACCCGGGCCGCCGTCTCGCGGGCCGACGCCCGCTCGAGCACGTCGCGGGCGTCGTCGAAGCCGTACTTGAGCATGCCCGGCATGTCGGCGTGGCCGGGGCGGGGCTGCGTCAGGACAGAGGCCGGGGCCCCCGGATCCGGGGACATCTCCTCGGTCCATTTCGGCCATTCTGAGTTGCCGATCTCAATGGCCACCGGCGAGCCCAGGGTACGGCCGTGGCGGATGCCGGCGATGAGCGTGATCTCGTCGGCCTCGAAGCGCATGCGCGGGCCGCGGCCGTAGCCCAGCCGGCGCCGGGCCAGTTCCTCCGCGATGTCGCTGGCCAGTACGGGGAGGCCAGCCGGAAGTCCTTCAACGGTGACGACCAGGGCGCGCCCGTGGGATTCTCCGGCGGTCAGGTAGCGCAGCACGCAGTCACGCTACTGGACGGGTGCGGGACCTCTGGAGCTTCGGGGGCGGGCCCAATCGACCAAATGACACGGGATGTCGGCGTTCTCATCGAGGTGGTAACTGGCACAGACCCGGTGGTACCCGTCGGCGATGGTCAGGGGCATGCCCTTGGACAGGTCGCCCCGGACGAGCAGGACCGGTGAGAGCGCGGCGCCGTTGGTAACCTTGGCCAGGTCCCGGGTGACGTGGGGGTTCTCGGCCGGCAGCAGGGCCAGGGTGGACGCCCGCAGGAGGTCCTTGGCCTTACGGTGCTCGATGGGCGCCGCCTTCAGAGCGATAACCAGGCGCTTGGCGTCGGCCGGCGTACAGAGCAGGCTGAGGTAGGCGGCCGCCGCCGGGTAGTCGTGCTCCTCAGGATGATCCTGCCAGTGCTCGACCGGCGCCTTCGCCTTGTCCCCGCCACTCTTCTTGGCCATGGTCAGGCGTAGAAGGGGTTCTCTCCACCACCGTGGTCGGTCACGTCAATCACCTTGGTCAGCTCGGGCACCTCTTCGAGCAGCGTCGTCTCGATCCCCTGCTTCAGCGTCATCTGCGACATGGCGCAGCCCTGGCATCCGCCCGAGAGGCGCAGGTAGGCCAGGCCCTGGGCTTCGTCCAGGCCGATGAGGTCGGCCCGGCCGCCGTGGCTGGCGATGGAGGGGTTGACCGACTGCTCGAGCACACTCGTGATGCGCAGGGCCAGCGGGCCGGTGATGCCGAGTGCCAGGACTTCAGGCGGTACGCCCGGTGAGGCCTCCTCGACCGTCGGCGTATTGGGGTTGACCAGCACCAGGCCGCCGTCACCATCATCGGACCACTCCAGGCGGGCGCCCCGCAGGCGGTCGACGCTGGTGGCGGGGACGACCACGACGAGGTCGTCGATGGAATGCACCTCATCGTCGTCGGCCGCATCGGACATGGCTTGGAAGTAGAGGTCGTAGACGAACGCACCGGCCGTCACGCCGCGCACTTCGAGCCACAGCGCCAGTGTGGTCGGCTCCGGCTCTTGGTTGATGGCGTCGCGCACGATGCGGTGGGCATCGGGCGTCAGCGTCACGAGGGGCGTGGTCGTCTCGGTCGTAGTGGCCATGGCGTAAGTCTACGGGCTGCGCGGCCGAGGGGGACCGACCGTGGCCCGTGCACGAAGTATCGTGCCTGCCGTGGCCCGCCCTCCAGCCGATTCCAGAGAATGGGTTTCGTTCGAGGACATCGAGGAGGAGCGCACCTGGGTCTTCGATGTCACCTTCCTGACCAGCAACTGGAAGTGCATCTTCGGTCAGGGTTGCCAGGGCGTGCTCACCGGTCCGGCCCCCGAGCTGGTGCAGGGCTGTTGCAGCTACGGCGCCCACTTCATCGATAAGAAGGACGCCCGCCGGGTCGAGAAGGTGGCCGCCACCCTCACCCCGGACGAGTGGCAGAACCACGGGGTGAAGAAAGAGGTCATACGCCGGAACAAGGAGGGCGATCTGGTCACCCGGCTGCACCAGGATGCCTGCATCTTCTTGAACCGGCCCGACTTCAAAGAGGGACCCGGCTGCGCCTTCCACCTGGCCGCCATGAAGCGCGGCGTCAACCCGACCAGCCTCAAGCCCGAGGTGTGCTGGCAGTTGCCGCTCCGGCGCGAGGACGAGGTCGACAACGACGACGGCCACGTGACGTCCACCATCCGCCAGTGGGACCGCAAGCACTGGGGCAAGGGGGGAGACGAATTCCACTGGTGGTGCACCCAGGATCCCGAGGCCTTCGTCGGCACGCAGCCCGTCTACCGCGAGATGCAGGACGAGCTGACCCGCATGGTCGGCGCCACCGTCTTCGAGCGACTGGCCGCCTACCTACGCCAGCGTGACCGGCTGCGGGTGGAGCGGGTGCCGCTCCCCCATCCGGCGGTGCGCAACCGGCGCAAGCCACCGGTAGCCCAGCCCAGCGTGTTGGGGCCGCCTCAGTCGTTGAGCAGCGGGTCTTCCTCGGCGTAGGAGACCTTGGGGGTCGAGCCGAGGATGCGGTCATACGTGTCCTCTTCGGCCAGGCACCAGGTGGCGTGCACGTCGTCGGGCTCGGCGCCGCATTCGACGCAGCGTGCCGTCGACTCACTGGCCGATCGCTTCAAACTCCGCGCCTCTTCAAACCGGCGGTGGCGTCCCTTTTTCACGAGAACTCCTTGCTCAACCCGGGCCGCAGAACCGCGTCCCGCCCCGGGGCCAGGCTCGTACCCCAACCTGACCGCCGGTCCAGTGTAGTGGCTGCCCGGGGGCGTTCGGCGCAGACCGGGCTACAGCCGCAGCCGGGCGAACGCCGTCTGCCGGTCCTCGAAGCCGCGGATGTCGGTCACCCCGCCCGGGCCGACCACGAGGATCTGCCAGCGCTCCGGATCGGACCCGCCGCTCACCGCCAGACCGACGAGCAATTGATCACCATGCACCTCCATTGCAGACACCGTGGCCCGGGTGCCGGCCGCTCGGCCCTTCTGATACCACGACAACACCTGCTCCTTGTTGCGGCACGTGTCCTGGCCGCCCGGCGGACCCCACGTGACGTCGGGATCCAGTAATTGGGCGAACTCGTCCAGATCGGCCGCATCGAGGGCCAGCCAGACCCGCTCGGCGATGGTGTCGGCCGTCCACTCCATGCTCGGGAGCCTACGCTGGCCTGGTGTTCGATCCCCAAGAAATGGTGGCCCGCTTCCGTCAGCGGGCCGAGGCGGTGCGCACCCGGGGCATCCCGCCCATCGAAGGACCCGAGCGCCAGCGCTTCCGCGAGCAGGCCCAGCGCGACTTCACCGACTACGCCATGATCGGCGACGCCGAGGCCGAGTTGGTCGACGGCATCCTGACCCTGCGCATCGACCTGCGGCCCAAAGAGAGCACCGAGTAAATTTTCGTTTTCAACCGCCGTAGTGCATGCGCGTGTCCTCCATGCGGAGCACGTCGGCGGGCTCTCCTCCCACTTCCTCCACCGCTCCGATGAACAGCGTGTGGCTCCCCAACCTGTCCGTCTGGGTCAGGCGGCACGACAACCATCCGATGGCGGCAGTCAACACGGGCAGACGGTCCGGTCCCACGTCGGTGACGGCGTGACCCGACAGCATCCCTGCGGTCTGCCCCTCAGCCGGCACCGGCTTGACGAAGCGGCGAATCACGTCCTTGTCAGCTCGGTCGAGCAGGCTGATAGTGAACCACCCTGTCGCCGTCACCAGTCCCGCCGTCACCGACTCGGCCTCCACGGCGACGGCCACCAACTTGGGCTCGAGGCAGACCTGAACCACCAGATTGGCCGTCATGAGATTGGACCGTTCGCCGTGGCGACTGCCGATCAGGTACAAGCCGGTGGGGAGCGACCACAGGACACGGCGGCGGTGGCGGTCGAAGTCGGTGGTGTCGGCGCTCGTGGTCTCGTCGCTCATCCGAAGATGCCGCCGGAATTGTCGGTGGTCGTGGTGGTCGAGACCACCTTGCTGTCGATCGACTGGATGCGCACCAGGGAGCGCTCGATCAACCCCTTCGCCTTGGCCGTGGCCCGGGCCGATTTGGCCAGCAGCGCCTTGTCGGTACTCCCGGCCTGATAGCACTCGACCCCGGCCGTGCCCTCCAGGCCGTAGGCAGTGGAGAGCCAGTCGGTCACCTGCTGATCGGGCGTGGGCAGCTCGTCGTTGGCCATCTCGGCATCGTCCTCGAGCGTCCCGCAGGCGGCGTGCACGGCGCCGTCGCCGTTGGGCACGTCCTCGGGCACCCGGGCGTTGTCGGCCAGAAGGGTGCCGATGTCCTCACCAAAGCCGGTGCCGCCGACCCATTCGGTCATGCGGTGCGACGACGTGCCTCTTTGATCCTCGCCGGCGCACCCGGCCAGCCCCAGTCCGACCAAGGCGGCCAGGACAACGGCAGCACTTCGCTTCATACGGCCCGCAGCACGTGGACGTCGCGCTTGCCCTTGCGCAGCACGATGTAGGTCCCGTGCAAAAGGTCGTCCGGGCCTATGATGCGGCCGGCGTCGCGCTGTTGGACGTTGTTGATGTAGGCGCCGCCCTGCTCAATGGTGCGCCTGGCCTCCCCGCGTGACTTGGCCAGTCCGGTCCGCTCCAGCGCGTCGGCCAGGGCGAGCCCGTCGGCCAGGGTGACATCGGTGGTGGGTGCGTCCTCGGTCACCGCCAGCAACATCTCCTCGCTCAACCCGGCGATCTGCTCGTTGAAGAGGGCGGCCGACGCCTCCTCGCACTTGGCCACCTCGCCCTCGCCGTGCACCAGGGCCACCACCGAACGGGCCAGCGCCCGCTGGGCGGCCCGACGCTGCGGGTGCTCCGTCGTCTCGGCGTCCAGGTCCTCGATCTCGGGATGGGACAGGAAGGTGAAGTAGCGCAGGTAGGCCCCGACCACCTGGTCGGGTGCGTTGAAGAAGAACTGGTACATGGCGAACGGACTGGTGCGCTTGGCGTCGAGCCATACCGTGCCCGACTCGGTCTTGCCGAACTTGGTGCCGTCGGCCTTGACCACCAAGGGGGTGGTCAGGCCCCACACCTCGTCACCGCATACCTTGCGGACGAGCTCGATCCCCATCGTGATGTTGCCCCACTGGTCGCTGCCGCCAATCTGCAGGTCGCAATCGTGCTCGCGGTGCAGGTGCAGGAAGTCGTAGGCCTGCAACAGCATGTAGCTGAACTCGGTGTACGAGATGCCCTGGTCCGGTCGTTCGAAGCGCGTCTTGACCGACTCCTTGCCCACCATCTGATTGACGGTGAAGTGCTTGCCCACGTCGCGCAGGAACTCCAGCGTGGTCATGGCACTCAGCCAGACGCTGTTGTCGAGGAGGAGCGCGGTGTCGAGGTCCAAGAACTGGCTCAATTGCGGCCGGATGCCCTCCAGGTAGCCGTTCAGTACCTCCCGGGTCAGCAGCATGCGCTCATCCAGTTTGCCGCCGGGGTCGCCGATCATCCCGGTCCCGCCGCCGGCCAGCGAGATGGGCCGATGACCGGCCAGCTGGAAGCGCCGCAGCGTGCAGAGCTGCAACAGGCTGCCCACGTGCAAGCTGTCGGCCGAGGGGTCGAAGCCGGCATAAAGGGTGAGGCTCCCGGCGTCGAGGCGAGCCAGGAGGGCGGGGTCAGTGACCTGGTGGATCAAGCCGCGAAAGGCGAGGTCCTCCGAAAGCGTGGGCATGCGTCCACCTTGCCATACCCCGATAGGTTGGTCGCCCCATGAACCCGCCCCTGCCGATGGACGGTGTGCTCCCGCCCGACCTGCAGGGCACGCTGGTGCGGGTGGGTCCGGGCGACGCCGAACGGGGCCGGCTGCACGCCATTGAGCTGCGCGACGGCCAAGCCGTGAACTATGACGCGGCCGACACGTCGGCCGATGCCAACGTCTTCTGGCAGGCCGGCTCCCTGCTGGCCCTGGCCGAGACCGGGCTGCCGCAACAGTTCTCCCGGCTGCTCACGCCGCAGGAGTTCGACGGCGGGCTGAGCATCCCCATCGCCTCCCACGTCCACCACGATCCCGCCACCGGCGGCCGCATCCTCTTCACCGTCGAGGAAGGTACCGAGACCAGCCTCCCCCACCTGCGGGTCGGTGAATGGGACGCACTCGGCGCGCTGGTGCACCACACCGAGGTCGACCTCGAACGGGCCACCTGGCAGCATGACCTGGCGGTCACCGCTCGGCACATCGTGTTCATCGAGTCGCCGACCGCCCGCAGCGGGGCGCTGGCCGACGCCGAGTCGCCCGTGCCCTTCCACTGGAACCCCGGTGACGAGACCTGGCTCGGCGTGTTGGCCCGCGACGGTTCCACCGTGCGCTGGGTGCGTCTCGATCCGTGTCTGGTCACCCATGTGCTGCATGCGCACGATGAAGGGGACGGAGAAGGGGACGGAGGCGTTGACGGGGATGCCGGTGCGATCGTCCTCTATGTCTGCCGCTACGACGTGCCCGAGAAGGGGCAGCCGGTGGACCTGGACTCGTCGGTGGTCGGGCCCGACGGCATCGGCCGCAGTTACATCGGCGGTGGACTCGGCGTGCTGGAGCGCTGGCGCATTGACCGCAACGGGTTGGAGCGGCGGCCCATGGATGAGCGCTTTGTGGAGTATCCACGATCGGACCCGCTTCTCGAGGGCCTGCCCTTCCGCTACGGCTACAGCGTGGAGCTGGCTCCCAACCTCGATCGTTCACTCGACCAAGACGTCACCCATGTCGGCCTGCTGCGCTTCGACTTGGCCCGCGACGAGGTGGTGGCCTGGCACCCGGGTGCGCACCGCACGGCCAGTGAGCCCATCTTTGTGCGGGCGACCGATGGGCACAGCGACGACGAGGGATGGCTCCTGTCGGTGGTCTTCGACGCCACGCGCGATGCCTCCGACCTCTACGTCCTCGATGCCTCGTCGCTCGGGCGCCGCCCGCCCCAGGCCGTCATCCACCTGCCGGTGGCACTGCCCTTCCGCAGCCATGGCACGTGGGTGGGCGCCGAGCGTTACCGCTAAGGGGCTTTCTCTGGCGGTGGCGTACGCGCACAACGCCTGAGGCGGCCGACCATTCTCTGCGCATGAGCGCCACCACCAGGCTGGACGGCCCCCGGCCCGCCACGGTCTCCCGCCGCACGGATGCACTCGTCGCCAGCGTGGCCCAGCATCACAAGGCCATCTCGGCCCATCAGCACCAACTGCTGACCGCCATTGCCGAACTCGATCGCCGCAGGGCCTGGAGAGTGGACGGTGCCACTTCCATCGTGGCCTGGCTCGTGCAGCGGTGCGGCGTGAATGCCTCCACGGCCCGCGACTGGGTGACGGCGGCACAGCGACTCACCAATTTGCCCGAGATCTCCAACGCCCTGGCCTCGGGCAAGCTGTCCTTCGACCAGGTACGCCCCCTGGTCGATGTGGCCCGGCCCCAGACTGACGCCGACCTAGCCGAAAAGGCCACGCACTGGTCGGCCAAGCAGGTGCGCGAGCTGGCCATCGCCCACCGGCGCCAGAGCGACGATCAGGCGGCCGGCCACTTCACCCGGCGCTTCCTCCGCTTCAACGACCGCCGCCGTACTTTCGCTGGCGCCTTGCCCGAGGATCAGTACGCCATGGTCAAGAACGAGCTGACCACTCGAGCCAGCCGCCCTGTCCGTGGCGGGGCTCCCTTCGAGCAGCGGATAGCGGACGCGCTGGTTGAGATGTGCGGGTCCGATGGCGCCCGTGCGCCTGGTGGCGCCGGTGCCGACGGTAACGCCAACGGCACCCCCATCAAGAAGCGGCGGCCGCTCGTCGTGGTGCATGCCGACTTCTCCCTGCTCGCTGGCGGCCAAGGCGAGGCCGAACTCGATGTCCTCGGCCCCGTTTCATGCGAAGCGGCCCGCCGGCTCGCCTGTGATGCCCACATCATCCTGTCGGCCGATGACGCCGAAGGACACAGCATCCAGCAGGGGCCGGCCCGCCGCGACGCCACCCGGGCCCAGCGCATAGAGATCCGCCGCCGGGACAAGGGATGCCGCTTCCCGGGCTGCACCTACACAGATTTCACCGATGTCCACCACGTCGTGCATTGGAGCAACGGAGGCCCGACCGACATCCCCAATCTCGTGACCCTGTGCGATCCGCACCACCGGGCCGTGCACGAACTCGGGTGGACCATGTCCGGGAATGCCAACGTGGAGCTGACCTTCCGCAGCCCGACGGGCCGGATCACGACATCGACTCCTTCACCGACGTTCAAGCCAGCGCGCGCTGGACCGCCTGGTTGATCGCCCGATGCCGGGCGACGTTCTCGTCTCGCCCGGGTACCCGAACGTGGATCAACGACGGCTTCGTCGCGCCCGCGGTGGCCTTCAGCGCGGCCTCGAGTTCGTCCTCCGTCGTCACGTCGCGCACCTCCAGACCGAAGCCCCGGGCGACGTCGGCCACGCGGGCCGTCGGTGGGGTCCCGAAGAGGCGCTCGAAGGTGGCGCCTTCCAGCGCCTCCGCCTGGGGCAGGAAGGAGAAGATCCCCCCTCCCCCGTTGTCCACCACCACGAAGGTGCAGGGGACGTCGGTCAGGTTCACCAGTCCGGACACGTCGTGGAGGAAGGCCAAATCACCCAGGTAGGCCACGGTGGGCCGGCCCGCCGTGGCCACCCCTAGGGCGGTCGACACCACACCGTCGATGCCGTTCACTCCACGGTTGGCCATGACCACCGGCGGGGTCAGCTGGGCCGGCGCATACCACTCAAGGTCGCGCATGGGCATGGAGGCGGCTGCCACGATGGTCGTCCCCGACGCTCCGGCATGACGGCTGACCAAGCGGGCGGCCAGGGGCTCGTTCAGCGTGTCGCCGAGTTCGGCGTCGATGGCGCCCTGGGCCGCTGCCTCGCGCTCGAGCCACCGGCGCCGCCATTGGTCATCCATCGGCGTGGCCCGTTCCAGCGCGGCGTCCACCCAGGCGTTGCCGTCGACATGGTGAAACTCGGTCACCACCACTGTGGGGTCAGCCCATCTGCGCCACGGGTCGACCGCCACCACACGGGCCCCTTCTGCCGCGGCCTGGGCGATGTACTCGTTGAGGGGCTTCGACAACCACACATCCCCGAGCAACACCACCGTCTCGGGCCGTTCGGGATCGGTGCGCACGATGGCATCGGCGGCCGCGATGGTGCCGATGCGTCGGCAGCCCGAGCGGGGGTCAGCCAACACGGGCCATCCGAGGGCGTGACCCAACGACAACACCTTCTCGGGGTCGACTCCGGACCCGCCCCCGACCACGATCAGGCCGCGCCCCGCCAATGGCTCATTCAGCGTGACGGCGGCCGGCGAGGGTTCGAGCAGGGTTGGACCCGGCCGCGGCGGCAATGACTCCGCTTGGCCGACCAGGGGTTCCCGGAAGGCCAGGTTGAGGTGCACCGGACCGGGGCCAGGTGGGTACGGACCTCCCAGTGCTTCGGCCACCGCCCGCACCGCCAGTGGGCGCCAGCTGGCCTCCTGTCCGGCCTCGGGCACGCCCGGGTCGCAGGCCCATCGGGTCGACGTGGTGAACAGTCCGATCTGGTCGATTGTCTGCGACGCCCCGACATGGTGCAGCTCCGGCGGCCGGTCGGCCGTACAGACGATGAGCGGCACCCGGGCCTGGTGCGCCTCCACCACGGCGGGGTGCAGTTCGGCCGCCGCCGTGCCGCTGGTGACGCAGATGACGGTGGGCTTTCCGGTGGCCATTGCCAGGCCGAGGGCGAAGAAGGCGGCGCTGCGTTCATCGAGGCGGACGTGGACCCGGAGTCGTTGGGCCAACGCCAACGCCAGTGGGGTCGACCGGGAGCCCGGGCAGATCACGGCGTCGGTGACGCCGCGTGCGGTCCACTCGTCGACCAGGGTGGCCGTGAAAGTCGCCTGTACGCTCACCGGACGTGTCGCTCCATGTCGAAATGCAAGGTTCGGGGCCGCCGTTGGTGCTCCTGCATGGCTTCACCCAGACCGGGCGCCTGTGGGGGCCCTTCGGTGCGCGGCTGGCCCTGGAGCGCACGCTGATCTCGATTGACTTGCCAGGCCACGCGGGGTCCGACGGCATCCGGGCCGACCTGCCGGCCACGGCGGAGATGGTGGCCGAGTCCGTTCGATCCGTGCTCGGAACCGAAGACTCGTGCGCCTTGCTGGGCTACTCCCTGGGCGCCCGGGTCGCCCTGCACGTGGCCCTGTCCGGCACACTCCCCCTGGCCCAATTGGTGCTGATCGGTGGCACAGGAGGCCTGGAGGATCCGGAGGCCCGGCAACGGCGTCGGGCCGCCGACGAAGTTACGGCCGATGCCCTGGATACCTCCGGGGACGTGGCCGGTTTTCTTCAGCGCTGGCTTAGCGGCCCCATGTTCGGTCATCTGGCTGATGATGCGGTCGATATCGAGGAGCGCCGGCGCAACAGTGCTTCGGGGCTGGCGTCGAGCCTGCGTCTGGCGGGCACCGGGACCCAGGTCCCGCTGTGGGGCGAGCTGTGGCGGCTCGAAGTGCCGCTCCTGGCCATGGCTGGGCTGAATGACAACCGGTTCACCGCTCATGCCCTGCGCCTGGCTGAGGGCGTGCCGAGTGGTGTGGCCTCGCTGGTGGCTGGTGCGGGACATGCCGCCCATCTGGCCCAGCCGGAACTCACCAGCTGCATCATCGGTCACTGGTTGGCCACGACCTGACACGGCCTCAAATCAATATGCCGATGGTCAGCAGGATGCCCAGTGCCAATTGCAGCCGTGATGTGGCCCCGAGCATGGGCAACAAGCGCCGGCCGTTGCGATCACCCATCGCCATACGCAAGGGATAGAAGGCCAAGGGCAGTGCAATCAGACCCAGCAAGCTCCAGCCCCGGTAGTGCTGCAGAAGCCCGATGGAAAGCGCCACGCCCATGAGCGTGACGGCATAGAAGGCGCCGGCATTTTTCCGTCCAAGCCGGACCGCCAGTGTCTTTTTCCCTGACTCCTTGTCCGTCTGCAGATCGCGCAGGTTGTTTGCCTGCAGCAAGGCGGCCGCCAACAGGCCGATCGGAATCCCGGTGAAGATGGCAAACCGCCACGGGTAGACAAAGCTGTAGGGGTGGCCGAGGTACGAAGTGACGAACGGTGCATGCTGCACGTAGGCCGAACCGGCCGTGGCTACCAATCCGAAAAATATGAAGACGAAGAGTTCACCGAAGCCGAGATAGCCGTAGGGATGCGGGCCGCCCGTGTAACCCCAGCCCGCGATCCCACAGATCAAGCCGAGCGGCACGAGCCACCAAGTCACTCGATCAGCTAAGACGAGCCCGGCCACACCGGCGATGCCGAAGGAGATGAGCGCCGCCCGTTTGACCTGTTTGACGGTGGCCAACTTGCCGCCCACGAGGCGGATCGGACCAACTCGAGCTTCGTCGGTACCTCGTTCGCCGTCGGCGTAGTCATTGACGTAGTTCGTCCCGATTTGAATCGCCAGGGCCACCACCAGCGCCATGACAGCGTTGAGATAGGAGAGGTGATGTTCGACCACCGCACCACCGAGGTATTTGTGACCATGCACGGTGACGGGCGTGACAAAGAAACGACCACTGGACAGGTAGCCGGCCGCCGTCCCGACCACCACGGGAACCACCGCAGCCGGAAGGGTGCGCGGACGCGCGCCAGCCACCCACATGCGCCACGGCGTGCTCACGGGCGGCGCGGGTATTTTGAGAAGTCCGGGTTCCGATGCTCGACGAACGCGTTACGACCCTCTTGGCCCTCTTCGGTCATGTAGAAGAGCATGGTGGCGTCGCCGGCCAGCTGCTGCACACCGGCCAGGCCGTCATCGGCGGCGTTCATGCCCGCCTTGATCATGCGCAATGCAATGGGCGAGAGCGTGTTGATCTGACGGCACCAGGCGATGGTCTCCTTCTCAAGATCGTCCAGAGGGACGACCGTGTTGACCAGACCCCAGTCGAGCGCCTGCGCCGCGTCGTACTGGCGGCAGAGGAACCAGACTTCCTTAGCCCGCTTGAGCCCGATGGTGCGGGCCAGCAGGGACGATCCGTAGCCGCCATCGAAGCTGCCGACCTTGGGGCCGGTCTGCCCGAAGCGGGCATTGTCCGCCGCGATCGACAAGTCGCAGACCAGGTGGAGAATGTGCCCGCCGCCGATGGCATAGCCGGCGATCATGGCCACGATCGGCTTGGGGATGCGGCGCATGAGAATCTGCAGGTCGAGCACGTTCAGGCGCCCGATGCCCCGCTCGGCCACACCGTCGTCACCCATGTAGCCGTCGTCGCCCCGGATCTTCTGGTCGCCTCCCGAGCAAAAGGCGTCGGGCCCCTCACCGCACAGGATGATCACGCCGACGTCGGGGTTGTCACGAGCCAAGGTGAAGGCGTCAGTCAACTCGAACAGGGTCTGCGGTCGGAACGCATTGCGTCGCTCAGGACGGCAGATGGTCAGCTTGGCGATCCCTTCGGCTACCTCGTAGCGGATGTCGCCGAAGGACCCCTGCTGCTCCCACTTGGGCGCCGCCAGCGGACGCAGATCGTCGAGGGGATCATGAGGACTTCCTGTGACCACGGTGTGCACGGCGCCCTACGCTACCGGTCAGTGCCCGAACTCGTCGCCTTGGACCTTCCCGGAGGAGCCGGATTCGTCGACGCCGTGCGGGCCATCTGGGACACCGGGGACGCCGTTGCTCCGCTCGACCCGCGCCTTCCCCTTCCTGCCCGGGCGGCCCTGATGGCGGCGCTCCGCCCCTCGAGGGTGGTGGGCTCCGACGGCCAGATCCATGTGCTCCCCGACGGCCTGCCCGTCGAAGAGGGCGATGCGCTCGTCATGGCGACCAGCGGCTCGTCGGGCCAACCAAAGGGGGTCGTCCACACGCACGAGGCCCTCCTGGCTTCGGCGCGAGCGACCACCCGGCAGCTGGGCGTCGACCCCCAGCGGCACTCCTGGCTGGCCTGCCTGCCCCTGGCCCACATCGGAGGGTTCTCGGTGGTCACCCGGGCTCTCTTGACCGACACGCCCCTGACCGTGGTGCCCTCCTTTGACCCCGAACAGGTCGAAGCGCTGGGGCGATCGGGACGAATCAGTCACGTCTCACTGGTGGCCACCGCGCTGGGCCGCATCGATCCCTCCGTGTTCGTGGGCATCCTGTTGGGCGGCAGCAAGCCCCCCAACGAGATCCCGAACAATGTGGTGACCACCTACGGGATGACCGAGACCGGATCGGGCGTGGTCTACGACGGCCATCCTCTCGAAGGGGTCACACTGGCCATCGACAACGGGCAGATTCTGGTGCGCGGACCCATGCTCATGCGGGCCTACCGGGACGGCGACACCGGGCGGGTGAGCGGTCCCGACGGATCGGGCGATTGGCTGGCCACCGGTGACGCCGGGCTGCTCAGTGACACGGGCATGCTCCACGTCACGGGCCGCCTGGCTGAGGTCATCGTGTCGGGTGGGGAGAAGATCTGGCCCGATGCGGTCGAGCGTGTGCTCGCCGCCCACCCGGGCGTCCAGGAAGTGGCGGTGTGGAAGCGCCCTGACCCCGAGTGGGGCGAACGGGTGGTGGCCTGGGTCGTCCCGGTCCCCCACCTCGACCAGCCCGATGCCGTCGAACTGAAAGAACTGGTGGCGGCGTCGCTGGCCCCCTGGGCGGCGCCCAAGGAAGTCGTCTTTGTCGATGCGCTGCCTCGAACAGCCTCGGGCAAAGTCCGGCGGCGCGATCTGACCTAGCGCGCCGGCTACTCCAGCTGCCTATGCGGCGTCGCCTCCGGCCAGATCCTCGAGCATGGTCCGCAGCTCCCGACCGATCTCGCGCGGATTGCCCGTGAGGTCGGCGAGGTGTTCCCCTTCGACGTCGAGGGCGTCACCGGGCCGGTAGAAGGACACACGCATCCCGCGTCCGCCCGGTGTGGCCATCACGACCCAGGGCTCGCCGATGCGGCCCGATTCCCTGGTGGCCATGATCCCCTCCGGCGAGCCGACGGTGCTCAGGCTCCAAGAGTGCGTGTCGGCTGCCTTGGCGATCCGGGCCAGCTCTGCTCCGCTCATGTGCGCTTCACGCTGCCCACCGTAGGTCGCCCCTGCGACACGGGCGGTGTTTCGGCGCCTCTCCTAGCGGCCAATGCCCCCGGTGCGGGCCAATTCGGCCGTCAGCCATTCCAGCTTGTCGGGATTGGACACCACCCGGACTCCGACGATCTGGCCGCCGAGGATGTCGACCAAGACCGACATCACCACCCGTTCATCGTCGACAAACACGAAGGCTGGTTGGCCGTTGACCAGCATCTCGCGGGCTCGACCCTCCCCCTTCTTGGCCACATTGATCAGGAAGCGTGATCCTCTGTGCGGACCGACCACCGGCCGCATGGCGGCGCGCACCTGGCCGCCACCGTCGGTCCATACGACGACGTCCTCGGCCAACATGGCCAGGAGGGCATCTAGGTCGCCGGTGCCACACGCCGCCACGAAACGGCGGGCCAGCTCCCGGCCGTGTTGGAGATCAGCGTCGAAGCGCTGCCGCCGATCCTCAATCCGTTTCCGGGCCCGCAGTGCCAACTGCCGGCACGTGGGAGCGGGGCGGCCCATGGAGTCGGCCACCTCATCGAAGCGGTAGCCAAAGATGTCGTGGAGCAGGTAAGCGGCGCGCTCGGGGGGCGTGAGCTCTTCGAGCAGGACCAGGAAGGCCATCGACAGCGAATCAGCCTGCTCGAGCGAAGACGGCTCGTCGAAGACCACTGGCTCGGGCAACCATGGACCCGAGTAGCTGACGCGCGCCACATTGGCCGAAGCGAGATGATCGATGCACAGACGGGTCACGATGGTCACCACGTACGAACGCACGGAGGCGACCTCCCGGTCCTGGCGCCGCAGGTAACGCACGCAGGCGTCCTGCACAATGTCCTCGGCGTCGGCCGCGCTGCCCAGCATTCGATACGCGATCCCGAACAGCAACGGCCGCCACTCCTCGAAGGCGGCGACGTCGTCCTCAGGCGACGGTGCGGGCAGCATCCACCTCATTCCGGAGCGGAGGCACGTCACACTTCTCGGCGAACCCCTGACTGCGCAATCCCAATCCGGCGTTGAAACGAGACCGGAGGTTCTCGAGAGCCACCCAGGCCGCCAACTCGACGATCTCGGCATCGCTGAAGTGCGCATGAAGACGGGCAGCCAAGGCGTCGGACACTTCGGCCGGGGTCATCGTGGCCTGTTCGGCATACTCGAGGACGACCCGTTCCCGCTCGTCAAAGAGATCACTGGTGCGCCAGTGGGCGGCCGCCCGTACCTTCGCCGGGTCAATCCCGTCGTGCATGCCTTCGTAGTAGCCGAAGTCGATGCACCACGAACAGCCAATGTGGCTCGAACATTCTTGAATGGCCAGCCAGCGCAACGTGGGATCGAGCTTCTTCCAACCCCGCTGCACGGACGTTTCCAGGGCGCCCATCGCCACCAGGACCCCTGAGTGATGGAGTGCCGCCGCGCCGGGTTCCACCATCTGACCGAACCGGCGCTTGATGTACCACTGGCCCATGCGCCCGATTGCGCCCTTTGCCTTGGTGTCCAAGGGAACGTGTGCCATGAGAAACCACCTTTCGTCACCCATTGAGACGAACCAGCCCTCAAAAAAGTGACACCTCTGACTAGCCGACGCCGCCGGACGGTTGCCTGGTCGTCCCGCCATCGATGACCAGGGTCTGCCCTGTCATCCAGGAGGCAGCGTCGGAGGCCAGGAAGAGGGCGCCGGTGGCGATGTCGTCAGGGAGGCCGAGCCGGCGCAACGGGATGTGGGCGGCGATGCGTTCCTCGTTGGGCTCCCACAGGGCTCGGGCCAGATGGGTCTTGACCAGCCCGGGCGCCAGTGCGTTGACCCGGACCGTCGGTGCCAGTTCCCAGGCCAGCTGTTCGGTCAGGTGCAGCACGGCTGCTTTGGTCACGTTGTACCAGCCGATGCCCGGTTCCACGCCCAGGCCGCCGATGGAGGCCACATTGATGACCGATCCCTGCAGTCCCGCCTTGACGGCGTAGGAGGTCCACATGAGCACCGCCAGCTGGTTGACCTCGAAGGTCTTCTGAGCCCGCACCAGATCGATGTCGATGAGTGGGCCGAAATACGGGTTGGTACCGGCGTTGTTGACCAGAATGTCGAGGCCGCCAAAGCGTTCCACCGTGGCCTCGACGCACGCCTGGGCCTGCTCGGCCTTGGCCACATGGGCCGCCATGAAGGTCACCTTCTCGGCCGGCGCGCCCTCGGCCACCAGGCCGTCGACGGCCGCAGCCAGATCATCGGCCGTGCGGGAAGTCAGCATGACGTTGGCCCCCGCTTCGAGGTAGCGCTGCGCGATGGCCAGTCCGATGCCGCGGCTGCCCCCGGTGATCAGGGCCGTCTTTCCATGCAGTTCGAGTTCCACCTCCGGAGCCTTGCACGCAGGCGGTCGCCCCGGGGCGCCGTAGCATCGACACCCGTGAACCATTTGGCGAACGAGACCAGCCCCTACCTTCGCCAGCACGCCGACAACCCGGTGGAGTGGTACCCCTGGGGCGACGAAGCCCTGGCCCGAGCGGCCAAAGACGACAAGCCCATCTTCTTGTCCATCGGCTACGCCTCCTGCCACTGGTGCCACGTCATGGCGCACGAGAGTTTCGAGGATGAGGCCACGGCGGCCGACCTGTCCCGCTGGTTCATCTCCGTCAAGGTGGACCGGGAGGAGCGCCCGGATCTCGACTCCCTCTACATGGCCGCCACCCAGGCCCTGACCGGGTCGGGCGGCTGGCCCATGTCGGTCTTCCTCACCCCGGACGGCCGTCCCTTCTACGCCGGGACCTACTTTCCGCCCGCGGAACGCCACGGCATGCCGGCCTTCCGCCGCGTGCTCGAGGCGCTCGGCACCGCCTGGACGACCGAGCGGGACCAGGTCCTCCAGCAAGCCGACGCCCTGGTCGAAGCCGTGCGGCGAGAGGTACGTCTGGCTGAATCGATGGCCGGGAAGGCTCCCTTGGTCCCGGCAGCCGGTCTCGACGCGGACGCACTGATTGAGCAGGTGGTCGACGGCCTCGCTCCCGGCTTCGATGCCCAATGGGGCGGCTTCGGGCCGGCTCCCAAATTTCCTCGCCCCACCTTGGTGGAACTCTGCCTCCGGCACTATCGCCGCACCGGATCGGAGCGCTCCCGCCAGATGGCGGTGACCACACTGGACGGCATGGCGGCCGGCGGCCTCTATGACCATCTGGTCGGGGGATTCTGCCGCTACTCCACCGACCCGCAGTGGCTGGTCCCCCACTTCGAGAAGATGCTGACCGACCAGGCGCTCTTGGCTCGGGCCTACCTGCACGCCTGGCAGGAGACCGGGAACGAGGACTACCGCACCGTCGTCGTCGAGACGTTGGACTTCGTCCTGCGGGATCTCTCCACGCCCGAAGGCGCCCTGTACTCGTCGTTCGATGCCGACGCCGGCGGGGTCGAGGGAAGCCACGCCACCTTCACCGTGCAGGAACTGGAAGAGGCGCTGCCCCCCGCGTTGGTACCGGTGGCGGCCGATTGGTACGACATCACTCCCGGCGGGAATTGGGAGGGTCGTTCCATCCCCCGACGACCGGTAGGCGCTCCGCTGCAGCGGAGCGCCGAGGTCGAAGAGGCTCGCCGCCTTTTGGCCGCCGTGCGGGCCACCCGGGTCCAGCCCGCTCGGGACGAGAAGGTCTTGACGGAATGGAACGCCATGGCCGTGGCCACCCTGGCCGAGGCTGCGGCGGCCTTGGGGTCGGCCGACTACGCCCGTCGAGCCGAAGAAATCGGCGAATTCCTGATGACCGAGATGTACGACGAAGGTCGCCTGATGCGCAGCTGGCAGGGGGGACGGGCCCGCCACCTGGCTGTGGCCGCCGACTATGCCTGGCTGGCCGAAGCCTGCCTGCGCCTGGCCGAGTTGACCGGGAAGTCGCTGTGGCGGAGGCGGGCCGAACGGGTAGCGACCGAACTCGTCGAGCTCTTCTGGGACGAGGAAGCCGGCGGCTTCTTCACCACCGGCCATGACGCCGAAGCTCTCGTGGTGCGACCGAAGGAGTTCGTCGACGGCGCGCTGCCGGCCACCAACTCCGTTGCCGTCACCACCCTGCTGCGGGTCAATGCCCTAAGCGATGACGACGCGCTGCGCCAGGCCGCCGAGCGCACGGTGGATCTGTCCCAACCCCTGCTGGACCGCCACGCCGGGGCGCTGGCCGATCTGGTCGCCGCCCTCCCCATGCTTGGGGGTCGCCAGGAGATCGTGGTCACCGGCGACCAACCCGACCTGCTGGGCGAGGTGCGCCGGCACTGGCTTCCGGCCGCCGTCATGGTCTGGGGCGAGGCCGACGACACTCCCCTCTTCGAGGATCGCCCGGACGGAGCGGCGTTTGTCTGCCGGGGCTTCGCCTGTAATGCCCCGGCTCGTGACGTCGCCACGTTGGCCTCGCAACTGGACGGGCTGCGCTGATGGCCGACGACGACGTGACGATTGAGGCCAGCGAACGGCGAATGGCCGACGGGTCCACTAATCCGACCCAGTTATTGCGTCGGTCGGCCCGACGTCGCGAGAGGGTCCCCACGACCGGCGGCTCGACCTTGCATCTGCTGGTCTTGGCTTCGACCACCGAGGACACCACCGTGGTCGATTTGGCCACCCGCACCGTCATGCGGGTGCGGGTCCCCTGGCCCGAGGGCCACGAGCCCGACATCACCGTGTTCGACGTGGTCGAGGTGACCCTGGCCGACGATCCCGAGCGTGACGACCTGGCCCAGCCCGAGGCGACGACGGCAGCCGACCTGCCCCGCCATGTCGGCACCCTCAAGGGCCGGCAGATCCGCAAGCTCCTGCGGCGCATGGTGGCCAGCCCCGAAGGTCCCCTCCTGGGCTTTCCCGGTCCCTCGGCCCCCTACTGGGAGTTTCGTGGTTTCCGGCCGTCGGTGGCGCTCATTGAGCCCACCCGCAGCCCGCAACTGATCCGCCGCCGATCCGACAGCTCCACCTGGGTGCGCTTCGGCCTGGACAGGGAGGACGTATGGCTGCCCGTCGAGGATCGCCACGCCGCCCGCGCCCTCGATGCGGCTCGGCGCGAACGCCTCAGCGGCAAAGGCCTCGCCACTGCGCTCGGTTTTGATCCCCAGTACCTCTTGGTGACCGTGAGCCAGCCCAGGGATGGCCACTGCTACAAGGTCTGCGCGGCAATCCTGCCCCGCGGCTAGCAATTCGCTTTGTCGCTCTGAAATCGCTCCTCGCATGCGGTGCATCACATCGAAGATGGGATCGTCTTTCGGCATCTCGTGGGGTTCACCAAGACGCTGCAATGTCCGTGCAATGCCGATTGTTTAGTTTCACCTGTGAAGCCAACTCTGGGCCCACACCCCGTCTGGCTCTCCGGAGGTAGTCGCTGTCAACGACGACCAAAGGCGCAGCACCGAACAGAACAGGCATACGACGCATGTTGGCGGCGCAATTGACGCAAGGAGCTGTGCGATGAGAATGCGATCTGGCGAAGGTAATTTCCTGCGAGTCGGTCTGGTCCGCCGTACTCTCCTGGTCCTGGCGGTCTTTGCTATGGCCATTGGCATCATGGCCGTCCACGTCGGATCCTCAGTGTCGGCCAGCTCGCCCTCCTCGCCCATGACAGCGAGTGAACGAGCCTCTTTTGACACTGCATTTGCCTCAGCGAAGGCCGACCCTCGCTTCAGCCACTGGCAATGGATTGGTTATTTCCGTACTTCTGGCAGTTGATCTGACCCAGATCACCGCGGCCCAGGTCAGCACCGATTCGGGGTTGTTGTGTGTTGCGGTCACCGAGATACAGGCGCTTGAAGCCAGCGTGGCCATACTCATCGCCCCATTGGCTCCTGGCGTGGCATCAGCAGTGATCGCCGACCTCCTTAACGTGTTGTCGCAGTTGCTCGCAGACGTACGCACCCTGACCTGTGGAGGCTCAAGCCGGTCCGAGAGCTCTGAACCAACCGCGGCGATCGGTGTCGGCACGAGCAACGCCCAGGCCCTCCAACTCCACCTGGCCTTCCCGGGACCGGTGTTTCAAACCAAATCAGGTGGTGGATCATCGTTCGTCGAAATGACCGATCCTGGCGTGCCCGAATCGTTGGCTATTGGCGAGCCGGAAGTACCGACCGCCTCAGTACAGTTCGCCGTTCCGGTGGGCGCCAACTTCTCCGTTCAGGTCACCGGAACCTCCGGCTACGAAATGCCGGACGTGAATCTCTGGCCTGCCCAGCCTGACGACGTGGCCGCTACTGCCACACCGCCGGGCGGGGGAGCGGCGCTCCCGCTCCCGCCCGCCGGTGACGTACCGACCGAGCCGACACCCCTGAACCCCCCATTTACGCAGGACACATCCACTTACGCGTCGTCCGATCAGTCCCCGTCGTCCTTGATAACACCTTCATCAATCACACTTCAGCGCTCGCTGCACACCGCATCAGTCGTCGTGTCCGGTGCTCAGTTCACTCCGGCCCTGCACGAACTCCATGTTGTAACAGGCGTCGATCTGACGGTGACCTTTGGTGGCGCCAATACCGGATCCTTTGGCACCAGTGCGATAACCAACGTGTGGAATGACGACGAACTCCCCGTCTATGAGTCGGAATTCGCCAACTGGAATGCCGTGCTCACCCACCTGACCCCAGCGCTGACGCCCCCTGAACTGTGTGGCGAGCAACTCCTGATTGTGACCGCTCCCGTCTCCGAGGCGGCCGCCGACTCGCTCGCCGCGGCCCGAAACGCGGACGGAGTGCTTACTCGGGTAGCCATTCTCGGTGAGGATGGCATTGCAGCCTTGACCAACGACGGGATAACGAATGCGCCGGCAGCGGCTGCGTCTATCCGGAGCTACATCGCGGGACAATTCGACAGCACGACGTGTGAAGTACATCCGTCCTACGTGCTTCTCATCGGAGACACCGACACGGTCCCGACCTGGGAGATTCCATTCGGATCGACGTTCTTGGCTGACTCGGCGACTATCGCCAGCGATCGTCCGCACGGAATGATCCACCAGGCCGCTCAAATTGACCATGGAGCTTTCAGTGATCTCTCCATGGATCTCGCCGTGTCGCGAATACCTGGGGATGGCAACTACGCGGTGAGTGCAGTCGACAAGATCATCGCCTATGAGGATGACCCTCCAACCCAAGCCTCGTTCTACCAGGACGCTACGTCGGCTGCGTACTTTCAATCTTGCCCAGACCAGGGCTGCGACGCTGGTAGCAAGACAAAGAAGGTCGAAACTCCGGGCACCACTGAAGTTCACCCATTCCTTTATGGGGCCCAACAGGAAATCAACACGCTCTCCTTCGCAGGGAAAACGGTAGACCGGCAGTGGATCGATACGCCATCCAACTCGAAGGACAGCTTTGGAGGAGACGATCCACAGAAGTTCAGCGATGGTGAATCGATTCCGTCGGGTGTGTCCTACACGGCGACTGGTGCCGGAATCAACGCCGACATCAACGCTGGCCGCTTCTTGGTCGTCCAAAATGACCACGGGTTCGACGACGGCGATGGTTGGGCCCATCCGAACTATGAGTTGGGCCACGGCGCCAATAAATTGGGGTCACTGACCAACACCAATCTCTACCCGGTCTTTTGGAGTCTCGATTGCGACGCAGGAGACTTCGACAGACATGTGGCCAGCGACTTTACGCAGTGGGTTGTCGATGAATACAACTCCACCGGAACTGGCGGCGCCGGCGGGGTAGGTTCCGTCGCCTCCTCGCAGCAGAGCTTCATCACCCGAGACGCGACTCTCGGCGCGGACCTCGCCTCCACCGTCTTTCCTCAGATGAATAACGCCGCTTCAGTCGCACTCGTGGAGTCCCTTGGCTTTGCAGCATCAGGCGCATTGACATTTCCCTCCGTCTCTAGACTGGGCGACACCACGGACGTTGCGTTAAACGCCCTCACGGCACAGACGAATTTGGCGACCGACATCCATGCTCAGGGCACCGATTTCGAATACAACACATTCGGCGATCCCACCATGTACATGTGGACGGCCCCGCCCAAGCACTTCAACACCACGAAATCAGCCGCCGCGTTGGTGGACCCCACCGACGTGCGGGTGACCCTGCCGGGCCAGAGCGACGCCGATGGAGCCAACGTCACCTTGGTGCAGGATGGGCGCTACCTGGGCCGGGCCGTGCTCTCCGGCGGAAGCGCCACCATTCCATCGGTGGAGTCACTGACCCAAGGCAACGAGAACGATCTCCAGGTGATCTTCGAGAAGGGCGGCTATGTCTCGGCCACCTACAGCCTGCCCACCTTGGGCGCTGCGGCAGTCGACGCATTGTCACCCTCAGTTGGGCCGACTACCGGCGGCACGCCGGTCACCATTGAAGGAGACGGCTTCAACGGAACAACAAGCGTCAACTTCGGGAGCACATCGGTTCCGTTCGCCATCGTGAACAACCAGACCATTACGGCAACGGCTCCGGCCGGCGTCGCCACCACCCATGTCACCGTGGTCAACCCGACCGGCACCAGCGCCCAAAGCTCAGCCAACCAGTGGGGGTGGTTGAGCATCATCAGCGCCATCCAACCCAGCACCGGATTTAGTGGCGACACGGTGAACATCAAAGGAACTGGATTCGTGGGCGTTACCGCCGTCGAATTCGGTACGACACCCGCCACCAGCTTCTCGGTCACCGACACGGGCGACGTCAGTGCGGTGGTTCCTCCGGGAACAGGTTCGGTGGCCGTAACGGTGACCACGACGGCCGGCCCCAGCCTGGCCGCCACAACCGGCTCCAACACCTTTTCCTATCTGCTGCACTAGCCAAAGGCGAAACTAGCCCAAGGCGAAGCGGCAGACACGCGGACGACTTCATGGCGCCCAGGCTTAATGGCGCGAACCAGCGCCGAGTGATCCATCCATCAGGCTGCACGTGTTCGACGACCCCGGGGGGCCGCCCGGAGCTTTAGCGCCCGAGCTTGCCCCCGGCCAGGTCTTCAGCCATGGCCCAGCCAAAGGTGACCAGGCGGTCGCCCTTGTCGGCGTCGAAGTTGTCGAAGTGACCCTCAATGCCTTCGGGGATCTTCACCTTGGGGGCGAAGAAGTCCAACCCGCCAGAGACCGATCCGTCGCCCTTGAGGACAAAAGTGCGGTCGTCCAGCCGGCTCTCGCAGCCGAAACGCTTGGAGAGGCGACGGGCCCAGGCCCGCTCCTCGCCCGAGGACTTGTGCTCCGGGAAGGGAACCACGTCTTGCAGGCCCGAGAAGGCCCGGAAGCCCTCGGGTGACAGCAGGCGGGTGCCCAGCAGCACGTCTTCGTCGGGGAAGGCCAGCAACGCACGGCGGTACTGGTCGGACATGATGGCTTTGAGTGCCGCTTCGGCTCGGGCGGTCCGGTCAACCAGGGCCAGTCCGACGAGGAGCGACGGCGTGCCACCGATTCTCTCCAGCGTGCAGAACGAGTAGCCCCGCAGCTTGTTCCCCTCCCGTGCCAGGGTGATCAAGACCCACGATTCACGTTCCTTGGAGAGGAACCCGATATCGAAACCAGGGGCTCGGTCGGCACAGAGATCTGCCATTTCCACCAGCTCAGCATCGCTGAGCGCAGTGCAATCCTTGGTGCTCACTACGATCGGCATGAGGTGATTCTACTGGCTGCGCCCGCATCATTCCCAACCGACCCCCTGGCCGGCCCCCGGGTGCCCTCGGCGCCATTGCAGCATCTGCCCTGGTGAAGGCCCCTTTACGACAGTACGGCGGCCTGCCCTAACAGCCGTTTCAGCTCCCCGACAAGGCCGTTTCGGCAGTCCACATTGAACTCGGGTGGCAGGCGCAGGACCTTGGCTCCGACGTGCAGCAGGACCGACGAAGTCCCCGGATGGCCGCTCAGAATGTCCTTGAGACCCACGACGGTGGAGTCGGTCAGCACGCCCAGGGGCAGGGAGATGTGCAGGTCCTCCTCCCCCCGCTCGAGGACGGGCCGGGAGACCTCCATGCACACGATCTTGGGCTCGTCTTCCCGGGTGTCCAGGCGGCCCCGCACGACCAGAATGGCGTCATTCTCAATGAGGGCGCCGTAGTCGGCCATGGTCTTGGGGAAGACGAAAACCTCCATGGCGGCCTGCAGGTCTTCCAGCACGAAGCGGGCCATGAGATCGCCCTTCTTCGTATAGGTGCGGCGCAGATCGGTCACCACCCCGCCAACGGAGCGCACCGGGGCCCGCTCGGCCCCCGGGTCCTCCTCCCGCATATCCGACAGGCTGCAATCGGTCAGGCGCGACAGTGCCTGCTCGTAGCCCATGAGGGGATGGTCGCTCACGTAGAGCCCGAGCATCTCCTTCTCGAAGGCCAGTCGCTGCGCCTTGTCGAACTCCTGGTCGGGGATGGCGATGCGTGCCGTGCCCCAGCCCGGGTCGTCCTGCTGCTCCTCCTCGAAGGCGGCGAAGAGCGACGTGATGCCCAGGTCGCGCTCACGCCGACGTTCCAGCGTGCGGTCCACCACGCCTTCCATGACCAGGCACAGGCCCTGACGGGGATGGCCCAGCGCGTCGAAGGCCCCGCCCTTGACCAGCGATTCCATGGTCCGCTTGTTCAAGACGATGGGGTCGACCCGCTGGCAGAAGTCGAAGATATCGATGAAGGGACCGTTGGCCGTGCGCTCGGACACGATGCGCTCGACCAGGCTCTCGCCCACGTTGCGCACGGCGGCCAGGCCGAAGACGATGGCCGGCGTCGCCTGGTCGCCCGAGCGGTCGGGCGCGAACTCGGCCAGCGAGCGGTTGACGTCGGGCGGCAGCACGGCAATGCCGCGTGAGCGGCACTCGGCCAGGTACACCGCCGTCTTGTCCTTGTTGTCCTTGACCGACGTCAGCAGGGCCGACATGTACTCGGTCGGGTGGTGGCACTTCAGCCAGGCCGTCTGGTACGCCACCAGCCCGTAGCCGTAGGAGTGCGACTTGTTGAAAGCGTAGTCGGCGAAGGGCTCAATGATGTCGAACAGTGCCGTCCCCAGTGACCCCTCGTAGCCCTCGCTGACACACCCGGCCACGAACTTCTCGCGCTGCTCGGCCATGACGGCGCGCACCTTCTTGCCGCAGGCCTTGCGCAGGTCGTCGGCTTCGGCCAGCGAGAAGCCGGCGAACTTCTGGGCCACCCGCATGACCGACTCCTGGTAGATCATCAGTCCCTGGGTGTCGCCCAGAATCGGTTCCAGGTCGTCATGGGCGTACGTGATCGGCTTGCGGCCGTTCTTGCGGTCGGCGTAGTCGTTGTGCATGTTGGCCGCCATCGGCCCGGGCCGGTAGAGGGCGACCAGCGCGGCCACATCGTCGAACGACGTCGGGGCCAACGACCGCATGAGGGCCCGCATGGGGGCGCCTTCGAGCTGGAACACGCCAACCGAATCGCCGTTGCGCAGCATCTGCAGCGTGGGCTCGTCGGCCAGGTCGACCCCGTCGATGTCAGGTCGGACGCCGGTCTGGGCTTCCACCAGGTCGAGCGTGCGCTCAATGACCGAGAGGTTGCGCAGACCCAGGAAGTCCATCTTGAGCAGACCCAGGTCCTCCACCCCGTGCATTTCGTACTGGGTGACGATGGGGGCGTCCTCGGGCTTGCCGCCGGCCTCGGGCTTGCGCTGGATCGGCAGGTAGTCGGTCAGCGGATCGCGGGAAATCACGACCGCGGCGGCGTGGATGCCGTCCTGGCGGCGCAGGCCTTCGAGGCCGAGGGCGACGTCGATGGTCTCCTTGGCGTCGGGGTCGGACTCGTACATCGTGCGCAGCTCGGCCGCGGCGGCGAAGCCTTCCTCATGGCCCTCGGTCTTGGTCATGCAGGCCTTCAACGGCGTGTCACGCCCCATGACCAGTGGCGGCATGGCCTTGGCCACCCGGTCCCCCACTGCATAGGGCTTGCCCAGCACGCGGGCGGCGTCGCGCACGGCGGCCCGCGCCTTGATGGTGGAGAACGTGACCACCTGGGCCACCCGGTCACTGCCGTACTTCTCGGCCGCGTAGCGCATGACGTCGGAGCGGTAGCGCTCGTCGAAGTCCATGTCGATGTCGGGCATCTGCTTGCGGCCCGGGTTCAGGAAGCGCTCGAAGAGGAGGTCGTACTTGATCGGGTCCAGGTCGACGATCTTCAGGCAATAGGCCACGCAGCACCCGGCGGCCGAGCCCCGGCCGGGCCCGACCCGGATGTTCGAATCGCGGGCGTAGCGAATGAGGTCCCACACCACCAGGAAGTAGGCGGCGAAGCCCATGGAGCCGATGACCCCGAGCTCGTAGTCCAGGCGCTCGGTCACGCTGGCCGGTAGCGAGGCGCCGTAGCGCTCCCGGGCCCCCTCCAGAGTGAGGTCACGCAAGTAGGCCAGCGAGCGCTCCTCGTAGGTCTCGCCCACGAACCGGTCGGGCACCGGGAACTCGGGCAGCTTGGGCTGGCCCATCTCGATCTGCACGTCGGCCCGTTCGGCAATGAGCAGCGTGTTGTCGCAAGCCTCGGGCAACTCGGAGAAGAGGTGGCGCATCTCGCGGGCCGACTTCAGGTAGTGCTCGGTCCCCTCGAACTTGAACCGGTTGGTGTCAGACAGCAACGCCCCGGTCTGCACGCACAGGAGCGCGTCGTGGGCCACCGAGTCCTCGCGGTGCGTGTAGTGGCTGTCGTTGGTGGCCAGTAGCGGGGCGTTGAGACGACGGGCGATCTCGACGAGCTGCGGGTTGGTCCGTTGCTGCTCGGCGATGCCGTGGTCCTGCAGCTCCACGAAGAGGTTGTCCCGGCCGAAGATGTCCTGCAGCCGGGCGGCCCGCCGCTCGGCCTCGACCACATCGCCGGCCAAAAGGGCCTGGAGCACTACCCCGCCCAGGCAACCGGTGGTGGCGATCAGCCCCGAGGCATGGCGCTCGAGCAACTCCCAGTCCAGGCGCGGCTTGTAGTAGTAGCCCTCCAGATAGGCGGCCGACGACAGCTTGAGCAGGTTGCGGTAGCCCTCGATGGTCTCGGACAACAGGGTCAGGTGGTAGTAGAGCTTCTGGCCACCTTCGACGTCACCTCCGGTGTCGTCGACCTTGCCCCGGCGCACTGGCCGCTCGTGGCGGGACTCGGCGGCCATGTAGGCCTCGGTGCCGATAATGGGCGTGATCCCCTGGTCCCGGCAGGCCTTGTAAAAGTCCAGGACCCCGTACATGTTGCCGTGGTCCGTGATGCCCAAGGCCGGTTGCCCGTCCTCCGCCGCGGCCTTGACCAGATCACCGATACGGGCGGCCCCATCGAGCATGGAGAACTCGGTGTGGGTGTGCAGATGCGTAAACGACCGCCCCGACACCGGCCCTCCTTTCAGCAGTTGAACTTACAACCCTGTAATTCGATCGCGGGTTGTGGACCTTACCCCGCGTTTCTCACGCGCAGAACCACGGTACCGGCGGCCTTGTCATGCAGGGTCTGACGCTTGGGATCCCACAAGGGGAAGAGGCCATCGAGCAGGCCGATGATGACCGTGATGCGCAGGACTTCTTCGAGTAACGCCCGGCCGAAGGCCTTGCCGTACCCAACTCCTTCGTAGCTGCCGTCCCGCACAGCCCGGACCCCGACCGCCATCATGCCGATGGTCTGCCCCCGCGAGCCACCCACGAGCACCGTGGCATAGACCAGCGTCAGAAGGATCGTGATGAGTAGGGCCAGCAGGGAGAACCGGCCGTGCCGATGGACACCGTTGCTGTCCGCCATCATCGTGTAGCGGACCGACAACGTGGAGCTGTGGCGCAAGAGCGCGTTGAAGATGGCCTCCACCACGGCGAAGATCACCGTGTCGATCAGCCAGCCACCGAGGCGCAGACCCCACGAGGCCAGCACGACACTGGCGGGGTCCCCGGCCGACGGCGGCGGGAAGGACCCGGGCGGCGGGGCGTACCCGGCGGGCGCCTCGGGATACGACGGCATCGGTGGCGGCATGGGCGGTGGCGCCATCGGCGGTGGCGGCGCATTGCCGGGGAACGACGAGGGCCCCCCGTTTGGATCGTCGGACATGTGAAACCTCCCCTAGGCCGCGGCCGTCATCATCTCAGAGATACTGCCCAGGCGGCGTGCCGTTCGGCGGCCCCGCCGGCAGCCCGCGCTGACGGATCTCCTCGAGCTGGGCCCGGGCCGCCATCTGCTGCGACATGAGGGTGGCCTGGATACCGTGGAACAACCCCTCCAGCCAGCCGACCAGCTGGGCCTGGGCGATGCGCAGCTCGCCCTCGCTGGGTGCCTCCTCGTCGAAGGGAAGGGCCATGCGGTCGAGTTCGGCCACCAGATCGGGCGAGAGACCCTCGGACAGATCGTGGATCGACTGCTCGTAAATCTCGCGCAGGCGGGCCCGGCTCTTCTCGTCCAAGGGCGCCTGGCGTACCTCCTCGAGCAGGGTCTTGACCATGGACCCGATGCGCATCACCTTGGCCGGCTCCGACACCGATTCCCGGGCCGGCGCCGCCTCGCTCTGGGCCTCCGGCGGCGTCGCCACGTCGAGCACTTCGTCGGGAGCCACCGGGATCGAGTCTTCAGCCATGCCGAGATACTGCCACCCGCCCGGTCCGTTAGGCCGACGGCCAACTGAGCAGCGGGATGAGCATCTCGGCCGGGGTGAGCGATCCGTGGCGAGCGAACAGGCGCAGCTCCCCCGTGTCGGCCGGATCCAGGAAGGCGGTGTTCGTGAAGGGGGCCAGGACGACGTCGCCCATGCGGGCCGCCACCTCGGCCGAGGGCACGCCGCCCAGCCACCCCTCGGCAATCAGCTGCTCCTTGGTCCACACCCAGGCCACATCGCCGAACGACTCCCGCGCCCCCGCCGCCACGTCCTCGAGCGCCCCGGGGCGCACGTGGAGCCAGCGAAAGCGGCCCTCGCCGCTGAGCAGCGTCACGTCGGCCATCAGTTCGGGACCGATCACCTCGGCCGACGGGCCCACCTCGACCTGCCCGTGATCGGCCGTCACGACCAGGACGGCCCCGGGCGGCAGCACGTCCAGCACGTCGCCGACCAGACGGTCGACCGCCCGCAGCTCGTCGTCGTAGTGCTCGCCCAGACCCCAGGCGTGAGCCACCTTGTCGATGCCCTCGTAGTAGGCGTACGTGAAGGGAGCGCCCGCCGCCACAAGCGAACGCACCCCAGTGACCAGGCCGGCCGGGGTGTGCCAGCGGTGCAGGTCGGCCTGGCCCAGGTGCGCCGCCGTGAAACCGGTCGGCCCGTAGTCGTAACGGGTCACCACCGGCACCGGCCCGGGCGAACCCGGAAAGGCCCGGCACTTTTGGAAGGTGGGCGCCGGCAGCAGCTGGCGGGCGTCGCGCCCGCCCAGCGACCACTGCAAGACGTTCATGATCTCGCCCTCGTGGGTGATCCGGTAGCCGACGATCCCGTGGGTGGCCGGCGGGCAGCCGGTGGCCAGCGACGTCAGGGCACAGGCCGTGGTGCTGGGCGCCACCGAGGTGATGGGCCCACCGATCCCGGCGCCCAGGGTCGGCGCCAGTGCTGCGGACCGGGGCTCCAACTGCTGCCAGCCCAGCCCGTCAATGACGAGGAGCACCACCTGCCGCGCCCCCTCCAGGGAGTCGGGCATCCAGGTCGGCAGGGCCGCGCCGCCGTGGAGGTGGCCCAGCAATCCGGGCACGATGCCGGTCAGGCAGGGGCCGCCGAAGTCGGGCAGCAGCGGAGCGGGGGCGCCGTCAGCACTCACAGCGGCACACCGTAGACCCGCCCTACACGCCACTCATAGGCCGGTGGCCGGTAGGATCCACGTGCGTGAGGGTCTCGACACGAGGTGACTACGCCAGCCGGGCGTTGCTGTCGCTGGCCCTGCACGGGGCTGAGACGCCCACGTCGGTACGCGACATCGCCGAACGGACCGCCCTGCCCCAGCCCTATCTGGAACAGATCCTGCTCGCCCTCAAGGGCGCCGGCCTGGTCCGCTCCAAGCGTGGCGTGGGCGGTGGCTACGTCCTGGCCCGCCTGCCCGAGGACATCAGCCTGGCCCAGATCGTCTCGGCCGTCGACGGCCCGATTGCCGCCGGCGACTTCGGTGAACCCCATGCCGATGGTGCCTGCGATCATGAGGGCCAGTGCGTCCTGCTGGCCGTCTGGGCCGACGTCGGGGAGACCATCCGCACCCACCTGCAGTCGTTCAGCCTGGCCGACATGGTCGATCGGGCCCAGGGCAACGTCGCCCCATCGGTATCCGCCGCCGCCGCAGTCGCCGCCACGGTCACCGCCACCGTCGCCGCCCCGGTCGCCGCCCCGGTCTCAGCGCGCGTCTGAGAGGTTCCAGTGGGTCACCACGGGTGCCTCGTGGTCCCAGCCCAGCACGGAGACCCCACCGGCATCGAGGGCAAAGAGCCGGCCACCGACCGGCGGCAGTCCCAGCCAGCGGGCCGCCAGCACCCGGAGCAGGTGCCCGTGCGCCACGCAGAGGGTGTCCCCTTCGACTGACCGGGCCCGCTCGATGACCCGATCGACGCGGCGGCCCACGTCGGCGGCCCGCTCCCCGTCGACCACCCCGTCCCGCCACAGGTCCCAGCCCGGCCGGTCGACCCGGATATCGAGGGTGGTCCTGCCCTCATAGGTCCCGTAGTCCCACTCCATCAGGTCGGGCTCGGGCTCGCCGTTGAAGCCGGCCAGGGCGCAGGTCTCGGCCGCCCGGACCAGCGGGCTGGTCAGGACCTGGGCGAAGGTCCACCCGGCCAGGAGCGTTCCGGCCGCCTTGGCCTGCTCCCGCCCCTGGTCAACCAGGGGAATGTCCGTGCGCCCGGTGTGTTGACCACTGATCGACCATTCAGTTGCACCGTGCCTGAGCAGGACCATCCGGGGAGGCATGGCAGAAGGTCACCACGTGCCTGGCCCGGACGCAATTCCAAAACCTGGAATGTTGACGGCTCAATCGGTGTTGTACAGCGCAGGTTCATCCCGGGCGTTCCCGGGTACGAATGAGAGTAGAGCGAAGACGTCGGGAGAGAAGTAATGAAGAGCGCGGTAAGCACATCAGACACCCTCGGATTGATGTTGCGGGACCTGGATCAGTTCCCAATGCCCGATCACGAACAGCAGGTGGCATTGGCCAAGCGGGTGGTGGCCGGCGACGACCTGGCCCGTAAGCAGATGGTGGCCGCCAACTTGCGGCTCGTGGTCCACTGGGCCCGGCGCTACCAGGACCGCGGCGTGGACATGGCCGACCTGGTCCAAGAGGGCGCGTTCGGCCTCATGCGGGCCGTCGACAAGTTCGACTGGGAGCGGGGCTTCCGCTTCTCGACCTACGCCACCTGGTGGATCCGCCAGGCCCTCCAGCGCGCGGTTCAGCAACACGGACGCACCATCCGCATCCCCCTCGAAGTGGGAGAGCAGATCCAGCGCCTGGAGCTGACCAAGGCCGAGTTGGCCACGACGTTGGGCCGCACGCCCACCGTCGAAGAATTGAACGAGGCGACCGGGATGACGGCCGAAGAGCGCTACGCGCTCGAAGACGTGGCCCGGGTGACCGCCTCGCTGGACCAGCCGGCCGCCTCGGAGTCGGCCACCACGCTGGGCGAGTTGGTGGCGCCCGACGATTCGGACTTCGTGGGTGATGTCGAGCAGACCATGATTTACGAGCGGGTGCGCGACGCCGTCGAGAGCCTGCCCGACCTCCAACGCGACGTGTTACGCCTGCGCTTCGGCTTCGGGGGTGACACCCCGGCGTCGCTGCAGTCGACGGCGGAGCGATTGGGCGTCGGCGTGCGCCGGGTCCGTCGAGCCGAGGAGGAGGCGCTAGCCGCCCTCTCCTTCGACGCCGATGTCCTCGGCGTCCACGAAGCGGCCTAAGTACTCGGTCAGGTCGGCGGGGAGCGGCGCGGAGAACTCCTGCCGCTCGCCGCTGGCCGGATGGATGAAGGCCAGGTGCGCGGCGTGCAGGAAGAAGCGCCCCGGGGCGAGATCGTGGTCCACCATCCCGTAACGGGCGTCATCGACCACCGGGTGCCCGATGGCGGCCATGTGCACCCGGATCTGATGGGTGCGCCCGCTGGTCAAGGTGACGTCGAGCAGCGTGACCGGTCGGGGCAGATGGTGGCGTTCGAGCACCGTGTAGCCGGTCTTGGCCGGGCGCCCGCCGGCGGCAATGGCCATCTTGGTCGGCGTGCGCGTTGAGCGCCCGATGGGCGCATCGACCTCGCCCCGGTCGTCAGTGACCTCACCTTCGACCAGGGCCAGGTAGCGCCGGGACATGCTGCGGTCGGCCAGCTGGGCCACCAGGGCCCGGTAGGCGGATTCGGTGCGGGCCACGGCCAGGAGGCCCGAGGTCCCCTTATCGAGGCGGTGCACGATGCCCGGGCGGTCACCCGAGCAGACGCCGTCGGCCACCAGGGCGGCCAGGTCGGGGAAGCGGGCCAGCAGCCCACCGACCAGGGTCCCCTCCTTGTGCCCGGCTCCGGGGTGCACCACCAGGCCGGCCGGTTTGTCGACCACGGCCACTTGATCGTCGGCGTAGACGACCCGGAAGACGATGCCCTCCTCGGCCTCGACATCATCGGTGCCCTCGTCGGGCAGCTGAATCGTCAGGCGGGCGCCCTCCTTGAGCAGGCGACGACCGACCGAGACCACCACGTCGTCGACCATGACCCGGCCCCCCTCGAGGAGCTCGGTGGCGACAGCCCGCGATACGTCGGCCAGCATGGCCACGCCGCGGTCCACCCGCACGCCGGCCAGGAGCGCCGGTACCTCCACCGAGAACACGTCGCTCACGCCGGCCTCGCCTCGCCGCGCCGGACCAGTCCCACGGCCAGGACAACCACACCGACGGTGATGCCGGCATCGGCCACATTGAAGGTGGGCCAGTGGCTCAGGGTGATGAAGTCGGCCACTTGCCCGGCATGGTTGCTGAAGAGCCGCTCGCTCAGGTTGCCGGTCGCACCGCCCAGCACCAGGCCGCCGGCGACGGCCTGGTGCAGGGTGCGCACCCTCGAGACGACCACCGCCAGCACGGCCACCCCCACACAGAGCAGCACCGTCACGGCCGTGGCGCGCCCGGTGAACAGGCTGAAGGCAAAGCCCGAATTGAAGGACAGGGCCAGCCCGAAGGGACCCCAGACATGGGTCACCCCGTGCACGTGGTGCTCGGCCACCGTGGTGGTCAACCGGTCGGCCACCACGACAGCAGCGGCCAACCCGAGGGCCACCCAACGGGCAAGCGCCTGGCCGCTCCAGGTCAGCGGCGCGACAGTCCCCCGCTCTTGCACGCCACACAGAGGCGGGCGTAGGGCAGCGCCCGCAGGCGTGGCTTGGGGATGGGCTGGAAGCAGCGCTCGCAGTAGCCGTAGGTCTTGTCGATGACCCGGACCGAAGCGAAGTCGATCTCTTCGACCGCCAGCGCGGCCTGGCCCGACAGCGCCAGATTGCGCTCCCGGTCCACCGTCACCGTGCCACCCTCACCGGATTCTTCGTCGAACTGCACGTCACCCGGCTCGCGTTCGAGGGCCAACGAATCGGCCTCGGCCCGCAACGAGGTGGCCTGCTCCTGGTAGATGCCGCGCTCCTCGGCCAGCAATTCCACGATTTCCTCAAGGAATTTCGTGTCCGTGGCGTAGGGGCCCGTCTTGGGCTTGACCGGCGCCGGGGGCTTGGGCCTGGGTGTGAATGTGGTGCGCGGTACGACAGGAGCCTCGGGGGGCGCCTCGAGCGCCGGCACGCCGGCCTTGACCGCCTTGGTGGCCTTGACTGCCTTGGTGGCCTTCGCCGCGGGCGCCGCCTTCTTGGCCGGCGCCGTCTTGGCCGGAGCTGTCTTGGCCACCGACTTGGCCGGGGCTGTGGCCACGGTCTTCTTGGCCGGGGCCGTCGTCTTCTTGGCTGGAGCGACCGTCTTCTTGGTCACCACGGCCTTCTTGGCTGAGCCGGCTGCATTGGCCGGCGGAGATTTCTTGGCCGCCGCGGTCTTTTTGACCGGCGCCGGACGCGATGCAGGCACCTTCTTTGCAGGGGTTGCCTTGCTCGCTGGGGTCATCATGTCCTCCTTCCCGACCATCGATGTGGTCGGTCCCCTGACGACAACCGCGCCGAGGGAGCGGGTGACCATAGCGGACGGCGTAGGTCGGGGGCAATAGCGCCCCCCACATTTCTAGAGGGGGCGATGCACCCCGGCGGTGGCGCTGCTGGACGAACTCTGCAGATTCAACGTCGGTGCACCGTCGCTGCCCTCGCGGGCCCCTTCCGGCTTAGCCCCGGGGCTCCCCTTGGGCCGCACGCCCATGAGCGAGTTGGCCGGCTGCACGTTCTCGTCGACCCACTTGAGGATCTCCGACAGGGCGCCGCGCAGGCGGTTGCGCTCCGAATCGAGGTGGCGGGCCATGTTCTCCACGTCGGCCGCCAGCAGGGTGCGGGTCGACTCCAGACGGGACACTTCCTCGCGCAGCTTGCTCTGGGCTTCGGTCTGCAGCGTCCGGGCGGCCTCCTCGGCCGCCGCCACAGCAGCGCGCGCCGTGTCCTCGGCTTGGGCCACGATGGCCGCGGCTTCGGCCTCACTCTCCCGCTTGGTCTGGTCCACGAACTTCTGGGCCAGGACCAGTGTGCGTTGCAGCGTCTCGTCGCTCAGGCCGACCTCGACCGCGTCAGCCGCCGGCTCGTCAGAGGCCGTGACCACCGGTACCGCCTGGGTGGCTGGGCCACTCTGCTTCTCCCGCTCCAGCTGCCCGATCCGGTCGCCGGCCTGGCGCAGGCGCTCGGTCAGTTGCCGCACGTGCTCCTGAAGCGCTTCGGCCTCCTGGGCGGCCCGGTCGAGGTATTCATCGACCTCGTCGACGTTGTAGCCCTTGAGACCGAGGCGGAACTCGACCGTGCGGAGCGTGTCGAGGATGGATGTGGCCGATTGCGAATTGTCCATGAGGGGCGAGTCTACCCATGTGCCCTTTGGAGGCCCAGAACGGCTAGCGGAGCAAGATGGGGATGATGACGAGCTGGGCCACCAGAATGACCACCAGGAAGGAAATATCGATGCCACCCATGGGGCGGATGATCCGGCGCACCGGCCCGAGCACCGGTTCGGTCGCCCGGTAGAAGAACACCTGCACCTTGGCCAGCGTCCCGCCGGGCTGCACCCGGAACCAGCTCAGCAACGCCATGGGCAGCATGATCAGGTAGATATACAGCCTGATAAGCCACGCCAGTATCTCGAAGATGTCCACAGCGCAGTGACGTTAGTGGACTTAGTCTCGCCCGAAGCCGCGCTCCACCAGGCGTTGCCGCTCCTCTTCGGAGACTTTGACATCGGTTGGGGCCAGCAGGAACACCTGGTCGGCCACCTTCTCCATCTCACCACTCAGGGCGTAGGTCACGCCGCTGCAGAAGTCGATCATGCGCCGTTGCAGATCCCGGTCCGCCATCTGCAGGTTGACGATGACCGGCCGGTTGTCCTTCAGGCGGTCAGCGATTTCCTTGGCGTCGCCGAAGCGGGCCGGCGCCACCACGTGCACGCGGGCTGACACGCTGCCCAGGGCGGTGTCGACCGGAACGGCCCGCACGCTCGAGGGTCGCGGCGCCGGGCTGGCCTGCGGCGGCGCAAGCGGCTGCTGCTGTTGCGGTGCCACCCGGGTGGCATTGGGCATGGCCGATTCGCGAGGAATGGTGCGGATCCGAGGCATGCCGCCGCTGTACTCCTCGGGCTGGTCGTACTCACGGGCCCTGGTGTCAACTCGAGGCGCGGCTGAGAAGCCGCGGGGGGCGCGGTCCTCCAGATCGTCGTACTCGTCGTACTCATCGTCGAGAAGACCGAGGTAGACCATGGTTTTTTTCATAAACGAGGGTGCCATCGCTTCTCCTGTTCCGGCACAGCGTAGTGCCTCGCCTGCGAGGCCAGCTGGTCTACCCCTGTTCCCGAGGTGACCTGGGGCCAAACAACGCGCGACCGATCCGTATCATCGTAGATCCTGCTGCAACGGCCGCTTCGAGGTCGTCACTCATTCCCATGGACCGCTCGGGCAGGCCGAGCTCGTCGGCCAGGCGGGCCACTGCGGCAAAGGCCGCTGCCCCGGCCACCGGGTCCGGTGGGGCCACCGTCATGAGCCCCCGCACGTGCAGATCGAGGGTGGACAGGGCCTCGACCAATCCGGGCACCTCCGGGGCGGTACATCCGTTGCGCCCGGGCAACCCTGTGAGATCCACCTGGACGAGGACGTGAGCTCCGGGCTGGCACTGGGCGATGCGCTCACCCTCGACCAGGCGGGCCACCCCCTGCCACAGGGCGACGACCGGCGCGAGCGACCGCACCTTGTTGCGCTGGATGGCACCGAGGAAGTGCCAGTTGGTCCCCGGCGGTCCGGGGGCCTTCCCGAGAAGCTCGGGCCCGTAGTTCTCACCGATCTCGCTCAGGCCAGCGGCGCGGGCCGCCTCCACCGCAGCCGGTCCGAACCCCTTGGTGACGGCGATGACGCGCACGACGGCAGGGTCACCGCCGCTGTCGACGATGCGCTGGCGAATGACCGCCAGACGGGCGGCGACGTCGTCGCTAGCGAAGGAATGAGGGGACGTCGAAATCGTCGTCACCCAAATCGAACTCGTTGTCGGTGCTGGTCGCCTCGGCGAAGATGTCCACGGCTTCTGGGGTGCCCGAGAAGATGGACGGCGTGCGATCCGACTGCGCCGGCTTGGTGCCGTCTTCCCAGCGCTCGAACCCAGCCGCGATGACAGTCACGCGGACCTCATCGCCCATGTTGTCGTCGATGACGGCACCGAAGATGATGTTCGCATCGGGGTGGGCCACTGCATGAATTATTTCGGCCGCTTCGTTTACCTCGAAGAGTCCGAGGTCCGACCCGCCGGCGATGTTGAGCAGAATGCCCCGGGCGCCTTCAATCGATGCCTCGAGCAGCGGGCTGGTGATGGCGGCCCGTGCCGCATTGGCCGCCCGTCCCTCGCCGATCGATGCCCCGATGCCCATGATGGCGGTACCGGCGTTGGTCATCACCATCTTGACGTCGGCGAAGTCGGTGTTGATCAGGCCGGGAACGGTGATGAGATCGGTGATGCCCCGTACCCCTTGCAGCAGGACCTCGTCCGCCATTTTGAAGGCGTTCATCATGCTGGTCTTGTCGTTGGAGACGGTGAGCAGCCGGTCGTTGGGGATGACGATAAGGGTGTCGACCTTTTCCTTGAGAATCTGGATGCCCTTCTCGGCCTGCATGGCCCGACGGCGACCCTCGAAGGTGAACGGACGTGTCACCACGCCGATGGTCAGGGCACCGAGGCCCTTGGCGATTTCGGCCACCACGGGTGCGGCACCAGTCCCGGTGCCGCCGCCCTTACCGGCGGTGATGAAGACCATGTCGGCACCGGCGAGGGCCTCTTCAATGTCGGCCCGGTGCTCCTCGGCGGCCAGCCGTCCCACCTCGGGGTCACTGCCGGCGCCCAACCCTCGAGTCAACTGGCGTCCGATGTCCAACTTGAGGTCGGCATCGCTCATGAGCAGGGCCTGGGCGTCGGTGTTGGCGGCGATGAACTCGACGTTGCGGAGTCCCGAATCGATCATTCGATTGACGGCATTGACACCCCCGCCACCGACCCCGACCACCTTTATGACAGCCAGGTAGTTGCCTTGGGAAGGAACGGTGGTCATGAACTCCCTCGTGTTCGGGTCGATCGCCGACCGGTTGCTTTCCTAGTAATCCCGCCTTTTGTCACCACGTGACCCCTAATCCTCATGGGAAGGTTGATGTTCACAGTTCGGCAACGTAGTCCCACCATAGGAGGGGCGTTCAGGCAGGTCAAGCACCCTCCGTCACCCTCCGGTCACGGTTGGAGCGTCTGGCACGCTGACATCGAGGACATCCCCGGTGTGCAAGGTGGCGTGCGCCAGCAGAGAGGTTACATCCTCATACTTGGCCGGCAGTTGGGTTGCCGTACCGATATTGACCGTTATGGGTGTGGTCATCGCCAGTTGCACCCATCCACCGGGCTCGATGTGGACGGCGGTGACTTGTGCCTTGAACGACGCCGGCAGGGTGGAGGCCACCCGCAAGCCGACCTGGTCGCCGGCGCCCACCACGGTCCCGGGCGCTCCCGGCGCCAGGGGCCCGGTGACCAGCGGCAACCCGGCCGGGCGTTGGGCCGACACGGCCAGTACCCGCCCGCTGGCGCTGAGCGCGGCCCACTGGCCCGATGCTGTGTTCATGGTCAGTGCCGGTGACTGCTCGGTCACCACGATGTGTACCGAGTCGGGCCAGTGCACCGACACCGTGGCGCTCAGCACCCAGGGCAATTGCTCAATGCCCGCGGCGACCGCCCCGTCGTGCACATTCAGCAGCGGCGTCTGCATCGTCAGCCCACCCGCTTGTTCAATCTGCACGGCCGTCTCGTGGGTGGCCCCGACCACCGTGATGTTGCGGGCCGAGAAGAGCACCGAATGGGCCAGAAACCACAGGCCCACCACCAAGGCGGTGACGATGGCCAAGACCATGAGCAGGCGCAGTCGTCGCTTGCCTTGTTGGCGGGTGACGGCGGTACGCCGGGCGGAGATGCGCGGATCGATCGGCGTGCGCGAGCGACCCGCCGCCGCGCCGGCGGGTCGGGGACGCGTCGTGGTCGGCGTCATTGTTCCTCTCCCCCGGCGCCGACCATGGCACCAGTCTCCTCGCCCGTGAAGCCCAAGAGGCGGACCTCCGCCCGCAGCATCACCCCACTGCGTTCGTGGACCACCCGGGCCACATGCTCCATGAGCGCCCGTACATCGGCGGCCCGGCCGCCCTTGTCGGCCTGAATGAAGTTGGCGTGCTTCTCGGACACGTGTGCCGTACCCAACCGATAGCCCTTCAACCCGGCCTCTTCAATGAGTCGACCGGCCGAGTCGTCGGGCGGATTGGTGAAGACCGAGCCGGCATTCGATCCTCCGGGTTGGTGCTGGCGCCGCCAAGCCACGATCTCGGACAGCGCCGCCTTCTCCACCTCGACCTGGCCTGGTATCACCGCGAATTCGGCCTCCACCACCACTTCGGAGCGACGCACTGATGATGACCGGTAGCCGTAGGCCAGCCGGGACACCCCGTCGGCGCCCTCCTCGTCGCCGATCAGATCGACCCAGGAATAGCGGACGAGACAGGCCGCCATATCCGAGCCGTGGCCCCCCGCATTCATGCGGACAGCGCCGCCGACCGAACCGGGCACGCCCACGGCCCAGGTGAGGCCGGCCCAACCGGCGTCGGCCGCCTGACGGGCCAGGACAGGCAGCGGCAAGGCCGCTCCGGCCCGCACCACCAGAGGCCCCTCGCCATCGCCACGGTCAATACGGTCAGTGCGATCAGTACGGTCAGTACGGTTGGGCCAGGTGGCGCGGTTGAACCCCTGGCCCAGGCGAACGACCACGCCGGCAAAGCCGGCGTCGGAGACGAGCAGGTTCGACCCGCGACCGATCACGAAGGTGGGGAGTTCGCTGCCCTTAAGCGCGCGACGGACGGCCGCGAGGTCGTCGGGTTCCTCAACGGTGACCATGAGGGCCGCCGGTCCCCCGACGCCGTAGGTGGTCAACGGTCCCAGCGGCACGGCACGCTGCGCCAAGGGGCCCAGATCGGCGGCCAGAGCATCGACGCGGGAGTCGGTGGCTTCGACCATCACCACTGGGGGTCGTTCAGGAGTTCGTCAGGCAGGATGGTCAGGTCGCCCGCTCCAAGGGTGAGGCAGAGGTCTCCCGGTCGGAGCAGCGACGCCACCTCCTGGCGCAGTTGCTGCCACCCCGGCGCGTACGTGACAGCCAGCCGGGGATCCTGCGCCTGCACGGCATCGGCCACCAGTCGCCCGGACACACCTGGAATGGGCGGCTCGCCAGCGCTGTAGATGTCGGTCACCACCAACACGTCGGCGTCGGCAAACGCCGTCCCGAATTGCTCGGCCAGCGCCGCCGTGCGGGTGAAGCGATGCGGTTGGAACACGGTGACCACCCGGGACCAGCCGCCACTGCGGGCGGTGGCCAGAGCGGCCCGGACTTCGGTCGGCAGGTGGGCATAGTCATCGACGAAGGTCACGCCGTTCGCCTCGCCCCGGAACTCGAAGCGCCGCGTCACCCCGGCGAAACGGGCCAGGGCGCTGGCTGCCGCTGAAAAGGGGGCACCCACCCGCAGCGCGGCCACCGTGGCCACCGCGGCATTGCGGGCATTGTGGAGTCCCGGCACACCGACCGTCAATGACCCCAGGTCGCCGTCCGGTCCGCGCAGGGTGAAGGACACCGAACTGCGACTCTCCTCCACGTTGGTCATGGCGAAGGTGGCGTCATCGGCGGTCCCCACCCGCTGCGCGCCGTTGGCCCGACCGATTGCGTCAGCCTCGACATCGTCGGCCGACACCACGGCGCCCTGGCTGGCCTGCGCCACGAAGTCACTGAAGGCCTGGCGCAACGCATCGAAGGTGCCGTAGTGATCCAGATGATCCGGCTCCACATTGGTCAGCACGGCGACATCGGGCTGCAGGGCCAGGAAGGTGCCGTAACTTTCGTCGGCCTCCACCACCAGCCACTCGCCGGAATTCCAGGCGGCATTGGTCCCGATCTCATTGACGTCAGCACCGATGAGGAAGGAGGGCTGCATGCCGGCCTCGACCAGGATGAGCGAGAGCATGGATGCCGTGGTCGTCTTGCCGTGGGTCCCGGCCACGGCCAGGCAGCGCCGGGTGGCGCAGATGGCGGCCAGCATGCCCGAACGGGGAACAACGAGCGCCCCCTGCTCCCGGGCCGCCACCAGTTCGGGATTCTGCGGGGAGACGGCCGGCGAAGAGGTGACGGCCGAGACATGGTCGACGTGGTCGCCCCGGTGGCCGATGGCCACGGCAATCCCCTGATCCCGCAGACGCACGACCACCGGAGAATCCTTCAAGTCGGACCCGGTCACCGTGTGGCCCATGGCATGCAGCACGAGAGCAATAGCGCTCATACCGGCGCCTCCGATGCCCACGATGTGGATGCGCTGCGGCGTGCGCAGATCCAAGTCAGCGGGCATGGGCGTCCACCAGCGCGGCAACCTGCTCGGCGGCGTCGGGATGCCCCAGGGCGCGAGCCGCCGCCCCCATGGCGGTCAAGCGGTCAGGATCCGACAACAGCGCCGACACTTCCGCCGCCAGACGTTCCCCGCTGCACTCGTCATCGGGCAGGAGGATCGCCGCCCCGGCATCGACCAGCGCCAGCGCATTGCGCGTCTGGTGGTCGCGGGGTGCGCCGGGCAGCGGAACCAGGATGGACGCCATGCCGGTGTCCATCAACTCCGCCACCGTCATGGCGCCGGCCCGGCAGATGCAGAGGTCGGCCGCCTTGTAGAGGTCGGGCATGCGGTCCTCGTATTCGACCACCCGGTAGAAGATGCCCTTGGCGGCCTCGGTCTCGGCCCCGGCCCCGGCATCCACGCCGGCAGCGGCGTAGTCACTGAAGTCACGACGGCCGGCCACGTGATAGATCGTCACATCGCCGCGGTCTGACCATTGGCCGGCCAGCTCGGCCACGGCGGCGTTGATCCTCCGGGCGCCGAGTGACCCCCCGAAGGCGGCCACGGTGTGGCGATCCGAAGGCAGGGCCAGAGTGGACCGCGCCTCCTTCTGACCGACAGCGGAGCGATCGAGAGCCGACAGTTCGGGTCGGACCGGGGTGCCCGTGAGGTGAGTCCGGGGCAGACCGGTACCGGCGAAGGCGACGGCGTTGGCTGCCGCGAAACGACCGAGCAGGGCGTTGGCGGCGCCGGGGACGGCATCAGTGTTGACCAGCACAACCGGGACCCGGGTCAAGAGCGCAGCCAGGCCGGCGGGGACGCTGGCGTAGCCGCCCACCACGACAACCACCCGGGGGCGCCGGGCCACGAACGAGATGAAGGCCCGCAGGCAGGCCCACAACAAGCCGACCACGGCACCGGCATTGGCCCACAGCGCGTCGGGGCGCATGCTGCGCCGGATCCCCCGGCCCGGGAGCAGCGTGAAGGGAAATTCGAGAGGAGGCCAGATCGTGGCCTCTTGACCACGGCGTGATCCGTAGAGCTCGATCGACTCGGCGGCATGTCCTCGGGCCAGCAGGGCGCGGGCCACCTGCAGCGACGGCACCACATGTCCAGCGGTGCCGCCTCCGGCAATCACTGCGCCCCGCGTCTTGCTCATCGACCTCGTCGAGCGGGTGCGGCAGAACGCGGCGCTGATCGGCTCCGGGTCGACTGCCCCGGCAGGCGGGCCACCTTGTGGCCGGGCGCGCCGGCTTCGTAGCGGGCGATGTTGATCAAGATGCCGGCAGCCACGAGGGTGATGACCAAGGACGACCCGCCGAAGGAGATGAAGGGCAGCGGGATACCGGTAACGGGCAGGACGCCCACCACGGCGCCCACGTTGATGAGGGTCTCGCTCGCTATCCAGGCCACCAGGCCCACCGCCAACAGACCGCCGAAGCGGTCGGTGCACCGGGTGGCGGCCCGAAACCCGAACCAGACGAAGGTCCCCAGCAACACGAGGACGAAGGCGGCACCGATGAAGCCGAGCTCCTCGCCGATCACCGAGAAGATGAAGTCGGTGTGGGCGTTGGGCAGGAAACCCCACTGCTGCTGCCCGCCGCCGATACCGGCCCCGAAGAGGTGACCGGTCCCCAAGCCGATAAGTGACTGCAGCACCTGGTAGCCCGAGCCCGAGCTGTGCGCCGAGGGGTCGATGAAGGACAGCAGGCGCTCGCGTCGATAGGGGGAGGCGACCGCCACCACCACGGCAATGCAGATCACCGCGAAGAGCACCTTGAACACCGGACCGAGCCGCACCCCCGAGACGAAGAGCAGAGCGAGGGCGATGGCGCCCATCACCATGGCCGTCCCCATGTCGGGCTGCTTCAGAATGAGTACGCCGGCACCGGCGGTGACCAGCAGCACCGGTCCGATGATGCGCCGGTCCGATGATCCCTCGTCGAGCCGGCGGGCGATGAAGTCGGCCGCGAATATGGCCAGGGCCAGCTTCATGAGCTCGGAGGGTTGGACGCGGAACTGCCCGAAACCGAGCCAGCGGCTGGAGCCCTGGACGTGGAGACCCAGGCCCGGCACCAACACGATCAGCAGCAGTCCCAAGGTCACGGCCAGGAGCCAAGGGCTCAGGCGTCGGAGCTTGTGATAGTCGAAGCGAATTGAGAACCAGAAGGCGGCCAATCCCACCGCCATCCACATGCCTTCCCGCAGGAGGATGGCCCAGGGCTCGCCGTAGAGCGAGATGGAGATGACCGACGAGGCCGAGCCGACCATGACCAGACCGATGACGCAGAGCAACCCCACCACAACACCGAGCACGGTGGCCGTCGGCCAGTCCGCGAACAGTTCCCGCCGGGCGGCCCGGTTCGTACGGGTCGTACGGGAGGAACGAGTCGTACGGTGCGATCGAGTACCGCCGTGCGCCACGGCCACCTGTGGGGGCGTCATGCGATGACCTCCCCGCGGCGCGCCACGCGCGACAAAGCCCGGTCCGACACCCGACACATGCCACTAGCCTCCCTCATGCGCGCGCCCAAGTGGTGGAGTGTCATCACGTGAACTTCGCCACCGTCAGGAAGTCGCCGTAGAAGATGCCGAGGCTCAAGGCGACGAACAGTCCGCCCAGGATCCAGAAGCGGACGATGACCGTCGTCTCGGGCCATCCTCCGATCTCGAAGTGATGGTGGATGGGAGCCATGCGGAAGATGCGGCGGTGAAAAACGCGGAAGCTGATGATCTGGGCGATCACCGACAGCGTCTCCATGACGAAAAGCCCGCCGATGATGGGCAGGAGGAGATCCAGGTTCAGGAGCAGGCACAGCGCGGCCAGCCCGGATCCAATGGCCAGCGAGCCTGTATCGCCCATGATGATTTTCGCCGGGGCCGCGTTCCACCATAGAAACCCGATGCAGGCTCCGGCCAGGGCCGTGGCCACCAACGCCAGGTCGATGGCCGTGGGCTTGTGCACGTGGTAGATCGCATAGTGCCGGAAGATCCAGTAGGCCATGATGCCCAGAATGGCAAAGCAGAAGGTCGAGGTCCCGGCGGCCAGGCCGTCCACCCCGTCGGTGATGTTCACGGCATTCGAGGTACCCACCATCACCACCACGGCAAAAATCACCCAGCCGATCTGGCCCAGGTCGATGCCCGGGACGTCGTAGCGGGTGAAGGAAAGCGCCGTCGACGTGTGGGCCCAGTGCAGGGCCAGTTCAGCGAACGCTACGGCGCACAGAATCTGCGCGCCTGACTTCCCTCGTTTGTTGAGACCGAGACTGCGCTTGTGCCGGACCTTGATCCAGTCGTCGAGAAATCCGATGATGCCGAACGAGACCACCGCCATGATGGCCAGGTAGCCCGTCCGCGAGAATCGCACCTCGGTCCCGATGTGCCCGACGGCGTAGCCGATCGCCACGGCGGCCACGATGGCGATGCCACCCATGGTGGGGGTCCCGGCCTTGACGCTATGGCTGGCCGGTCCGTCTTCGCGGATGTGTTGGCCGATCTCGCGGCTACGGAAATACCGGATCAGGACGGGCGTGGTCAGGATGGCCACCCACAGCGCGACGCTTCCCGTAACCAGGAGTCCGAGCACGGATCAGCGACCTTGGGGTGACACATGAGGGATCCAGGTCATGGGATCCGAAGAGAAGCGGACGGACAGCGCCTGGCGAGTCTCCACGGCGTCGTCGAAGGGCAGCCGCTGCCCATGTATCTCTTGATACGTCTCATGACCCTTGCCGGCAATCACCACGACATCGCCGCGGCGGGCCGCATCGAGGGCGCGCCGGATGGCGGCTCGGCGGTCGGGCTCAATCTCGAGCACTCCCCCGCCCTCCGCAGGTCCCCGCACGCCGGATCGCACCTCTTCAATAATGGCAAGCGGATCCTCGTCACGTGGGTTGTCCGACGTCAGCACGGCCATATCGCTCAAGGTGGAGGCGGCCAGGCCCATTTTGGGCCGCTTGGCCCGATCGCGATTGCCGCCGCAGCCGAAGACCAGCAGCACCCGACCCCCGCCACTGGTCAGGCCGCGAGCCTCCCGCAGCACGACTTCGAGACCGGCCGGCGTGTGGGCGTAGTCGACGAGGACGGTGAACGGCGGGCGCTCGCCCGATGACCGATCCGAGTCCGAGTCCGAGCCAGAGTCGGCATTCCCCACCGAAGGCGGCGCCGCCACCACCTGCAACCGACCCGGTACGGGGGCCAGATGACCCAACGCCTTCGCCACCTCGGGCACTTCCAAGCCGAGCGCCAGCGCCGCCTCGGCCGCCAGCAGGGTGTTGTCGACATTGATGGCGCCGGTGAGCGGCGTCGTGACGCGGTGTTCACGCCAGGTGAATTGCGTCCGGCCCGCCTCCAGCACGACGTCGGACGCGTCGGCGTGGTGCACGGCCACCACGGGGATGCGCACCTGCTCCATGAGTCGCTGCCCCCACGGATCGTCGGCGTTGACCACGCCGCGCAGCGCATGGTCCGAGGTGAATAGCAACTGCTTGGCTTCGAAGTAGGCCTCCATCGACCCGTGGTAGTCGAGATGGTCGTGGCTCAGGTTGGTGAAGACCGCCACGTCGAAGTGGACGCCTTCGACCCGGGCCTGGACCAGCGCGTGGCTCGATACCTCCATGGCGATGGCATGCTGCCGTCCGTCGGATCGCTGGCGGTCCCGCACGCCGGCCAGCACCCGCTGCACCTCGGTCGCTTCGGGTGTGGTGCGGGCTCCGGACAACGTCCCCATGACGTTGGTCGGTCGCCCCGTGGCCTCGAGCAGGTCGCCCAGGAGCTGGGTCACCGTCGTCTTGCCATTGGTGCCGGTCACACCAACCATCAGAAGATCACGGGCCGGGAAGCCGTAGAAGGCGGCGGCCAGCCGGGCCATGACGGGCCGGACGGTGCCTGGAGCGATCCGGGTCTGCACGACCGGCTGATCCAACAATTCGGGGATGAAGTGCTCGCAGAGCAGTCCCACGGCTCCCCGGTCCACCGCTTCGGCGGCGTAGACGTGGCCGTCACTCAGCAGCCCGGGCACGCAGCAGAAGAGGTCCCCAGGCACCACCCGACGGCTGTCGTGGGCAATGCCGCTGATGGTGACGGCGGAGGGATCGCCGGCCGTCTCTATGACGTCGATGTCATCGAACAGGAGGTTCATCTGCACGCTTCGCATAGTCGCTGCGACAGCGTGGCAGGTCCGGGGACCTGGTGTGGCACATATCCGGACAGATTCTGGGGCCGCCACCCAGAAGATCTCACGTGATGTCCTGCGCCTGGCTGCTCGCGGTGGGTGTGGTGGCAGCCGGCGTGGTGGTGGCCGGCGCTCCGGGCGTGGTGGGGATGTTGTAGCGGTGCAGGGCGTAGCTCATGATCTGCGAGAACACGGGGGCCGCCACCGTGCCACCGAAAATGGGCGTGGGTCGATCGAGCACGACGATCATGGAGAAGGTGGGGTTCACGGCCGGGGCGAAGCCCACGAAGCTGGCCATGTAGGCGCCGGTCACATAGGAGTCCTTGCCCTGGGTGGGGATCTGGGCCGTGCCCGTCTTGCCGGCCACTGTGTAGCCCGGCACCTCGGCGCTGATGCCGGTGCCGGTGACCACCACCTGCTGCAACATGGAGTTGAGCTCGGCGTCGACCGCCGGGGAGAAGGCACGGTGGGTGGGTGAGGCCGGGGTCGGTGTGGCCACGCCGGCCTGGTTGACCGAGGCCTGGACCAGTTTGGGCTGCACGAAGACGCCGCCGTTGGCGACGGCGTTGTAGGCGTCCAGGACCTGGAGCGCGCTCACGGCGTCCACCTGGCCGATGGGGAGTGAGACGTAGTCGGTGGGTTCCCACTGGGCCGCCGTCGCCAGCAGGCCGGGCGACTCGCCCGGGAAGTCGAGACCGGTGGCCTGACCGAATCCGAGGTTCTTGACCTGCTGCAGCAGCCGTGACTCACCCAACATCTGGGCGATCTCGGACGTTCCGATGTTGGAGGACTGGGCCAGGATCTGCGTCGATGACAACGACTCGGTGGGGTGTGGTTCGGCGTCGTGGAAGGTAGATCCGTCCAGCTTGATCTGGTCGGGCACGCTGAACATCGTGTTCGGGTTGATCAGGCCGTCGGACAGCGCGGCGGAGAAGGTGACCAGCTTGAAGACCGAACCGGGCTCGTAGAGCTGCGTCACGGCCGTATTGCTGGGCGCCTCGGTCACGGCGTCCTTGGGACCGATGGGGATCACGCCCCCGGTAGTGGTGGTTGCGGCCGGTGGCGTCGCCGACACGGGCGCGTTGGGATGGGTGGAGACCAGGTTGGCCATCGACATGATCTGGCCCGTCTTCACGTCCATGACGATGGCCGTGCCCCCCAGCGACTGCGACGTCTCGATCGACTGGGCCAGGACCTGCTCGGACTCGTACTGCAGCTGGGTATCGAGCGTCAGCTCCACACCGGTACCGGCCTTGCTCGACACGCGATCGGTCACGGGCGACTGGGGCAGGGCCACGCCCGAAGGGGACTCAATCAGGGTCTCCTTGCCGGCCGTGCCGGCCAGCTTGGTGTCGTCCTCGGACTCGATCCCCGACGCGCCGGCGCCGTCAGCGTGGGTGAAGCCGAGTACCGGGGAGGCCAGGACGCCGTTGGGCACGATGCGCTTGGCGTCGTCGACCAGGGTGATGCCCGGGAAGGCCAGGCCGGCAATTTTGGCCCCTGCCTTTTGCGAGAGCTGCTTGGCCAACACCACGTACCCCGAGTGACGGTGGAGCTCGGTAGCCAGCGTCGGCACCGGCACGCCGACCAGCGGCGACAGGGCTTGCGCCGTAGAGAGTGGGTGCGCTACCTGGAAATCGTCCGCGATGACGTCCTCGGTGCGCACCGACAGCGCCAGGGGTGATCCGTCGCGAGCGAAGATCCCGCCGCGCAACGCCGTCAGGTTGACCGAGGTCGACGACTCGCCCCGGGCGGCCGCTTGATACGTCCCCGAGTGCACAACTTGCACATCGATCAATCGGGCCACGAGGAGCGCCATGGCGCCGAGCAACACGAAGCGGATGAGCCGCACGCGGCGGTGGAAGGAGACGCCGCTCCAGGGCGAGCCACCCTTCGGCTTGGCCTTGACCCGTGGACGCGACCGCACCTCCTTCGGTGCCGGACTGCGCCGAGGGGTAGCCGGCCGTGCTCCCGCCGGACGTGGTCGCGGCGGCGTCGCCCGCCGGGCTGCCGGTCGGACGGCCCCACCGGACCGGGTAGCCGGACGCTCAGTGCGGGGGGCAACAGCGCGCGCGCGCCCAGCCGCATGTCGAGTCGTGACGCTCACTGACCGGGCGCCGTCGTTGCGGTTGTGGTGGAGGGAGTGGTGCTCGAAGTGGCCGTAGCGGGTGGAGCAGCCGGCGTCACGCTTGGCGTCGGCAGCGGTGTGGTCAGCGATGTGTAGGGCAACTGCGTGACCGTCGCAGGGTGCACCAGGCCCAAGGTGCCGGTGGCCGTCTGGACGATGCGAGGCGGTGTCTCGAGCTTCGAGACGGCGAGCTCGATCTGGCGATGCAGGATCTGCTCCGTGGCCAACTTGCTCTCAATCCCGGCCATCCGCACCTGGCCGTTGGCCAGCATGGCCTGACCGCCGACCACAACCAGGAGGGCGCCCACCACCATCAGCACGGGCAGAAGGCTGAACAATCGGCGCAGGAGCGAGGCCCCGCGACGAGCCGGTACGACACGCAGCGGCGCCTGACGCGGTGCGTGCCGCTCGCGCTCGGCGCCCCGAGTCGAGCGGGCCGAACGTGCAGCCACAGCGGCCGACGATGCCGGCGGAGGTGCAGCCATCAGGCCACTTCCGTTCGCACGGTTCGCACAATGGCCCGCAGACGAGCGCTCTCGGCCCGCCGATTTGCCTCGACTTCCGCCGCCGACGCCTTACGGGCCCCTCGGTACACCAGCTCGTACTCCACCACCGCACCGCACACGCAGGGCAGTCCGGGCGGGCACACACAGCCCCCGGTCGATGCCTGGACGAACGTCTGCTTGGTCAGGCGGTCCTCACCCGAGTGGTAGCTGATGACGGCGCAGCGGCCGCCGACGACCAGACGGGCCAAGGCAACGGGCAACGCGGCAGCCAACTGACCCAGCTCGTCGTTCACGGCGATGCGCAACGCCTGGAAGACACGGCGGGCCGGGTGGCCCTTGCGGCGCACGGCCGCGGGGACAGCTGAAGCCACCACGTCGGCCAGTTGCATCGTCGATACGATCGGACGCGCCCCCACGACCGCATGGGCGATACGCCCGGCCAGACGGTCCTCGCCGTTCTCTCGGAACAGACGAGCCAGGTCACGCTCGGACATCTCGTTGGCCAGTTCGGCCGCCGTGGCGCCCATCGACTGGTCCATGCGCATGTCCAATGCGGCGTCGGAACGGAACGAGAAGCCGCGGTCAGCCTCATCGAGCTGCGGGGAGCTCACACCGAGATCGAACAGGACGCCGACCAGGGGACCCGATGTCACCGAAGCCAATTCGGCGAAGGGAGCGTGCAGCAGGTGGACGCGGTCGCCGAAGCGGGCCAGCCGCTCACCGGCCGCCGCCAGCGCCACGGCATCACGATCAAGTCCGACGACGTAAAGACCGTCATGGGCTTCCAACAACGCCTCGCTGTGGCCGCCACCCCCAACCGTGGCGTCGACGAGGACACCGGCGGGCACCGGTGCGAAGAGCGACACGACGTCATCGCGCAAAACAGGAATGTGTTCGAACGAGTGGGCCATCTGCAGCCCCCCGACTGGGGGGAGGTCCGAAGAGTCGGAACCCTTCGAACCTGCGGGGAAGAGGGTGGAGTGATCTTCCACCGCGCCGGTCGAGGAGCTGCACATGGTCCAACGGGTCAGTCGTCCAGCAGCCAGCTCTCTTCGGGCAGCACCTTCTCGGCCCAGCGCGCCGGGCTCCACACTTCGACCCGGTCGATCGCACCGTGCACCAGGACGTCGCCCTCGAGCGCCGCAAAGGTGCGCAGGTGCACCGGGATGGCCATGCGACCCTGCCGGTCGATCTCCACTTCGGCCGAGTTGCTGGCCCACAGCCGGGCCCGGTTCCGATCCTGCTGACCCGAGGCGGACCGCTCCTGCATGACCGCCATCTGCCGGTCGAATTCCCCGGGCGTCCAGAGCGCCAGACAGCCCTCGGGATGCTGGGCCAGGTACCCACCCTTTTCGAATTGCCCGCGGAACTTCACCGGCAGGATCACCCTGCCCTTCACGTCGAGCGAGTGCTCGTACCTGCCTACGAAGGTTGCCACCGGTTAGATCTCCCACGACGCTCCCTGAACTGCGTCCTTAAACGCCCCTTCAAACCACTTCGCGCCACATTACGCCCTTTTCCCCCACCATTCAACCACCATCACCCCTTTTCACTCCCGTGATCGCCCCTTCATGGGCGCGCCACGGCCCGGTGACACCTCTTTTGGATGAGCCGCCCGGCTCCACCCCACGCCTCGTGAGCGGGCCGGACCCGGCCTCCGCTGCAATTCGAGGCCGATTCGGCCCGAATTCCGCCTAGGTGGGGGGAAGTGGGTACTCGGGGAGGGAGGAAAGCAGCAATTCGGCCAATCGGGGGGCCGCCGGGGGTTCCAGATCGCCCAGACCGACCGCTGCCTCGCTCACTTCGGCCCGTTCCGCCTCCGACAGCTTCAACAGATCAACCAGCACGGCAGGATCCCAATGCCGATAGGTGCAGGCCATGAAGAGTGATCCCTCCCGGCTGCGCCACTGCGACAGGCCCATGATCTTGCGACCGGACCGGAACACCTCACCGGGACCCCGGCCGGCGAAACACACCAAGGCACCCACCGGACCGGGCACGGCCCGACCCGAATGGACCTCGCACCCCTCGAGGTCCAAGGCAGCCCGCCACCACTCCCCCACCCAGAGGGCGGACTCGGTGACTTCGGGCGACCACAGCGGATCAGACCGCGGGACCCAGACGTTGACCCAGATGTGGTCACCGGGCTGGAGCAGAACGGCTCCCCCGCCACTGCGCCGGCGCACGATCTCCACCCCGGCGGCGTCGGCCCGGTCCCCCTCGACCACGGACTGGGCCTGGGTGCTCCCCAGCACCAGGGTCGGACGGTCAACTTCCGCCACCACCGCTGAGCGCTCGGTCAGCGGTCGGAACGCCTCTACGTCAAAGACATCGAACAATCAGGAGGCTGCCGCAAGATACGGCTCCCACAACGGGTCCACATCCGACAGGTGCCGCAACCGCCACAGGTGGCCGTCGGGCGGCGCGGGCTTCACCTGCAGCGTCCAGCCCAACTCGGTCAGCAGGCGATCGGCTTTGGTCAGGTTGTCCCGCTTGCAGGCCGCCACCACATTGGTCCACTCGTGCAGTCCGCCCCGGCTGCGCGGGATCACGTGGTCGATGGTGTCGGCCGGCTCGGAGCAGTACACGCAGATGCCGCCATCGCGACGCAAGACGGAGCGGCGGGTCACCGGCGGCGTGCGAGCCCAGCGCGGAATGCGGACCATCTGGGCCAGGCGGACGATGGACGGAACCTCAATGTCCAAGCTGGCCGAATGGAAGATGGAGCAGTCCTCCCGGAACACCACAGGCTCGGCTCGGCCGGCCAGGACCAGAACGACGGCACGGCGATCAGTAACGAGGGCCAGCGGCTCGTAGGTCGCATTGAGGAGGAGCACCCGCTCCATAACAGTGGAGAGGCTACCCGCGGTGAGGGCGCGTCCTCCGACACCATTGCAAATACGCCACGACATCCTCCCCGGAAAGGGCGCCCCCCTCGCCGGATCCACCGAATGCGGTGACCATCCGGAAGTGCCAGTAGGCCTCCCCGGGCACCGGCAGGAACGGGGTCCGGTGCCACCAACCCCGCCGGGAGAGGCGGAGGACCGCGCTGAGCGCGCTCCACCACAACCATGGTCGGGGCACGACGGCGCCCAGAACGACCGGGATGGAACGGCTCCACTGCTGGCTGCTCACGCGTGCCTCTTGCTTGTCATGCGTGCGCCAACCCGTCCCACCCGACCTTGGCCGCTCCGATCAACGGGCCGGCATCGCCCAGCCCACCGGGCTGCACCCGGGCGCCCCGGGCGAACTCGAGGCCGCAGCGCAGGTCGATCTCCTGCTGGGCCGCCGCGAAGAAGGGGGCGCCGAACCCCAGGGCCACCGACCCGCTGATGACCGCCAGAGGGAGGTCCAACAAATTGACCACCGAGGCCACGGCCCGGCCCACCAGCGTGCCGGTGCGCTCGATCACCTCGGGTGACGCATCCTGGGCCGGGCGCCCCGTCACGGCGGCGATGGCCGTCCCCGACGCCTCCGCCTCCAGGCAGCCGCGACCCCCGCAGGCGCAGGCCCGCCCATCGGGTTCCACCACCACGTGCCCGATGTGGCCGGCGTTGCCCAACCGTCCATCAAGCAGTCGGCCGTCGAGCACGATGCCCCCACCGACCCCGGTCGAGACCACCATGGCGATGAAGTTCTGGCAGCCGGCGGCGGCCCCGATCCAGCCTTCGCCCAGGGCCAGCGCCTTGGCGTCGTTGTCCACGAAGGTGGCCAGGCCGGTGAACTCACGTAGCCGGGCCCGCAGGGGGAAGTCGCGCCAGCCGGCAATGTTCAGGGGTGAGATGCCCTCTCCGCCGGGCCGCATCGGTCCGCCGGTCCCGACACCGCACACCGCCACCGTGTCGCCCGGTCCGACGTCGGCCAGCACATGACCCACCACGCCGGCCAGGGCGTCCCAGAGGACCTCGGCCTGCCCCGGTTCGGTCGGCGGCGTCGGCGTCTGCGCCCGCACCGACAGGACGCCCGCACCATCAACCAGCCCGGCTGCCATTTTGGTGCCACCGATGTCGACGGCCAGTGCCAGCTCAGTCATGCCGTGCCAGCTCTGTCATGGAGGGGAACCGCCTGCGGGCGAACCCGCGCGGTGCCTAGCTCTCGCGCCGGTGGAACCGGGAGCGGAACCAGTCCCGCGCTTCGGTGACTGCGCCCTCAATCCCGCTGGAGGCAGCAGCCGCTTTGGACTGCTCGCCGTCCCGGGCCCGGGTCAGGTCGTGCCAACCGGCCCGGCCCATACGGCGCAGGTTGCGCTCGAACACCACGGCCGAGGCGAACATGACGACGACGCCGATGAAGCCGACCACGACCGAGACGCTGTAGAACCCGACCAGGATCACCACGCCGAGTACGAAGGTGACGGCGGCCCACTTGCAGTAACGGCCGGCGTGCCGGTACACCGACTCGGACCGCACGCGCTCGGCAAACTCGGGATCCTGGCGGACCAGTGACTCCTCGAGTTCGGCCAGGATGCGCTGCTCGTGGTCAGAGAGAGGCACGGTTCACTCCCCGTGTTCCACGACTGTCGCCGCATCCCTCGTCGTTTGTCCGCCCCATGCAGTTCTTATGTTGGCACGCTCGCAGGCCCCAGACAATGTCCCCCCGCCTCGGGTGACCTTCGTGCCTGGCGCCTCTCACGGAGATCAGCTTAGGACGACCCCACGCCTGGCGGCACGCGGCTGGGCCTGGATCTTTCGGTTCTCAGGTCGCTCTCATCTCGTCTCCGCTCGCCGCCGCCCGACAGCTGCTATGAGATGGGTCCGAAAAGGAGCCACCATGCGCAACGATGTCGTACTCACCGGAGCCCGGACCATGTGGGATCTCGTCGATCAGCGGGGCGACGCCACTCCGGACCAGCCCATGCTGCTCACCGCCGAGGGCGAGCAGCTCACGTTCGGCGCCTTTCGTGATCGGGCCCTGAGGGTGGCGGCCGGCCTGCACGCCATGGGCGTGCGCACCGGCTCGGTGGTCTCGTGGCAGCTGCCCACCCGCATCGACACCATCGTGCTCTCCCTGGCCCTCTCCCGCCTCGGTGCCGTCCAGAACCCCATCATCCACCTCTACCGCGAGCGCGAAGTCGGCTTCGCCCTGCGCCAAACCGGGGCGTCACTGTTCGCCATCCCTAAGGTGTGGCGCCAGGTCGACTTCGAAGCCATCGCCGAAAAGGCCTTAGCCGGCACCCCCCAAGACGCCCGGCCCGCCCTGCTCCTGGTCGACGACGGCCTGCCCGAGGGTGACCCGGCCGCCCTGCCGCCCGCCCCCGAGGGCACCGAGCCCGAGGCCGCCCCCATCCGCTGGATCTATTACACGTCGGGCTCCACGGCCGACCCCAAGGGCGTGCAGCACACCGACCAGACCCTGATCGCCGGCGGTTGGGGCCTGGCCCAGGCCCTGGCCATGACGGCCGATGACGTCGGCTCCATCGCCTTCCCCTTCGCCCACATCGCCGGGCCCGACTACCTGGTCACCATGCTCACCTTCGGCTTCCCGGCCGTGCTGGTCGAGGCCTTCTCCGCTCCGGACGTCCTACCCATCTTCCGCCGCTACGGCGCCACCATGGTCGGGGGCAGCACCGCCTTCTACGTGGCCTACCTGGCCGAGCAGCGCAAAGCCCCGGGCGAACCCATCCTGCCCACGCTGCGCCTGATGTCCGGCGGCGGCGCGGCCAAGCCGCCCGAGGTGCATTTCGAGGTGCGCGACGAGATCGGCGGGCGCGGCGTCGTCCACGGCTACGGCATGACCGAGGTGCCGATGATCTCCAACGGGTCACCGACCGACACCGACGAGCAGTTGGCCAACACCGACGGCCGGCCCGTCGCCGGGGCCGACGTCCGCATCGTGACCCTGACCGGCCAACCAGCCGGCGCCGACGAGGAGGGCGAGGTGCGCGTCAAGGGGCCCATGGTCTTCCACGGCTACACCGATGCCGGGCTCACGGCCGACGCCTTCGATGGGGACGGGTACTTCCGCACCGGCGACCTGGGCAAGCTGCGAGCCGACGGGCACCTGACCCTGACCGGTCGCCTCAAGGACGTCATCGTGCGCAAGGGGGAGAACATCAGCGCCAAGGAGATCGAAGACCTGCTGTACACCCATCCCGACGTCGTCGAGGTGGCCGTCATCGGCCTGCCCGACGCTACCCGGGGCGAGCGGGTCTGCGCCGTGGTGCAGCTGGCCGACGGGGTGACCGGGCTGGAACTGGCCGCCGTGGCCGATTTCTGCCGCCAGGCCGGCCTCATGACCCAGAAGATCCCCGAGCAGGTCGAGATCCGCGCCGAATGGCCGCGGGCCGGTACCGGCAAGATCGTCAAGAAGAGCCTGCGCGACGAGTATTCGGCATGAGTCGGACCGGGTTCGACATTGAGCTGCTGCCCGCCCCGACACCCGGCGTCCCCTATCGCATCATGTACGTCTGCACCGGGAACATCTGCCGCTCCCCCATGGCCGAGATCGTGACCAGGGACCTGGCCGAGGACGTCACGCTCGAGGGCGGGTCCTCCCTGGCCAGCCACCTGGAGGTGACCAGTGCCGGCACCGGCCCCTGGCACGAAGGCGGCCCGATGGATCCCCGGACCGCTGCCACGCTGGTGCGGGCCGGCTTCACCGACCACCCCCACATCGCCCACCAGATCGCCACGTCCCAGTTGTCGCAGTACGACCTGGTGGTGGCCCTCGACCGGCGCCACCAGCAGACCCTGCGCAGTCTGGGCACCGACCCCACCCGGCTGTTCCTCCTGCGCTCCTTCGATCCCAAGGCCGGCGCCGCCGCCGACGTGCCCGATCCCTATTACGGCGACGACGAGACCTTCGATACGTGTCTCGCCATGATCGCCGACGGCTGCCGGGGCCTGGTCGCGGCCCTCGCCGTGTTGTGGGATGCACCGGACGCGCCACCCGTGTCCTGATCTGTCTGAATTCCGTGTGACATAGTGCCCAGGTGGTCTCACGCCGGGTCCGCCAAAGACGTCGACAGTTCGCCACGGTGGGCGTCGTGCTCTTCTTCGTCCTCGTCTATGTGATTTTCTTGTCCGGGGGCGGTGGCAAGAGCCCCAAACAGGCGACGACCCCCGGCCACACCACGACCCCGGTCACCTTCCCCAAGCACTCCCCGCTCAACCCCGATTGGCGGGGCAGCGGCAAGCCGGTGACCTTGGCTTTCGGGGGCGACGTGCACTTCGCTGGCGCCGTCGGTCAACGCCTGGCCACCAATCCCGCCACCGCGCTCGGCACGACCGTCGCCCAGCTCTTCTCGGGCGCCCAGCTGAGCATGGTCAACCTGGAAACCGCCGTCACCACCGGCAGCTGCCCCCAGCCCCAGAGCAAGCAGTTCATCTTCAACACGGGTGCCTCGGCCATCACCGCCCTACGCAGCGCCGGCATCACGCTGGCCACACAGGCCAACGACCACGGCATGGACTGCGGGCAAACCGGTCTGAGCCAGGACCTGTCCATCGCCGCCGCGGCCAAGTACCCCATCATCGGGATCGGCAGCAACGCCAGCCAGGCCTTCGCCCCGTACCGGACCACTATCAACGGCCAACGCATCGCCATCATCGCCGCCACCCAGGTCATCGCGGCCAACCTGGTCAGCACCTGGGCCGCCACCGGCAGCCAGCCCGGAGTGGCCTCCGCACTCAACCCGAGCGAACTTGTCACGGCCGTGCAAACAGCCCGGCGGACTTCTGACACCGTCGTCGTCTACCTGCACTGGGGCACCGAGTTGCAGGCCTGCCCGGACACGCAGCAGATCCCCCTGGCCCAGCAGCTCGTCAATGCCGGCGCCGACATCGTGATCGGAACCAACGCCCACGTGCTCCTCGGTGCCGGCTATCTCGGGAGTGCCTACGTCGACTACGGGCTGGGCAACTTCGCCTTCTACGACGACAGCGCGCCGGAGACCGACAGCGGTGCCCTGCTGGTCACCGTGGTCGGGCGCCACATCACCAACTCGGTCTTCCGCCCCGCCACCATCGTCAACGGATTGCCCGAACCCCTGACCGGCACCCCCGGCACGACGGCCTTGGCCAGCTGGAACGCCGCCCGTGGGTGCACCAGCCTGGCGACGGCCCCGTCGGTGAGCCTGGCCACCGAGCAGGGGGAAACGTCCGCCTTCACCGCCCCCACCACCACGACCAACCCCGCCGTCACGACCACGACCACGGGGGGCGATGCCGCCACCACGACCACGACAACGACCAAACCGACGGCGACGACCACAACCACCACGGCCCCCACCGACAACGCCGGCTAAGAGGGCTTCAGTCCGGGAAGAAACGGGGCAGGTGGTCCTTGTTGGCGGCCAGCAAGGCGTCGGCCAACTCGGCCGCCAAGGGGTACTGGCCCACCAGCGGGTTGGCCAGGAGCGCGCGCACCACGTCGTTGCGGCTGCCCGAACAGGCCGCCCGGACGGCGAGCTGCTCGTAGGCCTTGGCGTGCTGGACCAACCCCAGCATGTCTGGCGGCAGCGGGCGCTGGGGCAACGGGTGGGCACCTTGCGCGTCGACGACCGCCCGTGTCTCGACCACGGCATCGTCAGGCAGGCCCGGGATGGCGCCGTCATTGCGCATGTCCACCACCTGAATGTCGCCGGTATCGGCGTGCAACGACGCCATCAGACGGACGGCGGCCAGCGAGTAGAACGCGCCGCCTCGAAATGACAGCGCGGCGGGCTTGGTGACCAATTCCGGATTGCGGTACTCCTCCAGCAGCTTCGCTTCGAGCTCCGCCACCACCTCGGCCCGTGACCGGTGGCCCGGCACGGCCTGCTGGGCCACTTCGGTGTCGTGCTGGTAGTAGTAGTGCACGTAGTACGAGGGCAAGGCTTCTTGGAGACGCAGGACCTCGAGCGGCACACCGCTTTCCAATTCCAACTCCGGGCCGACGCGGTCGAACAGCTCGGGCAGGCGATCGGGCGAGTCCTCGCCCACTCGAGCCGACCGGATCCAGGTCAGATGGTTCAGCCCCACGTGCTCAACCTCGACCGCGTCGGGATCGACGCCGAGATAGTGGCCGAGCCGACGCTGGGCCCAGATCGCCACGTTGCAGAGCCCGACCGCCCGATGTCCCTCGTCGAGCAGCGCCTGGGTCACGATGCCAACCGGGTTGGTGAAGTCGACGAACCAAGCGCCCGGGTTGCCCCGCCGGGCGGTCTCCTCGGCCAACTCCAGCACGGTCGGGACGGTGCGCAGCGCCTTGGCCAAACCGCCGGCTCCGGTGGTCTCCTGCCCGAGGCAGCCGTAGCCCACCGGCAGGGTCTCGTCCACATGACGTGCCGCCTGCCCGCCGATGCGCAGCTGCACGACCACGAAGTCGGCGCCTTCCAACGCGGCGTCCCGGTCGTCGGTGGTCGAGAAGGTCCCGCCCCAGCCGCGCGCTCGCAGGATGCGCTCGGACAGACCGCCCACGGCCTGACGGCGCTGGGCGTCCGGATCGAGCAGCACCAGATCGTCGACCACCAGGCGGTCCTCGTGGTCGCACAGTCCGTCCACCAACTCGGGGGTGTAGGTGCTTCCCCCACCCACGATGACCACCTTCGTCCCCACGGTCGGCAACGTACTATCCAGGCGTGCCCAGCCCACCCGTCCCCGCACTGGTGGCCATCGATGGCGGGAGCACCAAAACCGATGCCGTCCTGATCGGCCTCGATGGCGCGGTACTCGGCCGGGCCCGCACCGGACCGAGCAACCACCAGCTGCTCGGGGTGGACGGGGCCGTCGACGGCATCGGCCAAGCCATCGCCGAAGCACTGCGCGCCGCCGGCTTGGACGATCCCCCCTGGCCCATCGTCGAGTTGGGTGTCTACTGCCTGGCCGGCTTGGACCTCCCGGTGGACGACGAGCGCATGGGTCCCGCCATCGCCCTGCGGGGCTGGTCCGCCACCGATCTCCTCCGCAATGACACGTTCGCCGTGTCGCGGGCCGGCACCACGGCCCCCTGGGGCATCGGCCTGGTCTGTGGCACCGGCATGAATTGCGCCGGCGTGGGTCCCGACGGATCAGTGGTCCGCTTTCCCGCCCTGGCCGAGTTGTCGGGCGATTTCGCACCCGGCGGCGCCTGGCTGGGCCTGCGTGCCCTGGGCCTCGCCCTGCGGGCTCGGGACGGCCGGGGTCAGCCCACCACGCTCAGTGAATCGATTCCCCGCCACCTCGACCAGCCCGACGTGGAGTCCGTCCTCACGGCGATCTACACCGGCGAACTCCCCTACGGTCGACTGTTCGAATTGGCCCGGGTCCTGCTCGACGCCGCGGCCGAGGGCGACGGACCATCCCGCGCCGCCGCCGATCTCCTGGCCGACGAGGTGGTGGCCTTTGCCACCGCCGCCATCATGCGACTCGGCGTCCAGGACGAGCCGGTCGAGGTCGTGCTGGGGGGCGGCATCTTCCAGACGCACGACACCGGCTTCCAGCAGCGGGTGGCCTACGGCATCAAAGCCATCGCCCCCCGAGCCGTGCTCCATCACCTGAGCGCGCCGCCCGTCCTCGGTGCCGGCCTCATCGGCCTTGATACCTTGGGAGCCGGCGACCAGGCCAAGGCCCGCCTGCGGGCCGAGCTTTCACACGGCTAGCTGCCGCCCGACACCGCTGGCCGCGGCATGGCGTCGGCCACCAGTCGCTCGTCGTCCGCCATCAGGGCCGAAGCCAGGTTCTTGACCATGTCCACCACTTCGGGGTGCTCTTCGGGATTCCAGCCGTCGAGCAGCTCGGTCAGTCCGCTGCGCCGGGCCTCGGTGAGACGGGCGATGGCGTCGAGACCCTTGGGTGTCAGCACGAGGTCGCACTCGGTGCCCCGGGTGACCTCTTCAATCATGCCGGCGGCCAGCAGGCCCTCAATGCCCGGCTCAATGATGGACTGGTCGACCTTGAGCCGCTTGGCCACCTGGTCCACCGTGCTGGCCGGCCGATCGGATAGGCGGTAGAGCAGCCAGCACGAGCGGGCCGGCAAGTCGACCTCTGCCCGCTGAGCCAAGGTCTCGTACAGCTCCTGGCGATTCTGCCGGTCCGAATACCGCTGGAGCGCCAACTCGATCTCTTCCAGGGACGACCGGCTGGCTTGCATGCCGACCCCTTCGCCGGTGTCCACCGTCTGCACGGTCTTGCGCAGCTCAATTTCGGGCAGCAGCCAACTGAGCAGAAAGGCCAGGAAGGCGATGGGCACCGCCATGAGGAACACCGTCTGGATCGTCCCGGTGATGGCGGCCAACACCTTGTCGTAGACCTCGGGCGCCAAGCGGGCCAGCGTGTGCAATGCGGTCGGGTCCTGCGTGGTCAGGTTCACGTGCGAGGTGGCACTGCGAGGCAGCGCGGCAATGGTCGGCGCCAGCTTGTGCACCAACACGTTGGCGTAGACCGCACCGAAGACGGCAGTGCCGAAGCAGCCCCCGAGCTGACGGAAGAAGGTGGCGTTGCTGGTGGCCACGCCCAGGTCCTTGTACGACACCGCGTTCTGCACCGCCACCACGAGCACCTGCATGATGAGGCCCAGACCGACGCCGAAGACGGCCATGTAGGCCGCCATCACCCATGCCCCGGTGTGCTCGCCGATCAACGACATCAGGTAGGCGCCCAGTGTCATGAGCGCCGTGCCGACAATCGGGAAGATCTTGTAGCGACCCCAGCGGGTGACCAGGCGGCCCGAGACAACCGAGGCCAGCAACATGCCCCCCATGAGGGGCAGGATGCGCAGGCCCGACGCGGTCGGGCTCACGCCCTTGACGTTCTGCAGGAAGAGCGGCAGGAAGGTCAGCGCACCGAACATGGCGAAGCCCATGACGAACCCGATCGAGCTGGCCGACGAGAACACGCGGATCCGGAAGAGCCCGAGCGGGATGACCGGCTCCTTGGCCCGGTGCTCCGCCGCCAGGAACAAGAGCGTCAACACCACGCCGGCCACGGCCAGCCCGATGCTCTGCGTCGAAGCCCAGCTCCACGAGATACCACCGAGACTGGCGAAGAGAATGAGCGCGGTGGCTGCGGTCGACAAGAAGAATGTGCCGGCGTAGTCGATGGCATGGTGCACCCGCCGCATGGCATTGGGCAGCACGGCACCGGTCACGAAGAGGGCCACCGCTCCCAACGGCAGGTTGATGTAGAAGACCCAACGCCACGACAGGTAGGTGACGCACAACCCGCCCAGGAGCGGCCCGATCACCGTGGCGAAAGCGAACATGGCACCGAACAGACCCATGTACCGGCCCCGTTCGCGTGGGGACACCACATCGCCGATGATGCCCTGGGCCCCGACCATCAGTCCGCCGCCGCCCAATCCCTGCACGGCCCGGAAGGCGATCAACTCGGTCATGGTGTGGCTGAAGCCGGCCAGGGCGGAACCCACGAGGAAGATGACGATGGCCGACTGGAAGAAGATCTTGCGCCCGAACTGGTCCCCCAACTTCCCCCACAGCGGGGTCGAAACGGTGGACGTCAACAGGTAGGCGGTGACCACCCAGGCCAGGTGCGAGCCACCGTGCAGGTCCCCCACGATGGTCGGCAATGCGGTCGACACGATGGTCTGGTCCAGGGCCGCCAGCAACATGCCGGTCAGCAGGGCGCCCAGAATGAACCACAGTCGACGCTTGGTGATCTGCTCCATGACGGGTGCCGCATCAACGGTCATGGCGTCCTCCCCACCTCGAGCGCCGGGCGCTTCTCCATATTCCTCATTCGTTCGCCATCTTGTCAGGCTCCCCGCCCAGGGCGGGGCCGAATCCCCTCGGCCGCACCTCGGCGCGGCGGCACCGGTCCTCAACTCCCCTCTCGGGTTCGGCTCGCGCTACGGTCCCGGCGGCGAATCCACGCAGAGAGAGGGCTGATCCCATGCGCACACGACTGACCGAGCTGCTCGGCATTGAGCACCCCGTGATGCTGGCCGGTATGGGCGGCGTCTCCTACTCCGAGCTGGTGACCGCCGTCTCCGAAGCCGGTGGGTTCGGCTGCCTGGGCGCCTCCACCATGGGGAACGAGAAGATGGAGGAGGAGATCTCCGCCGTCCGCCAGGCCACCGACAAGCCCTTCGGCGTCGACCTGCTGACCGCCATGCCGGGGGGCATGAGCGAGCAGGTGCAGATGATCATCGAGGGTGGCGCCACCGCCTTCGTGGCCGGACTGGGCGTACCGACCGAGGTCGTCGACCAGTGTCACCGCAACAACGTCATCGTGGTCAGCATGTGCGGCAAGGTCGACCACGCCAGGCGGGCCGTCGAAGCCGGGTGCGACCTTGTGGTGGCGCAAGGCACCGAAGCCGGCGGCCATACCGGGCAGGTGGCATCGTTACCGCTCATCCCCCAGATCGTCGATGCCGTGGGCGACCGCGTCCCGGTCGTCGCCGCCGGTGGCATCTTCGATGGCCGCGGCCTGGCGGCCGCGCTGGCGCTGGGTGCCGATGGCATATGGGTCGGCACACGTTTCATCGCCACCCCCGAAGCCCGCGGGGTGCTCGGCTACAAAGAGAAGCTGATCTCGAGCCACGAAGACGAGACCACCATCAGCCGGGCCTATTCCGGCAAGACCATGCGGGTGGTGCGCAACCAGTTGACCGACCACTACGCAGAGCATCCCGAGGAGCTCAAGAAGTTCCCCGAGCAGCTCGGCGTGGCCTACAGCTCAGGGGTCATGCACCTGGGTGGTGACTCCTATACCGACGGGGTCGACCTGGACAAGGAGTGCTACCCCGCCGGTCAAGGCGTGGGGGCCATTCACGAGATCGTGCCCGCGGCCGAACTGGTGCGGCGTTTCGTCGCCGAGGCCGAAGCCGCCTTGGACCGCTTGCCCAGTTTGCGCTGATTCCGCCGCGTCAGCCCGCGGCTCCCTCGTTCGACGCTGGGGTGAACACCCGCTCCTCGCTGGCCGGATAGGCCTCGAGCAGCGCGGCTGGACGAACCGGACGAGGGACGAAGTTCCCGCCGCAGTTGGGACAGACACCGAGCAGCGCGGTGTCCACGCAGATGGCACAAAACGTGCACTCAAAGCTGCAGATGCGAGCATCCGCCGCATGGGGCGGCAGGTCGCGATCGCAGCGCTCACAACCCGGCTTGAGCAGCAGCATCGGTGTACTCCCCTTTCACTCGCCCGCCGGGTCATGTTGCCCACGGACCACGGCCGGCCACGGTTCGACCCAAGTATGGGCATCAACTCCCAGAGTGTGCCCAGGACTCGATGGTCAAATATGTTCCGATCCGTCTTGACACACTAACGATATATCGTTACTGTTACTTTCAATGGACAGGGAGCACCAGCTAAAGGAGGGTCGATATGGCCACACCCAATGAGGCCACTGACGCCTTCGACAATGAGCCCGTTCCCCCCGACGCGAAACGCCGGACCAATCCGGCCAAAGTTCGCAAGGCTCGGGCCAACCCGAATCGTCCCGGCGAAAAATGCCGGGCCGAGCCCGGACGCTTCATTCCGGTAGTCGATCTGGGCCGCTGCGAAGCCAAGGGCGACTGCACCGAGGTATGCCCCTATGACGTGTTCTCGGTCATGCGGATCACCGATGAGGACTTCGGCTCACTCGGCATGATCGGCAAGCTTCGCAGCGTCGCCCACGGGCGCCAGACCGCCTACGCCGTGCGGGCCGATGCGTGCCACGCCTGCGGTCTCTGCGTGGTCGCCTGTCCAGAGAAGGCCATCACCCTGGTGGCCGCCGCTCATTGAGCACAGGGTCACCATCACATTTTCAACTCAAAACACTCACAAAGGAGTCTCACCATGGGACACGAACGACACCACGAACACGATCACGAACACGAAGGACCACGAGGCGGCCACGGCCCCCGGGACCGCCACGCCGACCACTGGGGCGATGGCGGCGGCCGCGGACGTTGGGGCGGCGAGCGGGGCGGCTGGGGCGGCGGCCGGCGCATGCGCCGCGGCGACATCCGCCGGGCCATCCTCTCGGCACTCAAAGAACATCCGGCCCACGGCTATGAAGTCATGCGGCGGCTGGAAGACATGAGCGGCGGGCTCTGGCGGCCGAGTCCGGGATCCGTGTACCCCCACCTGCAGATGCTCGAAGACGAGGGTCTGGTGCACGCCGACGAGAAGGAAGGCACCCGTACCTTCAACTTGACCGACAAGGGTGTGGCCGAAGCAGGAGCCGACACCGATCTGCCCTGGCAGGCCGGCGGCGAGAGCGACGATCAGATCCGCTCCCTTCGGGTGGCGGTCACGCAGTTGATGAACGCCGCCAAGCAACTTTCTGGCGCCGGCGAGAACGCGCAGGTCGAACGAGGTATTGAGGTCATCAAGAAGGCTCGCAAGGAGCTCTACCAAATTCTCGCCGAGGACTGAGGAACGTTGGACGGTACTGTGCACCAAAGCACCATGACGACCACCACTCCTGCAATCGACGATGCCAGCGCCGGCGGTCTTGACCACCCGGCCATCATTGAGACGGTGGGTCTGACCAAGACCTACCCGGGAACCGATTTCCGGGCGGTCGACGGGCTGAACCTGCGGGTGCAAGCAGGCGAAGTCTTCGGGCTTCTCGGACCCAACGGTGCCGGCAAGACCACCACGATCGGCGTGCTGACCACCCGCGTGATCCCCACCGACGGCCAGGCGTTCGTCGGGGGGATCGACGTGGTCACGCATCCGACCCTGGCCAAGCAACTCATCGGGGTGGTCTCCCAGCAGAACACGCTGGACCGCCAGCTGACCCCGTGGGAGAACCTGTACTTCCACGGGCGGCTTTTCGGTATGGGCACCAAGGAGTCCAAGCAGATGGCCGACTATCTGCTGGAGCGGTTTCAGCTCACTCGATTCGCCTCCGCCTCGGTGTATGCCCTCTCCGGTGGCATGGCCCAGCGATTGATGGTGGCCCGGGCCATCTTCCATCGCCCGGCCGTCCTTTTCCTGGACGAACCAACCGCCGGACTCGACCCACAGGGTCGGCTGGCTCTCTGGGATCTGTTGCGCGGGCTGAACGCCGAGGGGCAGACCATCATGCTCACCACGCACTACACGGAAGAAGCCGATCAGCTCTGCAACCGGTTGGCCATCATGGACCACGGCAAGATCTTGGCTCTCGACACACCCTCCGCTCTCAAGCGCAGCGTCGGGGCCGACACCATCGTCACCGTCAAGGCCGACGGCGATTCCGAAGCGTTGGCTACCGCCTTCACCAAGCTGATTGAGGGCGTCACTCGGACCCTCTCGGTTGATGGCGGCGTCGAGTTGCACGTGCAAGGTGCGGATCGCCTGGTCCCGCGCGTCGTGGCCGCAGCCGAAACGGCCGGCTTCTCGCTGGCCGATCTCTCGGTGACCGAGCCAACGCTGGAGACGGTCTTCATCGGATTGACCGGAAAGGATCTGCGCGACTGATGTCAGCCACTACGTCTGAACCACTCGCCGCCGTGGCCTCCGGCGGTCCCAGCTTGGGGCGGGTCAACCTCACACCCACCCGTACCGCCAGCGCCGCCAGCTGGATCGCCCTGCGGGCGCTCATCCAGCGCGACCTGGTGGTGTTGCGTAAGCACCTGATCGAGTTCACTGTGCGCACGCTGGTGCAGCCGTTTCTCCTGTGCTTCGTCTTCCTGTTCGTGTTCCCGAAGATCGGTCAGGGCATCGGCGGCTCGAGCGGTGTGCCGGGAGCCGAGTCCGCCTTTGCCACCGTGCTGGTCCCCGCCGTCGTGGGCTTGTCGGTCATGTTCCAAGGCATCCAAGCCGTGGCCATGCAATTGGCCCAGGAGTTCGGCTTCACCCGTGAAATCGAAGACCGGGTCCAGGCACCGTGCCCCATTTGGCTGGTCGCATTTTCCAAGGTGCTCTCGGGCGGCGCCCAAGGCATCATCTCGGCCATTTTGGTGCTGCCCATTGCCTCGGTCGTCCACGCCTCCGGCGTAGAGGCCCACCTCAACCTGCACTGGCTCTACATCCTGACCCTGGTGCCGTTGTCATGTCTGGCCATGACGTCGCTCGGTCTCCTACTCGGAACCAGCTTCGAGCCTCGCAACATCGGGCTCATGTTCGGTTTCATTGTGCTGCCCATCACCTTTTTGGGTGGGACCTACTACCAATGGACCCGCCTGGCCCCGGTGAAGCTCGGCGGCTTTCACTGGCTGCAGACCGTTGTGCTCATCAATCCGCTCGTCTATGTCAACGAAGGCATGCGGGCGGCCTTCACCAATGCCTCGCATATGCACCTCTATGTGGTCTATCCCGTGCTGATCGGTTTCTCCGTGGTGTTCCTCTCGCTCGGGCTCCGAAACTTCAGAGGCAAAGTCCTGGCCTGACGCTGACCGCGTGAGTGCTTAGAGCACTCGCAACCTGTCGGTGGCGACTCGTTCCTGCCGGGTGAAAGCTCGGAGTGCATCGCGATCACCGAGCTGAGCGCGGGCTAGTTGTAGGCAGAGGCCGAGACATACCGCCAGCGCACCGGCAGGTGGCTCAGCTATCGATAGATCGGGGACGCTGGCCACAAGATCGTCCCCGTGCACGATGAGTCGAGCACCCGGGTCTGCAGATACTCGCGGACGGCCACCGTGCCCCCGGGAATGCGCACCACGTCAACATCCCGGTCGGCCGTCGTCTGAGCCAAACCCGAGGCCAGTTCACCCCGGGCACCGTGACAGGTGTCCGCCAGCGAGGAGACACCCTGGGCTGCCATGAACTCGGCGGCGGCCCGGAGCTGTACCGCGTCCGATTCGAGAATGGCCGTCAACCAATCGAGGGCCGAAAGGTGCGTCTCGATATCAGCAGGGTCCAGCAGCGCGGTCCCTGCCATCACGGCGCAGTCGCTCGGATGCTGACGTCGCCCTTGCAGCGGGCGGCCGGCGCCGCCGAACCCGGGGCCGATGTCGGTGGCGTGGCAAACCGGTACAGCAGGATCGATCCCCCGAGGGTGCCCACCGGGCAATAGGCCCGGAGCCACGACAGTGAGGTGCGGTCCGCACTGGTCAGATCACTGGCCGATGCGGCTACCCATCCGGTGATGCGATCGGGCGCCGTGCCCACGAGGGCCCGAGCATCGGGAATGTCGGCCACCGTCACGCCCCTGGGTCCGAAATAAGCCACGTAGGGATGCCGACCCTGGCTCCACCTGGTCAGCCGGCTCAGATCCTGACCCCAGTCGACATTGGAATCCGTCGCCACCCGATAGCCCGGCTGGAATGGAGGCGCCGTGTAGGAAATCGAATGCGGGAACGACACCGCGGCCAGTGCACCGGCCGCCAACAGCACAATGCCGAGCACGGCCCCCATAAGCTTGCGCACCGCAAAAAGCGCAATGGGCGAAGCCAGCACCGCCCACAGTGCGATGGTAGGTAGGAGGTAACGGACCCCCAGCGTGCGCGGATTCGGCAGCTCGAACACGAAGAGGACCAGCGCGGGAAGGACAACGGCCACGACGGTCGCCCTCCAGGTGGCCCGGTCGATCCGTCCGGACCGCACAAGGCTGACGAACACGATCGGTCCGACCAGCAACAGCACGAGGACGGGCGTCGACAGCTTGACGAGCAAGGTGGCCGGCCAGAACCACACGCTGGCACCGGACCACGCCGCACCGAGGAGGAAGCCCGGAGCTCCCCCGGTGTCGTTGGAGGCCAGGAACCGCAAACCCTCCACGTATGGCTGGGGCAGGACCACCCATGAGTGCAACAGGACACTCGGATCGAGCACCAGATAGACCGCCCACACGCATATCCACGTCACCAGCGCCAGGAGCACCGGTTGTCGCCACAGTTCCCAGCGGTGGGCGCCCGAGCGGTAACTGGCCCAGGTCACTACCACTGCCGCAATCACCGCCAGCAAGAGCCCGGTCGTCTGGGCGGACACGGCAGCACCACACGCCACACCTGCCCACAGGAGCGCCCTGCGGTCGCGCCGGATGAACCAGCGCACGACCGACCACGACAGCAACACGGCAGTCAACGCAAAGGGAATATCGACGCCGTCGATATGGCCCAACCCCAGCACCACGGGATTCAACAACCACAGCAATGCGGCCACGATGCCGGGCCAAAACCCGAAGAGCGTGCTCGTCAATGCGTAAAGGGCCAGTGCCAGGAGAACACTCTCGAGCAACGGCACGATGCGAGACGCCACGGTGACCGCTCTCATCGTGCCGGCGTGGAGCTGGGCCGCCACGAAGCGAGCGCTGTAGACGCGTTCATTATTGATATTCCAACGGCCGTCGGCGGGGACGACCGGTCCGACCGCCAGGACCGGTAACGCGGCCAGCACCTTGAAGAGCGGCGGGTGCTCGGCGTTGTCCGCCACATCGTGATGGAGCATGGCGATGACGCCCGAGGAGACGTACACCGGCTCGTCGTAGGTGGCGGAGTCGTTCCACGCCTCGAATCCGCCCAGGACCAGAAAGCCAAGGATGGCAACCAGCAACACGACAAACCCCATGCGGCGAGCCCCTGAACTGGCAGGAGATGCCGACAGCGGGAATGTTCGCCCTGGCACCGTCATCGCTCCGGTCGTCATTTCCTCTTCCTGCCCGGCTTCAGCGCCCTCGGCGGGGTAGGATTGTCACACATTCGTAACCAAGATTTTTGCTCCCTCCGGCGGCCCATGTTGCTTCACCGGAGCGCCCCAGACCATTGGACGACCCTCCGCCCCATGACCACACTCGATCAAGAGCCTGAAATCGGCCGTCCGGATTCCCCGGCGCATCAAGGCGAAGCCGAGCTAGGCCTGTCCCCCGAGGACAGCACCCGTCGCCCACGGCGGACCCTCGGCCAATGGCTCTCCGATCGCTGGACGGACCCCCGCAAGCGCCCGGTCACCATCGGCTGGATCGTCCTTGCCATAAGCCTCGTCATCTACTTCTGGGTCGCCGGCATTCCATGGTCGACCAACTCCGTGCTGGTGTACGTGATGGCCGGGTTGGTGATTTCCAGCCTGGGCAGTGGCGTGAAGTGGAAGCGGCTCCTGGTGGACTGGATCCCCCTCGTGGCTGTGCTGTTCGTCTACGGCATCGGACGTGGCTATGCCTCACATGTGCTGTGGGGGCCCTTCTTCCGACCACAGGTCTGGTTCGACAAGCTCATCGGCGGGGGCGTGGCGCCAACTGTGGAGCTGCAGCGCTGGCTCTACACGCCCGGTCTGCACGTGTGGGATTACCTGGCCTGGGCTTGTTACATGACCCATTTCTTTGCGTCGTTCATCATTGCCGGCGTGCTGTGGAAGACGAACTACGCCAAATTCCGCCGTTACGTGCCACTCTTCGTCGGACTCACGGCCATTGGCTACCTGACCTACGTTCTCTACCCGGCCATGCCGCCCTGGATGACGGGTTCCGAACACGTCCAGGGTTTCCACTTCCACTATCTTCCCCCCGTCACGCGCATCATCGACCAGGTGTGGGCCCATCTCCACATCCACTTGGGACAGGCGCTGTTCGCCGGTGGAGACAAGTTCGACAACAACGTCGCCGCTATGCCGTCGCTGCACGGCGCCTATCCGATGCTCATCGCCGTCTTCTTCTGGAAGGGCTCCAGCACACGCAAGAAGGTCCTTTTGGCGGCGTATCCCATCTGCATGGCCTTCTCGCTCGTCTACACCGGCGAGCACTTCGTCACGGACATCTTCGTCGGATGGCTCTACGTGGCCCTGGTGTTCATCATTGGATCGAAGCTGCTCGACCGCTGGGAAATACGTCGCGAGCGCAAGCTCCTGGCCAAGCCACCGGCCGATGGAGACGACGCTCCGAGCCACCGCGAGCAGACGCCCGTTCTCACCTGAGGACGGGTACGGGTTTCGTCGGGCGAATCAGCTCTCGCTGACTTCGACACCCTTCCAAAAGGCGACCCGATCTCTGATTTCCTTGGCCGCATCCTTAGGGGTCGGGTAGTACCACGCGGCGTCCGGATTGCGCTGCTCCCCCACCACCACGTCGTAGTAACTCGCCTCGCCCTTCCACGGACACGTCGTATGCATGTCGGATGGCTGGAGCACACCATCGGTGACGTCCTCGGCCGGGAAGTAGTGATTTCCCTCCACCACCACGGTGCGCTCACTTCGGGCAATTTCCGTGCCCCCGTAGGTTGCGATAACTGTCATGGAGGTGATGGTACGGGGAGCACGGCTCTCCTCATCGCGGGAATTCGGAGAATTCCAAAATTCATCTTCAGGGCGCGTTAGTCGGCTGAGTCATCTGGGTAGGGTGAGCGCAACGAACGACTGCGTGTTCCCAAGCTCCCACGTGAGCGGTGGAGGGGAGATCCTGATGGCCGACGACAGCAGTCGCACCTCGCCGCCTGATCTGGTTGCCGCGTTTGCCTCCGTACGGGCGCTGACCGAGCGCCTAGCCGCTCCCCTGAGCGCGGAGGACCAGACCGTTCAGTCGATGGCCGACGTGAGTCCCACCAAATGGCACCGAGCCCACGTCACTTGGTTTTTCGAGACGTTCGTCCTCGGACCCAACCTGCCGGACTACCAGCCCTTCCATGACGATTTCGCCTATATCTTCAACTCGTACTACGAAGCGTTGGGAACCCGTCACCCTCGCGCCCAGCGCGGCCTGATCTCCCGCCCCGGCCTGGCCGAGATCACGGCTTACCGGGACCATGTCGATCACGTCATGACCGAGTTCATGGCCACCGACCTTGACCGTGGTGTTCCCGAACTGATCACACTCGGCCTCAATCACGAGCAGCAACATCAAGAACTCCTGCTGATGGACATCAAGCACGTCCTGTCGTGCAATCCCATGCGCCCGGCCTACCAGCCGCTCGGCGACAACGAACGTGGAGAATCAGTGGCGCCGCCCAAGGCGGGCTGGATCGAGCATCGGGGCGGTGTGGCAGAAATTGGACACACCGGCCGCGGCTTCGGCTTCGACAACGAGTTCCCCCGTCATCCCGTGTACCTCAGTCCCTTCGCCCTGGCCGACCGCCCGGTGACCAACGGCGACTGGATGTCCTTCATGGAAGACGACGGCTACCGCCGGCCAGAGTTCTGGCTCTCCGACGGCTGGTCGGTCGTCATGTCTCAAGGCTGGGACTCGCCCCTCTACTGGTTCGTCGACCCCGATCAGCCCGATCGGTGGCTCGAATTCACCCTGGCGGGCGTCAAACCGGTTGATCCCAATGAACCCGTCTGCCATGTGAGCTACTACGAGGCCGATGCCTACGCCCACTGGACCGGCATGCGCCTGCCCACCGAGGCCGAATGGGAAGTCATCGTGGGCTCCGATCCCACGACCGGCAATTTTCTCGAATCGGTATCCCCCCATCCCCGACCGGCCATATCCACCAACGCCTTTTTCGGCGACGTCTGGGAATGGACCTCCAGCGACTACACGCCCTACCCCGGATTCCGGACGGCGCCCGGCGCCGTGGGCGAGTACAACGGAAAATTCATGGTCAGCCAATACGTGCTTCGCGGTGGCAGCTGCGTCACTCCCCCCGGCCACACCAGGGCGACCTATCGCAACTTCTTCCCACCGGGCGCCCGCTGGGCTTTCAGCGGTGTCCGATTGGCGCGCGACCCATGACCTACACCATCGACGTCCACCTGTCCCCCGATGAAGTCCGCCATCGGATGCGGACCGATGCCATTGAAGGATTGCAGGCCGCTCCCAAGTCCATTCCGCCCGTCTGGTTCTACGATGAGCGGGGTAGCCAACTGTTCGAGGACATCACCCGGCTGCCCGAGTACTACCCAACCCGAGCGGAGCGTCATCTCCTCGAACTCCATGCCGACGCCATCGCCCACCTGTCCAAGGCGGACACCTTGGTCGAGCTCGGTGCCGGTGCCTGCAACAAGACGCGGGTGCTGCTGGACGCCCTGGAGAATTCCGGCACCTTGACCCGCTATGTGCCATTCGATGTCAGCGACGAATTCCTCAGGGACGCCGCATCCGCGCTGACCAACGACTACGAGGCGCTCGCCGTGCATCTGGTCATCGGCGACTTCCACGACCACCTGGCGGAGATCCCAACCGATGGCCGACGCATGGTGGCCTTCCTGGGGGGCACCATTGGCAACTTGAGCCCGGCCCAGCGGGCTCGGTTCCTCTTTGACCTCAACTGCACCATGACGAGCGACGACTCGTTCCTGCTCGGCACCGACCTGGTCAAGGACCGAACTCGGCTGGTGGCGGCCTACGACGACCGCGCCGGCGTCACCGCCGCCTTTAACAAGAACGTGCTGCGCGTCCTCAATGAGCAGCTCAATGGCGACTTCGACCCTGATCTCTTCCGCCACGTGGCGTTGTGGAACGAGGACGAGCAGTGGATTGAGATGCGCCTACGAGCCCTCAGCGCGTGCGACATCACCCTGCGCGACGCCGGCATAGAGGTGCATTTCTCCGAGGGCGAGGACCTCCTGACCGAGATAAGCGCCAAGTTCTCGCCCGAGCGGGTGGAGGAGGAGCTGGCCGCAGCCGGCTTTGTCGTCGAGGGCATGTGGGGGGCCGAAGAAGGCGAGTTCCTGCTCACCCTGGCTCACCCGTACTGCTGATCCGGCCTCGCCGACGGCGGTCCAGCAACGCCCGGCCCAGCAATACGACAAGGAACAACAGCGCACCGGCGCTGAGGATCGCGGCCACCACGACGTGGGGCGGCCGGTAGCGGAAGGTCACCACGTCGTCACCCGCCGGTACCCGAACCTGCTGCACCAGTCCGTGCGGGTGCAGCGCCAGATCCCGTGCATGACCGTCCCCCACTGACACCGACGCCCGCCACCCGGGATCCCAGGCGACGTCCCGGACCACCACAACGGAGGATGGCACCCGGAGGTGGATGCGCTCGACGTTGGCGTTCTTCGACACGATGGAGATGTGGGGTTCCCCTCTTGAGGCTGCCGCCATGGTGTAAACGGGCGAGGGCTCGCTCTTGCGTACCAACAGCGCGTAGCCGTCCATGAAGCCCTGCACCCGCCACGGTCCCGGACGGATGGCCGCCGAGAGGGACCCGTCGAGTTCGTAGGGCCGGTGGTTCACTGTGACCACCATCTGCATGTTTGGCAGATGGCCCGACAACACCTCGACGGTCAGACCTACCGCATGGCCCAAGGGCAACGCGGCATCGATCCGGTTCACGCCGGCGGCCGAAACGGGTTGACCCCACTTCGTACGGCCGGTCCGACCGATGAGGCCGAAGCGGAGCGTCGCGCTGACCACGGGGGATGTGAATAGGGCATGGGCCGCTCCCGGGGTGAGCGACGTCCCGAAGAACCAGGACGTGACGTGACCCGGTCCGCCCGGGCCCCGTGGTGCCGGGTAGTAGGGGTACGAAGTGTCGACGAAGTTCGCACTGTTGCCCGACGGCAGCACGGGATCCTGCCCGGCCGATTCGGACAACTGAACTGTTCCCCCGAGTGCGTTCGGCACCTGAGCCAATGGCACCAAGAAGTACTCCGGCAGGCTCAAGACGTCGAGCAGATCCAGTTCCTTCAAACGGCCTTCTCCGAGTTGCGGCACGTTGAGCTCACCGGGCGTATGCGTCAACGTCAACGAGTTGTAATTTCCATTGACGATGGAGGCGTAGCCGCCGACCGAAGGCAGGATGGCCAAGATGTTGTCGTCGGGCAGACCCGTCCCGGCGCTGCGCCGACCCGAATAGTGCTGCGGGTCGTAGACGTAGAAACGACCACCAGGCGCCAGATGCGCGGCCACGAACTGTTCAATGGGTGTGGACCCTGACAGCACGGCATTCGACGGTGTGCTCACCAACGCGCTGGTGCCGGCCACCAGCCCGAGGTCGATGGCCATGACCATCGTGACCACCATGAACCACCACCGTGGGGGAATGACGCTTCGAAGCCACACGACGACGGCGGCCGCGACACAGAAACCCACTGCGGTGAGGGTCGCCACCCGCACGGTATGGGCGGTGCGGGCCGAGGCGGAGGCCGTGGTGAGCCCCGTCACCAGCCCGGACGGATCGAGCAGGGCCCACAGCCCGAGCCCGGCTACGACGGCGAGCGGCACCAAGGCCACTCGACGGTCGAACCGCACAATCGACCCTGCCGGGTCGGACCGCCGGTCCATCCAACCGGCAAAGAGAACGCAGAGAGCGACCGACACGTCCATCATGTTGCGACTCTGCAGGCGCTGATGGCCGTAGAGCGGCAAGGCATTGAAGACATGCTCCAGCGGCGTGTTGTCGCCCAATGCAAGCAGGAGTCCCAACAGACCAACGACGTACCAGGTAAGACGCTCTCGATGGGCCAGGCGTGACGGCCAGCGGGGATGCCACATGGTGAGCAAGGCGACGATGGGCAGAATGCCTACATAGATCCCGACCTCGGGGAGGTTGTAGTGGGAGAAGAAGGTCGCCTCCCCCAGCTTCCCGTAGCCCCCGTAGAGGTAGGGCACCAGAGACAGGAAGCCATACCCGGGCGGGTAGCTGCCCGACGCGGCAAAGGAGGCGCCCAAGCCGGATCGTTGGGAATCTGCGATGGCCGTCAAACCGGGCAACCACTGGAGGGCGGCCAACGAAAGCGCCAGGACGGCGGCCGTGCCACCCCGGCTGGCCACTCGCCACAAACGCGCCCGGTGTGGGCCGGCCGACACCACGGCATAGGCCAGGACCAGGATCGCCTCATCCAGCATGGCTTCGGGGGCGCCACCCAAGATGACCGAGGCGAAACAGATGCCCAGCACCACGGCCCACCGCCACCGTCCGTCCCGGACGATATGCCGGACCGCCAACAGCATCCACGGGAGTGCGGCGTAGCCCTCCGTCATATCCACGTGGCTGACCTGGCTCAGCACCACGCCGGAGAATGCGAAGGTGGCCGCGGCCAGGACGCACGCCACGGTGGACAACGCGAGCGCTCGCAAGAATACGTACATGCCGACGGCAATCAGCGAGAAGAGGATGACTTCGGTGAGGACCCACGCCACCCGGTCGGGCAGCACGACGAACAATCCCACCAGTGGATAGAGGGCGCCGGCATTGAAGCCGGCTAGGAGCGGCGAACCGCTGAAGATGTACTGATTCCACAGCGGCAGCTGGCCGTGCCGCAACATGGAGCCGACCAGAACATGGAGCGGGTAGTTCTGCTGCAGGTTGTCGCCGGTCATCAAGAGATGACCGCCCCAGAGGTCGGGCACGATGAAGGCGGCGGCTGGAATACCGATCAGCACCATGTAGGGCCAGCGGGGGCCGACACGTGCCCGAAGTCGTCGCATTCAGGGCAGCCGTAACAACAGTGCGATACCACCATCGTCCCGTGAATGACTGAGTCGTGGCTGTGAGTCGCATGAGCAAAACGCCACGTACCTCACAGGCTCATCACACCGGAGACTGTCATCGTTGTCGTGACACATACGTGCGTGATTCTGCACGTAATCTTCTGCCTTCCCAAGCGATCAGGACAATCACTGGTGACCATGAGCGCAGACGCGCCCGCCCAATCGTTCGATGACAGCAGCCCCGCAGAGGGGGCACCGCAGGATGTGCGCCTGGGCCGCAGTACCCTGCTCGGGTTGGTGGGCTCGCTCAGCGTCGTGATCGGAGCGATTCTCGGCGGACAAGCGTTCGAGAACCATCTTCCGGGCGCCTGGTTCTTTGGCATGCCCGGCGGACTCTTCGGTTCGCTCGGGTCTTCCAATGCTCAACCGCCCGTCTATTCCCTCATCGCTGTCTACGGCGGCCTCATCCTCATGGCCCGGGTCTGGTTCGGCCTGCTCCGCCGAGTCGGGGGCCAGCACGGGCTCCCGGTCCGACGCATCGTGTGCGTGATCGCCGTGTGGGCCCTCCCGTTCCTGATCGGTCCACCGCTCTTCAGCCACGATGTCTACAGCTACGCCGGCCAGGGGGAGATGGTGAGCCATCACATCAACCCTTACGACTACGGCACCGGCGTCTTAGGGTCGACACCGTTCAACGCTATGGCCAATGGGGTATGGACTAATACACCTTCTCCGTACGGGCCGACCTTCCTCGCCATTGACGGTGCCCTTGACAACGTGGCCGACCACCAGGTCCTTCCCGACGTCGTGCTCCTGCGACTCGTTGAACTCGGGGGTCTGGCCCTGGCCCTGGCGTCCATACCGACCCTGGCCCGACGGCACGGCCGCGACCCGGCCCAGGCGGTCCTGCTCGGGCTGGGCTCACCCTTGATACTGGCCACACTCGTGTCGGGCGCCCACAACGACGCCCTCATGGTCGGCCTGTTGCTGGCCGGACTGGCGGTGGCCCAACGGCTCGGCACCGCGCCGGGCATTGTCCTCTGCGCCATAGCCGCTGGCGTGAAGTCCCCGGCGGCTCTGGGCGTGCTGTTCCTCGGCTGGGTGTGGGCCGGATCGGGGGCGTCGGTGCGGCGCCGCCTCATGCACGCCGCCGGAGCGGGCCTCATTGCCCTTGGCACCCTGGAGGTGCTCTCGCTGGTGTCGGGCCTCACCTGGGGTTGGCTTCGGACGGGCACGGCAGCCAACCAGTCGTTCACCGCGGTCACCCCGGTTGGCGCCGTGGCCAAAGCGTTCGCCGGACTGGCCGCCGTAGTGAACCTCCACATTTCAGTGCTGGGGGCACGGACAGTCCTGAGCATCCTTGGTCTGACCTGTGCTGGCGTCATCGGCCTGGTCATGCTGTGGAAGTCACCGCAATGGGGTGCCCCAATGACGATGGGCGTCACCCTGCTCATGGTGGCGTTGCTCGGCCCGATCCTGTGGGCTTGGTACGTCACATGGGGCGTGGTCGTGCTGGCCGCGGTCGCCACCCCGCGCCTGCGGGTTGCCGTCATCGGCATCAGCACCTTCGAGGCCTTCGTCGGCGCCACAGCGCTCAAGCGCGTGGCCGAGACGATGTACCACGCCGGTCTACTGCCTGACCTCATCTTGGTGGCGACCCTCTTTGCCCTCGTCATTGTCCCCCTGGCCCAGTTCGGACGCACGCAGGCTCCGCTGCTGCCCCTCTCATCCCTCCCTCGTCGAGGCCTGCTCGACCGCGTCTCCACGGCGTAGACCCGGCCCCACCTCTCAGTCGTGGGATGCGCCACCCAGACCTGACGTGGCGGTGAGCCCGTGGTACGGCATACCGTCCGCCTTCCATTCGTCGTAGAGGCGGAGGAAGTCGGGACCGAATGGGTCCTGGCCCAGCAACGGCATGGCCGCTCGACGGACCGACCAGTCGAAGGGAGCCAGATCCGACGCCATCTGCAGGTTCCGCCGGGCCGCCGGGCCGTCGCCCCGGGCCAACGCGTCGGCCCCGATGCGGAAGTGCAGGCGGGCCCGCAATTCATCTTCATTGAGATCGGCCACCGCCCCCCGGGCCTCGTCGGGCTCAATGGGCACGATGCCGTCGTGCACCCAGGCTCGCACGGCATCGAGATGGGGCGTTGACTGCACACCGGTGAATTCGCTGAAGAGATCGGAACCGAAGGCCACGCCGTTGGGGCGGACGATGGCATCCTCTTCGTCAATCCAGACCACGGTGGGCACATTGGAGATGGCGTAGAGCTCGGAGAGGAGGTGCGCCGAGTCGTACAGGACTGGAAAGTTGATGCCTTCGGTCCACGGCTCCACGTCGCTCGGCGCATTGTCGATGGCCACGCCGACCACGCTGAATCCGTCCGGCGCCAGTTCGTCATGCAGGGCCTGCCAACCGGGGAGGTCGTAGCGACACCCACACCAGCTGGCGAACGTCACGAGCAGCTTCTTCTGCCCGTGCCACTCGGACAACGCGTGTGTCGTGCCCGCCAGATCGGGCAGCGTGAATGAGGGTGCACGCAAATCGTCGAGCGCCTGGCGACGGTGTTCGGGATTGAGCGCCAATGCCACGACCGCCAGGTCGTCATCTGAGGAGTCGAGGACGTGCACCCGACCGACCAGGTCCGCCACAGCTCCGAGATCGACCTGGGCTCCGTCCACCACTGCCTCCCGCCGCATGGGGGTGATGGGCATACATACATCTCCTCGGCAGAGTCCCTCGGGTCGCCACGACCAACCCACGATGTCCGGCAGCGCCGCCGATGACACCCAGACCCGGCCGTCGTTCACCGTGCCCGCCAGCTCGTGCACCTCTTCGGCCAACACCCGGATCATCGGCATGGTACGGAACTCAGTCGGCCAGATCGGCGGCGGAGTGCAGCTGATCTGGCCGGAGTCGAATGAGCAGCTCGCCCTCGACGCCGTTTCGTTCTCCGAATTCGTCGGCGCGTTCCTCGCCCATGTAGCGCCCGCCGATGCGTCCGGCCCAGTGCCGCACCTGAGCCAGATCACGAATGATCTCGACCCGACCCTCGACGAGCACGAAACTGAAAGGAGGGCGCTCGTCGTCTACGCAGATGGTGGCTCTATTGTCCCGCAGCAGGTTCCGACCCTTGACCGTGTTCTCGCCGGTATTGAACACCAGCGTGCCGTCATCCTCGACGTCGTACCAGACCGGAGCCACGTGAGGCCGACCGTCGGCGCGTACGGTACCCAGCTTGCCGGTGCGGGCGGGGCGGGCGGTCAGAAAGGCACGGACCTCTTCGTCGGTCATGGGGTGATACGGCATGGCGGCTTCTCCTTGTGTGGTCGGTTATGCAGTCGATCCGCCGTTGGCTTCGTTAGCTGCCAACCAGGCGGTGACCACGGGGCCGAAGTTGGCCGGGTTGTAGGCGTCCTCCTCGTAGGAGAACTGCATATCGCCGGCATAGTGCAGCACCGTGATGTTGTGCGCCTGGTGCACCGACCCGTCGCCCGGGTCGCGGAACCGGTTCTCGATGCGGCAGATCCACCAACCCTTCTCTTCGTCACAGACACACCAAGTGTGCGGGAACGAGGTCATGGCCCGATTGGGCCACTGGGCCATGATGTCCGAGATCCACTCGTATATCTGCTGACGACCGTGGAATTCACCGAAGGTATGTTCGATGTAGCGGGCGTCGTCGGTGAAGAGGTCGGCCCACTGGCGCCACTCCCCCGTCTCGGCGCAGTGATTGGCCGTCTCCATGAAGTGCGAGTGGGCCTGCTCGAGTTCGTCCCTGCTCCAGCGAGGGCTCATGATTTCAACATCCATTCACTCATGGTGACGCTCCGCATCTTTTCCAGATCGGTGAAGGCCGTGATCTCCTCGATCATCTGCGTGATGTTGGCCGTCATGATCTCGGGATCCCCGTCGGCACAGAAGAAGAGCATGGGATCGGTCACGTGCTCGAGTGACGGCCAGGCCTCTTCGACAATGGCCCGAAACGGAGGAGCCCCCGCGGTGAAGCCCCGGAACACAGCGTTGCGCACGTAGCGGGTGCGGGGCTGAATGGCCTCGGTGATAGGCGAGATCCTGGTGTGCCAGCGGGTGATCCACTCGTCGAAGGTCAGATCCGGATGCTGTTCGAGAAGGGCCACCGTGAGGACGCCGGGCGACCGCTCACCGTCGGCCCACGTGCGCGGTCCCGACCACTGGTTGCCGCCGTAGTCCCGGTAGAGCGATTCGACCACCTGGTAACCCGCCACCTTGGTGGCGGCTGCGTCGATGACATCTTCGAAGGGCTGCCGGCGCTCGATGGTGTCCACCCAGATTGAGACCAAGGCATGCAGTGGTGTCTCGCCTTCGGGCGTGGGCACCGGGGCGGGAATGTCGCTGTGGGTGTCCCACACGTCCATGCTCAGTCGGTGGGGCTCCAAGGCCAGCAGGGCCGGCGCCACCGACCCGAGCATCACCTCGGCCGCGTCGGCCCTCGTGGCGCCGGGATCCAACCACACCAGGTAGATCAGTTTCTCCAACGGTCCCCCTCCTCGGTCACCAGGTCAGGCCCAGTGCCTCTCGCATGGTCGCCTCGAATTCGGCGTCGCTCATGGAGCGTCGGAGCCCGAGCACCATGGCCGCGTCCCTTCCGACCTCGACCCGCAAAGGGGTGGTCGGGTCCTCCAGCGCGTCCGCCACGGCCTCCCCGACGAGTTCGGGGCCGGGACGGCCGCCTGGCCCGGTCAGTTTGGTGTCCGTGCCGTTCCACTGCGCATGGAGATCGCCGTAGATGGCCGGCCCGAGGTGATCGTCGGTGTGCTTCATGCCCGGGGCGATGTAGCCCGGCTGAATGATCACGATGCGGATACCGAAGTGCCCGAGTTCGAAATGCATCGATTCCGACAGGGCTTCCAGTGCGTGCTTACTCGCCGCATATACCCCCTCCAGCGGGGTACCGATGCGTCCCTGGACCGAGCTGATATTGACCAGGACGCCGCTCCCCCGCTCGCGCCAACGGGGCACCACTGCCTGCGCCATACGGAGGGGTCCGAACGTGTTGACGTCAAAGACCCGGCTCATGTCGTCGAGTGGGAAATCCTCCAGCGGCCCCAAGCCGGTGAGCCCGGCATTGTTGACGACGGCATCGATGTCGCCCGCCGACTCGAGGGCTGACGCGATGGAAGCCGTGTCTCTGACGTCCAGAGCCAGCCGCTGCGCCACGTCGAGGTCAGCCAGGAGCGAGACATCCCGAGCCGTGGCCACCACCTCATGCCCGCGTCCACTCAGGACCTCAGCGGTGGCGCGTCCGATGGCGCGGGAGGCACCGGTAATGAGCACGCGCATGGGCTCAGCTTGCCCCATGGGGCGCCGGAGCCACCATCTGCTCGCTGATGTCCCACAAGCGATGAGCGTGTTCCTCCTTGCTGGCCCACTTCGATGGAGCCTTCTCCCGGCACTTGACGAAGTACTTCCCGCTGACCCCTTCCACCTCCGGGGACGCCGCCAGGTAGGCAGACGTCAACGCTCCCTTGGCCGGCGAGAGGAAGAAGGGCTTGGCGATCCGGATGCCCAGCGCCAGCAGGCCACCGGCATCGCCGTCGGCCCCGTAGCCGGTGCGCACGGTGCCCGGGTGCAACGAGTTGGCGGTGACGCCCTGAGCGGCCAGGCGGGCGGCCAACTCGTTGGTGAACAGGATGTTGGCCAGCTTGGATTGGCTGTAGACCTTCATCCCCCGATAGGAGCCGGTGGATTGCAGGTCGTCGAAGGGCAGGCCGCCGCGCACTGTCGAGTGGGCCGTCGATGCCACGTTGACGATGCGAACCGGGGCCGAAGCCACCAATCTGGGCAGCAGCAGCGTGGTCAGTAGGAATGGCCCCAGGTGATTGATGGCCAGCGTGCTTTCATAGCCGTCGACCGTCTCCGTCCGCTCGGACAGGATGAGGCCGGCATTGTTGATGAGCACATCGAGCCGAGGGCAGCGCTCGAGCAACTCCGCTGCTCCCGCCCGGACCGACGCCAGGTCCGCCAGGTCGAAGACGACCAGTTCGACCGATCCGACCCCGCTGATCCGAGCACCGATGAGGTCGACCGCAGCCGCCCCGCGAGACGGGTTGCGGGCCGAAATGATCACCCGTGCTCCCAGATTGCCCAGGGCAAGAGCCGTCTCCAAACCGATGCCGGAGTTGCCTCCCGTGACCACAACGGTCTTGCCCGTCATGTCCGACAATTGCACTCGCTCCCCCCTTGCCCTGGCCGAGCGTCAGCATTTCATACTCTGTCGGACCGATCCGGGTGACGGAGCCTCAGCGCCAGGTGTCCCGAGCCGTCACCAACCCTGTCTCAGGCGACAAGAAGTGGCCGCTCAGCGTGCGTTCGGCTGTCCGCATACGCCATTGCAGGAGCTCCTGCGTGCCCGCCCAGGCCAAGTCCTTCCAGTCGCTCCCGGGCTCGGCGCAGAGGTTGCGGACCTGGTCGGGATCCTCCCCCAGGTCGAAGAGCAACGGAGGGAACAGGTCCGACGAGGCGGCGAACTGGACGTACTTGTATCGAGATCCCCGGGAGACGGCCAGAGAGCAATGGCTCATCGGGATGTCGAAGAACGTCTCGGCCGCCTGCGTGGACGGGTTGGAAAAGTCCCATTCGAAGTGGGCCGTTTCCCGCCAGTGGGGCGGGGTCACGTCGCCCCGCAGGAAGGGTGCCAGTGACCAACCATCGGCCTGCAGTGGCACTTCGGCGCCCAGGAAATCGCACAGGGTTGGGAGGATGTCCACCGATTCGGTGAACGCATCAACCACCCGGCCCCGGGCGCCGTCAGCGCTGGGACGGGGATCCACCACGATCATCGGCACGTGGTAGCTCTCGTCCCAGTAGCCCAACTTCTCCAACAGCCAGTGATCGCCGCCCATCTCACCGTGGTCGCTGGTCAGGATCACCATGGTCGTGTCGGCCAGGCCGCTGGTGTGCAGGTACTCGAAGAGATGGCTGAGACCATCGTCGACCTCGCGCTGTGCCCCGTAGTACGTGGCCCGGAGTTGACGACGATCCCGGTCTTCGTCGGGCGCCCCCACGCCCGGCATGGACATGGTGAGGCCGGCCAGCGGGTGCAGCGCCGCCTCGTCCTCCCGCCGCTCGCACCCGACGAAGCGGGGGATCTGCTCGGCGTCGTAAAGGTCGTGGTAGCCAATCGGGTTGCGCCGGGGCGGATGGGGGCGGATGAAGGAGGCGTGGACGAAAAAAGGTTGATCACCGTGTCGAGTGAGCCAGTCGGTGACGGCCTGGCGCACGAAGGTGGTCTGGGACAGCTCAGAGGGAAACTGCGACGGGGCCCACGTGGCCCCGTGCGTATCGGCACCGGGGAAGTCGGGTATCGGGTCGTAGAGGGCATGGGGATTGGTCGGCACGTCGATGCCATGACCGGTTAGCCACTTGCCCCACTCCGGACTTCCCTCTTCCCATGGGTCACGGATCACCTCACGGAAGCCGGGCAGGATCCCCTCGTAGGTCCGTAGCCGGGGGTCGTCCGCCGCCACCGTGCGCGGATCGACGGAGGTGTCCGTGTAGCCGAACAGCACGGGGTCGTAGCCCAGCTCGCGGGCGATCATGGCCACGTTGGTGAAACGAGCATCGAGGGGGGTGCCGTTGGCCACCGACCGATTCCGGTGTTGATAGGTGCCGGTATAGAGGCACGCCCTGGACGGGCCGCACGGCGCCGCATTGGCCCAGTGGTTGGCAAAGAGGACGCCCCGTTGGGCCAACCCGTCCAGCGTCGGCGTCTGCACGATTGGATGCCCCAGGGCGGAGAGGGAATCCCCACGCCATTGGTCAACGGTGATGAACAAAACGTTGCGCTGCGAGGCCATGACCTCACTCTTGCCGATCAGGTCACCCCCTCGGGGTGCGGCCCCGGGAGCTACGAGGTGCGCAGGTTCCCGCCGCCCAGTCGGGTCCCCGCTCTGATGAGGAGATCACCGACGTGGCTGCCCAGAGGACGGCGCACTGATCGGCCACCGGCAATTGGGAGGCCGGTAGCCGACCGCTGCGTCGAACTCGTTGAGTGGAGGCGCAGTTCAGCCGAAGGCAGTGGCAGTGCAGCTGTCGCCGGCCGGGCGGCCCGGCGGCCCACGGGCGACGTCACAGTGAGGTCTCGTCGGTGTTCCTGCACCATTCGCTCTGCTGTCCAAGATTGCATCATCGACTTCACCTCCCGCGTGTCGTAGGAACTTCCTTCGCTCTGCCATTCAGTCTAAAGGATTGTTGACATTAATTCAACTATATTCTAATATAGCTGTATGCCTATGACACTTGACGAACGGACGCCTCCCCTGAACGGCCTCGTTGTGGAGTCGGCACCCTCGTTGGTCACCGATCTCACCTGGGTTCTCTCGGCTGCCATGCGGCCCGAGTGGCGTCCCAGTTTCCCGTTCGCCTCCGAACTCTTGGGCGGTCGCGAAGACCTCAACCAACGGATCCGGACGTTCTGGCCCGAAGGCAGCCGGGATACGTGTTTCACCGAGGCGCAGATCCTGGCCCACCACGTGGGAGCCTTGAACGAAACGTCGCCGGACGCCCTGTGGGCCGCCCTGGCCCGAGCCGTCGCCACCGTTCCGACCGACCTCGGGCTCGAGTCCGAGAGTGCGGAGGACCGCGCCATCTTCCTGGGCCGACTGGAACAGCTGAAAGCGTCGCCGCAGCTTGTGACCTCATACCTCGACCTCCTGCGTGAGGTGTGGGCGCCTTTCAATGAGGCCTGGCAGTGTGCGCTCCCGGCGCTCGAAGAATCCGGGCGACAGGTGGTGCGGCAACTGCAGGGTGGGCGTCCTCTGGGCGAGATCGTGGGCGAGGCCTGCGAGATATTCCAATCGATGCTGGGCGACGTCAACGCACGCATTCACCGCGGTCAGCCGCTCATGGTCGTGCCCTGCCTCTTCTTCGGCAAGAGCCTCTACTTGGAGTTTCCCGGACTCACCCTTGTCGGCTCGGGATTCCAGCGCAATGACCTCGGAGCCCGGGTGCGCACCGAGGCACTAGCCCGTCGCCTCAAGACGGTGGCCGATCCGACCCGCCTGGCCCTGCTGCACTTCCTCTCGACCGTGCCCAGCACGGTCGGCGACTTGGCGGTGTCCTTCGATTTGGCCCAACCCACCGTCAGCATGCACATCAAGAACCTGCGCGAAGCCGGACTGGTGCAGAGCGAGCGCAAAGACGGTCGTCTGCAGTTGAGTGCCGACCCAACGGCGGTGGAGTCCCTGTTGCGAGACCTACGCGGGGTGGTGACTCAGGGCGACAGCACCACGGGCAATGAGCGGATGCCGGCCACCGTGGTCGAGGCCACCCGCTCAGCCTGACCGGTCACGGCGAAGTCGGGATAGCGGGCTAACAGCTCCTCCACAAAAATTCGACCCTCCATGCGGGCCAGGCTGGCCCCGAGGCAGACGTGCTCACCAAAGCCGAACGCCACATGCATCGGATTGGCCGGACGACGAATGTTGAACGTGCCGGCATCATCGCCGAAGACCGCTTCGTCACGATTGCCCGAGGCGTACAGCATGCAGAGATAGTCGCCCTCCGCAATAGGCATGCCCGCCACCGTGGCTGCTTCCGTTGCGGTGCGGCAGAACGCCTGCACCGGCGTAACCCAGCGCAAGGACTCTTCGACCGCCCCGGGGAGGAGGGAGGGATCGGCGACCAACGCAGCGCGCTGATCGGGATGTTCGTGCAAGACCAGCGCCGTACCCGAGAGCAAGGTGCGGGTTGTCTCGTTCCCAGCCACCAGCAAGGTGAGAAGAAACATGAAGAGCTCTTCCTTCTGCAGCGGGCATCCGTTGACCTCGCTCTGCACCAGGACAGAGACCAAGTCCTCCCCCGGGTCCGCCCGCTTGCGCTTGAGGTGCTCGTAAATGAATCCGGCCAATTCGCCCAACGAGCTCATGGTCTCCTCGGGCGGCAGGTCGGGCGACTCGATGGCGGCATCGGACCAACGGCGAAAATCACCGCGGCTGCTTTCGTCAATGCCCAGCAACTCAGCGATGACAAGCAGGGGGAACGGCGAGCTCAGCTCAGCGACAAAGTCGATCGGCTCATGCGGGTCGGCCGCCTCAATGACGGCCACCGCATGGCGACGCACCGAATCGGTCAAGCCGGTCAGTGCCCGCGGGGTGAAGCGTCGGTTCAGCAGCCCCCGGAAGTCCGAATGCTGCGGGGGGTCCATGTGCAGGATGGACGGCGTGGCCATGGGATTGTCGGCGCCCCGCAGGGGGTCGTTGACCAGGGCGCCCCGACCAGAGCAGAAGTGCTCCGGATCGCGGCTGAGGTCGCGGATCTGCTCATAGCGGGCCACCGTCCACAGACCCGGCGCACATTCATAGACCGGGGCTTCGGCCCGCAATGTGGCGAGCACCTCGTGATAGTCGGGTCGGGTGAAGAACGACGCGTCGGTCGGATCGATGAGGTAGTCGAACGCCATTGACTGCCGAGCGTACCTGCAGCCTGCCGTGCACCCCCGTGCACTCCGCCCCACCCCTGCGGCCCACCCGACGCCTACGCTTTCCTCATGGATGAAATCACGCTTCTCGACGGGGTCCTGGCCAAGACGGGCGACATCATCGCCGGCGTGCAGGACGATCAGCTGGGGCTCCCCACCCCGTGTACGGAATTCGATGTGAAGGCTCTGATGAATCACATCATCGGATGGATCCAAGTCTTCGACGCCGGGTGCCATGGCCAGACTTACGAAGGCGACGCCAGCGCGTACCAGTTCGGTTCCGATCCCGCCGGGGAGTTCCGGACAACGGCCCGCCACCTCACGGCGGGTTGGGAAGAGTACGGGCTGGACCGACCGGTCCGGGTCATGAGTGGCGACATGCCGGGCGAGATGGTTTTCAACATGACCGTGATGGAGTACATGGCGCACGGGTGGGACCTGGCCACCGCCACCGGCCAAGCACTTCCCTTCACGGAGGAAGAATCAGCGGAGACGTTGGCTCGAGCTGAGCGCACGCTGCCGGCCGAGTACCGGGGCGACGACATGCCCTTCGGGGAGGCCGTCGAGGTCGGTCCGGATGCGGCGGGCAGCACGCGGGTGGCCGCGTTTCTCGGGCGCCAACCCTGACCTCATCACTTGTCGGCCGCCTCCATACGGGCTCGAAGCACGCCGACGAGCGGATCTTCTCGTGGAGCCCGTGATGTCCGGGCTGGCCTCGTGCCGGCGAGATAGGACTGGCCCGATGCGGCGGCCACCCGCTGCTGCCGATCATTGATGGCCAGGGCACGAATGAGGGCGAAGATCTCGTGCCACTCCAGGTCCATCACGGCGTGCCCGGAGGCTGCCTCGTAGCGGGCCACGGCATCGGCTCGGCTGGGGAATCCCGGCACGCGCTGCCCGAAGAGATCGTCCATCATGGCGTCCAATCCGAGGTACCAGCCCAGATCCATCTCACGCGGCCCGAAGGCCGCCAGCTCCCAATCCAATACCGCGTGCACGGCCAGGTCCCGGTCGAAGACGAGGTTGCCCAGACGGGCATCGCCCCACAACAGGACCGGCGGGCTCGCATCCGCGCCTGTACCCGCACCCGCACCCGATCCGGACGGAGTCCGCTGGCGGCACCAAACCAGCCCGTCGACCAGCGCCGGCAAGGGCGATCCGTCCCCGGCCCATGTCACATAGTCCGACCAGTAGTCGAGAGCGTCCTTCAGCGTCGGGCCGGGCAGTGACGACGCCAGCTCGCGCCCCACCGCTCCCCCCTTCCAGTCCATGGCGTGCAGGGCTACGAGGGTGTCGATCATCCCGTCGTGAAGCCTGCGCTGGGCGTCCACCGCCAGCCCCATGAGCCATTGATCGAAGACAGGGGCCGGCCCAGGTATCTGCCCGCTGACCCGGGGCATGACGAGGAAGGGCGACCCGATCCACGCCGTGTCGGTCTCGACCACGGCGGGCGCCGGCGCGGGAATACCGGCCCCGGCCACCGCCGACTGCACCCGCGCCTGCGTGGTCAGGTCGTAGACAGGAAACGAAGGCTCCAGCGGCGGGAGGCGCAACACGATGCCCGGATGCCCCGGCCCGAGATCGACCAGCACCGTCTCGTTGGCCAGGCCGGCCGTAGCGTGCGACAGCGAATGCACCCGCAGGCCAGCACCAGGGACAGCACCAGCACCCGGCACCAGATCCCCGTGGGCGCCCAGCCAGCGGTCGAGTCCCGGCCGCAGGTCTTCAATCAGGCGTTCGTGTCCACTGGCCACGCGGGGAAGTTAGACGACCTCAAGGCCGTGAGACGACTTCAGGGCAGGTAAACCACGGCCTGCCACTGCCCCGTCATCTCCTTGCGGCACAGGACGGTGCCGGCCTGCAGGGTCCAGCTCAGGACGGCGGCTTCGGACTCCCCGTGCCGGGCCAGGACGACCAGCCCGCGCCGGGCATGATCCTGGCGGACGCGCCAGCCGTCGGGCAGGGCCACGCCGCCGTCGGCCAGTCGTTGTGCCGCCTTGGACCCGGTGGGGTGGAGCAGGCCGATGGTGACGCCCTCGTACTCTCGTCGGTTGGGCCGGGGCGGCATCAAGGTCCCCATCGTGATGGGCGGCTGCCGCGCCGTGAACAGAGCGAAGACACCGGGCGCCATGGTGGTGCGGCCATCGTCCTCTTCCTCGAGCCCCGGCATGAGATTGATCCAGCCCTGGCCCGCCTCCGTCAGGTGATGCAGGTACCCCGCTACCCGCTCGGTCTGGGCCGGGTCGAACTCGAATGTGTCGGTCTCCCGCCGCGTGCTCATGCCGTCGACCTCACCGCAGCCAGCAGCTGCTCGATAATTTCCGAGGCCGGCCGCGCCTCCGCCGCCGCGAAACCCTCCCCTGCGTAGAGGCTCATCCGGTCCGGCTCTCCCTTGGCCGCCGCCGCCGCCCGCATGGGGCGGGTGGCGTTGTTGATCTCGGGGTAGGCGGCCGGTGCCCCGTCGTGGGCCAGGATGAAATCATTGCGCAGAGCCCGGGCCCGGCGCCCGCTGAAAGCCCGCGTAATGACGGTCGCCGTGAAGCGAGGGTCGGCCAGCGCGTCCTTGTAGACGGGATGGGCGCCGCTCTCGGCACAGCGCAGAAAGGCGGTGCCCACCTGGACCATGCTGGCGCCGGCGGCCAGAGCCGCCGCCACAGCGTCGGGGCTGTGCAGCCCGCCGGCCGCGATGAGCGGAATGTCGGTCCGCCCCCGCACGTCGTCCAGCAACGTCTCGAGCGGGTAGTCCTGCCGGGGGCGATCATCGTTGGCGAAGCTGCCTCTGTGGCCGCCCGCTTCGGAGCCCTGTAGGCAGAGGCAGTCCACCCCGGCATCGCGGGCCGACGACGCTTCATCGGGCGTGGTGACGGTCACCGCCACCAGCACGCCTTCGGACTGCAGCGCACCCACGATGTCCCGGGACGGGCAACCGAACGTGAAGCTGACCAGGGCGGGCCGGCGGTCGAGCACGACCTCGAGTTTCTCGGTGTAATCGTCGTCATCCCAGACGGGGTCACCCACCACGGTGGCCTGAGCATCGGCTTCACCTTCGAGCGTGCGCACGTACTGGGCCAGGTCATCGGGGTAGCGGGTGGGCTGGCCCGGCACGAAAAGGTTGATGCCAAACGCACGATCGGTGGCCGCCCGCACGGCGTCGATGTCCTGCCCGATGGCCTGGGCCGTCTTGTAGCCGCCGGCCAGAAAGCCGAGGGCACCGGCCTGCGCAGCGGACACCACCAGGTCGACCGTCGTCGGGCCACCGGCCATCGGTGCCACGACCAGGGGCCAGCTGCTCAGGTCACGGAGACGCTCGGCACTGGACACGCCCCACAGTGGCCCATGGGCGGGGGCGCTGTCGAACGAGTCAGGCGGAGGGCCGGTACGTTGCACGCATGGACCTGATCGAAACCCTGCGGACCACCGGTGCCGTGCGCCAGTTCGAACCCGAAGCCATAGACGACGCGGTGCTCCATCGCCTCCTCGATACGGCCCGCTTCGCTCCCAGCGGCGGCAACCGCCAGGGCTGGCGGGTCATTGTCGTCAAGGACCCGGGCCAGCGGGAGGCGCTGCGCGATCTCTATCTCACCGGCTGGTACGAGTACCTGGCCATGGGGTCGGCCGGGCTGGTCCCCTGGGCCCCGGTGACCGACCGGGAGGCCGAAGCGGCCGCCATCGGACACGCGCCGGAATTCGCCCAGCAGGCGGCGGACGGTGTGGCCGGAGGGATGTCGCCCGGATTCGCCGAGGCCCTGGATACGGCGCCCGCCCTCCTCCTGGTCCTGGCCGATCTGGCTTCGTTGGCCGCCGTCGACCGCGACCATGAGCGCTACACATTCGCCGGCGGCGCCTCCGTCTACCCCTTCGCCTGGAGCCTGATGCTGGCTGCCCGCAGCGAGGGGCTCGGCGGCGTGATGACCACCATGCCGGTGCGGCGGGAAGACGATGTGAAGGCGCTGTTCGGCATCCCTGAGACCGTGGCCGTGGCGGCGCTCGTTGTGCTGGGCCGCCCCGTGGCGCCTGCCCGTCGGCTGCGGCGGCGCCCGGTCGAGGATTTCACCTGGACCGACCGCTACCAGGGGACGGCCTTCACCGGCGAGTGACGGGCCGGTGACACCAGCGTCCTCGAGCGTGCTGGAATACGCCATGGCACAGAACGTCCTGGGCGGAGAGCTCGAACCCTGCAACTTCAATCCCCTCACCGGCTTTTACCGAGACGGCTGCTGCAACACCGGCGCCGAAGACGTGGGTGTGCACACCGTCTGCACCCGGGTCACCGAGGAGTTCCTGACTTTCTCGGCGTCGATGGGCAACGACCTGTCGACCCCGCATCCCGAGTTCGGATTCGACGGGCTCAGGCCCGGGGACCAGTGGTGCTTGTGCGCTCCCCGCTGGCAGGAGGCCTTCGAGGCCGGGATGGCACCGCCCGTCTTATTGGCCGCCACCCACGCCTCCACGTTGGAATGGGTGGAGCTGAGCGATCTGACCCAGTTCGCCATCTGATCGGGCCGGCAACTGACCCGACGTCGGGACTACAGGAGCTCGAGCAGACGCTCGGGTGGGCGGGCGATCACGGCCCGGCCGTCTTTGACCACGATGGGCCGCTGCAGCAGGATCGGGTGGGCCGCGATGGCCTCCAACAGGGCATCACCTGATGCGCCAGCCAGATCGAGTTCCTTGTAGATGTCCTCACCCACTCGCATCATGTCCCGGGGATCGGTGAATCCGAGCTGGGTCATGAGCACCCCCAACTCAGCCACGGTGGGCGGCGCCACCAGGTACTCCACGATGGTGGCCTCAACGCCCCGTTCCGCCAGCAGTCCCTGGGCCGTGCGACACTTGGAGCAGCGCGGGTTGTAGAAGATCGACAGGTCGTCCATAGTCCCGCCAGTGTACGGATCACTCACTTGGAGGTAGGCGCCATGGCAGGTCCCGTTGTCAGTGTCGATCGAGTCATCGCCGCACCGGCGGCGTCGTTGTTCGCCATCGTGGCCGATGCCAATCGCCATCCCGAGATCGACGGGTCCGGTACCGTCATCAAGGCCAAGACGGGGACACCCCAGCACCTCGCGCTGGGCTCGACCTTTGGCATGTCCATGAAAGCCGGCGTGCCCTATTCCATGAAGAACACCGTCATTGAGTTCGAGCCGGACCGGCGCATCGCCTGGCAGACCGTCCTGGCCGGCCCCCTGGGGCGCTTCATCGGCGGCCGGATCTGGCGCTACGAGTTCGAGGCGATGGACGGCGCGACCAAGGTCACCGAGAGTTGGGACATCTCCCAGGACAAGCAGGCCTTCATGATGAAGCGGGGCAAGGTACCGAACGACGCCAGGGAGTCCATGACCAAGACGCTCGAACGGTTGGCGCACCTCACCGAATCCGCCTAGGACGGTCGATGTCGCTGGCCTCCCAGATCGACCTGGCCTGGGACGAGCGCGTCCTGCCGGCCCTGTCGGACTACACGCGCCTTCCCTGTCTCTCCCCCGCCTTCGACCCCGACTGGGCCAGCCGGGGCGCCATCGTGCAAGCCGCTGAGCTCATGCGCCAGTGGGCCCTGGCCCAGGACAGCGCGCTCTCGGCCGAGATCGTGCAGCTCCCCGGCCGCACCCCGGTGCTCCTGATCGACAACGGCGGCACCGGCGACCCGGTCCTCCTGTACGGCCACATGGACAAGCAGCCACCGCTGGGCGAATGGCGGCCCGGCCTGTCGGCCTTCGAGCCCGTCCGCGAAGGCGACCTGCTCTACGGCCGGGGCACGGCCGACGACGGCTACGCCCTCTTTGCCGCCGTCACCGCACTGCTGGCCGCCGACGGCGGCCGCGGCCGCGTAGTCATCCTCATTGAGGCCAGCGAGGAGAGCGGCAGTCCCGACTTGGCCGCCAACGTCGAGCACCTGAGCGCCCGCATCGGGAGCCCGTCACTGGTCGTCTGCCTGGACTCGGGCGCACTCAGCTACGACCGGCTCTGGCTCACGTCGTCCCTGCGAGGCAACCTCGTGGTGAGCGTGCGGGTCGACGTCCTGACCGAGGGGGTACACAGCGGTCTGGCCGGCGGCATGGTCCCCTCGTCCTTCCGCATCCTGCGCCGCATCCTGTCGCGCATCGAGGACGAGACCTCGGGCCGGATCCTCCTGCCCGAGCTGATGGGGGCGGGCATCCCCGACGACTACCGGCAGAAGCTGGCCGCCGTGGCCGAGGAATTCCCCGACACTTCGCTGCCCACGGTCGATGGGCTCCATCTGCTGGGCCACTCGGCGGCCGACCGACTCGTGGCCAAGGCATGGTCGGCCGCGCTCGAAGTCACCGGGATGGACGGACTGCCGGCCGTGCGCGACGGCGGCAACGTCCTGCGGCCGTACACCACGGCCAAATTCTCGCTGCGCCTGCCGCCCGACGTCGACGCCCATGTGGCCGCCGATGCGCTTATCTCGGCCATCGCCACCGACGAGGGCGCCCACATCACCATCGATCTGGAGACGCCGGCCAACGGCTGGATCGCTCCACCGTTGAGCGACGAAGTCGGCCAGGCATTGGGTCGGGCCTCACAGGAACGCTTCGGCCGCGCGCCTGGCTTCTTCGGCGAGGGCGGCACCATCCCGTTCCTCGCCGACCTGGCCCGCAGCTTCCCCAACGCAGGCATCATCGCCACCGGTGTCCTGGGGCCGCACTCCAACGCCCACGGCCCCAACGAATTCCTGCACATCCCCATGGCCAAGGCCGTGACCCATGCGGTGGCCGAACTGCTCCGATAGCTTGCCCTGCCATGTCATCTGAGATGTCCTTGAACCCTCCTCTGGTCCCATGAGCGACACTCCGACAAAAGGGGTTCTGGCCGGCCGGGTCGCACTGGTCACCGGTGGCAGCCGCGGCTTGGGCCGTTCTATGGCGCTCGGCTTCGCGGCAGCGGGCGCCGATGTCATCATCGCCAGCCGCAAGCTGGAGAACTGCCAGGCGGTGGCCAGAGAGGTCGAGGCACTGGGCCAGCGTGCCCTGGCCCTGGCCTGCCATGTCGGACACTGGGACGAGCTGGAGGGCCTGGTCGAGGAGTCCTATGACGCCTTCGGGCGGGTGGACGTGCTGGTCAACAACGCCGGCATGTCCCTGCTCTTCGAGTCTCTGCCAGCGGTCACCGAGACCATGTGGGACAAGGTGGTGGACCTCAACCTCAAGGGTCCGTTCCGCCTCACCGCCCTCATTGGTTCACGCATGGCCGCCGGCCCATATGGTGGATCCATCATCAATGTCTCGAGCACCGGCTCCATTCGACCAGCGCCATTCATGCTGCCATACGACGCCGCCAAGGCCGGCGTCAACGCGTTGACTGTCGGTTTCGCCCACGCGTTCGGTCCCAACGTGCGTGTCAATTGCATCATGGCCGGACCCTTCATGACTGACGTGAGCGCGGCGTGGGACATGGAAGCCTTCGAGAAGGCGGCGAAGGCCAGCCACGCCCTCGGGCGGGGCGGGCAGCCCGATGAGATTGTCGGTGCGGCGCTCTACTTCGCCAGCGACGCATCGAGCTACACCACCGGCGCCATACTGCGAGTAGACGGAGGAATCCCGTGACCGACCAAGCTGATTTCTGGTTCGACCCCCTGTGCCCCTGGGCTTGGATGACGTCCCGATGGATGCTCGAAGTGGAGAAGGTGCGCGACGTCTCCACCAACTGGCACGTTATGTCGCTGGCCGTCCTCAATTCCGGGCGCGACGACTTGCCTGAGCACTACAAAGAACTGCTGGAGCGGGCCTGGGGTCCGGTCCGGGTCTGCATCGCCGCCGAGCAGAGCCACGGCTCCGAGGTCCTGCTGCCGCTCTACACCGCCCTGGGAAACCACATCCACCTCGAGAAGAGGGGCGAGGACCCGGCCATCATCGCCGAGGCCCTGGAAGAGGCCGGCCTGCCCGTGGAACTGGCGGCCGCCGCCACCTCCACCGAGTACGACGACGTCCTCAAGAAGTCCCACCACGCCGGCATGGACCCGGTGGGCATGGATGTCGGCACCCCGGTCATCCATGTCAACGGGATCGCCTTCTTCGGACCCGTGGTGACGCCCGCCCCCAAGGGCGAGGCAGCCGGCAAATTATGGGATGGGGTTGTGCTGGTGGCCGGCACAGACGGCTTCTTCGAGCTCAAGCGCACCCGGGACCGCCCGCCCATTTTTGACTGAGCCGGCGGCATAGTCTCTGCCTCCGGGACGAGGAGTGACGCCATGGCCGTTGAGGTAGCGCATCGTTACGAGCAGATCAGCGCCAAGGCGTACGAGCACCCGGCCGACCGGGCGGCCACCTCGGCCCTCCACGCCGTACCCCTGCTCGACAAGGTCATCAAACGACTCAGCGATCTGGGCCACGAACGTCGATTGCGTCAGGTCGTCATGGGCAACGCCATCCGCCTCGGGCCGCAACAGGTGCCCGACGTCTGGGCCAGCTACGTGCAGTGCACCACCATTTTGGATCTACCCGCCGTGCCCGATCTGTATGTCATTAACGACCCTACGGTCAACGCCATGGCCATCGGGGCCAAGACGCCCATCGTGGTGGTCAATTCCTCCTTGGTGGGCTCGTACTCGCCGGGCGAGATCCGCAGTGTCCTGGCCCATGAAACGGGACACGTGCTCTCGGAGCACACCTACTACACGACGGCGCTCCTGCTCCTGAAGCAGTTCATGGAAGGTGCGTTGCCCAAGTCGCTACTCCTCGGGTTGCCCATCCGCGGCATGTACCTGGCCCTGCTCGAGTGGTCCCGGGCCGCCGAGCTCTCCAGTGACCGGGCGTCGGCCTTGGTCATGGCCGACCCGCTCGAACCGTGTCGCATGCTCATGCGCCTGGCCGGTGGTGCGCTCCCCGGCATGGACTTCGACGCCTTCTTGAAACAGGCCACCGAGTACGAGAACGAGGATGATCTCTTCTCCCGACACACCCGGTTCTGGGTCGAGCTCAACCTGACCCACCCCTTCGCCGTCCGCCGGGTCAAGGAACTGATCGCTTGGGTGCAGTCCGGTGAATACGAGCAAATTCGCGCCGGTGTCTATCCGCGCCGCGGCCAAGAGGCGCCCCCGTCAGCCGAGTTCTCGGCCGCCGTCGGCCACTACGGCGACAAGTTCGCCGGCTTCCTCGAACGCACGGCGGGCAATGTCGAGGACGTCGGCCGGCAGCTGACCGACTGGCTCAAGCGATGGCAGACCGATGACGGGCCTGAAGAGGGCGACGATCCCGACGAGTAGCGGTCGGCGCTAGTAGTAGCCCGCCATGAGTTCGCTGGCCCAGGCCGGCTGGGTGGTATCGACCGGTTCGAACTCGAGCATGAACGGTTTGATGTCGAGGATGGGTGTGCCCGCAATGGCATCGAGGCCCCTGACATGGAGGTCGAGCCCGTCGACCCCGACCAGGGCGCAATTGCTCACTCCGAGCCGGTTGGGGCGCATCTTGGCCCGCTGGGCGAACATGCCCACCTTTGGCCATGCGTCATTGCCGCGCGGGTGACGGGCCCCGGTCACCACGGCACCCTCGTCGACCAGATGGAACTGGAACACCACGCAGATGTGCGAGAACGAGTTCAGCCCGGTCACCACGTCGGGCTCGAACCGGTCGGCATCCAGCCGGATGACCGCCTCCACCTGGCCCCAGTCGTCGTCGATGGGCTCAACCCGCCCACCCACCACGGCACCGATGGGCTCGAGGGTGATCATGCCGAGGCGCGCGCTCGCTGGTCGTCCGCGGCGCGAACGGTGTAGTCCCCGGGGCGGAAGCGCTTGGTCAGGGCCCGGAACTTCCACGTGTGATCCGGCCACAGTGTGGTGTTGCGACCACGATGGTCGAGATACCAGCTGCCGCATCCACCCTCGACCCAGACCGAGTGCTCCAGTTTGGCCTGCAGCATCTCGTTGTAGCGCTCCTGCACGGCCGGCTTGACTTCGACCACACCGACCCCGGGCCGGGCCATGAAGCGCAGCGCGCTGGCGATGTAGTTGATGTGTGACTCGATCATGTAGATCATCGAGTTGTGGGCCAATGTGGCGTTAGGCCCGATCATCATGAACAGGTTGGGGAACCCGGCCACCGTGCTGCCGGCGTAGGCCGCCACTCCGTCCCTCTTCCACACATCCGACAGGCGCACGCCGTCGCGCCCGACAATGTGCTGGGCGTAGGGCGGCTCAGCCGCCTCGAAGCCTGTCCCCATGATCACCACGTCAACCGGGCGAGCTACACCGTCCTCCCCCACCACTTCATGGGCCGTGAAGGACACCACCGGCACATCGAGCACCTCAACATTGGGCTGGGTCAACGAGGGGTAGTAGTCGTCCGACAAGAGGAGGCGCTTGCACCCGACCTCGTAGTGGGGCTTGAGCATGACTCGCAACGACTCGTCGGCCACCTGCTTGTGCAAGTGGTCGCCGGCGCGCTTTTTCACGGCGCCCTTGCGGCGTTGCGCCTGGCCCATGAAGACCGACAGCAAGAACTCGAAGATCAGGTAGATACGGAGGCGGGCCACCCGTTGCAGCAGGGGCAGACGCCGGTAGAGCTCCTGGCGCAGCTTTGACACGGGCTTGTCGCGTCGGGGAAAGACCCAGGGCGCCGTGCGCTGGTAGAGGGTCAGGTGCGCGACCACCGGTTGGATCTGCGGCACGAATTGGATGGCCGAAGCGCCTGTCCCGACCACGCAGACCCGCTTGCCGGCCAGCTCGAAGCCGTGCTCCCACTGGGCCGAATGGAAGACCTTGCCCCGGAATTCGCCAAGCCCGGGAAAATCCGGAATCGACGGCGCGCTGAGCGACCCAGTGGCCCAAATGAGCACGGGTGCCACGTAGGTCTGCCCCTGCTGGGATCGCACGCGCCAGACATTGTCCACGTCATCCCAACGGGCTTCGGCGATGTCGTGGTTGAAGCGGAGGAACTTCCCGACATCGAAGCGGTCGACACAGTCCCGCATGTAATCCCAGATCTCGCGCTGCGAGGGAAAGGAACGCGTCCACCCAGGGTTCAGAGCGAACGAGAAGGAATAGAGGTTGGACGGGACATCGCAGGCCGCCCCCGGGTAGGAGTTGTCCCGCCAGGTGCCGCCGAGGTCGTTGCCACGGTCGAGCACCACGAAATCGTCCAACCCCATCTCACGCAGGCGGATGGCCATCCCGATGCCCGAGAAGCCAGCGCCAACGATGACGACCCGGTGGGTCGACTCGCTCACGAAGCGACGAAGTCGGCCACCACGCGGGCCAACGCTTCGCCCTGATCCTCCTGCAAGAAGTGCGAGGCATTCGCAATGGTCGTGTGGGGCTGGCCCTTGGCCCCCGCGATATTCTCCTGCAACGGGCGGAACGCGCCGGCTGTGATGGGGTCGCTGTCAGAGAACGCCGTCAGGAACGGACGGGAGAATGCGGCCAAGCCGACCCAGGCGGCCACATTGTCATCGTGGGCCGGATCGTCAGGCGAAGACGGCACCAGCAACGGGAAGGCCCGGGCCCCGGCCTTGTAGGACTCGTCGGGATACGGCGCGTCATAGGCGGCAACGATCTCAGGACTGAGATCACTCAGGCAGCCGGAATTGATGATGAAGCCGGTGGGAAAGACCTCCACCTCCTGCGAGAAACGCTGCCAGTTGAAGAACGCTTCACCCGGCGACGCATCGCCCGTCGGCAGCATTGTGTTGGCTGCCACCACGCGGGCGAAACGCTCAGGATGCTCACCGACCAGCCGCAGACCGATGAGGCCGCCCCAGTCCTGGCAAACCAGCGTGACGTCGCTCAGATCGAGCGAGTCGAAGAGAAGTTGGCGCATCCATTCGACGTGCCGGGCATAGCTGTAGTCGCTGCGTTCGGTCGGCTTGTCGGAGCGGCCGAAACCAACGAGGTCTGGAGCCACACACTGCAGGCCGGCCGCCGTCAGCACCGGGATCATGGTGCGGTAGAGATACGACCACGACGGCTCACCGTGCATGAGGAGGACGACCGGCGCAGCGGGATCACCCTCCCGCAGGTAGTGCACGCGCAGGGTGCCACCGTCACCGTCGTCTATGTCGGCATAGTGGGGTGCGAAGTCGAAGCCCGGCAGGCCGGAGAACTGCTCGTCTGGTGTCCGTAGTGTCTTCATTGAGGCGGGATCCTATGTCCCGGGCTGCCGCTCCGCGCTAAGCCAGGCTGTGCAGAAACGCACCGATGGCCTGATTGACCTGGTCAGGCTGACTCATGTTGGCGGCATGACCGGCCCCGTCCACCACCAGGTACTCACGCACGTCCGCCAGACCATCGCGCATTTGTTCCGCTCGCCACAGCGGAATGGCGGCATCGGCCGACCCGTGAATGATCAGCGTCGGCGCCGTGATCTCACCGAGACGGTCCGTAATGTCGTCCCGATCAACCAGGGTGCGGAACGGCTCAGAGAAGTTGGCCGGGTCCATGGCGTTCCACTTGGCGTACCAGGGCTCTATGTCGATGCCCGGACCGAAGATGAGAGAGGCCACGGCTTCCTGCACGGCAGCCGGTCCGTTGGCCACCCACTCGTCATGCAGTGCGTTGTACAACGGCATGGCCTCGGGATCCTCCAGACCGGATTGGGTGTCGATCAGCACCAGCGCCCGTACTCGTTCGGGCGCGCGCAAGGCGGCTCGCATGGAGACAAACCCGCCCTGGGACATGCCGGCGAACACGGCGGACTCGATGCCCAAGTGGTCCAAGAGGGCCAGGGCATCGTCGGCCGAATCCCAGTAGGTGAAGGGGGCGCCGGCCGAGGTTCCGCCATGGCCACGTTCATCCCAGGCGATGCACCGGCACTCGTTACTTAAGGCTGCCACCTGGGTGTCGAACATGGACCCGTCCATGAGAAATCCGTGAGAAAAGATGATGACCGGTCCATCTCCCCCGCTGTCGGTGTAGGAGATGCGCTGCCCGTTGACCTCTGCGACACTCATGATCGGACCCTAGGCCAATCGGGACGGGGAATGCAGTGGGAGGACCACCCAGTGACCAACACGGCAGAGCAGGAATACGACCCGTTCACAGCCTTCGTCGATGTGGTGGCCGGTGACACCAGGGACCCCTATCCGGACTTCATCGCCAAGCGCCGGGACACCCCGGTCTGGAAGGGCGATCTGATGCCGATGGACTTCTTGCCCGAGGGGTTTGACGTCGAACCCGGCTGGATCGCCTTCCGCTACGACGACTGCTCGCGCATCCTGCGAGACGCCAAGACCTTTACCTCCACCGGGTACGACGAAACGATCGGCATGGTCATGGGGCACATGATCCTGGGCATGGACGACCCCGAGCACCGCGGTCATCGCAACCTGGTGGCCCATGCCTTCCGCGAGAAGTCCATTGCCCGATGGGAGCCCGAGTTCATCGGACCGATCATCGACGAGTTGATTGACCGCTTCGCGGCCGACGGCGAGGCTGAACTGGTCCGTCAGCTGACCTTCGAATTCCCTGTCCGGGTGATCGCCCGTCTACTCGGCCTGCCCGAAGAGGATTTCCTGCAGTTTCAGCGCTGGTCGGTCGAACTGATCGGACTGGTGGCCGACATCGATCGCGGCCTGGCCGCCTCTGAGTCCTTGAAGAACTACTTCGCCACGGTGGTGGCGGCGCGCCGGGCCTCCCCCAAGGAGGATGTGATCAGCGACCTCGTCACGGCCGAGGTCGACGGCGAGCGGTTGACCGATGAGGCCATCTATTCCTTCTTGCGTCTGCTCCTTCCGGCCGGCGCCGAAACCACCTACCGGTCGTCGGGCAATCTCTTGTACCTCCTGCTTACCCATCCCGATCAGCTCGAGGCGGTACGCAACGACCGCGCGCTGCTCCCCCAGGCCATTGAGGAAGCCCTGCGCATTGAGCCGCCGCTCCTCACCATCGCCCGTACCGCCACCCGTGAGGTGGAGATCGGCGGAGTGAGCCTGGCCGCCGGCGAGGGCATCTCCACCAACATCGGCTCGGCCAACCATGACGAGACGCGTTGGGACAATCCCGATGTGTTCGACATCTTCCGGCCACCGCTGCCCCACATTGCCTTCGCCCATGGCCCCCACATGTGCCTGGGCATGCACCTGGCCCGAATTGAAACGCACGCGCTTCTGACCCGGGTCTTGGACCGTCTCCCCAACCTGACGTTCAACCCGGGGGACAGCGACCCGCACATCAGGGGTCAGGTCTTCCGCTCCCCCACGTCCCTACCCGTTACCTTCACCGCCTCCACGTGAGCGAGACGAGAAACTGCACCTCCGCCGACTCAGCCGGCGGGCGTGACGCTTTCGACCCGCCCATTGCGTCCGACCAGCACGACGCTGGTCATCGACGGCGGGAACAAGCCGTGGGCCACGATGCCGGGCGTCGCCGCCAAGCGGGCTGACAGGTTGTCGGGGTCAGCGACGTCGCCGAAGTAGTCGGCCAAGACACCGCCATCGGGAGTGGCCGGAGCCTGGCGCAGCCGGACCTCGGGCCACCGACGCAACACCACATCGAGACCGAACGTCATGAGTTCGAGTGGCACCGGTGGATGCAACGCCGCTACCGGCTTGTCAGAGGAGACGATGACGATGAACCGGTCGGTCGCCCCGGCCACAATTTTCTCCCGGGTGTGAGCACCGCCCCCGCCCTTGACCAACCAGCCCCGAGGGTCCACCTGGTCGGCGCCGTCGATGGCGATGGACAACTGTCCGATCCCAGAGAAGGGCTCGACGCGCAGTCCATGGGCCAGGGCCAATGCCTCCGTCGCCGGAGAGGTAGCCACGCACGAGATACTGAGAAGGCGGGCGGCCAAGGCGGGAATCAGGTGGGCGACCGTTGAGCCGGTACCCAATCCCACAACCATGCCCTCTTCGACCAGGGCGGCGGCCGCCGTGGCGGCAGCCCGCTTCTCGTCGTCGATGTCAATCGCCATGGCACCACACTCGCGCAGCCGACGATGACCGGCGACGAGGCCCGTGGCTCCTTAGCTGCGTGGCACGTCCTTCCAGGCCTGGTCCTTGTCGTTGCGGGTGTCGCCGGGGAGACCAAGGACCCTCTCGCCGAGGATGTTGCGCATGACTTCGGAGGTACCACCCTCAATGGAGTTGGCCCGCACCCGGAGGAACATCTTGCGAACGTCAGGGTCCCCCATGCCGACCAGGTCGGGCCGGATCATCGGGTAGCCGGCGGGAAAGAGCATCCCGTCATTGCCCAGCAGATCGATGCAGAGGTCGTAGACACGTTGGTTCTCTTCGGCGAAGGCCAGCTTGCCCACCGAACCTTCGGGCCCGGGCGTGCCGGCGCGTCGCACCTGAGAGGCCCGCTGATTGGTCATGCTGATGACCTCGCTGCGGATCCAACTCGACATGAGCCGATCGCGCAGGGCGATGGCGTGCGGTGACGTGTTGCCGCTCCACTTCTCCTTCCAGATGCGCATGGCCTGGGCAATGGGGCCCGACCCGCGGCGGGTCACGCCGCCGCCGATCGACACCCGCTCGTTCATGAGCGTGGTGACCGCCACGCGCCACCCGTCGCCCTCGGCGCCGATGCGGGCCGAATCGGGCACCCGGGCATCGGTAAAGAACACCTCGTTGAACTCGGCCTCGCCGGTGATCTGATAGAGCGGACGCACCTCCACCCCGGGCGCCTTCATATCGACGAGGAAAGCCGTCATGCCGCGATGCTTGGGCACATCGGGATTGGTCCGGGTGACAAGCAGTCCGTAGGACGAGATGTGGGCCAAGGTGGTCCACACCTTCTGGCCGTTGAGCGTCCATTCCTCGCCATCACGCTCGGCCCGCGTGGCCAGGCCCGCCACATCTGAACCAGCGCCAGGCTCACTGAAGAGCTGGCACCAGACCTCTTCTGAAGTGAACAGCGGCCGCAGGTAACGCTGCTTCTGTTCATCGGTGCCGTGGGACACGATGGTTGGTGCGCACATCCCGTAGCCGATGGGGTTACGCAAGCCGGCCACGGGTGCGCCGGCGACGGACAGCCGCAGCTGCGCCTGTTGCTGATCCTGAGGGGTGAGGCCCAAGCCACCGCAATCGGTTGGATAGTGCACCCAGGCCAACCCGCGGTCGAACTGCTCGCCCAGGAATTCCTTGGCCGGTGTCTCTTTGGGTGGCAGGTCGGTCAGGAGGTTGTCGACCAGCGCGTCAATGTTCGTAACCATTCCCGCACCCTATAGCGTGCCTACGTGCCGGCACCTGTTTCGCGACTGCGACACGCATGACCAGATTCGTCGCCCTCTCTGACGGCCGTGACCTGGCTTACGAGGAGTACGGGGATCCCGACGGCAGCCCGGTCCTGAGCTTCCACGGGGGGCTGAGTTCACGCCTCGATGCCGCACCGGCCGACGGGGCGGCCCGCGATCTTGGCATCCGCCTCATCTCCCCTGATCGGCCCGGGATGGGTCGCTCCACCCGCGACCCGGATCGCACCCTCTTGCAGTGGACCGACGACGTCCGGGAGCTGTGCGAGACCATCGGCGTCGAGCGGTTCGCTGTCATGGGGTGGTCCTGCGGCGGACCCTACGCCGCGGTGTGTGCGGCCCGGCTGCCCGAACGGGTAACTGCGGTGGCGCTCCTGGCCAGCGCCATCCCGCTCGACCAGTACGGGACCACCAAGGGGCTGACCAGTGATGACCGATTGCTCCTCTTCCTGGTGCGCTGGGCTCCCCGGGTGGCGACGGGTCTCATGCGCTTCACCATCGCCAACGCGTCCGAACAGAGGATTTACGAGGTGATCCGGCACAGCTTCCCGGCTCCGGACCGGGCCTCGCTCGAAGAACGTGGTTCGGCGGCCGAGGCCGTTGCCTTCGTGAAGGAGTCGATGCGAAACGGGACCGGGGGGTGCCTCGACGACTACCGCATCTTCGGCGCGCCGTGGGGCTTCGCTCTGGAAGAGGTGGCGGCGCCGGTTCACATCTGGGAAGGAACCGAGGACCACACCGGGCCGTCGGACTACCGGGATTTCCTGGCTGCCCACCTACCCGATGCCCATGTCCACCTGGTGCCGGGCGAAGGTCACCTGTCCCTGCTCCCCCACCACGCCCGGGAGATCCTCAAGCACCTCGTGCGTTAGATCTTCGGCTCCGACCACAGCGCTGAATCGATGGCCCGGTGAAAGGTCGGATAGGCGTAGATCATGTCCTTGAGCGTGGAGACCGGGATCCGGGCGTGCACGGCCAAGGTCAGCATCCCCAGGATTTCTCCCCCGCTCGGTGCCATTGAGGTGGCGCCGACCAGGACCCCGTCCTGCTCCACCAGTTTGACCAGACCTTCGGCCTTGTGGATCCAGCCCCGAGCCGAATCACCGATCGGCTCATGGAACACATTGACCGTTCCGCCGGCCTGGCGGGCCGCCGCCTCGGTCATCCCGACCGAACCGATCTCAGGGTCGGTGAAGGTAACCCGGGGCAGAGCCCGATAGTCCGCCTCACCGATGGGTTGGCCCAAAATGTCGGCCACACAAATACGGGCCTGATACATGGCGACATGGGTGAAGGCACCTTTGCCGGTGATGTCGCCTACGCTCCATACTCCCGGCATGACGCGCATCCGCCCGTCGACCGGGAGCGCCTTGGCCGATGCATCGAGGCCCAGCGCTGCTACGCCGAGGCCCTCAAGATCAGAACGCCGACCGGTGGCCACCAAGAGCTTTTCGGCCGTCACCGAGGTGCCGTCGGTGAGCACGACCGTGCACCCAGCGGCATCCGAGGTCACCCGCTCGATCGGCACACCGGTGTGCACCGTGAGCCCCTCGCGTTCGAGGATGCCGGTGATGAGTTCGGAGACCTCAGGCTCTTCGGGCCCGGCCAGCCGATCGCCCATCTCGATGATGGTCACCCGGGCACCGAAGCGGGCCATGACCTGACCGATCTCGAGCCCGATGGCTCCGCCACCGATGATGACCAGGGAATCGGGCACGGTCTCGGCGGCGATGGCGTCCCGATTGGTCCAGTGCGGAATATCTTCGAACATGGGAGGGATGAAGGGTCGGGCTCCGGTGGCCAGGACCAGCGCCCTCTTGGCCGAGATCTCTTCGCCGTTGACCTCCACTGAGGTGACGCTGGTGACCCGGGCTCGGCCACGGATGAAATGGCCTCCCTTGCCGACGTAGCGATCCACCGCCACCTTGTCGTCCCAAGTGTCGGTCGCCTCGTCGCGGATGCGCGTGGCCACCGGAGCCCAGTCCGGCACGATCTGCGACGATCCGGCATTGCCGGGTATGCGCCGTCCCTCGGCCAGGAGGTCGGCGGCGCGCACCATCATTTTGGACGGAATACAGCCCCAGTACGGGCACTCTCCGCCCAGCAACTCCGCTTCGATGCCGACCACATTGAGGCCGGCCTGCGCCAGCTTGCCGGCTACTTCCTCACCACCGGGTCCGAGTCCAACGACGATGGCGTCACATTCCACGGATCTACAGTCCGCCCCAGTTGGTGATCTTGACGGGCGCCACAAGCGGAGTCCCGACATCGAGCTGGATCTGGTAGTGGTTGCCGAGCGGGAGATTGGACGGGTCGCCCTTGTAGATGCGGCCGTCGAAGAACACGGTGACCTTGCCCTTGGCCGGTCCGACCTGGGTCGAGCTCAGCGGTTGTCCCCATTCGGCAAAGAATTGCCCCAGGGTGAACGTCGTTGATGTGCTGGGCGACTCGATGTGGATGATCCCATCGGTGGCGTGTGTATGCAGCCAGTAGAAGCACGTCCCGGTGGAGACGAAGGGACCGGACGAAGTGGCTTGGGCCTGGAAACCCGGGATCCCGATGCCGTAGGGAATGACCCGGGCCTTCCCATTGACGAAGATGGTCAAGTGGGTGTGCACGTGGGTGACCGTCTGCTCGCCGGCGTTGCACTGGACGCCGTCAACCGTCTGCCCAGTGGCGGCATTCGACAGGTCGGCCAACTTCGAACCGTTCGCCAGAGGGATCGTTTCGGGTCCCGCCTTCGTCGCTGGCGGCTTGACCAGTTTGAGCGAGGCGGGGATCGCCACGGTCTTCACGTTTGGATTCTTTTGCGACGGCGGGACGCCACCGGAGCCGCTCGTCACCGCCAGCACGATGGCGACGATGCCACCAACGAGGACCACGACTCCGCCGATCCGGGCGCTCATGCGCAGCTGCTTGGACCGCCGCTCGGCCGCCCGACGCTCGGCCGCACGCTGTTGCGATTCGGCCCGTCGCTGAGCCTTGGACTGTTTGCCACTGGTCATAAGGGCGTCAATCTATCGAACCCGCCTGAGCGTGTGGTGTCGACGTAGCCCAGGCTCCTCACCAGGTGAAATTCTTACCTGGCCCACAGGTATCGCCATCGGCCCGACCGGCCGACAACGGCGGTTCGGACGGCCCTGACCCTGCCAGAATGTCGGCCCAGTGAGCGTGCCCTCCCGACCACTCAGCCGACGCCCCATGCTGGCCTCCGTAAAGGTGCTCGATCTCAGCATCTGGCGGCCAGGGCCCTATGCCACCTCCCTCTTGGCGCAGGCGGGCGCCGATGTGCTCAAGGTGGAGCCGCCCGGGGGGGATCCCATGCGGCACTATCCCGAGCTCTTCGAATCGGTCAACGGCGCTAAGCGCAGCATCGTGCTTGACCTCAAGGACCCGGCGGACCACGCCCGGGCGCTCAGCTTGGCCGGTCGGGCCGATGTGATCGTGGAAGGCTTTCGACCCGGAGTGATGGGCCGCCTCGGTCTGGACGAGCCCGCGGTGCGGCTCATGAACGAAGGGGTCGTGTACTGCTCCATCTCGGGCTACGGCCAGACCGGGCCCCTGGCGGACCTGCCTGGGCACGACATCAACTACCAGGCCTGGGCCGGTTCGCTGGCGCCTGAGGGTGGCACAGCGGCCATGCCGCCACTCCCGGTCGCCGACCTGGCCGCCGGGATGACAGCAGCCTTCGGGATCTGCGCCGCGTTGATCGGCCGAGGGGTCGGTGGGCATGGGTCGTATCTCGATATCTCCATGACCGATGTCCTGGCCACCTGGACCGGACCGCCGGCCACCACCCGCGACAGCGGCGGCAGCGATCAGTCGGCCCCCGGCGACTCGGGACCGTCGCGGGTACCGGGGTACGGAATCTTTACGACGGCCGACGGTGGGCAGATCGCCCTAGGCGTCCTGAACGAACAACATTTCTGGGTCTCCCTCTGCCGGGTGCTGCAGCTCGACGCCCTGGCCGTGCTCCCGTTCGACCAGCGCACCGCTCGCAGCGACGAGCTCGGCCGAGCCGTTATGGCGGCCATTGCCGGCCGGGACCGCGACGAACTGGTGGCGACGCTGATGGAGGCCGGCGTGCCGGTCGCACCGGTGCTCGACCGAGCCGCCCTGCCCAACTCCCCCGCCTACCCGATGCTCCCTGTATTCCCCATCCGCCGGCTGCTTGATGGAACGGAGGGCACGCTGTCACCCGCTCCCGCACTCGACGCCCATGCGGGCCAAGGCTGGTGAACGCCACGGCCACCCTGCGCCGGATCGATTCGCCCCTGGCCCCATTGGCGGTGGCGCTCCCAATGGCCACGCTCTTCGTCGTGGCCCGCTGGCTCGACGCCGCGCATCGCCAACTGGGCCAGTTCGTGGTGGCCGGATCGTTGTACGTATCGAGGACGCGCACGCCACCCAACCTGCCCGTCGGACCGGGCTCGGGCTATGACGGGCAGTTCTATTACCGCCTGGCCCTCAACCCGTTCGATCTGGCCCGGTCGGCCTTCGGCATCCGTTTCGACTCGTACTCGAGGGTCGAGCGCATCGGGTACCCGTTCCTGGCCTGGCTGGTGGCCCGCGGCCATCACGCCTCGGTTCCGTTGGCACTGGTCATCGTCAACGTCTTGGCCTGCGCTCTGCTGGCCCTGGCCGGGGGCCTGGTCGCCAAGTCGGTCGGGCGGCACGCCCTCTGGGGACTGATCTTCGCCGGGTACTGGGGCTACTTGTGGACGATGGGACGCGACCTGTCCGAGCTCACCACGGCCGCTCTGGTCATGCTGGGCTTTGCCGCCCTCCTCCGCCAGGCTCCGATCTGGAGCGGCATTGCATTCCTGGGCGCTGTGCTCAGCAAGGAAACGGCCGTCCTCTTGGTGGGCACGATTGCCGTTGTCACCCTCTGGCAGCGGGTCGCTGGCCACGAAGGCGGCCCGGCCAGCATCATCGGACCCGCCCCTCCGATCGGTCCGGGCCTGGGGCGCGCCCTCACCCCGCGACGGTCCGATCTGGCCTTCCTCCTACCGTTGATCGGCTTCGTCGTCTGGCAGCTCGTACTGGTGGGCGCCACCGGTCACCTGCCCATTTACAAGAGCGGCGGCGAGAACCTGGGGTTGCCGTTCGTCGGTATGGCGCACGGCATCTCGCACTATCTGTCCATCTTCCCCACCATCGCTTCGGCGCTGTGGATCGGCGAGTTCGTCGCACTGGTCCTGTTGGCCGTGGCGGCTGGCCTGTCGTTCCGCCAGTCTCCTCTCGAGTTCCGCGCCCTGTGGATCGTCTCGGTGGTGCTGGGACTCAGTGCGGCCACCGGTATCTGGCTGGGCGACGTCGGATTTCGCAGCCTGGACGACGTCTTCCTTCTGAGCTGCGTGCTGTTGCTCTACCGCAGCCGCCCCATCTGGCCATTGGCCGTGCTCGGCGGCGGCATGTGGTGCGCCGTCGCCGTCGAGTTGGTCAGATACCTTTAGTCCGGCGCCAAACGCGGAGCGGCCCGATCAGCTTCCCGCAGCAGGTTGGGCCAGGTACAGGGCGTTGGCCCCATCATTGACGAACACGATGCCCTGATGGTTGGGCGTGAGGATCAGCCCGAAGAGGTCCCCAGCGCCACCCTTGATGAGAGTCTTCACGGTCACTTGCCGACCGGACAGCGAGATCTCGGTGGCCTTGCCGTCATTTCCGTTGACCACCAGGACGTCATCGTTGGGCAAGGTCACCATGCCCAATGGCGCGTTCAGCCCGCCACCCTTGGTCAACAGTCCCGTCCGGGCCGACACCGGCGTGCTCCGGGTGGTGGCTTGTGGGATAGCCGAGACGCTGTTGGTCAGCGAGTCATCCACCAACAAGGTGCCGTTGAGCGCCAGGGCCAGGCCGGTGGGGGCCAGCACGAAGGCGTCACTGTTGGCCTTCCAGGGGAAGCGGTTCCCGATGACGGTCGAGGTCGTCAACGACGGCATGGCCGTCCCGTTGAGGGCAACGGTGAGCCGCACCACGGTGCAACTGCCGGTCACCGGCACACCCTTGGCCACCTTGGTGTTCCCACCCAATGCGTTGGCCACGTAGAGATTCGCTCCCGTGGCGGTGACCTGGTCGGTCATGTCCCAGGGACCGTCAATGTTCGGGTTGGTGAAGGTCTCGACAACCGAGCCCGCGCTGTTCAGCACGATGAGACATCCGGCGGGATTGCCGGTCGGCAGGGCGCCACCACCGCTGGTCGGCATGCTCCCCACCACCACCCAGCCTCCGGGCAGGATGTCGAGCCCGGTGGTCAGGCCGATGCCGCCCGGACAGGCGCTACCCGCCGGGAGGCTGGAGATCTGTGCGAAGAGCTGCTGGCTGCCATTCGGGGCCACCTCGACGATGGTGGAACCGGTCCCCTGCACGTTGGCCTTGCTGTTGAAGTTGCTGACCAAGGTGTCGCCCGCCACTAACTTGCCAGACGAGGCAGTGACCGCCGCCACCCCGTAGGGATTGACATCACCGTTGGCCGGGACCGTCGATCCGATTTTCGACACCGAGGTCAGGTCGTGCAAAAAGGTGGTGGGGCTGGCGCCGGCCACCCCGCCGACGCTCAGGGCGCCCAGGGTTGCCGCCGTCATTGCCACGCCTGCCACTTGCCGAATACGCACGCATCCACCTTCTGCTCGAGGGAAATTCCAGAACCGCCACCTGCAGTACGGACGAGGAGGGTCCAGAGTTCATTCGGGTGGCGCTTTTCGCGGGAGGCTCGGGCGGCCGATGGCCCGAACCGTCCTGTTACGGTCTGGACCGTTATGACACAGATCGACCAATTGCTCGGAGCCAATCAGGGCTATGCCGCCGCCCGCGCCAATGTGGCCGACCCCCGACCCGGTCGGCACCTGGCCGTCGTCACCTGCATGGACGCCCGGATCGACGTGTTCGCCGTGCTCGGACTGCACCTCGGAGAAGCCCATGTCCTCCGTAACGCCGGTGGACGGGTCACCGACGATGTCCTGCGCAGCCTGGCCCTGTCCACCCATGTCCTCGGAGTCGACACCGTCGTGGTCATGCAGCACACCAAGTGCGGTCTGGCCGGAGTCACCGATGAAGCGCTGCGCGAACTCACCGGGGCCGATCTGGGGTTCTTTCCGATAGACGACCACACGGCCGCCCTCAAAGAGGACATCGACCTCCTGGCCGGCACCGAGTTCCTGTCGCCCCTCACCGTGATCGCCGGCCTCATTTACGACGTGGAGAGCGGCGAGATTGAGGACGTCGCCCATTGGGAGCGCCCGGCCTAACCTCGGCCCATGCTCACCGGATTCGCCCACACGGCCATCTGCGTGCCCGATGTCGAAACGGCCACCCGCTGGTACTCCGATGTCCTCGGGCTGCAGGTGCTGTCCCCGCCCTACCGCATGGACGGCCCGGGCATCGAGAAGGACATGGGCGAGCTGGTGCCCTCCCCGGTTGTAGTCAAGGCGGCCATCCTGGGTCTGGGAGCCGATGACCGCGTCCTCGAACTCATTGAGTACCCCGAGGTATCCGATACCTCCACCTCTTCGCGGCCGGCGCCGATCACCACCCCAGGAATCACCCACGTGGGACTGGTGTGCGATGACATCGCCCAGACCCGGGCGGACCTCGAAGCGCGCGGCGTGACCTTCCTCGTCTCTGGCATCGCCGACCTGGCCGGATTGCGCACCACATGGTTCGCCGACCCCTGGGGCACCATCTTCATCCTGCTGGAAAAGCGGCTCGACCAACGCCCCTACTGGAGGCAGTACCAGGCCTGAGCGGCTCGGGAACCTGGGGGTTCAGAGCAGGTCCACCACGGCACCGAGACGCGCTCCCTCAATACCCCATAGGGGTATGCTGTATATGAAATCCCAGGGAGCAGCGATGAAGCCGGGTTACAGCGACGACAAGGAAGCGGTCCAGAAGCGACTCCGCCGCATTGAAGGTCAGGTCCGGGGACTGCAACGGATGGTGGAAGAGGAGCGATACTGCATCGACGTCCTGGAGCAGATCTCGGCCGCCACGCGGGCCCTCCAGTCCGTGGCGCTCGAACTCCTCGACGATCACATGGCCCATTGCTTGGTGGACGCCGTGAAGGGAGGCGGATCCGAATCGGACACCAAGCTGCGGGAAGCTTCGGCCGCCATCGCCCGCCTCGTCCGCTCCTAGCCCGTTGCCACTCGTAGCCGCCGTCGACTGGCTCGGACCGATAGGTCGGGGCCTGCGCGAGGGCTTCTTCATGTTCTGGGTGACACTCTGGCCGCTTCTCCTGGGCTTCGGGCTGTCCGGAGGCGTGCAGGCCTTCGTCAGCCGCCAGACCCTGCAGCGAGCCCTGGGCAACCACGGGCCAAGGGCCATCGGACGCGCCACCGTGTTCGGGATGGTCTCGTCCTCGTGCTCCTATGCAGCGACAGCCATGAGCAAGTCGCTCTTCGCCCGAGGCGCCGACTTCATCGCCAGCAACGTGTTCATGTTCGCCTCCACCAACCTGGTCATTGAGCTGGGCATCGTGTTGGTGGTACTCATGGGTTGGCAGTTCGCCTTGAGCGAATTCTTCGGGGGCGCCATCATGATCATCCTCCTGGCCACCCTGGGCGCCTTGTGGCTACGCGGCCGCCTCGTCACGCAGGCCCGTGACCGCATGACCTCCCGAAACGACAGTCCCGACCGCCCGACCGAGGAGGCTTCGCCCCAACCCTGGCGCACCAGGCTGCGCACGCGCGCCGGCTGGACAGATGCCGCCACCTACACGATGACCGACCTGACCATGATCAGAAAGGAACTCTTCATCGGTTATCTGGTGGCTGGTTTCCTGGCCACGGCGGTCCCCAACTCCTGGTGGAACGCGGTCTTCCTACACGGGCACGGGTTCTGGACCAGCGTCGAGAATGCCGTGGTCGGTCCCTTCATCGCCATGGTCAGCTGTGTGTGCTCTGTGGGCAACGTGCCCCTCGCTGCTGCCCTATGGCATGGAGGGAGTTCGTTCGGCGGGGTCATCTCATTCCTGTTCGCCGACCTCATCACGTTCCCGCTCTTGCTCATCTACCGGCAGTACTACGGCACCCGGCTGACGTTGCGGTTGGTAGCCGTCTTCTGGGCGGTCATGACGGTGGCGGGGCTCCTGACTCAGGGCCTCTTCCAATGGGTCGGATTAGTACCCACCCGTCATGCCTCTCGCATCGTCACCGAACAGGTGACATGGAACGCCACCACCATGCTCAACATCATCCTGCTGCTGGCCTTTGCCGTTCTCTACGGGTTGCACCGTCGGGGCCAAGGAGACAGGAGCCGATTGGCCATCGACCCCGTGTGCGGCATGCAGGTTGAGCGGGCGCTGGCGCCGGCCACGACGAGCGAAGGCGGGATACATCTCTACTTCTGCTCGGATCGATGCCTGGCCCAATTCAACGCGTCGAGCGACACGTCAACAGTTGAGGCCTCTCACTGAGCCGTGCCTAAGGGGTGTCCGACACCCCACAGAACTTGTCCACCGCCACGCCGGCTTTCTCGACGGCCGTGTTCATGAATGGCTTGGTGCTGTTGGTGTTGACGGACAGTCGGGCCGCCTGCACAAGCTTGGCGGCCTGAGCCACGATCTCGGCCGGAGCGACCTTTTGAAAGTCGAGGATCGTATTCTGGTTGGCCGAAAATGCAGCGATCAGATCGGCCGAAGTCTTCGCGCTTGACGTGGCCTTCTCAATGGCCGCGTTGTCGGCGCAGAACTTCGCCTTGTTCGCCTGCCCGGGCGCCTGACCCACTTGGACGTTAAAATGCGCTGTTCCATTGGCCACACGATTCACGGTGACGACAACCGGATACACCAGCTTGGATCCCTTGGAGGTGAGCTTGCAGGTGATGTGCGCCCCCACCTTGGCATTGAGTCCGCCGGGACACTTGACCGTCGGCGGTGGCTGACCCGTTTCGGACGCCAAGACCTTGGCCGCCTGCGTCTGCACCACATTCTGCGGCACCGTCCCCACGCTGGCCCCAGCTGAAACGCAGGCCACGCTCAGCAGGCCGATCGAGACACAACCACCCAGTGACGCGCGCCGCCAAAGCGAGAATTTCATGGGGAGAGACAAGCACAGTTTCCCGACGTTCCGCTATTACGTTGGGCCATGACGGTGCCCCAAGAGCAACTCACATTCATCGAAGGCCGAGTCGTGCACAGGAAGTCGAATGCGCTCAAACTCAGCTTTTACGAGGGGCCAGGCGATCCACTTGCCGAAGCGGTACAGGGTGCGGGCGATGGCAAAGGGAAGAAGCTCGGCGTCCTGTTCGGGTTCAAGAATGGTGGCACGGGGAACCACCAACTGACCTTTCCGGATGGCCGTGTCCTCGGGATTCAGTCGCGCGACGGCGCTCCGAGCATCTTCACCGAGGGGGACGCCCCATTTGCCACCGTCACCCGGGGTGAGCACGCTACGGCCACGCTCCCCGACCATCGTGATGTCATCGGATTTACGGCTGATCCGGCTGAGCCCAAGACGCCCGAGCTCTTCCGCCTCATCCTCACGGCGGCCGACGGCGCGGCACTGGGCCGCCTCGATGTGATCCGCCGGGCCGAGGGGTGGGGAACCATGCCCAGCATGTTGGAGAGCGCGTGGAATGAGCACGTCTGGTGGGGTCGGGCGGGCCAGACGCTGCCGGTGCCGATTCTGGGCGTCCGCCTGGCCCTGCAGCGACCAGTGGAGGGCGTCGAGCGCGACGTCCTCCTGTGTGCCTCTGTCGACATGGCCATCGGGCTGCGGCCGTACACCTCCGCCATGAGCTGATCCAGCGCCGGATACCGCCCGGTATTCCTGAGACCACGCTGAAAGTCCGCGTTGGATACGCGAGTTATCAATCTTTTTCGGATTTTGAACGTAGAACTGACCACTACCGTGTGATTCGTCGCGTCATCGTCCGTGGAGGAGAAGGATGTCATTCGATGTTGCCGAGGTGCTCCGGGCCCGCCACGGGGAGAACTATACGCTTCATGAGAAGCACCTCAATCACCAGCTGGGCCGGGTCCTCAAGACCATCGGCTTTGACCGCTTCTATGTCCGGGGCGAGGGGTCGTACCTGTTCGATGCCGAGGGGGAGCGCTACCTAGATTTCCTTTCCGGCTTCGGCGTCTACGCCCTTGGTCGCAGCCACCCGGCGCTCAAAGCCGCCCTTCACCAGGCCATTGACCTCGATCTTCCGAACATGGTCCAGATGGATTGCGCCCTGCTCGCCGGCGTCCTGGCCGAGCAACTGGTGGCCCGGTGCGCCGAGGAGATCGATCGGGTGTTCTTCTGCAACTCGGGCGCCGAAGCCATCGAGTCGGCCATCAAGTTCTCGCGCCAGACCACGCAGCGGCCTCGCATCCTCTTCGCCGACCACGCCTTCCACGGGCTCACGACGGGCGCCCTGTCGCTCAACGGAGGAGCCGAATTCCGCGAAGGGTTCGGCCATCTCCTGCCGGGGAACGAGTCGGTGCCGTTCGGCGACATTGAGGCACTGCGACGAGAGCTGAAGAAGGGCGACGTGGCCGCCTTCATCGTCGAACCGATTCAGGGCAAAGGCGTCTACATGGCCACCCCCGAGTACTGGAAGGAAGCGCAAGAACTCTGCCGGCGCTACAAGACACTTCTCGTCATGGACGAGGTGCAGACCGGCCTGGGCCGTACCGGCAAGTTCTTCTGTTACGAGCACTACGACCTGCGTCCGGACATCGTCACGGTGTCCAAGGCGCTCTCGGGGGGCTACGTCCCGATTGGCGCCGTCCTGATGACCGAGGAAGTGTTCACCTCTGTCTTCAGCTCACTGGAGAAGGCGCTCAAGCACTCCACCACCTTCGGACGAAATCAGCTCGCCATGGTGGCCGGTCTGGCCACGTTGGCCACCTTCGAAGACGAGCACATCGTGGAGCGGGCCCATGAGACCGGTCTGGCCTTCGAGGCGGCGCTGGCGCCGCTGGTGGAGCGCTACGAGATGTTCCACAGCATCCGAGGCAAGGGACTCATGATCGGGTTGGAGTTCGGCCCACCCAAGTCGGCGGGACTGCGCATGCGGTTTAACGCGCTCGAACGCATCCGCCCGGCCATTTTCTCGCAGATGATGGTCGTCCCGCTCTTTCACCGTCACCGCATCCTCACGCAGGTGGCGGCCGACAACGTCAACATCATCAAGCTCCTCCCTCCCCTGATCTGCGGCCAGGAGGAAATCGACTACTTCGTCAATGCGCTGGACGACGTCCTGGGTGACGCCCATAGCGGCACTGGCCTCCTCTTCGAGTTCGGGCGCACCATGGCCAAGGGCGCGCTGCGCAAGACAGGGAATGCGCGACCAGACGTGCCCTATCAGCCACCGGCCCAGGCGGTACATGGGAACGGAAACGGCAATGGCTCAGTTGCTCAGGCGACCGCTTCAGCCACCGCATGACGGCGGCATCAACGCTGACCATTGAACCCCGAGATCGGATCGTCGTCACTGGAGCGGCGGGCTTCATCGGCTCCGCCGTGGTGCGGGCCCTCCTCGCCCGAAATGCCCACGTGGTGGCGCTGGTCGAACCGGGAGGCGACCAGTCGAATCTGGAAGGGCTAGAGGTCGAGACACTCGTGGTGGATGTCCGGGATCAGCCGGGTGTCGATGACGCCTGCCGGGGCGCCCGTTTCGTTTTCCACCTGGCTGCCATGTACCGGTTCTGGTCCCCTCGCCCGCAGGACTTCTACGACGTCAACGTCGGGGGCACCCTCAACATCATCCGGGCCGCGCAGGCCGCAGGGTGTGAGCGCGTCATCTACACGAGCACGGTGGGTGTCATCGGGTTGGATGGCGCCGCTCACGGCGAAGCGGCCGACGAGACCAAATACGCCGACATCGCTCATCTCTTCGGCCTTTACAAGCGGACCAAGTACGTAGCCGAACACGAGGTGCTGCGCGCCACCGCCCAGGGCGCGCCCGTGTCCCTCGTCCTGCCTACGTTCCCCATTGGCCCCCGGGACACGCGCCCCACACCAACCGGAAAACTGGTGCTCGACTTCCTCAACGGCAAGATCCCGGCCTTCGTCGACACCACGCTGAACGTGGTCCACGTCGACGACCTGGCGACCGGTCACCTCCTGGCGCTCGAACGCGGTGCCGTCGGGCGGAGCTACATCATCGGTGGCGAGAACCTGGCCATGGGAGAATTCTTGGCGGCACTGGCCACTGCTACCGGTCTGCCGGCACCGAAATATCAGGTGCCCCGCATCGCAGCACTGAGCGTCGGCGCGCTGTCGCAACTGGTCGAGGGTCGACTCCTCAAGCGTGAGCCCAGCGTGGCCCTAGAGGCCGCCCGCATGTCGACGACCAACATGATGTTCGACGACCAGAGGGCGCGTCAGGAGTTGGGATATACCCCCCGACCAACCAAAGAAGCGCTCGTCGATGCAGCCCGCTGGTTTGCCGACAACGGCTACATCAAGGACAAGCGGCTCAGCCGCATGCACTTCGGCTGACTCCGATAGTCAGCTCAGGTCCGTCTCCCCCATTTCGGCCAAGCGCTTGATCGTGGCCAGCCGCTGGTCCCACCGAGCCGCCAGCCCTTCCATCCATTTGGCCGCCTCGGTCAGCCGCTCGGTACGAACTTCGAATCGGCGTTCTCGTCCCATTCGGTTCGCAGCCACCAGGCCGACGGAATCCAATACGGCCAGATGCTGGACCACGGCCTGGCGGCTGATCGGCACGGCTTCGGCCAGGGTGGTGGCGGTAGCAGTGCCGTATATCGAAAGTTGCTCTAATAGGGAGCGCCGAGTGGGATCAGCCAGGGCTGTCAATACGTCTTCGACCGCGGCGACCGGGCTCATACAAGCGGGGCGAGCGTTTTACCCTCCACCAGCTCACCAAGCCTGGCGATCACACCCGTCCAGCCCTTGCTGTGGCTCTCAAATCCAGCGTCCTCTGCCCGCTCGGGCGGAATCACCACCGAATCGAATCCGCTCTCAGCCATACGCAGGAGGGT
>DATAUC010000013.1:0-25346 GCA_036268485.1 Acidimicrobiales bacterium
GGCCGAACCCATCATCGTGTCCTACGCCCGCGGCCTGCTGCGCGAGTTCCCCGGTGTACCCGAGGGCATCATCGATGTCATTCCGGTCGACCTCGTCGTCGCCGCCATCATCGCCGTGGCCGCCCACGGCCCGGCCGAGGGTCCGCCCTCGGTGTACCACGTCGCTTCGGGCGTGCGGAACCCATTCCCCTACGGGCAGCTGGTGGAGCTGACCGAGGACTTCTTCTCCCGGAACCCGTTGTACGACGACCGGGGGCAGCCCATCAACGTGCCCGAGTGGTCCTTCCCGGGTCGTGGTCGGGTGCAGCGCCAACTGCGCCGGGCCGACAAGGCCATGACGCTGGCCGAGAACATCATCACCAAGTTGCCCGTGCGCGGTCGCCAGGCCGAATTCGCCGCCCGCATTGAGGACAAGCACGCGCTGGCCAAGCGGGCTCTCGGCTACGTCGAGCTCTACGGCGCCTACACCGAGACCGACGCCCGCTACCGGGTCGACCGGCTGATCGAACTGTGGGACACCTTCGACGAGGCCGACCACGCCGAGTTCTGCTTCGACCCCGGCGTCATCGACTGGAACGACTACGTGCACCAGGTGCACCTGCCCTCCGTCTTGGAACACACCCGGGTGCGCACCAAGGCCGGCAAGTCGGTGGTGGAGAAGCGACCCGAACGGGCCCGCAAAGCCATTCTGTCGCCGGACCGCCACCTGGCCGTCTTCGACCTCGAGCACACGCTGATGGCTTCCAACGTGGTCGACACCTACGCCTGGTTGGCCAGCCGCCACCTCTCCCCCGCCAAGCGGGCCAAGTTCGTGGCCGATCTGCTGCGCCAGGCGCCGTCGCTGTTGGCGCTGGACCGCCGGGACCGGGGCGACTTCCTGCGCTCGTTCTACCGGCGCTTCGAAGATGCGCCATTGAAACAACTGCAGATCGACTCGTGGGAACTGTTCCACCAGCAGCTGCTGACCAAGTCCTTCCCCGAAGGCTTTGCCCGGGTACGGGCGCACCGTGCGTTGGGCCACCGCACCTTGCTGATCACCGGTGCCCTTGATTTTGTGATCGAGCCGGTACGGCCGCTGTTCGACGACATCGTGTGCGCCGAGATGGGCTCGGCCGGCGGTCGCCTCACCGGCCGGCTGACCAACCTGCCCCCCATCGGCGAGGCCCGGGCCATCGTGCTGGAGGAGTACGCCGAGGCCCACAATCTCTCGTTGGAGGAATCGGTGGCCTACGCCGACTCGGCCAGCGACCTGGCCATGCTTGAGGCCGTCGGCTTCCCCGTGGCCGTCAACCCCGAGGCCCGCCTGGCTGCCATCGCCCGCCGACGGGGCTGGCACGTCGAGCACTGGTCCAAGGCCGAGGGCGGCTCGCACCGGCCCCTGCCGTTGGGCCGCTTCGACGTGAAGTCGCCCAAGGCGGTCATCGCCAAGTGAGCACCCTCTCGTGAGCACCCTCCTCTTCGAACGATCCATCCCCCGCTTCGCGGCCGCCCGCATTGTCTCGGCCTTCGGGTCGGGCCGCGGCGCCGGCGTGGGACCGTTGCGTCTGACCGAGCACCCGGCGCCGCCCTTGCCGGGCGAGGACTGGGTCCACGTCGATCCCATTCTCTCGGGCATCTGCGGCTCCGACCTGGCCACGCTGGACGGGCGTTCATCTCGATACTTCGAAGACATCGTCTCCTTCCCCTTCGTGCCCGGTCACGAAGTGGTGGGACGGCTGACCAACGATGCCCATGACGCGCACGGGATCGCCCTGGCCGCCGGGACACGCGTCGTGCTGCAACCGGTCCTCGGTTGTGCCGCCCGCGGCATCACGCCGCCCTGCCCGGCCTGCGGGGCCGGCCACGTGGGCAACTGCGGCTACCTGGCCTTCGGGCACATCCGCCCCGGCCTGCAGACCGGCTTCTGCGCCGATACCGGTGGTGGCTGGTCCTCCACCGGTCTGGTGGCCCACGCCAGCCAACTCTTCGCCGTGCCCGACGCGCTCAGCGATACCGATGCCGTGACCGTCGAGCCTGTGGCCTGCGCCGTGCACGCCGTGCTCGGAGCCGGCATCCGCGACGGCGACGTGGTGGCCGTGCTCGGTGCCGGCACCCTGGGGCTGACCGTGATCGCCGCCCTGACCCACCTCGTGGCCGCCGGGTTGGTGCCGACCCCACGGGTCGTGCTGGTCGGGGCCAAGTACAGCCATCAGCAGAAGCTGGCCCGCCAGTTCGGCGCCACCGAAGCGCTGCCGCCCAGCCAACTCGCCCGCGCCGTACGCCGGCACAGCCAGTCGCTGTCCTTCGGCGGTGCCTCGGGCGAAACGGCCACCTTGTCCGGTGGGGCCGATCTCGTCATCGACTGCGTGGGCTCGGCCGAATCCATTGACCAGTCCCTGGCCATGGTGCGGCCCCGCGGCACCGTCGCCCTGGTCGGCATGCCCGGCAAGGTCACCGTGGATCTGGCTCCCCTGTGGCACCGCGAGGTGCGGCTGGCTGGGGCCTACGCCTACGGGACCGAATGGGTGTCGGCCGCCCCGGGCGTGGACACCAAAGAAGTGGCCACCTTCGATCTGGCCTTCGACGTGGTGGCCGCCCATCAGACCGGTCAACTCGTCTCCGCCACCTACCCGCTGGCCCGCTTCGAAGAGGCCGTGGCCCATGCCGGCGCCGCCGGCCGACGGGGCGCCACCAAGATCGCATTCGACATCACGAAAGGACCCACCCGATGAGCCGCCGACCCGGTTTCGTCCTGGAAGTGGACAAGTCCACCCCACCAACCCTGTTCTGGAACGGCGAAGGCTTCACGCTCGAGACACTGCCCGAGGGCAGCCGCGTCATTTACGCGCCCGAGCCCATGAAGGCCCTCGATGACCCTTACAGCGCCATCCGCCACGCCCTGCTCAACCCCCTGGGTGATCGCGCTCCCCTGCCCGAGCTGCTCTTTGCCGGCATGCAGCTGACCATCTGCTTCGACGACATCTCGCTCCCCCTTCCTCCCATGGAGGCTCCCGACATCCGCCAGATGGTCATCGAGACGGTGCTCGACATGGCGGCCGACGCCGGCGTCGACGACGTGCAGCTCATCGCCGCGCTGGCCCTGCACCGCCGCATGACCGAGGACGAACTGCGCCACGCCCTGGGCAACCGGGTCTACGACGCCTTCGCCCCGCACGGCCTGCTGACCCAGCACGACGCCGAAGACCCCGACAACCTCATCCACCTGGGTCAGACCGACCAGGGCGAGGACATTGAGATCAACAAGCGGGCGGCCACGTCGGACCTGCTGGTCTACGTCAACATCAACCTGGTGGCCATGGACGGCGGGCACAAGAGCGTGGCCACCGGTCTGGCCAGCTACAAGAGCCTGCGCCACCATCACAACCCGCACACCATGACCCACTCGCGCTCCTTCATGGACGCGCCAGCCTCCGAGCTCCATTCGTCGAACTGGCGCATGGGCCGCTTCATTGCCGACGCCGGGGTCAAGATCTTCCAGATCGAGACGACGCTCAACACCGACACCTTCCCCTCCAACTTCGCCTTCCTGCAGAAGCGCGAGTGGGAATGGAACTTGCGTGACCGGGCCACCTACGCCGGCGCCTCCAAGGCACTGGGCGCGGTGCCACCCCGGCTGGCCCGGCAGATCTTCCATTCGATCAAGTCACCCCACGCCATGACATCGGTGCAGGCCGGTGAGGTCGAGGCCGTCCACACCGTGACCACCGAGAACGTGTGGAAGCAGCAGGGCGTCGACGTGGAGGGACAGACGGACATCCTGACGCTCGGGTTGCCCTACATCTGCCCCTACAACGTCAACTCCATCATGAACCCCATCCTGGTCGCCTGCCTGGGTCTGGGGTACTTCTTCAACATGTACCGGGGCCGGCCCCTGGTCCGTGAGGGCGGCGTGCTGATCCTGCGCCACCCCACCCGGCCCGAGTTCCACCCCGGCCACCACCCCAGCTACATCGACTTCTACGAGCAGGTGCTGACCGAGACGGTCGACCCCGTGCGTATCCACAAAGAGTTCGAGACCTCGTTCGCCGAGGACCCCTGGTACCGCCATCTGTACCGCACCGGCCACGCTTACCACGGCGTTCACCCGTTCTACATGTGGTACTGGTGCGCCCACGCGCTTGAGCACCTGGGCCGCGTCATCATTGTGGGCGGCGATCCCAAGGCGGTACGCCGATTGGGCTTCTCGCCGGCGTCGTCCATGAACGACGCGTTGGAGATCGCCACTGACGTGGTCGGTCCCTCGCCGACACTGACCCACCTGCACACGCCGCCCCTCATGATGTCGGACGTGCACTGATGGATTTGGGCGACCAGGCCCAGCGGTTGGCCGCCAAGGTGCGCTCGGTCCGGTTCCCGCTGTCCGCGCCGTCCTGGCCGGCCACGGTCGAGCGGGCCGACCCCGAACGCAAGGTCGGACTGGACTACGACAACGCCTGGTCCCGGCGCTACCCGGTGCGGCTGGCCCGAGCCATGGTGATGGACAACGTCGCCCGGCCGGCTGCCCGCGTCCTGGCCCCGGCCACGGTGCGGGGACTGGAGCACCTGGGTCACGTGGATGGGCCCGTCATCTTCGCGGCCAATCACGCCAGTCACATCGATACGCCACTGCTGCTCACCACCCTGCCCGTCGAGGTGCGCCATAAGACCGTGGTGGCGGGAGCGTCGGACTACTTCTTCGACCGGACCTGGAAGTCGGTGCTCTGGTCATTTGCGGTGGCGGCCATCCCGATCGAACGCCACAAGATCAATCGACGCTCCGGCGACGCCGCCGCTGAGCTCATTGAGGACGGGTGGAACCTGGTCATCTTCCCCGAGGGCGGGCGCTCCCCCGACGGCTGGACGCACTCGTTCACCGGCGGCGCCGCCTACCTGGCCCGCCGCACCGGCCGGCCCGTGGTGCCCGTGTACCTGCACGGCACTCGACACGTGCTGCCCAAGACGGCCGACGCCGGCACCCGCGCTCCCGGCGGTTCGGGCACCGAGTCACGCCAGGGTGGCCGCCTGCGCCGCTCGCCCATCTCGGTCCTCTTCGGCGCGCCGCTCACGCCCGACGAAGGCGAGAACACGCACCGCTTCTCCGATCGGGTCGAGGCCGCCGTGGCGACATTGGCCCGCGAAGTGCAGTCGGACTGGTGGCAGGCCCGCCGTTCCGTCAGCTCGGCCGCTCCGGTCGAGGGCGCCGAGTCGGCGCACCGCGGACCCGACGCTCCCGCCTGGCGCCGCTCATGGGCACTGGATCAGGCACCGACGGCGGCCCGCCGTAGGACCTGGCCGGAGTAGCAACCAAGTAGCGCCCGAGGCACCACCGAGGCGCACCATGGGCCTTCCATACTGCCCTCATGGGGCGAGGACTTAGGCGGCTGGCACCGTGGATCACGGTGGTGACAATGTCGGCGTTGGTGGCTGGTGCAGCGGTGGTCTCGGCCACGACCAAACCGATCAAACCACTGGCGTCGACCGGATTTACACCACCAAAGACGGTGACTCCGGCCAACGGCTTGGGCGGTTACACCGCACTTCGACCCACGGTGAATCAAATCAGTGCCGCCTGGCGGGTGCCCGCCATCTCGGCTCATTCCAACACGGGGCTCGCCGGCACCTGGGTGGGAGCCCAGGTCGGGCAGAGCTCGTTCATCCAGTTGGGCACCATCGAAAGCAGGGTGAACCGCTTCGGGCCCCTCGACTCCTACGAGGCGTTCTGGAGCGACATCCCGCTGCACTTCCACGCCGCCCCGCTGGGCACCGTCCATGCCGGTGACCTCGTGACCGCCGACATGACCCACACGGCTTCGGGATGGACGCTGCACTTCATTGATCTGACCCACCACCTGGATCGCACGATGACCACCACCTACGGGGCCAAGGCGAACTACGACCTGGCCGAGTGGATTCAAGAAGACCCATCGCCTGGCATGTTGACCGCCGTGAACGCCCCCTACCCCGTGATTTCTCCCACCACCATGGCGTTCCTGCAGGTGAATCATCAGATCCCCGGCGCCGATTCGGTCATCCCTGCCGCATTGGTCACGCGCAGTGGAAAGTCGTTCATCCCCAGCTCGTTGCGCGCCGATACGTTCACCTTCGTGCCGCCGATCGGGTACGCCAAGCAGTATCTGAAGGACGCGGTGGAAGTGGACACGGCCGACTCCCAATTCGGCGTGCGCCTGTCCAGTTGGAAAAAGATGTCGTCCACCCAAAAAATGAGCGCCGCCCAGTCCCTGGCCAGCGCGCTCGGTACGTTTGGACACCAACTGGTGACCCAACCGTGGCCCAAGCACGCCCACCCCGACATCGTCTACTCCGTCAAGGTCATCGACGAAGAGCTCACGAGCCTCAACCAATGGATGGCGTCGGGTCTGTCGATCGGCAGTCCCTATCTGCTCCAGGCCATCGCCAATCCCAAGATCGGCATTTCCACCAACGCCATCCGGCACGACATGGGGCTGCCGCCAACGTGAGGCGCCGCAGGTGTCCACCGACGAACTAGCGCACTACGTCGTCCAGCTCTCGAGGCAGTGTCTGCCCGGATGTGCCGTAGAGCGCCGAACGCACCATGGCGGGGCCATTTTGAGCGGCCATGACGAGCTCCTGCATCCAGCGGCGGTATTCGATGGAGACACGGTCGGCCTTCACACTCAATTCGGCCCCAACATCAAGTGGGAATTCCGATAGTTGGTTGCAGACAACGGGCGCATCCTCCTCGAGCACGCGGCCTTGGAATGCCATGATCTCGTGCTCGTCTGACTGGTGGGCATCGTTGCGTGCGACCAGCCAGAACGTGCGGCACGACCCGCTGTCGAGCGGGGACGCCGTCATCCAAAGGTGGCGGCGCACGCCCGCTTGACCAGCAATATCGAAGGCGATGTTCACGGTGCCCGGCATGATGACGTGGTAGTCGCTGTAGCCCATAAGAGCAACCGACTCTTGTGTCTCGAGTTCGGGCGACACGTAATCAAATCGGAGTGCACCGTCGGCCCGACGAACCGATGGAATTGGCGGCACCGGCTGATCACGGCGCCCGAGTGTGCCGTCGTGGACCCAGGCAAAATGGCTGAGATCGGTGAAGTTCTCCACTCGACGGCCCACCGCTACCGGCCAGGTGTAGGGCACACCGGCCACCAGCACCATGTCGGGATCTTCGAAGGCAGGGCACGAGGGCACGGTGGTGCCGGCCTCAGTATTGAGACAGACCCATATCAGTCCGTAGCGCTCCTGCACGGCGAAGGATTCCACGCACGCCCTGGGGGATATTGCGATGTGAGGCGCGGTCGGGATGTCAATGCATTGGCCATCGGCCGCCCAACGCCAACCGTGGTAACTGCAGCGAATGGCCCCGGCATCCACCGAGCCGATGGAGAGTCTGGTCGATCGGTGCAGACAACGATCGACCAGGCAGGCCAACCGTCCCGAACCCAGATCGCCCACGACCAGCTCGCGTCCCAGGAGTCGAACACCCAGCACGTCGTTGGGCGCCGCCGCTAGCTCCTCGGTGGTGCACACCGGATGCCAGAAATAGGACAATGCGGTGGTCAGATCGCCCTGACACAGCGTCACGGAGTCGCCCATCTACCAGTCCTGATCGGGCGGCGGCTCCATCCACGTCTTGCCGTTGGCCGCGTAGCTCGCCATGGGCTTCGTCGCTCGATACACACCCGCCCGCAGGCAGCCGACCGCTTCCACCGCTTGTGCTGACTCAATCACTTCATGGCCATCACTGACGGCGAACGGTCCATCACTGCGGATTCGCAGCAGGCTGATGTCAGCGGTCCGTCCCTCCTGGAGAGAACCGAATTCGTCCACTCGCCCGATGGCCCGAGCAACATTGGTGGTGGCCATGGCGATGACGTCATGCAAGGCAATGCCGAGGGCTAACAGCTTGGTCATGTTCTCCACCAGAGAAAAGACCGGGCCGTTGACCGTGAAAATGTTCAGATCGGTGGAGGCCGTGTCGGGCATATAGCCCTGATCGAGCAAGCGCCGAGCCTCTCGAAAGCGAAAGTCCGTACCGGAGTGGCCCATGTCCAACACCACACCCCGGTCGACGGCGTCGCGGAATTGGGGCACGACCTTGCCATCCGGACCGAGCATGCCGCCCGCGCCGCGGAAAGCGTGCGTGATGATGTCGCCCGAACGCAGCTGGTTCAGGAGGGCCACCGGAGTAATCACCGGCGTGTGGGGGAATCGCCCCAAGTGGACCATCACCGGCATGCCATCCGACGCCTCTTGGGCTCCGGCGAGGAATGGGCTGAACTCCGGATCGCCGACGTGGCAGGCCCGAGCCTTCAATCCGACCAGGACATCACGATTGCGATCAATGCAGTCAGCTAACGACTCAGGGTCCAGATTCTTCAAGTCGTCAGCGATGCGCAGCTTGTGGCAGATGAAATCCTTAGTGGCTAAATAGAGCTGGCAAGGGTCGACGAAGGCCAGCACCTTGGTCTTGGTCTCGGGATGGTCGATCACGGCATGGCGGCTGATGTCGAAGGTGGCGACGCCGCTGGTGCCGCCGTCGACCACGACGGGAACGCCCGCGTCCACACCGACGGCATCGGGTTTGACGCAGAAGTCGCCCAAGCCCTCGAAGACATGCGTGTGCATATCGATGAGGCCAGGCGTGATGATGAGCCCTCGACAATCGATGACCTCGGTCCCCGGCGGCAAGGGAGCTGCTGTGGTCGAGAGGCCGACGATCCGGCCGTCGGAGATGAACACGTCGCGTGTCTCGTCGCGGCCTGTGGACGGGTCGACGACCCGACCTTGCTGCAGCAGTGTGTTTGTCATGTCACGGCCACTCCCCGGAAGCGCTCGACCACGGGACGTTCGATCAGGGTGACCAAGTTGTAGATGAGGACCGAAGTGATCGTGATGATGGCCACCGAGGCCCACAGCGTGCTCCACTCCGAGTCGGAGGACGAGACGAGCATGAGATTGCCCAATCCGTTGCCGGTGGCCAACCATTCGGCCAGAGTGGCGCCGATGATGGCACCGGGGACGGCGATCTTGGCCGAGGCGAACAGCGCGGTGAGCCCGTAGGGGAATTGAATTTTTCGCAGTATGGCGGCATCGGATGCCCCATAGGCGCGCATGAGGTCGAACGCGTGGTTGGGTGCTGACCGCAAGCCGAACACCAGATTTACCAACGTTGGGAAGAACGAGACCACCCCGGCGATAATGGTCACCGCCAACAGCCCTCGTCCGAAAATGAGGACGAGCACCGGCGTCATGGCCACAATGGGCACGGCCCGCAACGCGATGGCCACCGGCATGACCGTCTGTTCGACGGACCGGCTAAGCACGATGGCCAAGGACACTCCTATGGCGGCCAAGGTGCCAGCCACGTAGCCCAAGAACGCATCGAACAGAGTCACGCCCAGATTGGAGAACACCAGATGCCGACTCGCCCCAGCTTCGGGGCCGGTGAACAGGTAGTCGAAGACGGCGCTGGGGCCTTTGGCGAAATATGGGTTGAGGTGGAAGACCGAAATGAATCCTTGCCACACCGCCAACGTCACGCCAATGGTCAGTAGGGCGGCCAGCAAGGTTTTGCCGATCCGGCGCACGGCCCGCAGGGCCAGGGACTCGGGGCCGGCCTCCCCACCCAGGGTCAGTTCGGAATAACCGGAGCCGCTGGGAGCGAGTGACGCGCCGGTCAGCGCATCAATGGTCATTGTCGCCTCGCGGCCCGGGGCGCCCAGGGTGTCAGCAGGCGACCCACTACCGCCGTGGCCAGGTAGACCAAACCGGCCAAGCCGGTCGCCACGACGGCAATGGCCCAGACTCGCTGGATGTCGAGCTGCTGCTCGGCCAGGACCATGGTGGTGCCCAGACCGGTTTCCCCACCGAGGTACTCGCCGATGATGGCGCCGAGCACCGCGGCCGGTCCCGCAATGGCCAACCCGGCAAAGGTAGCCGGCAGGGCCGCTTTGAGTCGCACCTTGGTCAGTTGCATGCGACGGCCGCCGCCGTAGGCACGCACCAAGTCGAGGCTCAGGACGTCGGCTGAGCGCAACCCGACGAGCGCTCCCACCAACGTGGTGAAGATGACGGAGATCCCAGCCACCGCAACCCGAGGGCCAGATCCCGACAAGACGACATAGAGGATCGGGCCGATGGCCACGATAGGCATGCAATAGCTGGCCAGGGCCAATTTCATGAGGGGCCCTTCCAGCACCGGGAACAGCAAAAAGACAATGGCCAGCGCCAGAGCGACGGCGTTGCCCCACAACCAGCCCAGTCCGGCTTCACCGGCCGTAATTTTCAAGTTGACCCAGACCGAATAGCCCGGATCATGGAACATGGTCACCAGGACAGATTGCGGGGTCGGAATGACGTGGCGACCCCCGAATGTCAGGGCGGCCATGATCTCCCACACTCCGATGACACACGAAATGCCAATGAGACCCCCAAGCCATTTGGGGCGGTGGCGCTCCTTGGGTTCATCCTGCACCGACGTCGCCATGCTGAAGTCCAATGTACGGATCCAAGGTGTCCCTGGCTTTGCCGCATTGTGAATGTCGTGTTACGTGGGCGGCCCCTTGTGCGTGGCGGCGCTGGCGTCGGGCCATTGAGCACTCTCGAATCTTGAGAATGCCAGGCGACCGCTGCATGATGGCGCCTCGTCGTCTGAACTGATCGGAGCACATCGTGGAGCAACCGGCACATGGGGGCGACCCGTACGATCTCGTTGTTCGAGACACGCTGTGTGTCGCCACGATGGATGACGGACTCGAAATCCCGGGCGGTTGGGTCGCCATCGATCAAGGACTCGTGGTGGGGGTTGGCCCTCCCGGAACCGAACCAGCGGGGACGAAAGTCATCCGGGCCATCGACTGTCTGGTCACGCCCGGGCTGATCAACACCCATCACCACATCTACCAGAACCTGACCCGGTCTTTTGCTCCAGCGACCAAAGCCGACCTGTTCACCTGGCTGACGACCCTGTACCCAGTTTGGGCCGGCCTCAATGAGGAGGCGGTCTATCTCTCCACGTGGATCGGGCTGGCTGAACTGGCGCTGGGCGGGTGCACTACATCGAGTGACCATCTCTATGTGCACCCGCAAGGAGGTGGTGACCTACTCAGTGCGGAAGTACTGGCGGCCAACGAAATAGGCGTGCGCTTCCATCCCACCCGAGGGTCCATGAGTCGATCCAAGAAGGACGGCGGATTGCCGCCCGACGAAGTATGCCAAGACGAGGAGTCGATACTGGCCGAGTGTGAAGCGGCGGTACTCCGGCACCATGACCCCTCGCACGGGTCGATGGTCCAGATTGGGTTGGCCCCCTGCTCGCCCTTTTCGGTGACACCCGAGCTCATGGTGGCCAGCGCAGAACTGGCGGAACGGCTGGACGTCCGCCTGCATACGCACATCGCCGAGGACCCCGATGAGGACGACTACTGCCTGGCCATGTACGGGCGACGACCCCTCGAGCATCTCGAAGCGGTGGGCTGGATGACCGATCGAACCTGGGTGGCGCATTGCGTCTATCCGAATGAGGCTGAAATCGATCGCATGGGGGCCGCCGGCGTGGGCGTCGCACACTGCCCGAGTTCAAACATGATGATTTCCCAGGGCTTGGCGCCCATTGCCGAGTTCCGGGCCGCCTCTGTGCCGGTTGGGCTCGGCTGCGACGGGTCAGCCTCGACCGACAGTGCATCGCTCTGGATGGAAGCGCGCAACGCAATGCTGCAGGGACGGGTACGGTCAGGGCCAGCGTCAACCGGGGCGCGCGACGCACTCCACATCGCCACCATCGGAGGCGCCGAATGCCTGGGCCGCAAGGATGAGCTCGGCGTGCTCGCACCCGGAGCCGTGGGCGATCTGGTCTGCTGGCCCCTTACGGGCATTCTCTTCGCCGGCGCGTTGTCCGATCCGGTGGAAGCCTGGCTCCGTTGTGGACCGGTGTCGGCCCGCCACACCATCGTGGCGGGGCGCGCCGTCGTGGAGGACGGCCAGCTCACCGATCCCCGGGTCGACGACCTTTTGGCTCGCCACCGAGTCATGGCGCAAATGCTCCAAGCTCGCCTCTGAGGCACCAGGGCGGCTTTTCACATGCGAAACGTGGTTTCCCAACGGTAACCGTACGTTCACAATCAAGAAATGGCTGAGAAATGGACCACCCGTAACGTCGCCCTATGGGAGAGTCCGAAAACATCATGTCAAGCCAGTTCAGCCGTCGATCATTTCTGTCGACCGGGGCAAAGGTGGCGGGCACGGCCGCCCTCGCCGGATTGGTGCCTTCGTTTCTCGACGCCGCTCCCGCTTCGGCCGCCAGCCTCAAGTCGATGGCCTATCAGCTGTCGTGGGTCAAGGACGCCGAGTTCGCCGGCACGTTCTTGGCCGACAAGATGGGCTTCTACAAGAAGCACGGCCTGTCGGTGAACATTTTGGCCGGTGGCGCTTCCGTGGTGCCCGAACCGGTGGTGGTATCGGGCAAGTGCCTGGTGGCCTCGAGCGCGGCCGACGCCTGCGCCCAGGCCATTGCCCAAGGGGCGCCCCTCAAGATCATCGGGGTGCGGTACCAGAAGAACCCGTACTGCATCATCAGTTTGGCCAAATCCCCCATCAAGACACCGCAAGACCTCTATGGCAAGAAACTCGGCGTGTCGGCCGCCAACGAAGTGCCCTGGCAGACCTTCGTCAAGATCACCGGCATTGATGCCTCCAAGATCAACGTGGTGCCCGTGCAGTTCGACCCCACACCACTGGCGACCGGCGACGTCGATGCCTGGATGGGCTTCATCACCAGTGAGCCTGGACAACTCCAGGTCAAGGGCGTCAAGATCCGCACCTGGCTCTTCGCCGACTTCGGTTATGCCGTCTACTCCGACTTGTACGAAGTCACCGAGGAAACGTTGAACACCAAGGAGGAGGAACTCGTCTCCTTCATGAAGGCGGAGAAGCAGGGCTGGACTTATAACTTCGCCAACATCAACAAAGGCACGACGACGGCCATGTCCTATGCCAAGTCCTCGGGTCTCCAAAAATCGCAGCAGTTGCTCGAGAACACGGCGCAAAAAGCGCTGATCGAGACGCCATACACGAAGGCCCATGGTCTGTTCACCATGGATCCCAAGGATATTGAGGACAACATCAAGACGCTGGCTCAGGGTGGGATCAAGGCGACAGCCGCCATGTTCTCCGACAAGATCGTCAAGCAAATCTGAGCCCGTATGGGTAGTGCGCCAACCGCCGACGCGCGTACCGGCGTTCCGGACGAACGGTGGCTGGTGGCACTGCCTAAAGCCGAAGTCCATGTCCACCTTGAGGGCAGCTTCACCGCACTGGCCATGGCCGACTTGGCCAGCGCGGCTGGAGTCGCCTTGCCCCGACCGCTCGACGACCTCTTCACCTTCGCCAATTTGGCCGAGTTCTTGGAGCTGCTCGACTGGAGTTGCAGCCTGGTGCGCACGACCGAGCAAGTCACGGCAGTCGCCTACGGACTGGCGGCTTGGGAACATCAATCGGGCGTGGGCTACGCCGACGTCATCGTCAATCCCACCCATTGGCCGGCTTGGAACGGACGCTTGTCCGAATTCCTGGCCGCCCTCGATGCCGGGTTCACTCAGGCCGAGGAGGATGGCCTGACGTCCACGGGTCTCTGCGTCAGCTTGTTACGTCAACAAAGCGCCGAGGAGGCCGCTGCTCTCGTGGAATACCTGGTGCAGGAGGGCCCGGAGCGCGTCGTGGCCCTGTCGATCGATGGCAATGAGGCGGCGGCCGGTCGTACGTCCCACCGCTTTGCCCAGGTTTTTTCCTCCGCCGCCGCGGCCGGCCTGCATCGAACCGTCCATGCCGGCGAGTCCAGTGGCCCCGAAGGCGTGTGGGACGCCATCGACCTGCTCGGAGCCGAGCGGATCGACCACGGTGTGCGAGCCATAGAAGACCCCCGGTTGGTCGAAACCTTGGCCCGACGGCATATTCCGCTCGGCATCTGTCCAACCTCCAATGTGATGTTGGGCATCTCCCCCTCGTATGCAGAGCATCCGCTGGAACGCTTGCGGCGGGCGGGTGTCGCGGTGTCGGTCAATACCGATGATCCCGCCCTGCTCGGGACCCGTCTCGAATGGGAGTACGCCCGGATCGGCGAAGCAGCCGGTTGGGGTGAAGCTGACTATATTTCGGCCGCTCGCACATCCATTGAGGCCGCCTTCTGCTCGGAGAGCATGCGATCGTCTCTCCTGACTTCATTGCAGTCATTTTCATCCATCAACCCGGAGGTGTCGTTGTGAGTGTCCCCCACCACAGTGAGGACATGTGGACCCGTGTGCGTACCATCAATGGCTTGGCCGCTGACGAAGTGCGCTCCATGCTGCAAAAATCAATTCGCCGCGGCTGGTTGGAAGAAGCAACGCTGGCCGCCTACGAGCTCTATGCCACGAGTCCGGAGGCCGAGGAGCTGCTGTGGGCCCGTCTTGACATCATTGCCGCCGAGGACATCGGCTTCGGCCTCATTGAGGCGCCCGCCATCATTGAAGCGTTGGGCGCGCAGCGCCGACGCTATCCCCGCTCCGGTGATCGCTGGCTTTTTGCGGCTCATGCGGTTCGCATCCTGGCCACGGCCCCCAAGGACCGCACCACCGGTGAACTTGGATCGTGGGCCATGGAAATGGTCGACGCCGGGGAACGAGTCGTCAGGATTGACGATCTGGCCATCGACATGCACACCAAAGAGGGCATTGCCCGTGGTCGGGACCACGGCCACTTTTACGCCGAAGGGGCGCAGGTCGTCCCGGAAATGCCGGGACGCGACACCACATGGGGTGACCACTTGCGGCGTAGGTACATCGCCGGCTGGGAACCTGTCGTGCCGGGCGAGCCGGCCGAGGGCGAGGCCTGATCGCCCGATCGTCTCCTACCTTGAGGCCACCAGGGTTGAGTCCATTGGCTGCCATTGGCCCGCCAAGAGTTCGGCAAACAGACGGCGTAGCTCTATCGATGTCCGATCACTCTTGATGTGCACATTGGCGGTGAGGTCAAGCGGGAACTCGGTCGGCACCGTGGCTAACAGGGCTTGATCCTCCGCTTCAACCCGATGATCGAACTCCAGAATACTGGAGGCTGACGCGTCGTCTTCTGAGTCGTTGCGCACCACGAACTGGATCAGCCGAGTTACCCCGTCGTCGACCGGGCAACAACCCTTGAACATGATGTGCATCAGTCCATCGGGGTAGCCGATCCGGAAAATCCCGTGAAAGGGTAGGTGGAATTCCGATGTGGTCCGGCGTTCGGTAGTGGCATCGCTGCCGTGCCGATTCTCAACTGGGATGCGGTTCTGCACCTCGAATCCGAACTCGGTTCGACTGACATCAGGCGTCGGCACCGCTGGCTTCTCAGGATTGCCAAAAGTAGCCCGATGCACAAAGGCCACATGGGCGGGGTCGAAATTGTTCTCAATGAGATGGGCAGCCGAGCAATCGAACATCCACTCGTACTCGGGGATCACCCGCCACCCGGGAGCCTCAAATTCAGGCAAGTCAGGGATGGCGCCGAGCGGTTCAGGGCTGAGACAGATCCATACAAGGCCGTAGCGGACCTGACAGCGCACCGTATTGAGGACCGCCTGAGGGGGGATGGGGATATGCGGAGCCATTTGCGGAATGCGGGTGGCCCGACCATCGGAGCCGTACTCCCAGCCGTGGTACGGGCACACCAACTGGCACGTTGAAGTGAGCCAACCGCCCGACAACTTGGCCTCACGATGAGGACAGCGGTCCAGGGCGGCGGCAATCTGGTCTCCCGCCCGCCAGAGAACCAGGTCCTGCCCCAGGAGGCGACGGGCCGTTGGACCCGCAGCCACGGCTGCGGCGAAGGCCACCGGATACCAGAAGCGCGTGAAGATGGGTTCCTCGGTGATCAGCACGGGGCAGTGCCCTTCTCGGTCAAGGGGCGGCCGTCACACATCGTCGCCGCTCAAAGGGACGCCGTCTGAGCTGAAGAGGAGGTCAGAGAGTTGATCGCAGATCTGATGAAACTCTGGAGTACGGAGGACCTCGGGTAACCGCGGCCGGGGCAGGTCAATGGGCACCACGGCCTTGATCCGTCCCGGACGAGCCGACATCACGTACACGGAGTCCGAGAGAAAGACCGCTTCACTGATCGAGTGGGTCACCAGCAGCGTGGTGGTGGCCCGTTCGGTCCAGATTCGCTGGAGTTCGAGATTGAGGCGTTGCCGGGTCATCTCATCGAGTGCGCCAAAGGGTTCGTCCAGCAGGAGGATCTCGGGATCCACCACCAGTGATCGGGCGATGGCCACCCGCTGGCGCATGCCGCCCGACAGTTGGGCCGGTCGCGCATCCTCGAATCCCTTCAGCCCGACCAACTCAATCAACTCCTTGACCAGCTCACCGCGATCCCGCAGCCCGCTGATCTCCAGTGGCAGCTTGATATTGGCTTCGACGGAGCGCCAAGGCAGGAGAGCGGCGTCCTGGAAGGCAATGCCCAACCGGTGCTCGCCGCAAATGTTCTTCGGCGTGGCGCCATGGACTCGAACGCTTCCTGCCGTTGGTACTTCCAGATTGGCCAGAATCCGAAGGACGGTCGACTTGCCGCAACCCGACGGTCCCAACAGGGCCACGAAGCTGCCGCGGGGCGAGTTGATGTCCACGTTGTCCAGGGCGACCAGATTCTTTCGCCCAATCCGGAAGACCTTCGACAGGCCAGAAATGTGGATGCCAGAGGATTCGTCGGTCTGACCATCCACCATCGGTGCCATGTCCATGCTGTCCTTCGGCTCCACGGGTGAGCGGGTCGGCAATCCCAGAGCCACGTGTGCAGGTTAGGGAAGTGAGATTTCGTCACTGTTTCCCAGGTGTGAATGGGCGATGACGCTCCGCTGGATCCAATTCATGCTCCCGTAACCGTGAATCCGACCACTCAGGGCATCATGGAAAGATGAGCAACGGTACCGAGGTACCGACACCATTGGGCCCACCGGGGATGCTCGGAAACGAACACGAAGCCCTGCGCCATTGCTGGCACCCTCTGGCCTGTAGCGATGAAGTCACCGAGGTACCGACTCGCTTCTGGTTGGTGGGCGAAGCCTGGGTGGCTGTCCGATTGCGCACGGGACTCGCGGTGCTGAAGGATCGATGCCCGCACCGCCAGGCCCCGTTGAGCGCCGGCTCGGTCGTGGATGGCGCGTTGCAATGCGGGTACCACGGGTGGCGCTTTTGTGCCGATGGTGGGGCCACCGCCATCCCCTCTCTCGGCCCCGGTGCGACAATACCGCCCAAGGCCACGGCGGATCGACCCTGGGGTGTCGTCGAACGTGACGGCATGATTTTCGTGGCCATTGAGGAACCGGTGGTCGAGTTGCCCACCGTAACGGCGACGACGGATACGCCGGTAGAAGAAACACGAATGGTGCGCATGGGACCCTACGAAGGTCGATACGGTGCCGCCCTCCTGATCGACAATCAGATCGACGTGACCCACTTTGCCTTTCTTCACAAGGGGACATTCGGCACCGACCAGGCGGCCATCATCCCGCCCTATGCCGTGGACCGCCAGCCCTGGGGCTTCGGCGTGGACCTGGCCATCCCGATATCCGCCGGCAACGACCCGGGCGTGGCGGCCAACCTGAGACCCATCGACCAGTACCGGGATATGGCCTATCGCTTCACCGCACCGTTCCACCTCACGCTCACACTTTCCTATCCGATGATGGGTGGATCCAACTTCATCGTGTTTTGGGTACAACCCCAGACGGTCGATCGCTGTCGGATGTACATCACCATGTACCTGTGGCAACCGGGCGGTTTCAGCGACGAAGAGCTGGCCGAGCGAGTCGCCTTCGAAGAAAAGGTGGTGGCCCAGGACCTCGAGTTGCAGTGCCGTTTCGACGAACTGGCCATCCCCCTCACCGTGACTGCCGAGTGTCATGTGAAGAGTGACAAAGCCAGTCTCGAATATCGCCGACTGTTGCGCTCGCTGGTACACGATGCAGCGGCCCTCAGTGCCCACGACCAGCCAACAAAGTCGGAGATGTACGCATGAATGAGCCACTCCGGCGCTATTGGCACCCCGTGAGTTGGTCGGCCGATCTCGAGGCACATCCGGTGGGCACGACTCTCCTGGAAGAGCGCGTTGTGTTGTGGCGCGATGCCCAAGGTATGCCCCACGCCGGGATGGACCAATGTCCCCACCGGGGCACCGCCCTGTCGTTGGGCACCGTCAATGACGGGGGATGCCTCGTCTGTCCGTACCACGGCTGGACGTACGACACAGCTGGCACGTGCACTTCGATGCCGCAGCTGGCACCCGACGCCCGTATGCCCGAACGAGCCCGTGTCCCCATCTTCCATTGCGCCGAACGTTCCGGGCTGGTGTGGGTCTGCCTGGAGGATCCGGTAGCCGACATCCCGGCCTTTCCCGAGTGGGACGATCCGGCCTATCAGCACGTGGCCTGCGCGGCGTACACCTGGCAGTGCGGGGCCGGCCGCATGGTGGAGAACTTCACCGACTTCGGACATCTGGGGTATCTGCACGACGGCCTGCTGGGCACCAGCGACGATCTGATCGTCCCACCGCATCAGGTGGTCACCGAGAGCGGGGCGCTCTACTACGACCTCACTATGACGGTGCCGAACACCAACGAGGAATTCGCCGTCACGGATGTCACGGGTGAACGGGGTCTGCAGACCAACACCTACGTGCTGACGCTGCCCTATTCGATCCACTTGGCCTGTCGCTATCACGATGCGGACACGCACCGGACCCTTTTCTTTGCGGTCCAACCTCATTCGGCCACGGAAGCAACCGGCTATTGCTACCAGTCACGAGATTTTGATCTCGGCGCTGATCCTCGTTCCTTTTCCGAGTTTCAGGCGGTACTCGCCGAGCAGGACCGTCCCATCGTCGAAAGTCAGGCCCCCAAAGAGATTCCCCTGGATCTCAAGGACGAATTGCAGTTGCCCTACGACAAGGTGGCCATTGCCTACCGCAGGGCCATGGCCGACCTGCTCAAGTGACTACGGCATGCGGTCCAGTTCCAACCGGATGAGGCCGTAGGAGGGAAACCCGGCTGTGTAGGTCTTCTCGCCTTCGACCGGTGCCGCCACATTGGGCCGGCTCCACGTTCGATTCTCCCCTTCCAACCAGACCCGGACGATCTGGGGAAATCGGGCCAGCATCCGTTGTCCGATGTGCCACTGCACCTCCTGAATCGAGTTGCCTGGCACTTCATGGAGGACGGCCGCGGCCAAGTCAATGATCTGTTGATGCGGGACCCATTGCGAAAGGTCACCCGCTGCCACTCGCGCCGCTGAATTCGGGCTGTAAGTCCAGCGCAGGGACAACGGCATGGCCAGAGGGCGGTTGCTGTCCTCGGGCAGTGTGGTCAGGTGGTCCCGTGGGAAGCCGACAAATGAATTGCCCGACGTGCGAACGATCTCGAGCCCTTCCGTGCCCGACAGCAACTCCGTGGTCACGGACTTACCTTCAGCATCACGGCGTACCGTGGCCATGGTGAGTCCACTTGGACCACCGTCTTGCACCCAAGCCACGGCACTGGGCCCGGACGCTGTCTTGGCTGGTCGGTAGTTGATTTGGGCGACAGAAACTCGTGTGCCGTCGAAATCGTTGTACCGCTCCACCAAATTCGTGGCCCAATAGATGGCCAATTCCTCGATTGTGCTCCCCATGAACGTGGCGGCGTCGTAGACAATGGCGTTCTTCATGGTGTCGGTGGCCACACACCGGGCGTTGTCGCCATCGGTCCAAGCCGGGAGCAATTCCGTTCCATCCGCCTCGACGGTGGCCCGCACGGCCAGCAAGCCTCCGGCGCCTCCGGTGAAATCCGATTCGGGAATCGGTGCGACTCCGATGGGTGCCGGCACATTGAGCCGGTAGACGACCACAAGACCCTTGCCGTACGCCATCGACACCCGCACATCGTCTGATTCCACCATGTCGGTCTGCGTTAGGGGGGTAAACAATGGACCGGCGGCAACCGAATCGGGTCTCATGTCTCATCCTTTGCTGTTAAGGCGCTTTGGGTTGGGGTTGGGGTTGGATCAGCTGTCGACCAGCGGGTAGCCCGGTCGCCAGCAATGGCCACAATGGCGGCCAATCCGGTCGCCCGTTCAAAGTCCGGGCTGTGTTGCATTCGTTGGCGGATGACGGGGACAATGTCAGCCAATGGTCGGCCGGCCACGAATTCGACAAAGGGGAAGCCGAAATGCTCCTCGTAGCGCTGACCCAAGATGAGCATGGTTGCCCGGATACCGTCGGCTTCTTGGGTGCGCTGTTCTTGGAACGACGCTTCACTCAATGCTTTCAGTCGGCGCGGGTCTTCCCCGATGCGGGCGTGACCACGGAGCAATTCGAGCTGTTCCGACGGAGACATTCCCGCGATCACCGTGGCGGCCGATGCAATCACCTGGCTCCAATCCGAAAACGCCTGTCCGGTCAGGTGGGGGGCAATGGCGGCGCTGTGCTCGAAGATCCGATTGAGGATCTGCTCCAACTGCGCGCCGGTCAGTTGCGCCAGGTCGCGGGCCGGCGGCAACTCCAGCGCCGGATTCACGTGCCCAAATAGGTCGTTGCCGCATGAGGGGTACTGAGTACCGGCACGTGATAGTGGCGCTCCTCGCCGAGGGCAACGGTGACGTCGAAGTTCACCACGAATGCCGGCGTGCCCTGCTCGGCGTAGTACGAGCCAAGGGCAAAAGACAGCTTCCAGATTCCGATGGCCAGGTTGCCTCCCAGGGGCTCGGCGATGCGACCATCGACTCCGGTGCGGGCCCTCACCACTTCACCCGTCTTGTCACCGTCGGCCGGAGTCAGGGTGACCGTCACTCCCTCGGCCGGTCGGCCCACAACAACATCGAGCACGTGAGTCGAGAGCGTCGGCACGCTCGTACGTTACCAAGCATGAGGGAAACCAGAATCGTGGTTGGCCTGGCCGCATCAGAGTTCGCTGATCGAAAAGCGGCGGAAATCAGCTCGTTACAAAGGAGACATAACATCCCAGCGTGCCGGAGAGTGCGCTCAATGCGGATCGAATGATGGAGCGCCTGCGGGAACTCTCGCAAATCACCTCGACCCCGGGACGAGGAGTAACGAGACTGGCCTACTCACCCGAGGACATACTCGGCCGTCGTCTCGTGGCCCAGTGGATGGATGAGGCCGGGCTCGCAGTCCGCGAGGATGCTGCCACCAACGTCATTGGCGTCCGACCGGGACGCACCGATCGAATACTCATGATTGGCAGCCACCTCGATACGGTCAAGCAAGCGGGACACCTCGACGGCACCTACGGAGCCGTCGCCGCCATTGAGGTGGCGGATATGTTGTATCGGAATCAGACCACGCTGGAGCACACCTTGGTGGTGGTGGGATTCAGTAATGAAGAAGGCGCGTACGGCACTCCCGGCATGACCGGGAGTCATGCTCTGGCTGGCGTCTTCAAGCCTGAGTGGCTGGAGGCCGAAGACCACGAGGGCGTCACCTTGGCCGAGCGGATACGGTCCACCGGCGGGCAGCCCAGTGACCTGACACAGCCTGATATCGACGGCTCACTCCTGGACGGATTCATCGAGCTGCACATTGAGCAGGGCCCCGTTCTCGAGTCCGCCGGCGTGCCTATCGGTATCGTGCAAGCGATCACCGGACGCGATGGCTTCGTGCTCGAATTGCACGGTATGGCCAACCATGCCGGGACGACACCCATGGCTGATCGCCACGATGCCTTGGTGGCTGCAGCCCATGTCGTCTTGGCCGTCGAGGGTTTGGCCGACGAGGGTTGGGTCAGGGTGGCGACCGTCGGCGTCATGGAAGTTGGGCCCGGCTCTTCCAATGTCATCCCGGATCGGGTCAGCATGAGCATTGAAGTACGCGACGCGGACGACGCTCGGGTGGAGGCTGCATTGGCCGAGCTTCTGGGCCGGATAGAAGCGATTGTCGATCTCACGAGCACGACGTACACCTACCAGCGCGTGCCCCATGTCCTGGCGGTGGCCATCAACTCGCTCCTGGCTGATTGCGTGGCCAGCGCCGCCGACTCGCTGGAGCTCGAATCCGTTCCTATCGAGAGCGGGGCAGGTCACGATGCGCAGGTCATTGCCAACGTTGCCCCGATTGCCATGATCTTTGTGCCCAGCTCCGAGGGGGTCAGCCACTCCTCCCTGGAACACACGTCCGCACTCCATCTGCGTGGAGGTGCAGAAGTGCTGGCCGCCGCAGTGATTGAGGCAGACGCGCGAATCTCCCCTCCACCAACGATGGCGGCACATGGCTGATACCCCTCACTCCGCCCGCAACTTCGTCGGCTACGGCCAGCACCCGCCCGATCCGCAATGGCCCAACGGAGCCCGAATAGCCGTGCAATTTGTTCTCAACTACGAAGAGGGCGGCGAGATGTCCGTCCTCGACGGCGATCCGCACGCCGAGACCTTCCTTTCCGAGATCGTCAATGCCACGCCGTTCCCTGATCGCCATATGAGCATGGAGTCCATGTACGAGTACGGCAGTCGATCCGGCGTGTGGCGTGTGTTGCGGGCCTTTGCCCGCTACGAGGTGCCCCTCACTATTTTCGCGGTGGCCACAGCGCTGGCTCGAAATCCCGAAGCAACGAGCGCGTTCGTCGATGCCGGCCACGAAATAGCGGCCCATGGCCTGCGCTGGTTGAGCTACCAGGATGTCGACGTGGACACCGAACGCGCCCATATGGCCGAAGCCGTCCGCTTGCTCACCTCATTGACCGGGAGCGCCCCATTGGGCTGGTACACGGGACGGGACAGTCCCCGGACTCGACAGCTCGTCATGGAGCACGGCGGATTTCTGTACGACTCGGACTCCTATGCCGACGACCTGCCCTTTTGGGCCTCCGGACGTGGACAGCCCCACTTGGTGATTCCCTATGCCCTCGATACGAACGACATGCGCTTCGCCACTGCGGCCGGCTTCAACTCGGGCACCCAGTTCTACGACTACCTCAAGGATGCCTTCGATGTGCTCCACGCCGAAGGGACGACAGCCCCCAAAATGCTGTCGGTTGGATTGCATTGCCGTCTGGCGGGGCGCCCGGGCCGGACGGCCGCTTTGGAACGGTTCTTGGACTACGTCACGAGCCACGACGACGTGTGGCTCACGCGTCGGGTCGACATTGCCCGACACTGGCAGGCAGTGCACCCGGCATCGGCCTCCCGGTGAGATCGATCAACAGAAAGAAGATGGGTCATTGCGACGAATGTTCTTGAACGGCACCGCGATGAGCGGTCAGCCCGACCATCAGGCGGTGGGCGAGGCAACCTTCTTAGGACCACGGCGGACGGCACCCCTGTACCGCTTTGTCGCGGTGCGCAATGCCTTCCCAGGTCTCCTTCCGGTACTCAACGGTGGCGCTTCAATCGAGGGCGAACTGTACGAAATGACCGAAGAAGACCTCTTCCATTCCCTCATGCCCGAAGAGCCGGCTGAACTGGAGCTGGGCACGGTGCAACTCGAGGATGGTGAGATCGTCAATGCAATGCACCTTCAACCGCATCGTCTGGTGGCGGGCGACCTGGTGGTCGACATCACCTCGTTGGGTGGATGGCGCGCTTATCAGTCGCATGTGTCCCTCAACGCCGAGCTCAATGGCTGGTTGAACGAAGCGGCCACGTGAGCCCGCCTTTTGCCCCGGCTTATGTCAATTCGCCTCCCCAGGCTCGACTAGCCCCCGGAGTCGCCCCGGCTGAAGATGTCTTTTCGCCCGAGGCGCTCAGCCTCATTGCCACGGTGGTGCGAGCGCACGGCGCCACCCGTGAACTGCTCCTGGCCGCTCGAATTCAGCGCCGGGAGGCGCTCCGTCTTGGTGCGGTACCTGACCTCAATGCAAGTACATCGGCCATCCGGGACAGCGCGTGGAGCGTTGCCCCAAGCCCGCACGACCTACAGAATCGTCGGGTCGAGATCACCGGTCCGGCCCACGCCAAGCTGATGATCTCTGCGCTGAACAGCGGCGCCAGCGTCTTCATGGCTGACCTGGAGGATGCCCTCTCCCCCTCCTGGGACAACATCGTGGGCGGCCATCGAGCGTTGGCCGCCGCGGCCGTGGGGACGCTCCAGTGGGCATCCGACACGGGAGAGTTGAGGCGACCCAACAGCACCGCCGCCACCCTGACCGTGCGACCTCGGGGCCTCCATCTTCTCGAATCACACGTTGAAGTCGACGGTGTGGCGGCCCCGGCCGGTCTGTGCGATGTCGCACTCTTGGCCCACAACGTGGCCGCCGGTCTAGCCAAGGCCGGATCCGGCCTTTATCTCTATCTGCCGAAACTCGAGAACCACCACGAGGCGCAATGGTGGGATGCCGTTCTCGCTGACCTTGAATGGCGCTGCCAGTTGCCGGCCAACAGCATCCGAGTGACCGTCTTGATTGAGCACGTATTGGCCGCTTTCGAAATGGAGGAGATCCTCTTCTCGCTCAGGGACCGGGTCACCGGGCTCAACGCTGGGCGCTGGGACTACCTCTTTTCGCTCATTCGAGACTTCGGCCACGACCCGAGCCACGTGTTGCCGGATCGGACCGCCGTCACCATGCGCGCGCCTTTCCTCACTGCCTATTCGGAGCGGCTGGTGGCCACCTGCCATCGCCGGGGGGCTTATGCCATCGGTGGCATGTCGGCCTTCATCCCCGATCGGACGTCGCCCGAGATCACTGACCAGGCCATCGTCGCCGTGCAGGACGAAAAGCGCCGAGAAGCGGCTCTCGGATACGACGGTGCCTGGGTGGCCCATCCTGACCTGGTGCCTACTGTGCTGGATGTCTTCGCCCAGGCGTTGGGCGAACGGGCCAACCAACTCACCGTGCAGGCTCCTCTCGGTTCGGTGGCTGATCTGATCAGCACGGGCATTGCCGGGGCGTCGGCCAGCTCGGAAGGATTTCGCAGCAACATTCGGATAGCCCTCACGTACATCCTCGCTTGGCTTGGCGGCAATGGCGCCGTGGCCATCGATCATCTGATGGAGGATGCCGCCACGGCGGAAATCTCGCGGTGTCAGATCTGGCAATGGATCCACCACGGCACCGAGCTGAGCGATGGTTCGACCAGCACCGTGGCGTTGGCCACCGATGTATTACAGGATCAGGCGCAAAAAGCCATAGACGACGGAGCCGATGCCGCGTTGGTTGATTCCGCTGCTGATCTCCTGAGAGTGGCAATGCTGGAGATGGAATTGCCGCCGTTTCTCACACTGCTGGCCTATCCTCACTTACTCTAAGCTTGCAATTAAACCTTCAACATCGCTTCATGCCGCCTTTTTGATGACGGGATAGCGCTGTCGAGGGCCGGTGACGGTTCCTTTGGGACGACCCGGTCCGGCTCGAGCGGATTTCGGTGGACTGGCCGGAGTGCCGAGGG
>DATAUC010000014.1:0-36685 GCA_036268485.1 Acidimicrobiales bacterium
GATCGAGGGCAGGGACGGGTCAATCCTGGACCAGGGCCGCCTGCGCAAGGAACCGAGCCGGAGCCAACGCCTCGAGATCGCCCGCCGGGACCAGGGCTGTCGCTTCGGGCACTGCACCCACAAGGACTTTGTCCATGTGCATCACATCGTGCACTGGGCCAAGGGCGGCCCGACCAATCAGACCAACTTGATCACGCTGTGCCCCCGACATCACAATGCCGTGCACGAGCTGGGCTGGTCGATGAGCGGCAACCCCAACGAGACCGTCACCTTCACCAGCCCCCATGGGCGCACCATGACCTCGGTGCCCTCACCGACCTGGCGGCCGATGCGGAAATGAGACCCCAGCTTTTAGGCCGAGCGAAGTTCCTCATGGTCGCGGCAGCGCGCCACCCAACCGGTCGGGATTACCGACACCGTCATGCGACGACCGCACTCCGGGCAGAACCGCGGGGGATCAAAGGCGCGCCCGCAGCCGGGGCAGTCGACCTGGCCGCAACCGGTGCAGTGGGTCACGTCAGATGGCGGCGGTGAGAGCGCCGATGGGCATACGCAGATCGACCAGCATCTGCAGGTCCTCTTCGGACGAGCGGCCGAGAGTGGTGAGGTAGTTGCCGACGATGAGGGCATTGATGCCGGCCGTCATGCCAATCGCTTGGAGGTCTCGGAGCGTCACTTCGCGGCCGCCGGCGTAGCGCAGGATCACCGAGGGGAGGGCCAGACGGAAGAGGGCGATCCAACGGACGGCTTCCCAGGCACCGACCACGGGGCGGTCGCCCAGGGGGGTGCCGGGGCGCGGGTTGAGGAAGTTGAGGGGGACTTCGGTGGGCTCGAGTTCCTGGAGCTGGGTCAGGAGTTCGACCCGCTGGGCGTCGGTCTCGCCCATGCCGATGAGGGCGCCGCAGCAGAGTTCCATGCCGTTTTCCCGGATGAGGCGACAGGTGTCGGCCCGCTCGTCCCAGGTGTGGGTGGTGACGATGGAAGGGAAGAAGGATCGGGCGGTCTCGACGTTGTGGTTGTAGCGGTGCACGCCACCGGCGGCCAGCCGCTGGGCCTGCTCCTCGGTGAGGATGCCGGCGCTGACCGCCACGTTGAGGCCGGTCTCGGACTTGACCAGCGGCACCAGCTCGAGCAGGCGCTGCATGGTGCGCTCGTCAGGACCACGGACGGCCAGGACGATGCAGAACTCGGAGGCACCGAGGGAGGCGGTCTCGCGGGCGGCGGTGAGGACTTCATCCGTATCGAGGAAGGGGGTGGCCTTGACGGGCGTGTCGAAGCGGGAGGACTGGGAGCAGAAATGGCAGTCCTCGGGGCAGCCGCCGGTCTTGGCCGAGAGGATGCCCTCAATCTCGACTTCGGGACCGCACCAGGTCAGGCGCACCTGGTGGGCCAATGAAGCCAGCGCCATCACCGCGCCGTCGGGCAGTTCGGCCAGGTCGGTGAGTTCCTGGTGGGTGAGGAGCCGGCGTTCGTCGAGCAATGCGTGCTCGGCGTTGGCGACAACGGCCCGGTCCGCCTCCGAAAGGGCCACTTGGGGCTGGGGCGGTGCGGAGCTGCGAAAAGCGACGGGAGTAGGCACGGAGCACACGGTAGTGGCAGGGTGTGGGCTTCTGGAAAACGAGGAGGATCGATGGCCTGGGATTTTTCGACGGAGCCTGAATTCGAGGAGAAGTTGGAATGGATGCGGGGCTTCGTTAAGGAGCAGGTGTTCCCGCTCGAGACGTTGGAGCTCACGTACGACCAGGTGAAGCAGGTGATCCGCCCCATGCAGGAGGAGGTCAAGGCGCAGGGGCTGTGGGCCGCCCATCTGCCGCCGGATTTGGGGGGGAGGGGCTTCGGGCAGGTGAAGTTGGGGTTGATGCACGAGATCCTGGGGCAGTCGCCCTATGCGCCGGTGGTGTTCGGCAACAACGCGCCGGACTCGGGCAATGCGGAGTTGTTGGCCGTGGGTATTGAGAACTCGGGCAACGAGGAGCAGCGGGCCAAGTGGCTGCAGCCCTTGCTGGACGGCGATCTGCGCAGTGCCTTCTCCATGACCGAGCCCAACACGGCCGGCTCGGACCCGACGTTGTTGACGACGTCGGCCGTCCGGGACGGGGACGAGTACGTCATCAACGGCCACAAGTGGTTCACCTCGAACGGGTCGGTGGCCGACTTCCTCATTGTGATGGCGGTGACGAATCCGGATATCCATCCGTATCAAGGGTCGTCCATGATCATCGTGCCGGTGTCGACTCCGGGGGTGGACATCGTGCGCGACGTGGCGACGATGGAGGATCCCGGAGCGCCGTACGGGAAATTCGGCAACCACGCCGAGATCGTCTACCGGGATGTGCGGGTGCCGGTGGGGAACCTGGTCGGCCGGGAAGGCGACGGCTTCCAGCTGGCCCAGCAGCGCTTGGGACCCGGTCGCATCCACCACTGCATGCGGTGGTTGGGCCAGTCACGGCGGGCCTTCGACATGCTGTGCGAGCGCTCCGTCAGCCGGTTCGCCCACGGGTCCGTGCTGGCCGAGAAGCAGACCATCCAGAACTGGGTGGCCGATTCCCTGGCCGAAATGCAGGCGGCACGTTTGATGACGCTCCAGGCCGCCTGGAAGATGGACATGGAAGGGCAGGCGGCGGCGCGGGTGGAGATCGCCATGATCAAGTACTTCGGGGCCACTGTGCTGTACAACGTGATCGACCGGGCGCTGCAGGTGCATGGTGCGCTGGGGTATTCGTGCGATCTGCCGCTGGAGGCGATGTACCGGGCCGCCCGGGCCGCCCGCTTGTACGACGGGCCGGACGAGGTGCACAAGCAGACGGTGGCCCGTCGGATCCTGAAGGGCTATGTGCCCACCGAGGTGCCGACCGAGCACATCCCGACCCGCCGCATTGAGGCGCAGCAGAGGTTCGGGGAGTTGCTGGAACTGATCGACGTCTAGGAGGAGAAGGTGAGCGTGGCCGAGCGCACGCCGGCAATGACGGAGCTGGCCGTGCGTTCGAGGGGTGCGGCCAGCGAGAGGGTGGTGAAGCGGTCGAGGAGGTCGGTGAGGACCGCTCGGGCTTCGAGCCGGGCCAGCGCGGCGCCCAGGCAGAAGTGCGGGCCGAAGCCGAAGCTGACGTGGGGATTGGGTGAGCGGTCGATCCTGAGCTCGGCGGCGTCGGGGCCAAAGACCGACTCGTCCCGGTTGGCCGAGGCGTAGAGCAGCAAGACAGGGTCACCGGCGGCAATGGCTTGGCCCCTGACCGAGACGTCGGCGGTGGCGGTGCGCATGAACGAGATCACCGGTGTGGTCCAACGCAGGAGTTCCTCGACGGCGGCAGGGAGCAGGGAGCGGTCGGCCCGCAGGGCGGCCCACTGGGAAGGGTGCTCGGCCAGGGCGGCGAGGCCACCGCTGATCAGATTGCGGGTGGTCTCGTTGCCGGCCACCAGGAGCTGGATCAAGAACATGGCCAGTTCGGCTTCGGTCAGCTCACCTCCGGCCAGTTCCGAAACGAGGTCGTCGGCTGGAGCGACTCGGCGCTCGTCGGCCACCCCGATCAGGTAGGTCCACATCTCAACCTGCAGCTCGCCTCGGCGCTCGTCGGAGAGCTCAGTCTCGCCCGGGATGACGGCCTCGGACCATTCGTAGAAGCGGGGCCACTGCTCACCGTCGACCCCCAACAGCTCGCAGATGACCTGCAGCGGGTAGGGGATGGACAGGACGGGCACGATGTCGACCGGCTCTCCGGCGGGGAGTTGGGAGACCAGCGCGGCCGCCTTGGCCGTCACGCTCGATTCGAGCAGCCGCACCATCGAGGGCTTGAACCCGGGCTGGACCAGCCGCCGATAGCGGGTGTGCTGGGGAGGATCGGTGTGCATCATGGTCGGGGGCGTGTCGTAGGAGGACCCGATCTCGTCGACCAGAATGCCGCGGGACGAGCAGAACTCTGAAGGGTTGGCGCCGATGCCCGACACCTCGGGGTGGGTGGCGATGGCCCAGAAGCCGGGTTCGCACCAGGTCGGCGCTCCGGCCCGGCGCAGCTCGGCGTAGAGCGCGAACGGATCGCCCTTCGAGTAGAGGGACGGGTCGGTCAGCACACGATGGTGGGACGGGGGTCGCCCTGGGCCTCCAACAGCGCGTAGTAAGCCGCCACAATGCCCGGCCCGTCCGTCACCGACTCCACCGAGCCGTCGGGAGCCAGGTTCAACAGCGCCCCCTCGATGACGAAGCACACATCGGTCACGCCCACGTTGTCGTCGGGCACGTGCAGGGTGTGTACCGAGTTGGCCTCCTCGTACAGGTAGGAACCCGCTTCGACGAAGAAGTCGTATTCGAGATAGTGCCAACGACCGGCCGAGGTGTAGGCATCGACCGAGCCCGTGTGGCGGTGCGTCTGGAGCAAGACGCCGGGCGAGAAGCGGTTGAGGATGACCCAGGTGCCCTTGCGGTCATCGAAGCGGAGGATCTTCAACAAGACCCCGGTGCCGGTGTCCGCCCACGGGGCGTCCTCGGGCGTGACCAGTCGGATGTCAGACATCAGCCAGAACCTCCAGATCGAGTGCGGCTTCCAACGCGGCCGCCGTGCGGAGAACAACCAGATCGCCGTGTTGAGGTCCCACCAGCTGCAGACCGACCGGCAGGCCCGAAGACGTGACTCCCACACAGACCGTGGCCGCCGGTGAGCGGGTCATGTTGAAGGGGTAGGTGAGTTGCACCCAGTTGAAGGTGGGCTCGCCGTTGACCATCGCCAGGCCCTGAGGACCCACCATGGGGGCCGGACCCGAGCATGTCGGGGTGGCCAGGATGCGCACCGAGCGGAACAGCTCGACCAACGTCAGATTCATCCGGTGACACGAGTCGAAAACCTCGACCACCCGCTCACCGGTGGTGTGCTGGGCACCGTCGACGATGGCCCGCAGCACCGGGTCGGAGTCCTCCCAGGTCGGCAACGACATGAAGGGCCGCATCGTGCGCAGCTGGCACACCCCCATGAGGGTCAGCCAGTCGTCCACCGGATCGGTGTCGAAGACGGTCTCGACGACATCGACTGCGGCGCCCAGCGACTCGAGCACGCCGACGGCCCGTTGACACAGGGCCAGCACTTCGTCGTCGACGGTGGCGTAGCCGAGGGTGGGGGACCAGGCCACGCGCACCGGGACGTGGGGGTCTTCGAGGGCGGCCAGCCACGAGGCCTCGGGCCGGGGCAGCGCCCGCAGGTCGGTGGGGTCGGGCCCGACCACCACGTCGAGGGCGGTGACCACGTCGGCCAGCCGGCGGGCCATGGGGCCGTTGGTGGAGAGATCGAGCCAGCCGGGCGGGGTGGGACCGCCGCCGGGCACCCGGCCCAGCGAGGTCTTCATGCCCGAGAGGCCGCAGCAAGCGGAGGGGATGCGGATGGAGCCGCCGCCGTCCGAGCCGGTGGCCAAGGGGACCATGCCGGCGGCCAACGCAGCAGCGGCGCCCCCGGAAGAGCCGCCCGGGCCGTGCGCCGTGTTGAACGGGTTCAGTGTGGGGCCGAAGACGGCGTTGGTGGTGTTGCCCGACCAGGCGAACTCGGGCGTGTTGGTCTTGCCCACCACGACGCAGCCGGCGGCGCGGAGGCGGGCCACGAAGGGGTTGTCGGCCGTCGCTTCGGGCGCGGCGGCCAGTTGGGGCGAGCCGTTGGTGGTGCGGTACCCGATGGCGTCGTGGGTGTCCTTCACGGCCAACGGGACTCCCGCCAAAGGTCCGGGATCACCGCCGTTGGCGATGGTCGCATCGAGAGCGGCGGCGTCCGCCAGTGCCCGCTCACCGTCGACGGCCACGAAGGCGTGGTAGGTGGGGTCGAGTTGGCCGATGCGATCGAGGGAGGCCTGGGTCAGTTCCCGGGCGCTGATTTCCTTGGAGCGGACGGAGCGGGCCAGCTCGGCGATGGGCGTGGTGCGGAAGTCCATCAGCGAGGGGCCAATCCGGCCACGGCGTCACCCAACTCGATACCGAGGGGGATGACGGCCAGGGCGGGGATGGTGATGCCGTTGTCCATGTACCTCTGGATATGGGCCCGACACGAAGCCATGGAGCCGTGCACGATGAGCTCGTCGACCACCTCGTCGGGGATGGCGGCCAGGGCGGCCTTGCGGTCGCCGGCGGCCCAGTGATCCCACATCTGCTGGAGCGCCGGCCCCCGGCCGAGCCAGCGGTGGAACTCGGCGTAGGCGTGCACGTTGAGGTACGCCGTGATCATGCGCCGGCCGACCAGGCGGGCCAGGTCGGCGTCCTCGGTCGGGATGACGAAAATGCGGGCCACGACCTCCTTGCCCTCGCCGCCGGCGGAGACGACTTCTTTCACCGCCGTGCGGACGTCGTCGGCCGAGAGCCAATTCAAGATGGCCCCGTCGGCTTCCTTCCCGGCCAGGTGCAGCATGCCGGGCCGCAGCGCCGCCAAATACAACGGCGGGAGCTGCTCGGGGATACGGGCCAGGCGGAAGCCCTTGACGTGGAACGTCTCGTAGTCCTCGGTCACCTTCTCGCCCGTAAACGCCGCCCGCAGGAAGCGCAGCATGTCGCGCACCCGCTTGTACTGGTTCTCGAAGGCCAGACCGTTCCACTGGGCCACGATGACTTCGGAAGAAGCGCCCAGGCCGAAGGCGAACTGGCCCGGCGCGGCGTCGGCGATGGAGGCCACGCTCTGGGCCATCAAGGCGGGCCCCCGGGTGTAGGCCGGGGTGATGGCCACGCCCAGCTTCAGGGTCGGGGTCCACGCCGCGGCCAGGGCCAGGGGGGTAAAGCCGTCGGAGCCGTCCACCTCGGCCGACCACACGTCGGTGTACCCGAGCACCAGCAGGCGTTCGAACCATTCACGATGGGCGTGCAGCGGGATCCCGTCGAAGGGGATGGTGATGCCGTAACGGGTGGCGCTCATGCGGTTCTCTCTGTCTGTGTGGAGTCGGTCTCGGGATCGGCCTCGGGATCGGCCTCGGGATCAGCCTGGTACTCGGCGTCATCGATGGCCAGGGCCAGCTCGGTCTGGCGCTCGTCCTCATCGTCCACCGACGGCACCTCGATCCCCCAGCGCAGCATCCCCGCCTCCATCCGCCGGATCACCGTCTCGATCACCTCGACCCGGCCGTTGCGCTTGTGCTCTGAGGAGATGACGTCCCAGGGTGCGAGCGGACCCGACGTCAGGCGCAGCATGTCGTTGACGGCGTCGGTGTACTGCGCCCGCTTCTCCCGGTTGCGCCAGTCCTCGTCGGTCAACTTCCACGACTTCAAGGGATCGTCGCGGCGGCGCTCGAAGCGGCGGAGCTGCTCCTCGTGCGAGAGGTGCATCCAGAGCTTGATGACGACCATGCCCTCCTCGGCCAGTGTGTGCTCGAAGTCGTTGATCTCGTCGTAGGCCCGGCGCCACTGCACCTCGGTGGCCAGGTGCTCGACCCGCTCGACCAGCACCCGGCCGTACCAGGAGCGGTCGAAGATGGTCATGCCGCCCCAGCCGGGCAGCGGCGGCCAGAAGCGCCACAAGAAGTGATGCCGCAGCTCGTCGGGTGTCGGCGCCGCAAAAGGCGCGATGTGCACGTGGCGGGGGTCGAGGGGCTCGACCAGGCGCTTGATGGCCCCACCCTTGCCGGCGGCGTCCCAGCCCTCGAAGACGATGCAGACCGGCGGCCCCAGCTTGCCGCCCGTGAGCTGTCCGCCGTTGATCAGGCGCAGGCGCAGTAACCGGAGTTGGGCCTCATTGAGCCGCTTGGCTTCCTCGTCCTTGGTGACCCGGGCGGTCAGGTCAACATCGTCAAGTTGGATCACGGTCACGGCGCCTAATCTTGCACGGCGCCGACGACCTTGCGCACCAGAGCGCGCTCCCCGGCCACGACCACCAGCTCATGGTTGGACAGGTGCGACACCGTGCCCACCTTGGCCCCGGCCGGGTTGTGGATGCCGATGCGGGCCCCCACGTAGCGGGCGGAGTCGAAGGTCAGGGTGGCCACCTCCTCCCGGCCGGCCCGGCACAGCTCCTCAAGCTCCTCCTCGCCCAGCCAGGCCTCGTCGTTGTAGGAGAGCACCAGCAGGTCGGCGTCGACGGACTTGACCACGTGCCTGAGCGCATCAGGCATGGTCCGTTTGGAGTTGAAGGCACTGCGGGTGGCGGGGTCCCGGCAGTCCAGGCGCTTGCGGGCCACCCCGTAGGCGGTCGGGCGGTCCCAGGCCACCAGCGTCTCCCACACGTGGTAGTTGGTGAAGTAACGGTGCTGGTTGTACGGCGGGTCGAGGTAGGCCAAATCGAAGTGGCCCAAATCTCCGGCGATTTCCAGTGCATCGCCCCGGATGGCCCGACCGTTCCCTTGCAAGAGCTCCGGGACGCGCAACGTCAACGGGCGAGCCGAGCGGGGCGCCCACTGCTTGACGTAGGCCATCTGCACCCCGGTGGTCGAGTCGACCCGGTCGGCCGCTTCAATGAGGGAGGTGAGGAGGATGGGATAGAGAGGTGACCCCGCATAGTGGAGGTCAATGGCGTCGCGCACGGCATCGATACGAGCGGCGTTGAACGGTTGGAAGAACCGCGCCTCCACCGCGAACATGTCGTGCACATAGCCCGCCTCACCGGGGATCGCGTTGAGATGCTCGATGGCGGCGTCCAGCGCCCGAGCATCGGTGGCGGCCGCGTCGCCCTCTATGTAGCACTGGGCGAAGACGTGGGCGTAGCGCGCCGTGTCGACCGCCGTGACGTGCAGGCCCTGGGCCTTGAAGGCCTGGGCCACCCTGGTCGTGCCCGTGAAGAGGTCGAGCGCGGTGGTGGCGCCCGAAGCGGCGCAGATGCGATCGAGCACGGGGATCAGGCGTCGCTTGCTGCCCAGATACTTGATCACCGTCCCACCCTACGATGGCCCGATGGTCCGGCTGCTGCTCCGCATGGCGTGGCGCACCATCAAGGTTGAGCCGCTGCGGGTGTTCGTGCCGGCGCTGCTGGTCTTCGGGGCCGACGCCTTCGCCACCACCGGCTTCACCGAACTGTCGGCCGACCACCTGGGCTACGACTCGCTGGCCAGCTTCGCCATCCTCATGTTCACCACGCTGGGGCTGACCTTCTACAGCGGGCTGCTGGAGCGGTTGGTCGGCGCGGTGGAGCTGGGGCAGCCGGCGCCGCCGGTGCGCCAGGTCCTGCGCACCGTGCCCTGGGTCCGCCTGCTCGTGGCCGACGGCCTGCTCTGGCTGCTCAGCGCCGTGGCCTCGTTGGCCGTGGTCGTGCCCGATCTCATTGTGGTCACGCTCTTCGTGCTGGTGGGGCCGCTCATCAACATGGAGTCGATTTCGATCCTGGAGGCCTTCCGGCGCTCGGCCCAGCTGGTGGCGCCCCGCTTCGTCCTGGTGCTCGGCCTGATCACCGTGCCGCTCGGGGTGGAGCACGAGATCGTCGATACGGTGCGGCTGCTCATCCCCCACGAGCAATGGGTCTGGGTCTTCGCCAGCAACGCCGTGCTGGGCCTCGTGTTCGGCGTGGCCATCGGCCTGGTCGAAGTGGCACTGGCCGAGCACATCGTCCATGGGGCAGGATCGGCACCGACACTTGAGAGAGGACCCCACGATGCAGGAGACGATTCACGGAACGGTGATGCCGGTGTTGGAGATCTCCCTCGATCCGGGTGAGTCCATCGTCACCGAGTCAGGCGAGTTCAGCTGGATGACCGACGCCATCACCTTCAGCACCAACACGGGCGGGGGTATGGGCGGCAAGGGTGTCATGGGCGTGCTCAAGCGGGCCGTCGGCGGCATGTCCATCTTCATGACCACGTACACGGCGCAGGGCGGCGTGGGCTCCATCTCCTTTGCATCGAAGATGCCGGGGCACATCGTGCCGGTGGAGGTGCAGCCGGGGAACGAGTTCATGGTGCACCGCCACGGTTTCATGGCGGCCACGCCCGGGATCGAGCTGGGCATCGGCTTCCAGCAGTCGATCACCGGCGGCCTCTTCGGTGGCGAGGGCTTCATCCTGCAGAAGATCGGCGGCTCGGGGAAGGCGTGGGTCGACCTCTCGGGCGAGGTGTTGGCCTTCGACCTGGCCGCCGGGCAGAGCATGCGGGCCCACCCCGGTCACGTCGGCATGTTCCAGGCCTCGGTGCAGTTCTCGGTCCAGCGGGTGCCCGGTCTGATGAACCGCTACATGGGCAAGGACGGCCACCACTTCGCCGTCCTGACCGGTCCCGGGCGCATCTGGCTGCAGTCGATGCCCGTGGCCATCCTGGCCGGGGTGATTCAGCCCTTCCTGCCCGATCAGGAGAGCCGGGGCAGCGCCCTCGAGGGCGGGGCCGTGGGCGGGATCATCGGCAACCTGCTCAAGTGATCAGGTGAGGTTGATGGGCTCCGGCGGTGTCGTGATGCCCTTGGCCTTGCCGTAGGAGGTGAAGACGAAGGTCGAGCCGTTGGTCGGGCCGCGGTCGATGATCTTGAGCACGACCGGCTTGCCGGTGGCCGCGATGTACATCTCTCCCGAGCTGGTCTTGCCCTTGGACGTGACCTTGTCGGCCACGATCTTGATCTTGTGTCCCTGGTAGGTGCCCGACTTGAGGGTCAGCGGCGTGGTGTGACCCTGGAACACGGCGGTCACCAGGTCGCTCACGTTGAGGAACTGGTCGAAGGACTGGAACCGGCTATCGAGCGCCGACACCTCGATCCACTTGCCGCCGTAGGTCTTGGCCTGCGCCGCACCGGTGGTCGAGTTGGTCCGCCAGAACTTGGTGGGGGCGTTGAAGTAGAGCAGGGGGCCCACCCGCTTGAGCTGGATGGTGCTTCCGGACTGCTGGAAGGTGCCGCCGCCCTCACCGTCGCCGTTGACCACGAAGTCGACCTTGATGTTGGTCTTGCCCTGCTTGATGGTGCCCTGCACCCGCACGCTGCCCACCTTGGCCTCGGCCCCGATGGCCCGGATGAGCCAGGTGTCGGCCGGCGTCGGCGGGGCGGTGGTGGTCGTGGTTGTGGTGGCTGCCCCGGCGCCGGTGGCCGTGGCGGTCCACAGCCCGGCCAGGAGGGCGCTGCCGGCCAGCACGATGGAAAGAGGCCTGTTCACGGCCCTAAGGGTAGTGCCCGCTGTGAGGCCGCTCAGGTCGGGGCGGGCTGATTCCACTCGATCCAGCCCAGGCCCGGCCGCCCGTCGTCGGCGGTGACCTGCACCATGGCCCGGGGGAAGTAGCTCACCCGGCCGTCGACGTCGTTGCGCAGCAGGACGGGCCCGAAGGCCACCGGGGTCACCGAGAGGGCGATGTCCCGCTCGGCCGAGCCGATGAGGATGCGGGCCGAGGTGGGGAACCCGTGGGCCCCCAGGTCCTCGGTCACCTCCAGCCGGGTGACCGGCTCGGCGCCACCTGCCGCCCCATCCCCGTCCTGCAGATAGCCGAAGGCGACGGGAAAGCCCGGCATGCGGATGTCGGCCAGTTGGACCCGGGTGCCGTCACTCAGGCGGGACGACGACCAGCACCAGCCGAAGGCCCACCAGTCGCGCACGCCCCAGGAGTGGTCACGTTGCCCCTGCCCCGTGACAGTGAGCGTCTCGCCGTCGATCGTCACCGTTCCCCCCACCAGGCAGGGGATCTCGTAGCGGGTCGTGAGCTCGTAGTGATAGGGGGCGCCGTCGGTGGTCCAGGTCAGATCGAGGTCGAGCTGGACCGGGGTACCGGGCACATCGGTGTAGGCGTCCTCGGCGTAGTGATAGGTGGTGGCCGGCGCCGAGGCGGCGATGCGGAAGCGTTTCAGTGGTTCAATCACCTCGAGTTCGATGCGGGTGTCCGTGTCTTCGGCTACCAGCCCCGTACCGGCGGGCACCGGCACCGTGTAGTTGACCGAACAGACCCCGGGCCGGTCCGGTCCGACGATCCACGTCGTCCACCAGGCCACCTCCCGGTTGGGGTAGAGCCCCAAGCGGAGCCAGCCGCCGAATGAGCCATCCTCGTGCACGAAGTCGGCGTAGTAGCTCTCGTTCCACAGGTCGTCGGCGTCGGGGGTGTGGCGCTGTTCGTCGTTGGGGTCGACGGCGTGGTCGGTCATTGGGCCTCCTGTTGCGGTCCGGCCCACATGGCCGACGCGCCGGCTGGTCCGGGGACTTCCACCACGGGCTCCTCCCGGTTGTCGAACTCGGTGCGCAGCGCCTTGGACATCACGGCGTGCTGGAAGTACAGCGTGGTGATGTAGGTCAGTTCCAAGATGGCCTCGTCGGAGAGCTGGCGCTTGAGCTCGGCGAAGAGCTGGTCGGGCACCCGGCCGTGGTCGTAGACCAGGCAGTCGGCGTAGGCCAGGACGGCCCGCTCGACCTCGTTGTAGCAAGTGGCCACCGTCCAGGCCGGGATGGAGGTGATCTTCTCCTCGGGCATGCCCAGCTCGCGCATCGACTTGGAATGTTGCGAGAAGACGAACTGGCTACCGGCGGCCCAGCCGGCCCGGATCTGACCCAGCTCGCGCAGCTCGGGGTTCAAGATGCGGGTGGGGGACTGGTAGAGGCCGAAGCCCTTGACGGCGTGGTCGAGCACGTCGGGCACCAGCGCGAACACCGTCCACCAGTCGCCGACGGTCCCGTCCCAGCGGCCGGGTTCGGCCACCGGGTCGCGGCCCTCGAAGAGCCAGTCGTACATGACCTTGACGATGGGGGCGGTGCCCTCTTCCTTGGTGACCTGGCGCAGGCGGGGCGGAGTCGATGCCATCAGACGGTGACCCCCCGGGCCGGGGCGTGGGCGACGTCGGCGGGGCCGAACGTCTTGGTCCAGCAGGCGAACTCGAGCAGGATGCCATCGGGATCCAGGAAGTAGACGCTGCGCACGAAGACGCCGTCGTGCAGGTCATCGCTGATGCCCCACTCGCTGTCGTCGTGGTTGGCCACCTCGGTGCAGTCGACCCCGGCCGCCACCAGCTTGTCCCGGTAGGCCTCGATCTTGTCCGCACTGACATTGAAGGCCACGTGGTTCATCGATCCCACCGCGCTGGTCAGGCTGCCCTGGTCGGGCCGACCAGCAGGGGCGGAGACGCCCGGGACGCCGTCGGGCGCATCGGGGAACCAGAAGAAGGCCAGCGAGTCCCCGCCGCCGCAATCGAAGAAGAAGTGCTGCCCCATGCCGGCCGGCAGCTCGATGGTCTTGATCAGGGGCATGCCCAGCACGTTCGTGTAGAAGTCGACGGTGCGGGCCATATCCCGGCAGACCAGAGCCAGGTGATTGATACCCCCGTATTCGAACCCTTGTTCCATGGCGATCCTCCCCGATGCTGAACGCCGCTCAGGTTAGATGCGCAATCCCGGCGCCGCTCCCGGCCGTAGGTCTGAGCATGACTCCCCGCATGAAGACCATGGCCGCTCTCGGGTTGGGCCTCGCCGCTGCCGCCTCCTCCGTCAGCGCCGCCTCCGCACTCATTGGCGCCGCACCGGCGGGTGCCGCATCCTCCAAGGCCCTGGCTGTGCACGCCGTCAAAGTGGCCAAGGTGGGCACCGTGTTGACCACCAGTGCCGGCCAGACCCTCTACCGCTTTACGGTCGACCCGGTCGGACAGGCCACGTGCACCGGAGCTTGCGCCAAGGTGTGGCCGCCGCTGTTGTTGCCCAAGGGCGACAAGAAGGTGTTGGCCCCGCACGGCGTGAAGGGACTCTCAGTCATCCACCTGCCCAACGGGCGGCTGCAAGTGGCCTTCCACGGTCAGGCCCTCTACCGCTTCGTCGGCGATAAGAAGAAGGGCCAGGCCAAGGGGCAGGGCGTGGAGAACGACTGGTTCGCCGTGTTGTCCAACGGCACGTCATCGGCTCCCGCCGTCGCCCCGACGTCTTCGACGGTGGCGCCGGGCACCACGGCCACCACGGCCACGACGGCGCCCAAGTCGACGTCGACCCCCACGACCGCTCCCAAATCCCCGGTGACCACGCCGCCCACTTCGCCGCCCGTGACGACCACGCCGCCCACCTCGCCGCCGCCACCGCCGACCACCACTACGACCACGGCACCGGTCGGGGGAGGCGCCGGGTTCTAACGCCCGGCCCGCGTGCAGCGGTAACGTCGCTGGGCGATGGACCGGCGGGGCTTTCTCAAGACCGGCTCGGTGGCCCTGGGTGGGGCTGCCTTGGCCGGATGCGCCACCTCGCACGGCAGCGCGGGGCCGACGACCAGCAGCACCACCTCTTCGCCCTCGTCGCCGTCGTCGACCGGAACGACATCGGGTCCACCGCCGTGGAGCACGCTGGCCGGCACCTTGTCGGGGTCGCTGGTGCTTCCCGGTGACGGCACTTACGCGGCGCAGTCGTTGCTCTTCAACGAATTGCTGACGTCGCAGCCGGCGGCCATCGCCCTGTGCGCCACGCCGACGGATGTGCAACGGTGCGTCGGTTTCGCCCGGGCCCACGGCGTGCCCCTGGCCGCCCGGTCGGGCGGGCACAGCTACGCCGGCTACTCCAGCGGCCCCGGACTGATGGTGGACGTGTCGGCGCTCAACCGGATCACCCTGGGCGGCGGTCAGCAGGCGGTGGTGGGTGCCGGCACCCGCCTCATCGATCTCTACAGCACGCTCGGCGCGGCCAACGTCCTGCTGCCCGGTGGCTCGTGCCCCACGGTGGGCATCGCCGGCCTGGCCCTGGGCGGGGGCATCGGCGTGTTCGGCCGGGCCTACGGCTTGACGTGCGACAACATCGCCAGCCTCGACGTGGTGACGGCCGACGGGTCGCTGCGCACCTGCTCACCACACAGCCATGCCGACCTCTACTGGGCCAGCCGGGGCGGCGGTGGCGGCAACTTCGGCATCGTCACCTCGTTCACCTTCACCACCCACCCGATGCCCGACGTGAACCTCTTCACCCTGGAGTGGAACTGGTCCGAGGCCGGTGCCGTGCTCGATGCCTGGCTGACGTTCATCCCCGCCGCACCGCCGCCCCTGTGGGCCAATTGCCAGCTGGCCTCCAATGGCACGGGCAGCGGCGTGAATGTGAAGGTGACCGGTGTCTTCGCCGGCTCGACGGCGGCCTGCGCCAGCGCGCTTACCCCGCTGCTGAGCGCCGTGGGCGCCGCCCCGACCTACCGCTTCGTGGGGCCCGAGGATTACATGCGGGCCATGCTCATTGAGGCGGGCTGCGAGAACCTGACCGTGCCCCAGTGCCATCTGCCGGCGCAGAACCCGGCCGGCACCCGCACCCGCACGGCCTTCGTGGCCAAGTCCACCTACGTCAACGCGCCCCTGCCGGCGGCCGGTACGGCAGCCGTCATCAGCGCGGTGGAGGCGCTCGAGGTGCCCGCCGCCGGCGGCGGCGTGGTGTTCGACGGCTACGGCGGGACGATCAGCACGCTGGGGTCGGGCGACACGGCCTTCGTGCATCGAGATGCCATCGCCTGCGCCCAGTACTCGGTCAACTTCAACAGCGCCGCCGGTGCCGATCTCGGGGGTGCCCGTGATTGGCTGGCCCACACCCAGTCCACCTTCGCCCCCTACGCCGAGGGCTCGTACCAGAACTACATCGATCCCACCCTGACCGACTGGGCGCAGGCCTACTACGGCGCCAATCTGCCCCGGCTGCGCCAGGTGAAAGCGGTCTACGACCCCGACGACACCTTCCACTTCGCCCAGTCCATCCCGCTGCCTATCTGATCAGTCGCCGAGCTGATCAGTCACCGACCGAGGTGATGCCGACCATGGGCGCATTGAGATGGTGCCCACCCATGGAGCCTTCGTAGGTGGCGTCGCCGTAGCTGAAGATGCCGCCGTCGGCCCCCTGCAGCCAGTAGCCGTTGTCGTCATCGGTGGTCGAGATCCCCACCACCGGCGCCACCACCCCGGCCGTGACGGGCGAGCCAAACGAACGGGCGTCGCCGAAGGTGGCCACATTCCCGTTGGCGCTGATCAACCAGTAGCCGCGGTTGTCGGCCGTGGCCGCCATCCCGGTGATGCGGTAGCCGCCGGGAGCGAACGACGGCTGGCCCGCATAGACGGCGTTGCCGAAGGGGAAGACCTGACCGTTGGCGTCGACCATCCAGTAGCCCAGCCCGTTGCTGGTCGGGGTCATGGCAGTGATGGGATATCCCGGTGCCAGGCCGGCCGCCGAGCCCTCGAAGGAAGCGTCGCCGAAGGAGAAAATCCCGCCGTCGGAGGCGACGAGCCAGTAGCCGTGCCCGTCCGCCGTCGGCACCATAGCGATGATTGGTTTGTTCAGGCGCAGGCTGCCGGTGGAGCCGTAGAAGCGGGCGTCGCCGAAGGAGAAGATGCCGCCGTCCGAGGCCACCAGCCAGTAGCCGCGGCCGTCGGGGGTGGCCGCCATGCCGACCACCGGCTTGTTGAGGCGCAGACTGCCGGTCGAGCCGTAGAACTGGGCCGAGCCGAAGGTGAAGATGCCGCCGTCGGCCGCCACCTGCCAGTAACCCGCTGCGGTGGTGGCCGGGTTGGTGACCGGTCCGCCTCCGTTGGCCGGAGACAGCGCGGGGACGATGCCGTGGAACGAGAGGGTGGCCATGAACATGGGGCGTATGCCCTTATCTAGGTAGCCGATGGTGGTACCGGACCAGGCGGCAAACGCCATCTGCAGCGTGTCGGCCGGCGTCACGAAGACCGAGGGCCCGCCGGCCCCGGAGAAACCGGCGGCCGAGCTGGCCAGCGGGTTGGCGCTGCCGTCGGTGCAGGGCACGGTGGGGCCGCCGAAACAGGTGGCGTAGCCGATGCCGTAGGCGGCCGATTCCTCGGCGTTGCCGGCATAGAAGAGATAATCGGCCCCGCCGATGTTGACCATGTCGGGGCCTTCGACCACACCGGACTGCCACTGCTGGTCAGCCGAGAGCAGCGCCGTCGGGGTGAGGCCGGCCAGCTGCAGGTCGGGCGTGAGCGGTAACGACCAGATGGTGTCGGGCGCCACGAAGCTGCCGTTGTCCCGGTTGCCGTCACTCTTCCAGATGAGGCTGGCCGTGCCGTTGAGGGCGGTGAAGATGTCGGGGTCGATGCTGCCGCCCAGCTCGCCCTGGCAGATGGTCGGGCTGTTGGACGAGCTGACGAAGGGGCCCAGCGGCGAGGGCGAGGTGGCCCGCCCGATGCACTGGTCGCCGGTCTCGGCGTCACCCGAGGTGTCGGTGGCCGTGAAGTACATGACGAACTGGCTCAGGCTGGAGGAGTACGCCACCGACGGCGCCCAGGTGTTCTTGTAGGGGAAGGCGGCCGTGGGCGTGGCCCACGAGGGCAGGGTGGGCAGCGCATCGGCCCCGGTCAGCGTCCAGGTGGTGCCGTCGCTGGAGGTGGCGGTCTGCACATTGATGGTCTGGCTGGGCGCGGCGAAGTTCTGGGTGGCGTAGCCGTAATAGGTCCCGCCGTAGAGCAGGACGTCCGGATCGGCGAAGTCGGAGGGGAGCACGGGGGTCCAGGCCGTGGTGCTGCGGGCGGTGGTGCTGGCGCCCGCCGGGGCAGAAGGTGCGGCGCCGAGGAGCGTGCCGGTGAGCACGGTGAGGACGGTGAGGAACGGGCAGAGCACGGCCAGGGCCACGGTGCGCCAGCGTCGGCTGGAAATGTGAGGGGTCATCCGGGCAGGTCCTTCAGCCGCACCGTCCGTCCGGTCCGGCGTACTAAACCTTAGGCAACGCAAGACGAGCGATTTCCCCGGCTCACAGAAAAGGCGGCAGGTATGACGGCGCAACAGACGGTGAGCAAGCTGGGTTTCAAGACCATGAACACGTTGCATCGGGCGGTGCTCAAGGCATCGGGCGGCAAGGTGCTCAGCAAGCCGTTCGGCATGCCGGCCGTGGAGCTCACCACCATCGGGCGCAAGAGCGGCCTCCAGCGCAGCACCATGCTCACGGCTCCCATCCATGATGCCGGGCGGGTCGTGTTGGTGGCATCGAAGGGCGGGGCCGAGCACGATCCGACCTGGTACCTCAATCTGACGGCCAACCCCGACGTCGAGGTGAAGATCGACGGCGAGACCCGGTACCTGAAGGCCCGCACCGCCTCGCCCGAGGAGAAGGCGGAGCTGTGGCCGGTCATCGTCGGTGCCTACAAGGGCTACGCCGGCTACCAGACCAAGACCGACCGCCAGATCCCGGTGGTCATCTGCGAGCCCCGGGACGCCTGACTTTGCCGCGGCGTCCCCGCGGGGGACGAGCGGTACGATGCGCTCGATGACGATGGAGCCGGTGGAGGATCAGCAGGGCGACGCCTTCGACCTCTCCATGGCCGTATCGACGCTGCAGGCCAACAGCACCGACACCCGCATCATGCTCAAGTTGCTGGTCGCGCAACTGGCCGAGGTTTTGGGCGACCGCATCGCCGTGGAGCGGGCCGGCAGCCGCTTCCGCAAGTCCGACGACATCAAGTCGGTGCAGATCACCCTGGGTGACGACACGTTGGGCGCCGTGGTCGAAGGGTCCGGCGTCCGCTGCACCATCGGTCACGCCTCTGGCGGCATCCGCATCCGCAGCGAGAAGGTCGACATGAGTGCCTGGCTGACCCGCCTGCTCACCACGCTGCACAACGAAGCGTCCCATAGCGAGCAAACCCGTCTCGCGCTCGAGAACATTGTGATTGGAGAGTCGTCATGACTCAGCCGCCGGACCTGCCCAAGGATGCCGCCCACCGTCTGGAGGAACTCGAGCACGGACTTTTCACCTCGGACCTCTCGGTCAACGAGTTCCTCCTGGTCAAAGAGGCGGGCTTCCACCCCTTGGGCTTTGTGATGGGCTCGTCGATCTACCACATCGGTCTGCAGACCCGGAAGTGGGGGGAGAGCCAGGAGCTGGCCAAGCTGACCGAAGCCATGTACACCGCCCGCGAGCTGGCCATGACCCGGATGGAGGAAGAGGCGGACGAACTGGGGGCCGACGGCGTGGTCGGCGTTCGACTGGACGTCAACTACTACGAGTGGGGCAGCGACTCGGCCGAGTTCATCGCCTTTGGCACCGCGGTCAAGGCGGAGGACGGTCAGTCCTATCGCAACGCGTCGGGCAAGCCCTTCACGTCCGATCTCTCGGGCCAGGATTTCTGGACGTTGATGCAGACCGGCCACGTGCCGCAAGGGCTGGTGATGGGCACCTGCGTGTACCACATCGCCCATCGCAAACTGACCCAGGCGCTCGGCTCGGTCGGCCAGAACGTGGAGCTGCCGAACTTCACCCAGGCGCTGTACGAAGCGCGGGAGTTGGCCATGACCCGCATGCAAGATGAGGCCACCGAACTCAAAGCCAGCGGGATCGTGGGCGTGCGGCTGGAGGAGAAGTCGCACCAGTGGGGCTCGCACACCATTGAGTTCCTGGCGTTGGGGACGGCGGTCACCAAGACCACCGGCGAGGTCACGCTGCCCAAGCCGATCACCATCATCTCGCTCGACAACTGATGAGCGAGGTGCTGCCCGAGGCGGCCCAACGACGCCTCAGCTCATCGGCCTTCTCGTCCGGCCTGACCGTGCCCGATTTCGCCGCCTGCCTCGATCTCGGGCTGCAGCCGGTCGGACTGGTCCAGGGCTTCTGCGTGATGCGCTGGGGTTGGTACGGCGCCGGCTCCGGGTTCTCGCGGGGCATCTCGCCCTATGCGATGGGGAACCAGAACTCCGATGCCTACAGCGAGACCTACCGCTGCCCGCACGGGTTCGTCTCCAACGAGCACCGGATGTGGGGGCAGAACATCGAGCAGCCGTGGGTGGAGGACGCCTGGCACCAGGGCTATGACGCTGCCTATGCCCGCATGCTCGACGAGGCGACCGCCCTGTCGGCTCACGGGGTGATCGGGGTGGTCGACCGGATCACGCACCTGGCCGAGTCGCAGACGACCGAGTTCCACTTCTTGGGTACCGCCGTGGTGGTGGGCGACGGCCCGCCCCCGGCCGGCGGCATCCCCTGGACCACCTATCTGGCCGGGCAGCGACTGACCAAGTCCATTGAGGCGGGGTTCATGCCCATCGCCGTGGTGGCTTCGTTGGCCTCGGTCCGGGTCTGGGCCTACTGCATGACCGAATACCTGATGGAAGGTGGGCGCACCTGGGGTGGCCCGACCAACTCGCAGGAGGTGGACCAGGTGAGCCGGGCCCACATGGCGGTGCGCCAGCTGGCCCGGAAGCGGGTACGCCAGCAGTTGCACGGCGACGCCCTGCACGGCGCCCAGCTGCAGGTGGACAAGCGGGAGCTGTCGGCGGGCGACGAGGTGATCGACTGCACGTTGCGGGGCAACCGGATGCGGCGCTTCAAGGACTTCGATGTCGTGCCGGCCCCACGGCCGACGGTGCGTCTCTCATGAGCGAGGGCGTGGACGTGCGGGCCGAGATGCTGCGGGGGGCCCAGTCGTTGGCGGTGGCCGCGCCGTCGACCAAGGCTCGGGGCATCACGTCCGACCTCTCCATTGACGAGGCGCTGCTCCTGCACTCGGCCGGCTGGGAGCCGGTGGACCTGGTCTGCGGGGTGTCGGTGGTGTCCATTCCCTACGGCGTCTGGAACTGGGGCCAGGGCGAGATCGTGTCGGCCTCCACGGCCCACAACGCGGCGGTCGAAGGGGCGGCGGAGCAACTGCGCGATGAATGCCGCAAGGCCAAGGGCTACGGCGTGGTCGGCGTGCGGGTCGAGGTCGAAGTACGCACCCACCATGTCGACGTCGAGCTGGTGGGCACGGCGGTACGGCCGGTTGAGGGTAGCAAGGTAACGCCCCCGGCCACCCCCTTCGTGTCCGACCTTTCGGCCCGCGACTTCACCTTGCTCAAGAGTGCCGGCTGGATGCCGGTCGGGCTGGCCTTCGGCGCCAGCTTCGTCTACGCCCCCCGCCGCACGGCCGGTGCGGTCTTGCAGCAGAAGACGCAGAACGTGGAACTGACCAACTTCACCGAGGCCATGTACTCGGCCCGCGAGTCGGCCATGGAGCGCATGCAGCACTCGGCGTTGGCCGTGGGGGCCCAGGGCGTGGTGCAGGTCAAGGTGACCGAAGGCCCGATGACCTTTGCCCGACACGCCGTGGGCTTCACTGCCTGGGGCACCTCGGTTCGGCTGGAGGCCGGGGAGCACAAGTTCATTGCCCCCCAGGTCATCTTGCCGCTGGACGACGCCGTGGTCACCTTCTCCGCCCAGAGCCTGCGGGGGGAGTGAGGCCGCATGGACTGGGAGGCCTGGGCCCGCCGCTTCGAGAACCTGGACGGTGCTGACGACTTCGTGGCGCTGTTCGCACCCGAAGGTGTGTTCCGCGATCCGGTGACACCGTGGACGACCGACGTGCGCAAGGTGGCCGACGACACCAATGCTCTCTTCCCCGACTGGCGCCAGCGGGTGGACGGGATCCGCGGCGGTGCGGACTGGGCCGTCTTCGAATGGACCGGGACCGGCACCTTCCAGGGATCCATCCCCATCCCCATCACCATGGAAGGGGCGACGGTCATCGCCGTGGACGGGGACGGCCTCGTCCTGTCGTGGCGCGACTACCTCGATACGAACGAGCCCACGCAGCAGATTCAGGCCGGCCTGCACCAACAGGGTCCGTAGCCGCCCCCGAGCCGACTCAGGCCAGGTCGGCCACGGCCTTGACATGGGCCATGCGGGTGCGGTCGTACTCCTCGGCCGCCGCTTCGTCGCCGGCCATCTCGGCGTCGATGTCGGTATCGGCGAAGGCCATCACGCCCATCTCTTCGAAGGCCTTGCGGATGCGGGGGCCCCACAGGCCGATGTCCTTGAGGATGGGGACGATGCGCATGAAGAGGTAGCTGCGGAACACCCGCAGGGTCTCGCTGTTCTCGACGTAGGTGCCGACCTCGTCCGGCAGGTCCAGGTTCTCCCACACCTCATTGCCCAGAAAGCGGTCGCGCATGCGGTAGCAGGCCTCGACGCAGAACTCCTCGCGCTCGTCGCGCTCGGCCTGGCTGAGCTGGGGGTAGTAGTCGCGCAGGGCCAGGCGCCCGAACATGACGTGGCGGGCCTCGTCCTGCATGACGTAGGCGTTGAGCGCTTTGGCCAAGGGCTCCTCGGCCATGTTGCGGATGACGCCGAAGGCGGCCAGAGCCAGCCCTTCAATGAGGACCTGCATGCCGAGGTAGGTCATGTCCCAGCGGCTGTCGGAGATCACGTCGTCCAGCAGGCTCTTGAGGTGCACGTTGAGGGGGTAGACCATCTGCACCTTCTCGTGCAGGTAGCGGCTGTAGACCTCAACGTGGCGGGCCTCGTCAATGACCTGGGTGGCGGCGTAGAACTTGGAGTCGATGTCGGGCACCGTCTGCACGATCTTGGCGGTGCAGATGAGCGCACCCTGCTCGCCGTGCATGAACTGGCTGAAGCGCCAGGCCTCGAAGTGACGCCGCACCTCGCCCTTGCGCTTGTCGTCCATGGCATCCCACCACGGCGTGCCGAAGAGCGGGTTGATGTCATCGGGCAGGCCGACCGGATTGTCGAGATCGACCTCGAGCGACCAGTCCAGCCGGTCGCTGCCGATCCACTGGCGCCGGGTGCCCTTGTCATAAAGCCGGAGCAGCTGGTCGCGGCCGTCGGTGTAGTTGAAGTCGAACATGGTCGTCGCCGGGGAGTTGATGCCCCACTTCGGTTCCGGCTCGCCGACCCCGACATGGATCGTCTCGTGCATCGTCATGGAGGCCCCCCTGATCGGATGGTGCGCTGCTGCTCCCCTGACGCTACGCCTCAGGGGACCCCTGTCAAGTGGACCGGAAGTCGAAGGCGGCCTTGATGGCGCCGCTGTGCTCCTGGGTGGCCAGGGCGGTGAAGGCCTCCCGCCACTGGTCCAGGGTGAATGTGTGGGTCAGCATGCCGGCCAAGTTGATCCGGCCGTCGGCCACCAGGTGCAGGTAGTGCGCAATGCCGTGCCGGCGAACGCCGTCGATCTCCTCCACCCCGAAAGCATTGGAGCCCACCCAGGAGATCTCCTTGAAGTAGAGGGGCGACCATTCCCAGCGCTCGGGCGCATGCACGCCGCTCTTGACCATGGTGCCGCGGGCCTTGAGCAGGCGTACGCCGATCTCGGCTGTCTCGCCGGTGCCCACGGTGTCGTAGACGACATCGATGCCGCCCGGGTGGGCCATGGGAAGCGAACCCTCGACCCGTTGCAGCACTCCGCCCGACCAGGCGGCCGCCTCCTCCAAAAGTTCCTGCACCGGCCACGGGCTGACCACGGTGGCGCCCAACCGGCGGGCCAGCGCGGCCTGGGCCGGGAAGCGGGCGACCACCATGACCTCCACATCGGGATGCAGGGCGCGCACGATGGCAGTGGCCGTGATGCCGAGCGCACCGCCGCCGTAGATCAGCACCTTCCCACCAAGCGGCGGCGGGTGCCGGGTGACCGAGTGCAACGAGACGGCGAAGGGGTCGGCCAGCACCGCCACCTCGTCGGGGATGCTGTCGGGAACCGGGATCAGCATGGAGTGATGGGCCGGCAGGTACTCGGCAAAGCCCCCGGGAGCATCCTTGGAAGTCCCGGTGTGGATGCCGGCGGCCAGGGGGCCCCGGGTGAAATGCCAGCACAGGCTGTAGTCGCCGTCCTGGCAGGCGCCGCACAACGGTGTGACGCCCCGGGGCGCGCACGACAGCCACGGGTTGAGGACCACCCGTTGGCCGACCTCCAAGGTGTCGACGCCCGGACCAACCTCGGCCACCTCGGCCACCACCTCGTGGCCGAGCACGGTGGGAAAGGTGAAAAGGCCATTGAGGGCGCTGTCGGTGTAGTCGTCGCCGAAGTCCATGAAGACCTGCTTGGCATCGGAGCCGCAGATGCCGGTCAGCCGGGTCTTGGCCATGACCCATCCGTCGCGCACCGGATGGGGCAGGTCCAGCTCGTCCATTCGCATGGGTACGCGGGACAGGCCGACCAGGAGATGGTTGTCCGCATCGGGTGGGGTCCAGCGCTCAGGCCTGACGCCGTAGAGGAGGCCGCGCATCAGTTCACCGTACAGTTGAGGCCGTCGCTGAAGGTGTTGCAGGAACTCGAGTCGTTGGCGAAGACAGCGATCAGCACAATGAGGAGAATGGCCACGCCCACGACGGCGAATCCGACGATGATGCCGGCCAGCGCCAACCCGCCCCCACCCTGCCGGCCGCCCGATCGCTTGATCTGACCGCGGGCAATGAAGCCGAAGATGATGCCGATCACCGACGGGATACCCAAGAAGAACACGCCGGAGCAGGCGCACACCAGCGAGGCCACGGCGAAGCCGTTGGTGCTCTGCGTCGCCACGTAGGAATAGGGCGAGCCCGGTCCACCGCTGGGGTAGCCCGGGATGACCGCACCTGGATACTGCACCGGCGCTCCCGTCCATGTCTCGGGCGGATACCAGCGACCGTCAGAGGCCATCCACCAGCCCAGTCCCTGCGAGGTATCGCTCACCGCCTGATCATGGCACTGAAGGTCATTCGAGGTAAGGGCAGTGTCGGCAGCCCGATTCGCAGCAGTAGCCGCGCTGGATCAGATACCCGGCGGTGAGGACGGTGTACCCGCTGCCCGGATCCGTGTAGCTCATGGCGCCACGGCGGAGCGCCTCCGCATGCAGGTCGAGGATGGCCTCGTAGTCCGGGTGGGCGGGGGAGAGCCGATCAGGATGGGGCTCATCGGGGGGACGGCTGGCGACCGGGTCACTCCTTCGACCCGACCCGCCAGCGTCTCCCCTCACAACCATGAAGCCCGACGACGGGCTTCAGTCACTCAGCGTGCGCGCTTGGCCGGGGCCTTCTTGGCCGGAGCCTTCTTGGCCGGGGCCTTCTTGGCCACGGGGGCCTTGCGGGCGGCGGGGGCCTTCTTGGCCGGAGCCTTCTTGGCCGGGGCCTTCTTCGCCACGGGGGCCTTGCGGGCGGCCGGAGCCTTCTTGGCCGGGGCACGTGTGGTGGTGGCCTTCACGGGCGCAACAGCGGCGCTCTTCCCGGCAGCCGCCACGGCGGCGTCAATGGTCGGGAAGGCACCCTTGACGAGCTTGGGCGCGGTGGCCGGGGCCAGGACCGCGTCCTTGAACGCCTTCACCGGCGTGATGCGCGCCTTCTTGGAGGCCTTGATGCGGATCGTCTCGCCGGTGGCGGGGTTGCGGCCCATGCGGGCGGCGCGGTCGACCTTGACGAATTTGGCGAATCCAGTGATGGCAACCGGCTCACCCTTGGAGACCACCGCGGTCACCACGTCGGTGAAACCGTCGAGGACGGCGGTCACCGTCTTCAACTCAACATCGGCTTGTACGGCAACTGCTTTGGCTAGTTCTCGTTTATTCATGGTGCATAGTCTGGCCGAACGGCGCACCCCTGTGCACATTCTTGCGACGCGACACCGTTGCAGCGCTGACTCCCTACGCTCAAAGTGGTGAGTATCCCGGTGAAAATTCTGTTGGTTTCGGGCAGTATCCGGGCCGATTCGACCAACGGCGCTCTGGTGCGCACGGCCCACCAGCTGCGGGTGGAGGGCGTGGCGACGACGGTGTGCACGGGCATGGCCGATCTGCCGCACTTCAACCCCGACGATGACCGTGCCCCGCTCCCCGCCGCCGTCGAGCACGTGCGCCGGCAGATCGGCGCGGCCGACGCCATTCTGTTCAGTACACCCGAGTACGCCGGTTCGCTGCCCGGGTCGTTCAAGAACCTCTTGGACTGGTCGGTCGGGGGTGGCGAGATCTACCAGAAGCCGGTGGGCTGGGTGAACATTTCAGGCGCCCCCACCGGGGCCCGCGGCGCCTACGAAACCCTGGCTGTCGTGCTCGGCTATGTCGGCGCTATCATCATCCCGACCGCCTGTCTGCACGCCCCACTGGCCCGTTCAGAGGTGGGAGCCGATGGGCTCATCACCTCGGTGCCGGTGCAACAGCTCGTGGCGCAGGCACTCGACGAGATGAGGCGGGCCGTCCAGGCGACGTAGGCTCTGGGCACGTCGAACACTGCACTCTTGACACCGGTTGAGCGCCCGCCCGCCCCGCCCGAACTCACCACTCGCCGAGTCAAACGCAACCGACGCTGGTGGGGCATCCTGCTGATCGTGTTGGTCGCCGGGGCGGCGGCTGGGATCCTGCTCACGCGCGGCGGAAGCCACGGATCGACGACGCCACCACAGCACCACCCGAGCCACCACAAGGCCAAGGTGCCGCCACCTTCGAGTTCTCCGCTCAATCCGGACTGGGAAGGCAGCGGGAAGCCCATTGTCCTGGCTTTCGGCGGTGATGTGAACTTCCCGGTCGACACGACACTGGGTGACCGCCTGGCCGATGACGCCACGACCGCCCTGGGGCCGACCGTCCCCCAACTCGTCGCCGGGGCGAATCTGGTGATGACCAACTTCGAGTCCGCCCTGACCGACGGGACCTGCCCGTTGGCCCAGGACAAGGAGTTCGTCTTCTATGCCCCGCCGGCTGCCGTCACCGCATTGCACGGAGCCGGCATCTCGTTGGTCAGCGAGGCCAACAACCACGGTGAGGACTGCGGCGCCGCTGGATTGCAGATGGCGCTCTCGACCAAAGCGCGGAGCGGGTATCCCATCATCGGCATCGGTCAGACGGCGGCCCAGGCGTTTGCGCCCTACCGCACCATCATCGACGGGCAGCGCATCGACATAATTGCGGCCACCCAGGTCATCGACAGTGGGCTCGAGACGGCCTGGACGGCCACCGCCACCCAACCCGGACTGGCCTCGGCCTATGACGTCAACGATCTCGTCGCCGCCGTGCAGGCCGCCCGCAAGGTTTCCGACACGGTGGTGGTCTACCTGCACTGGGGCACCCAGCTCGATGCCTGTCCGAATCCATTGCAGGAGCCGCTGGCCAACCTGCTGGTCAAAGCGGGGGCCGACATCATCATCGGCACCCACGCCCATGTTTTGCTGGGCGCCGGGTACCTGGGTTCGGCCTTCGTCGACTACGGCCTGGGCAACTTCGCCTTCTACAACAACTCGCCCCCCGAAAACGCCAGCGGCGCGCTGTTGGTAACCGTGACCGGCCGCCACATCGACACCGTGACCTGGCGGCCGGCCGTCATCGTCAACGATCTGCCCCAACCGCTCACCGGCAACGCGGCCGCCTCCGCCCTGGCCACCTGGACCGCCGCCCGCGGTTGCACCGATGCCACCGCCACCGCCGGGCCTTCGTTGGCCACCACGTCCAGCGAGAGCTCGGCTCCGCCGGCCGCCGCCGTGGCACCCCTCACTACCGACGGCGGGTAAGAGTTGCGTATGACCTACAGGTGGATCAGGGTCCTGGCGGCCCCCGTCATGGTGCTCGGAGTGGTGGCGTCGGCCAGCCTGGCCAGCGGCACACCCGGTGCCGCCACGACCGTGGCCCAGCTCCTCAAGACAGCCAACGTTCTGCCCGGACTCTCCCAGGCCACCCTCCTGGGCCCGGCCGCGGCCAGCACCCGCCTGACGGTCGATATTGGACTGAGCGCGGACAACTCGGCCGCCAAGTCGGCCGCCTTGAGCACTCTCTATAACCCCTCCAGCTCGAACTACCACCGGTTCCTGACGCCGGCGCAGTACGACGCAACGTTCGGCGTCTCGGCGTCCACCGTGGCGGCGACCACTGCGTGGCTGCGCACTGACGGGCTGACGCCTTCGTACATCTCGGGCGCCGGTGATCTCATCGCCGTGCAGGGCAGCGTGTCCCAGCTTTCGGATCTCCTGCACACCACGTTCGGTTCCTACAGGATCGGCTCGTATTCCTTCGTGGCCAACCAACGCCCCCCGGAGATCCCAGCCGACCTGCCCATCACCGACGTGGCCGGCCTCAATACGTTGCAGCGCATGTGGACAGAATCGGAGATCGGCGGCCTGCCGGTGACGGCGGGCCCGAAGGTGGCGACCGCCCCGACCAGCTACATCGGGACGGACGTGGCCCAGGATCTGTGGGGCGTCTACGACGCGCCGACGTCGGACCAAGGCCAAGGTGAGACGGCAGGCATGTTCGGTGCCGGGTACAGCAACAGCGTCGTGTCGGATCTGCGGGTGTTCGATCTGCGGATGGGCCTTCCACCTGTTCCTGTCCGCATTGTCAATGAGGACCAGGTAACGAGCCCGCCGGTGCCCAACGACAACGACCTCCTGGGCGAAGGAGAGTGGAACCTCGACACCCAGGCCATCGACGGCATGGCGCCGTCGTTGTCGAAACTCGATCTGTACTTTGCCTCCACCCCGCTCGATGCCGATTCGGCCGTCATGTTCGACACCTGGGCCAATGATCCCGCGGGACCCAAGCAGATGGACGCCAGCTTCGGTGAATGCGAGTCCGATCCGGCCTCCCCCCTCGAAAAGAACCTGCCGCCGCTGCTGGTCGGACAAGGGGCCATCGGCAATCAGCTCCAACTGCTGGCCGATCCGTCCCTGGAGCAGGCGGTGCTCGAAGGACGCACGCTCTTCACCTCGGCCGGCGACACGGCGGGATCGTGTCCCGCCGTCATCCTGCCCGTCCTGTCGGCGGGCAACGGTGTGATCCCGCAACCGTTGCCCTTTGATCAGAACTATCCCTGCGTCAGCATCTACGCCGTCTGCGTCGGTGGCACGGTCGTGACCACCAACGGCACCACCAACGTGGCGGCGACGGGTGCCCCGGCCACGGCGGCGACCACGACGCCGGCCCGGGTGGCGGAGCAGGCGTGGATCTTCACCGGTGGGGGACCGGCGGCCAATGTGCCGCGCCCCTCGTATCAAGAAGGGGTCAGCGCCATTGGCAAACCGTGCACTGAACTCAGCGGTCCGGGCGGTGCCATCCCGTTGGGCACGATCTGTCGCGGCGTCCCCGATGTGGCGGCGATATCGGGGTCCGGCCTGATTGACGGTGTGTTGCTCGGGAACAACGGCTATCTGGTCAACGAGGACATGATCCCGTCTCCAGTCGGTGGCACCAGCCTCTCGTCACCGGTGACGGTGGGATTGTGGGCACGTATTCAAGCGGCCTCACCGCCCGCCGCCAACGGCGTCTATGGGGGACTGGGGTTTGCCAATGACACCTTCTATGCGGTGGGCAAGGGCACGTTGGGCAATGCGTCCCGAGACTTCTACGATGTCACTTCCGCCGAATTGCCCACCGGCAACTTCTACGAACTGGCCCATCGGGGCTGGGACTACACCACGGGTTGGGGTGCCATTGATGCGGCCAATTTCATCCGTGATGTCGATCACGATCCGACTCTGACGCCGACCCACCCTTCGCCCACGCCGGATCCGGAGTCGTTCTTCCCGGCCGTGGCCTGCAGCGTCACCATCAGTTCCCCGGCCGGCAACGCCCTTGATCCGAACATCTCGCTGGTGTCTCCCTTTGTCAACGACCCGTCGCTCGACATCACATCGGCCACGTTGGCGCCGAACGCTCAAGGGACGGCCTTGGTGGCCACGATCTCAGGTCCCGCCCTGTCGACCCATGGCCCACTTGATGCGCTCGGCGGCTTCAGCTTCCTGATGGCGTGGACCTACCTGGGAGTCACCTACTTTGCCGGTGCTGAGGTCGATCCGCCCATTCCCAACGTGCCGGCTGCCATTTCATTGCCCACCGGTCGCGTGGTCTACGGCGACGGCAACCTGACCAAGAGCGGCACCACGTTCGTACACAGCGACAGCGGGACCTTTGCCAACCACACGTTCACCATCACGGTCCCGTTGGGCAATGTAGGGAATCCGGGGGCGGGGAGTCTGCTCTTGTACCCATTCGCTTTCGACACACTGCCCATTGCTGTGTTTTCTGCCGACGCCACTGATGCGGCGACGGCGTCCAAGCCCGGAGAGGCGGTCGAACTCGGCCCACACTGCTGACGAGGGTTGCACCGCCTTGACGACTCCGCGCTAGTGGGCGACGTGAGCACCCCGGGGGCGACGGCTCCGACGGCGCACGAACGACAGCCCCGTCAACACGACGGCGCCGGCAGCCAGGCCGGCGCTGATCTTCTTGATTTTCCGGCTGGCCGAGTCGCAGGCGTTCTGGGCCGCCGGCAGGCTGGAGATGGCGTTCCCGTTGAGGGTCAGCGAGGCCGGCTTGGCTTTGTGGGTGACCTGGTCCCACACGCTGGAGCACTGCACGGACACGTTCACCTTGGCAATCACATTGACGCCGGCCACCGTCTCCTTGGGTTGCATCAGTACCAGGAAGACGGCCACGGCCAGGCAGGCCAGGGCCAGGAAGCGCAGGAGAAATCGCAGCATGTCGCCGTGGAGCGTACCGGAGCCCGGCCCCGGCGCTCCGATGAGAACTACGAGATCGCAACCGGGGTACGCAGGGGAAAGTGGCAGGCAGCCAGGTGTCCCGGCCCGAAGGATCGCAGCGGTGGCTCCTCGCTGGCGCAACGTTCCGCCGCGGCTGGGCACCGGGTCCGAAAGCGGCATCCTGAGGGTGGGTGCACTGCGCTGGGCAACTCTCCCTTTATGGCCACGGCCGTCTTGGACCGCTCGCGATCGGGATCGGGCTCGGGAATGGTGGCGATGAGGCCGGCCGTGTAGTGGTGGACGGCGCGCTGATAGATGTCGTCGGCTGAGCCGGTCTCGACCAGCTTGCCCAGGTACATCACGCCGATGCGGTCGGCCAGGTACTTGATCACGGCCAGGTCGTGCGAAATGACCACGTAGGTCATGCCGTGCGTGTCCTGGAGGCGTTTCATGAGGTTCAGGACCTGGCTTCGAATGGAGACGTCGAGTGCGCTCACCGGTTCGTCGGCCACAATGACCTTGGGGTTCAGTGTCAGGACGCGGGCCAGTCCGATCCTCTGTCGTTGACCCCCCGAGAATTCGTGCGGGAACCGTTCGACCGCTGACGCGGGTAGACCGACCTCGCCGAGAAGATCTCTGATCACCGTGTCCCGCGTCCGTCGACTGCCGATCCCCTGGATCTCCATGGGCTCTCGCAAGATGGCCCCGACTCGCATGCGTGGGTCCAACGACCCGATCGGATCCTGGAACATCATTTGCAGGTCCCGCCGGAAGTGGCGGAAGTCGTGCCCACTCAGGCCCGAGATGTCGGTGCCATCGAACACAGCGTTTCCGCTGTCGGGAACCTCAAGCCCGACGATGATCTTGCCCAGTGTCGTCTTGCCACACCCGGACTCACCCACCAGGCCAAAGGTCTCGCCGGCGTTGACCGACAGGGAGACGTCGCTGACGGCCTTGACCGAGTCAACTTGGCGTTGCAGCACCACGCCGGCGGTGACGGGATACTCCCGGACCAGATGGTTGAGCACAAGAAGGGCACGGGCCTCCTCAGGCTGGGGCACACCCGGTCTTGTGACGGCCGACGCGCTGGCCGACACAGCGTCGACCGGCCCGTCAATCGGATGCCAGCAGGCGAAGACATGTCCGGGTAACGGCCCGTCCAGTGGTGGTTCCTCCACCCGGCATTGGTCGGTGGCGTGGCGGCACCGGGCGGCAAATCGGCACCCCGGTGGTGGATCCGTCAGGTCAGGGGGCAAACCGGGAATGGAGAACAGCTCGACGTCGGGATCCTGCGTCAACTTCGGGATCGATCCCAACAACGCCTGGGTGTAGGGATGCCGCATGTGGGTGAAGAGAGGGCTGGTCCGGGCGCTCTCCACGATGCGACCGGCGTACATGACCTGCACCCGATCAGCTCGTCCCGCCACCACGCCCATGTCGTGCGTGATGAGGAGCACAGCCATGCCGAGTCGCTCCTTGAGATCATCGAGCAGGGCCAGGATTTGCGCCTGAATCGTCACGTCGAGGGCCGTGGTCGGTTCGTCGGCGATGAGGAGCTTGGGCTCGCAGGCCAGGGCGATGGCGATCATGACCCGCTGCCGCTGACCACCGGAAAGTTGATGCGGGAAAATGACGAGTTGCTCGTCGGGTCGCGGGAACCCGACCAGGCTCAAGAGCTCGGTGGCCCGATCCATGGCCTGCGCTTCAGACCAGCCCCGATGTTGTCGCACCGGCTCGGCGATCTGTCGACCGATGGCCATAGTGGGATTCAAGGACGTCAGCGAATCTTGGAAGATCATGGCCACGTCGTTGCCGCGGACGGTGCGCATCTCGGCATCGCTCAGCGTCACCAGGTCTTGCCCGTCGAGTCGAATCGCACCAGAGACGACTCGGCCCCCGGAAGGCAGGAGGCGCATGATCGACAGCCCGGTCATCGACTTGCCGCAACCGGATTCTCCCACCAGGCCCAGCGTCTCCCCGGCTTCGATAGAGAGGCTTATGTTCCCCACAGGCTGCACCACCGAACGCGACAGCTGAATATGCGTTGACAGGTCTTCGATCTCGAGAATGGGCATGGAAATTTTCTCAGCGCCGCCGCAAACGGACATCGACGGTGTCGCGGAGTGCGTCACCAATGAAGTTGAACGCCATCACCACCACGACCAGGCAGATTCCCACCGGATACACCAGCCACCAGTAGCCGTCCTGGAGGGAATTCAGCGCGTTGGAGAGCATGTCGCCCCAGTCGACCTGGGGGTAGTTCAGGCCGAAGCCCAGGAATCCCAGAATGGCCAAGAAGTTGATGGAGTCGGCCACCTGGAAGGTGATGTTGACGATGACCACGCCCAGCGCGTTGGGAATGAGGTGCTTGTAGATGAGTCGATTCCGGGTCGCTCCCATGGTCCGTGCCGCCAGCACGAAATCACGCACCCGCAACGAGAGCACCTCGCCGCGCACCAGGCGGGCCGATACCAACCACGAGAACGCGCCGATGATCAGGGAGAGTCGAATCACGCTGGCGCCGTAGTGGGCCGAGACGATGAGGATGACGAAGAGCAGCGGGATGGACAACAAGACATCGACCAGTCGCATGAGGATGGCGTCCACGAATCCACCAACCAGGCCGGCGATGGCGCCCACCAGCGTCCCGATGACGGTGGCGATCAGGGACGAAAAGAGCCCGATCTCCAACGCCGACTGGCCACCCTTCATCATGCGGCCGAGCTCGTCGAAACCGTTGGAGTCCGTGCCGAGCGGATGGCCCTTCCCGGGCGACAGATAGGCGTCGAGAACGTCGGTCTGCAGCTGGTTCGTGTGGTACACGAATGGCCCCAGAAAGCAGAAGGCCAGAAAGAGGACGACGATGGCCACGCCGACCACGGCCAACTTGTTCTCCACGAACGACGAGAGGGCCAGCCGCCACCCGGCGCGGGGACCTTGGACCTGACCACCTTCGGGGAGCGGGAGCGGGAGCGGGAGCCCTTGGGATGCGTCGCCGATGATGGCCATTACGCGATCCGAATTCGGGGGTCGGCGACAGAGAGGGCCACGTCGGCCACGAGGTTGCCGATGACGGTCAGGACGCCACCGATCAAGACCAGCGCGATGACGGTTGGATAGTCCTCGTTGTTGAGCTCGTTGATGAAGAGGAGGCCGAGACCGTGAGAGTTGAAGAGATCCTCCACAATGAGATTGCCGCCGAGGAGTGCCGGAATGGAGAGGCCGATCAGGGTGATCATGGACAGGCTGGCGTTGCGTAGCAGGTGCCGTCGCAAGATGGCCGACTCGGTGAGCCCTTTGGCGCGGGCGAGACGTATGTAGTCCTGGGCCAGCGCATCGAGTGCGGACGATCGCATGTACCGCGAGTACCCGGCCACCGATGTCAAGGTGAGGACCATGATGGGCAAGAACATGGAATGAATGTCGGTGATGTAGGCAACCAGTGATTCGGATTGGTTCGCCTCTGCCGGGAACCAGCCGAGGTTGACGGCGAACAGGCCGATCACGATGATGCCCAAGAAGTTGTCGGGAATGGAATACGCAGTAAAGGTGGCGGCGGTCAGTGTCTGATCGATGACGGAGTTCCGCTTGATGGCCTGGAAGATCCCGAGCGGCACGGCGATGGCGACGCTCAAGAGTAACGAGATGCCGGACAGCCACGCACTGCGAGCGGCATTCTCGGCCAGCAGCGAATTCACCGTTTGGTTCAACTTGTACGAATAGCCCAGGTTTCCCTCAAAGAGCTGGCCTATGTAGGAAAAGAATTGCTGCCATATGGAGCGGTCGTAGCCGTGCATACGGTTGAACGCATTGACCGCGGCCGGACTGGCCCGGTCGCCCAGCACGGCCCGGCCCGGTGTCGGCGCCACGGCATGCAGCAGTATAAAGGTCAGGAGGGCAATGCCGAAGACGACCACAATGGAGGCCGCCACGCGACGCAGCAGATAGCTGATCACGGCGCGGGTGCTCGAATCCCAGCGATCTGGCAGTGCTCACTCATGGGCGTCCGACGCCCAGGATGCTGACATGGACACCGTGTTATTTGGTGAAGTACCAGTACTCCGGCTCGGGTTGATATTGCGAAAGTGCGGCGAAGCTGGATGGCGGCCCCGAGAGGTCCTTCTTGAAGGCCACGATCAAATCGGGTTCCGCCTGGAAGAGTCCCGGTTGCAAGCGGGTGATGTCGCTGAGCTCCTTTTCGACCGCCTTCGCATTGAGCGAGTTGGCCGACGCGTTGATGTCCGCATCGATGGTCGGGTTCGAGAACCCGCCCCCGTTGAAGGAGCCGGTGGTGTTGAAGATCTCATTTGTTGTCGGGTAGAGGTCGTCGGTGAACCCGCCGAACTCCTGCATGGCCCAGGAGTTGTCGTTGTTGGGGTTGGAGACATCCGAAAGATTGCTCTCGATGTAGTTGAAGGTCTTCGTCTGCAGCTTCATGGTGATGCCGATCTCCTTGCCAGCGGAGGCAAACTGCTCAACCTCTGTAGCCCCGATCTGTGGATCGGCCACGTAGACAATGTTGAAGGTCAGCGGAGTGCCCTTGGAGATGCCGGCGCCACATTCACTTGAGCTCGTACCGGGCTTCTGGCAGGTCGTGGTCCCGCCGGCCTTCACGTCCCAACCATGAGAGGACAGGAGCTTCGAGGCAGCCGAGACGCTGTAGGGGTACGGATTCGTCGTGGCGTTAGAAGGAGTGAAGGGCGTGGGTGGAACTGCCGGCACGGGCCCATAGGCCTGCCCGGCCGCTCCGCCGTAACCGCCCTTGGACTTGATGATGCCGGGCTCGTTCTGCAGGTGGGCCAGGGCTTGCCGGAAGTACAGCTGACTGATGATCTTGTCGAACTCACCGGTTTTGTCCTTGAAGTTGTAAGTGATGTAGTCGAACCCGAGGTTCGGGTAGCCCCACACGTCGTAGCCCTCCTTCTCCAACTTGGGCACCTGAGGCAGGTCACTGGCGTCAACGCCGCCGATCGTGAGCTTCCCGGTCAGCAGTTGATTGAACTCGGCCGATGTGGAGGTGAAGGCGACGTTGTCGATGCCGGCGATCTTCGGCTTGGAGGGCCCGCTGAAGGCGTGGTTGGCCACCAGGGTGTTGCCATCGGTGGCCGGGTCAAAGCTGGAAATCTTGAAGGGCCCATCGACCACCTGCCAGAGAGGATTGGTGCCGTAGGTGGAGAGGTCGTTGGACTGCGCATTGAGGAATGTGTAGATCGCCTTGGCGTTGGCGGGATCGGTGAAGTCCACAATCGGGCCGCTGGCGCTGGTCTCGGCCCATGCCTGCGCGGGAAGCGGCTCCATCCCGCCCAGCTGGTCCAAGAAGATGAAGTTCTGGTTGTAGGTGGCGGAGAAGTTCAACACCAACGTGGTTGTGTTGGGGGTCGACATCGACACGAGGTTGTCGGGAAACAGGCCCGGCGTGTAGTCCCCGTCGTTGGCCGGGCTGATGGCCACGGCGGCCTTCAAGAGGTCGATGTAGAAGACCAGATCGGTGGAGGTCACCGGCGTCCCATCGGACCATTTCCAGTTGGGACGGAGGGTGATGGTCACCGTTTTGTTGTCGTTGGAGTAGGTCGGGGCGTGGGGCGAGATGCTGTCGGTGTAGTCGATCGTCGGTTCAGCCCCCTTGGGGGAGAACCAGAGTGGCCGCCACATGTAGTCCTGGAACTGGTCCACGTCGTACACGCTCAGATTGGCGCCCGGTGTGATGGGGAAGATGTACGTCGGTCCGGCGCTCGGGGGCTCTGCGATGCTGACAACGCCCCCCTTGGTGGGCGTCCCGTGCTCAGCGGGCAACGAACCGTAGGACTGAGGGGGAGTCGCCGAGCTTGCCCCGGCGGAGGCGGTAGCCAGCGTCGTGCCACCGAGGGCGACTGCCAGCATGAGGACACATCTCTTACCCACAGTGGTCCACATGGCAACTCCTTCAATGAGCAGCTAATTGCTGAGCACGCCAGGGAGCCTACGTGCGACGCCACCTTCGTGCTCACTGAAACAGAGTCAGTTCATCGGATTGAAACATCCGCCACGGTCCAGACCCGTGGCGGATTCAGGCCCTATTGAAAAGAGGCTGATGCCTTCTCTTCGGCCTTGGTGAATTGCGCGTAGCTCGCCACCTGGGACTTGGGCGGCGGCACAATCTGGGCCAGGATCCCGTAGTGGGTGAAATCCATGGTGATGTTTTCGATGCCCGTGTGCTTGGGGCCAGTGGGAATCGTCATGGCCATGTTCATTCGGCGCATGAGGTTGGAGTGGTCGATCCAGACCGTGTATTTCGATGAGGTGGATTTGGCCAGCTTTTCGGCCCCCGCCTTGAGCGATGCGGGGACGTGTTCCTTTTGCAGTGTCGATAGTTCGTAGCGACGGTTGGGAATCACCGAGTAACCCTTGACGGCGACACCATCGATGATCGAACGACCCACCTGCGTCACCTTGCTGCCGTGCGACGAAAGCAGGGCCAACATCTGGGTGGGGCTGTTCGATCCCACGCCCACGGACGAACCAGTCGGGAGCTCGACCCAGTTCTTGCCGGGAATGATTTGTGAGATACCTTCGCCGTTGTCGCTTAGCTTGCAATTAAACCTTCAACATCGCTTCATGCCGCCTTTTTGATGACGGGATAGCGCTGTCGAGGGCCGGTGACGGTTCCTTTGGGACGACCCGGTCCGGCTCGAGCGGATTTCGGTGGACTGGCCGGAGTGCCGAGGG
>DATAUC010000015.1:0-8870 GCA_036268485.1 Acidimicrobiales bacterium
GGCCCCTCGATGAAGCAGACCCGCTGCATCATGGGATCGAGCTCGGCCTCGAGGAAGATGTCCAGGGCGGCCAGGGCACCCTCCCAGGCCGTGGGGGCCGACGAGGCCGCCTCGTTCATCTGCTCGACGCTGTCGGCCACGAGGTGGTCCAGCACGGCCTCGAACAGATCGACCTTCGACGCGAAGTGGTGATAGATCGCCCCCTTGGTCAGCCGGGCGTTGGCCGCCACCTCGTCCAGCGAGGTCGAGGTGAAGCCCTTGGCCCCAAAGAGGTCGGTGGCGCTCTCGACCAGGGCTAGACGCGTGGCATCGGAGTACTCGTCCCTCCGGGTGCGCGCCTCGGTCATGGCCGCAACCCTATCTACCTGGGACTTGAGCGTCGTGGAACGCCCACTTGACATAGTGGCCATACCTCGGGAATATGAGATACTAAGAGTACGTACCCAGAGTATGTCGACCTGGGAGGAACGTCATGAACCTCGACAGAGCCCTCAGAGCACTCGCCCGGTTCGTCTTTGCCCACCGCCGGGCCATCGTGGCGGTGACCGCCGTCGGCATCGTCGCCGCCGGTGTCTTCGGAGCCCAAGTCACCAAGCGGACCTCCCAAGGCGGCTTCGACGCCTCCACGGAGCAATCCATCAGAGCCGCCTCCGTCCTTCAGAGTGACCTGCACGCCGGCCAACCCAATCTCATCCTGTTGGTCACCGCCCGCCACGGCAGTGTGGACAGCTCCGCCGTCGCCGCCGCCGGCCGCGGCCTTACCGCCCGACTGGCGGCCGAGCCCCACATGGCCAACGTCATGTCCTACTGGTCGCTGGGCGCGGTGCCGGTGCTGCGCACTGCGGACGGGGACCAGGCACTCATCGTGGGGCGGATCGTCGGCAACCAGGACGAGATCGTCCGACGCGAGCCCGCCATCATCGCCGGACTGGGTCAGGTGTCCAACACCATGACCGTCCAAGCCGGTGGGTTCGGTCCCGCCTTCCAAGAGGTCAACTCGGTGGTGGAACACGACCTCATCCGGGCCGAGATGATCGCCATTCCCCTGACCATCATCTTGCTGCTGTTCGTGTTCGGATCGGCCATCGCCGCGCTCATGCCCTTAACCATCGGGGGTGTGGCCATCGTGGGCACCCTTGCCGTCTTGCGCCTGCTCACCGGCTTCACCCCGGTGTCGGTCTTCGCCGTGAACCTGACTACCGCCCTCGGTCTGGGGCTGGCCATCGACTACAGCCTGTTCGTCGTGAGCCGGTTCCGAGAGGAACTGGCTGAGGGACGCGGGGTGGAAGCCGCCCTCGAGACCACGCTGGCCACCGCGGGGCGAACGGTGGCCGGGAGCGCCCTGACCGTGGCCGCCGCCCTGTCCGCCCTCCTCGTCTTCCCCCTGATGTTCCTGCAGTCTTTCGCCTATGCCGGCATCGCCGTCAGCCTGCTGGCCGGCCTGGCCGCCCTGATCGTGTTGCCCGCCATCTTGGGACTGCTCGGCCACCGGGTGAACAAGTACACCGTGTGGCGTCGATCGGTTCGGCCGCCCGCTGTCGGCTTCTGGTCCCGGACGGCTGCGCTGGTCATGCGCCGGCCGGTCGTCGTGATCGTCCTCGTCGTGGGCTGCCTGGCCGTGTTGGGCTCGCCGTTCCTCGGGCTCAAGCTGGGCTACCTCGACTACCGGGTGCTTCCGCCCTCGAACCACGTCCGCCAGACCAACGACCTGTTGACCACGGAGTTCGGGAGCGGGCAGGGCGGCGCCCTGGCCGTGGTCGCCCCCGGCGTCGGTTCCTCCCAGCAGGGCGAGGTCTCCGCGTACGGCAAGCGTCTCTCCCTGCTGGCCGGCGTGGCCCGGGTGGACACCGAGACCGGCGTCTTCGTCCATGGGGTCCAGGTGCCCATGGCCGCGGGATACCTCTCGCAGTTCCACTCCGAACACGGGACCTGGCTATCGGTGGTGCCCTCGGTCGATCCTCTCTCCCCCGCCGGTGAGCACCTGGTGACCGAGATCCGGGCCGGGCCCAAGCCGTTCCCCGTCCTAGTCGGCGGTCTCCCGGCCCAATTCGTGGACTCGAACGCCGTTATCGCCAGCCAGTTGCCCCTGGCCCTCGGTCTCATCGCCGCCATCACGTTCTTCTTGTTGTTGTTCTTGTTCCGCAGCCTGCTGATCCCCATCAAGGCGCTCATCCTCAACGTGCTCAGCCTCTCGGCCACGTTCGGGGCCATGGTGTGGATCTTCCAACAGGGCCACCTCTCCGGTCTCCTGGACTTCACCGCCACCGGGAGCCTGACTGCCACCATGCCCATCCTCATGTTCTGCGTGGCCTTCGGCCTGTCCATGGACTACGAGGTGATGCTGATCTCTCGGATCAAAGAGCGCCACGATCAGGGGCACGACACCCGTGACGCCGTGGCCACGGGGCTGCAGCAGTCCGGGAGGATCATCACCGCAGCCGCGCTGATCATGAGCGTGGTGCTCCTGGCTCTGGTCTCCAGCGGCATCAGCTTCATGAAGCTGTTCGGCGTGGGCCTGACCCTGGCCGTGCTGATGGACGCCTTCGTCATTCGAGGCCTGCTGGTACCGGCGTTCATGCGTCTGGCCGGTCGGGCCAACTGGTGGGCGCCCCGGTTCATGCGAGGGCGCGGCCCCGGACTCCCAAGGTCGAGTCCCGACGACGGGAGGGCTCCACCGCACCAGGTCCCGCGCCCCAGGCCTGCGGTACTCGTTCCCGACCGGTCATCGTCGTAGCTACGACATGATCTCCGTGGCCGCCCGTTCGCCGGCGAGGATTGCCCCGTCCATGTCGCCGGCAGAGACCGAGGACGTCTCGGTGGAGGCCCAGTGGATACGACCCACCGGCGCTCGCCATGCGGCACCAAAGGCGGTCCAGGTTCCCGGCACCGCCCCCATGGTCGCCCCGCCCCGAATCCACGGCTGTGCCGCCCAGTCCCGCTCGAAGTACTGGGCGGGCGTCGTGGCCTGGGTGCCGAAGAAGGAGCCGAGGGCACCCAGTACCGCCGCCTTGCGTTGGGCTGCTGGCATAGCGCCCCATGCCAGTGCGGTCTCGCCGTCGAGCAAGGCATACAGCACACCCGGGGTTCCACCGGGGGGCGTGTTGTCGAAGACGCCGGTCACCGGTCCGCCGGTGGTGAAGACGATGCCGTTCAAGCCGTCCTGGCGCCAGAAGGGTGACGGATAGACGGCGAAGGCCTTGATGGCCCAGCCCATCGGCGTCCGTTGGGTGAACTGGTCCCGGATCGTCGGCATGGGTGGGTCGTAGGCGATCCGGCCGGCCATTGCCGGGGCCGCGGCCACGATGACGTGCTTGGCGTTGAACACGCCCTTGACGCTCTGGACTCGAGCTCCCGACTTCGATTGGGAGATGGCATACACGGGCGTCTCGAGCACCACCCGGTCGCCGAGCTCGTCGGTCAGCTTCTTGACCAACAGGCCCGATCCCCCGACGATGCGATCCTGGAGGGCACCGCCCTTGATCGACACCAGCGGAAGCGGCCCACCGTTGCTCTGGACCACGAACAGCGTGTGCAGCAGCGAGACCTGGTCCGGAGCCGCACCCATCGGTCCGGCAATGGCCGAACCCAGCAGTGTCCGGGCCAGAGGGGTCGAAACGTTGTCGCCCAGCCATTGGGCAAGCGTCTGGGAATCCCAGTCTGACGCTTGAGGTGCGTGCTGCGGTGCGTCCAGCGGCACCTGTTTGGCCATATCGCCATAAGTGGTGATTCCGGCCAGAAGTGCATCCTGGTCGGCCGGCGACAACCCCGTTGGGACCGTGCCTTGGAAGCGCTCCACTTGGCCGGCGTTGGCAAAGAGACTGAAGCCCGTGTCGTAGGTCGAGAATGTCTTGATGTGGTACTCGGCCAGCATGGCGCGGATGCGGGCCTGGTCGGGTCCCACCCATTCGCCACCGAGCTCGGTCACCTGATCGGCACCCTTGCCGACGGCGGCATTCTGCACCCGACCGCCGGTCCGGTCGCTGGCTTCCAACACCACAACCGACTTCTTGGCCCGCACGAGCTGCCGAGCGGCGGCCAGACCCGACAGTCCGCCACCCACGATGGCCACGTCGACGGTGCGGCTGGCCGACGGCGGTGAGGTGGTGGCTGCCGACGCTTCGCCGGCGGGGCCGGTGGCGCTGAGGGCGGCGACCGCCGTTCCCGCCACGGCTGCTCCTTGGAACAGGTGCCTTCTGCTGAAGGGTCGTTCGAACGGCTTCGGGGCGTGCCCGCCTGACCCAGGGTGTGCTGGCGTCGATCCCATGAAGTTCAGGGTACGAATGATGCTGACCAGGAGCGACCTGAATTTGGAACCGACCAGTGACCAGATGGCAACGGTCATGGGACAGTGGACCTACCCGGTGCGCTCGACGGCGACCATACTGACGAGGTGGCGGAGGTGGTGGTAGACGAGGTGGTGGCCGGTGTCCTGTTCGACCTGTTCGGGACGATCGTCGCCCCGTTCTCGAAGGATGGTCATGACCACGCCTTGACCGCGGCGGCCGAAGCACTCGAACTCGATCCGGCTCGGTGCATCTCGGCCTGGCAGGCCGACTACGACAACCGGGTCCGGGGCCGTTCCGGTGACATCGCCGCCCAACTCCGGACCATCGCCGATGCCCAGGGCATCGAGGTGGACAGCGAGCAACTTGACTCCGTGGTGGCATCGTACGCCACGTTCTGCGATGAGGCCATGGAGCCGGTACCGACGGCCGCGTCCACCCTGGCGGCCCTGGCTGAGCGGTCGGTGCCCATCGGTCTGGTGTCGAACACCGCCCCCGACCTGGCCGCCGCGTTTGAGCGATCGCCCTTGCGGCTCCTGTTCGCCACGTGCACGTTCAGCTGCGCCATCGGGGCCGCCAAGCCCGACCGCGCCATCTACGCCGCCGCGGCACAAGCACTGGGGATCGAACCGGCTCGCCTCCTCTTCGTCGGCGACGGGAGCGACGACGAGCTGGCCGGCGCGGCCCGGGCCGGCCTCACTCCAGCCTTGGTCGAAGCAGAGACGACCGACACTTATGACCCGGGCCGCCACGCCGTCGGCCGCTGGAGCGGCATGCGCCTCCGTGACCTGTCCGATGTCCTGGCGCTGGTGCTGTGATCGGCTCCGGCCACCACCCGTCGCCGGTACGTCGTGGGGTTCTCCCCGGCATACCGGGCGAAGCCCCGGGAGAAGGCGCTCAGGCTCTCGAATCCCACCGCAGTGGCCACCTCGATCACCGTCGGTCCCGGTTCGGCCAACAGGGTCATGGCCCGGAGGAACCGGCTCTGGAGGAGGTAGTTCCGCCACGTCATGCCGGTAGCGGCCACGAACCGGCGGCGTAACGTCCGGTCCGACAGCCCGACCGACCGACACACCTCGGCCTCAGTCACCCGGTCGAGGTGGCTGTCGGTATAGGCCATGACAGCGGCGATGAGCGGTTCGGGACTGGTGGGTAGGCACAACGGCATCTCCCGGTCCAGTCCGCCGGCCACCAGATTGGCCAGCGTGGCGAAGAACCCGTCGGCCTCCTGGTCGCTGGCCGGCCGGTCGATGGGCCACCGCACGCCGTAGAGGATCATCTCCCGGATCACCGGGGAAACAGCCAGGATGCGGGCGCTGTCGCCCCCATCGGGAACCAGCTGGCGATGGAAGAAGACCGACACCGTTCGGACCTCGCTCTTGATCGTGGTCTGGTGCATGAGCCCAGCCGGAATCCACACCCCCTGCTGCGGTGGGAGCAGATAATGGCCGGCTCCTGTCTCCACTTCCACCGTCCCTTGGAACGAGTACTCGATCTGGTGAAGGTCGTGGGCGTGCCAGTCGGTCACCAAACCGTTGCCCTCGTAGGCGAAGGTGCCGGCCCGCGCTGGACTGCCATCCCGCATGTCCACCACACCCGAGCTGTCCGCTTTGGGCAAATCATTGGCCAAACGCGCAGAGACGGTCACCAGGTGCAGAGTGTACACATGAGGTACCAGCCCAAACAGTGGAAAGGCGCACCGGCATGAACGAGAGCCATCTCCAATTCCTCGCCAGTCCCGAGTGGGCCCAGATGCTCGAGACCGACCTGTTGCCCTGGGTCCTGAGCGTCGGTGACCTGGGCCAGGACGTGCTCGAGATCGGTCCCGGTCCCGGGCTGACCACCGACCTGCTGCGTCAGCGGGCTGAGGCGGTCACTGCAGTGGAAATCGACGTGGACCTGGCCGAAGCGCTGGCCGAGCGTCTGGCCGGCACCAACGTCACCGTGGTCTGCGCCGATGCCACCGACGCCGACCTTCCCGCCGACCGGTTCTCCGCCGTGACGTGCTTCTCGATGCTGCACCACATGCCGTCGCCCAGCCTGCAGGACCGACTGTTCGCCGAGATCCATCGCGTGCTCCGGCCTGGCGGCATCCTCGTCGGCGTTGACGGACTCGACATCCAGCCCATCCGGGACGGACATGTCGACGACACCTTTGTCCCCGTCGATCCCGACACCCTCGGAGATCGGTTCGAGGCTGCCGGCCTGACCGAGCCGTCCGTCGAGCGCAACGACTATCAGGTTCGTTTCGTGGCTCGAAAGGCGGGGTAGCCCACGGCGGGGTAGCTCACGACCGCGTGCGTCGAGCTCGCGCTGGAGTCCGGGGCGAAGGTGGAGCCAGAAGGGCATGCATGTACTCGCAGATGAGCTGACGCGCCGCCTCCCTCGTGAGCGAAGGGTCGGCCATGGCCATCGGTTGGGCAATGCCCTCCATGAAGGCAAAGAGGCACAACGCGGCGCGATCTGCATCCGTCTCCGGCGCGAACTGTCCGGCGTCCATACCCGTGCGGATGGCATCGGCGATCATGCTCCGCCACCCGCGGTACTCGTCGAGCATGTCGAGCTGAAGATCGGGGTCGCGCAGAGCGACTCGGTAGAACTCCTCGGACAACAGGACCGAACGTTCCGAGTCCGGGTCGTACATGTCGAGGTGGGCGTCGATCATGTACAGAACTCGCTCCGTCGGGTCGGCTATTGGTTCGAGGCCAGTCCGGATCTGAGCCTCCTTTGCATTGCTGTCGTGCCGGAAGGCAGCAATGAGCAGGTCCTCGCGTGAGCCGAAGTAGTACTGCAGCGAGGCGATCGGCACCCCGGTGGCCTCGCTCACGTCCACGAATCGGGTGCCATCCATGCCGCGCTCGGTGATCACTCGAACGACGGCGTCGAGGATCTCGGGTTTCTGACGACCAGCCTTGCGCGTTCGCCTTCGGACTGGGGCGGTATCCACCATGACTGTCGAGACTCCTTCGTGATCCTGTCAGTAGGGCCGCAGGTGCATCCCTTAGCGGCCCTGTGTCCAGTATTCCACACTTGTACAATATTTGCACTCATATTCTAACTTGTATTAGATATGGATTCATGTACAATACGGATGGGCCGACTGGCCAACTGGTCTCAGGGCAACCGGAGACCGGACACATCGACAATGGAGGACGAATCGTGGGAACCCCCGCACGCAAGCTCTATGACCTGCAGGGTCACCGGGCAGCCATGGCCCAGAGGGGGAACAGGGGGACCAACCCGTCCCCCGATAGCGATGCCCGTGCCGATAGCGATGCCCGTGCCGATGCCGATGCCCTCGCCGAAGACCTCGTTCCCCGTGGCCGAGTGGTCGGTCGCGGCGCCCAGTTCGAAGAGACGGTGGTCCTCGACCGCCATTCCTACGAACCCGAGGTCTGGTGGTTCGGCCACCTGATCGACGGAAACCTGGGCAAGCGGGGACGCCTGCGCCACGACCGGTCGACCCACGAGACGACACTCCTCACCGGTCACGATGGCGGGGTGTACGCAACCGCGGCGCTGCTCGTCCACCAGGCTTGCGACCCGACGTCTGTCCACCCGACCTACTTCATCTACGACGTGGCCACCCAGCGGCTCGACATGAAGGATTGCGATTGTTCGGTCACGTAAGGGACGACGGTGTGCCTCGTTGGGCCGGTCCGGAGCGCCCCTCTCGCTCATCCGCGCCGTCGTCGGTCGGAGCTCCAGGTAGCGGAGCACGGCCAGCATCCGGATGAAGACAGGGGGGAAAGCCCCCGGGCCAGTACAGTGATCGGCTCAGGCAGGTATTTCACATTCGATCGGAGCACAGGATGGCCGACACAGAGGTTCACGTTCTTATCTGTTACGACGGTTCGGAACACGCCAAGCATGCCATCGAGGGGGCATCCAAACTGTTCCCCGGCGCGCCGGCCACCGTGTTGTACGTGACCGAGTCGCTGGCCCACATGCTGCAGCGGTATCCGTCGCCTGACTCATTCGTCGGCGACATCCCCTTCGAGACCGTCGATGCCAACAACGCCGAAGCCGGATCTTCGATCGCCGACGAGGGCGCGGCGCTCGCCATCAAGGCAGGGATGCAGGCCAAAGGGCGCTGCGTCACCTCTGACAGCTCGGCCTGGAACGCAGCGCTGATCGCGGCCGACGAGCTGGATGCTGCGGTAATCGTGGCCGGTGATCGCGGTCGTTCGGGCGTGCGCGAGCTGGTGCGGGGAGGATTCAGCCGACACTTGCTGCAGCACAGCAACCGTCCGGTCTTGGCCCTTCCCGATCCCGAGCTGGCCCATGCTCGCCGCAAGGCGTCCCAACCGTCCGGCTGAATTTGGGCAGCCACCGATAGATCGGTGATGCCCGATTGGTTTCGTGATGTGGTTTTTGATGGTTTGGTTTCAGTGATGCGCTGACCGCGTCGCCTGAGGGATGAACCGCAGCTACGAAGGTGGTGGCCGCTCGTTCCGTAGTCGATTGTGGAATCCGCACAGGAGCCTGCCGTTCTCCTGGTTCGTGGGACCATTGGCAGCGTCGGGGATGATGTGGTCGACCTGGCAGGCCGAGGCGGGCAGATCGCAGTAGGGATGGGTGCACTCC
>DATAUC010000016.1:0-1572 GCA_036268485.1 Acidimicrobiales bacterium
AGATCACCGACCTTGGCCGCAGTCTTTCGACAGTGTTCGCGGCACTGGGCGAATGGTCAGCCACGCACCTCACCGAGGTGGAAAAGGCCAGGACCGCCTATGAGGGCCCCCTGCCACGCTAAGCGCGCGCGATACAAACGCGCTCTCATGCCGCTGGTCGCGCGGTGAGATGCCAGGGACCTGCGCTCAGAGGCTGACTGGCGCGGCATCGCTACGCTGGACAATGAGCTGATGATCGAGGTCGATCCCGGCCGTTTCGAGGAAATGGCCGCCACCGCGCTGGACGAGCTGCCCGAAGATCTCGGCCAGCTCATGCGCAACGTCGCCGTCACCGTCGAGCACGGCGCGGGACCACCCGGCCTGCTCGGCCTGTACGAGGGCATCCCGCTCACCAGCCGCACCTCCCAGTACGCCGGGGTCCTGCCCGATCGCATCACCATCTACCGCCAGGCCATCTGCGCGATCTGCGGCACCGAGCAGGAGGTCGCCGGCCAGGTCCGCCGGACGGTCATCCACGAGATCGGCCACCACTTCGGCATCGACGACAACCGGCTCCGCGAACTCGGCTGGTAAAACACGGACACGGCCTCCGCAGCACTCATCTGCTGCCGATAGTGTGCGTTTGCGGAGGTCCCGCAACGAGGGGTGCCGAGAACGCCTACCGTGGCGGATGCACGGTCGATACGACCACGGGAGGACGGGCCTATGTCACATGTACGACGCTTCGACCACGTCGGCCTCACGGTCGCAGATCTCGACGTCGTGACTGCCTTCTTCGTGGCGCTGGGCCTGGAGGTCGAGGGCAGGACGTTCGTCGAGGGCGAGTTCTTGGACACGGTCTGCGGCATTCCCGGCTCCCGCACCGAGATCGTCATGCTGAAGCCGCCCGACGATGGCACCCGCCTGGAGCTCTCGAGCTTCGTGCGGCCCAGCTCGGTGCCGGGCTCACCGGCCGCCATGGCCAACGAGCTGGGATTGCGGAACGTGGCCTTCGAGGTCAACGACCTGCAGGCGGCTGTCGATTGGGCAGCTGCCGAGGGCTATGGACTTGTCGGTGGCATCGGTGAGTACGAGGGCGCTTGGCGGATGGCCTACGTCCGGGGGCCGGAAGGGATCATCGTCTCGCTGGCCGAGCACATCGGCTGAGCCTCTCGGCAGCTAGCTCGGCGGGGCTTCCGTGGCTGGGTGGCGCGCTCTCATGGGGTGGGGTCGTCGGCATTGCCGTAGTAGGCGTCGCCGAAGATCGCCTGGATCAGGTCGCTGTGGCCCGCCGTGATGCCTCCGTCCACGGCCAGGGTCTGCCCCGTGATCCAGCTCGCATCCGGCGAGGCCAGGAACACGCAGGCGGCCGCGACGTCGCCCGGGGTGCCCACCCGGCGCAACGGGTAGAGGCCTTCGATCCGTTCCAGCAGACCCGGGGTGGCCGCCAGGCGCCGCGCCCAGATCGGGGTGCGCACCGTGCCTGGCGCGACCGCGTTGAACCGGACCCCCCGCGGCCCATACCGGACAGCGAGGTTCCTGGTCAGATTGATCAGCCCGGCCTTGGCCGCGCTGTAGGCCTCGTTCCCGAAG
>DATAUC010000017.1:0-75415 GCA_036268485.1 Acidimicrobiales bacterium
AGCTCGAAGCCCTCTCGGTGGCCGACTTCGAGACCTCCCGCAGCAAATAGGACTTTCGCTGGGGCGATGGAGCGCCAATGCTGGGAAAGCCACGACGGAACTGCCAAGGTCTTCCAGTTCAACGACTTGTGTCGTTAACCCACTCGAAAGAAAGGCCGCTGACCTGGACTTATTGTCCCGGACGGCGGCCTTTTCTGACCCGGAGGACACAAAAAAGACACAAAGTATTCTGAGACTTAGCTGAGAGCCGAAGTCCGAAGGACCGATCATTGCGTGTTTCTCTGTTCTCGACATGGTTCGAAAATCCAAGAATTTTGCTCGACCAAATTCGCAGTGTCGCGACTTGGGATTACATTGCGCAATGACTCAAACAGGAAGTGACCTTGTTGGCCGGTTCTCTCCGTGATCGATGGTCGGTTCGGCATTTGTCGACAGTGGAATGCGCGCGGCCCCAAACACACGCCTTCATGGGAGCTGCTTGGATTCAATCATCATCTATCTAGGGTGAACCGCTGGAATAGGCTCACATCAGGGATGAAAGGGATGGGATATGGCGCGATCTGACCTCCTAATCGACCTAGTCGAAGCGGAGCGCCTAGGCGACAAACGTCAATTTCGGATGTTGGTCGAAGCGATAATCGCCGAAGAACGCGCAAACCATCACCATCTAGTCGCTGATCGCCTTTCCGAGCTGATTACGACCGTTGGTTCAAATGCACTCATCCAGCGAGATTCCGCAGCAACCAGAGTTCAGGATCTTGTTCACGAGTTGATTCCAAATCGGAAACTCAGCTCGCTGCATCTGTCACCGGTTGTAGCGGCCGCTGCAACAGAACTCATTGAAGAGCATCATCGAAGCGAGCTGCTTAGGTCATACAACCTCGAGCCTCGAAATCGCATTCTTCTTGACGGTCCACCCGGGAACGGCAAGACAAGTTTGGCGGAAGCAATTGCAGCAGAAACAATGCTGCCATTTTATGCCGTCCGATATGAAGGAATCATCTCTAGTTTTCTAGGAGAAACCGCTGGACGGCTCGATGAAGCATTTGAATTTGCTCGCACCCGAAGGTGTGTTTTGTTCTTTGACGAATTCGATGCGATTGCGAAAGAGCGAAGCGACATTCACGAGACTGGCGAGATTAAGCGAGTCGTTTCAACACTCTTGCTTCAAATCGATAGACTTCCTTCACACGTCATTGTGATTTGCGCGACCAATCACGCGGAACTAGTTGACAGAGCTGCTTGGCGGAGGTTTCAAGTACGCCTAAATCTCGAATCACCGACCAGAGCACAAGCCACTGACTTTCTTGAGAAGTTGAAGTTTCGACTAGGCGGTGACTTCGGAATGGCACCTAGAACATTGGCTGAACGACTCGCAGGTGCGAGCTATGCCGAACTCGAGGGATTTGCCCTCGATATTCGAAGGCGGCTTGTCCTGGGAGGACCAAACGACGACGTGAGAGATATTGCTAGAAGCCGTCTCGAACAATGGCGGGCCAGAGCTCACGGATGAGCGAACCGCGGCCACTGCTGACGTTTGCGTCAGCAATCGTTGGCACGATTCCGACCGCCGTGCCGGGATCGACTCCATTCCCTCCACCCCCTCGAACCCCTTCGGCCGAAAGGCAAGGGGAACGGGTATCACCCCAGTTTGCATCACTTCGAGATGCAATCTCAGCGCAAAGAGTGGAGCTTGCTGAAGTAGCAACAACATCGGACCCAGAATTGGTCGTCGTTTTTGAACTTGCAGGCGCAGTCGAAGGATTCTTACGTGCAGTTCGCGACATCGATGGTCTGGAATTCTTGGCCGATATTGCGGCAGAGGGCGTTGAACCTGATGACGACTTCTATGTCGAACGGCAAGGCGTCCGAACGGACGAACTAGTCCCACAGTCGCTTTACTTGCTGATGACTAATGCGGCCGCAGTTGATGAACTCATAAGCCTCTTCGCTCAATGGCAGGCTGATCCGACAATAAGATTCGCTACTGGACTAGCACCCTTGAAACGAGTGTTCAGCTACCTGCGGACCCTGCGGAGATGGGGCCCTGAAGATCGAGTTATCGAAACGGGCCTCTTAGAACAGTGGCGCGAAGAGGTCGATGTAGTTGGGCCCAATTCCTTCGCAAGGGTCGAAATCGAACTGTGGTTCCGCTCAAATCCCGCTGTCCGTGCTACGGCCGAACAACAAGTAGTCGATCTGGTAGTCGCAAGCGGTGGGCGCCACATAACCTCATCGACTGTCGATTTCATCGGTTATCGCGCCATCCTCGCTGATCTCCCTCACTCCCAAGTGGAAACGGTACTTAGGGATGGCCCCCAGGCGATCCAGCTACTAGCAAATAGTTCGGTGATGTTTGTAAGTCCAAGTCGTCCGATGTCATTTGAAGTTGAAGAGAATGATGGAGGTGAACTCACATCGTCCGGCCCCCTACCTAGTGGACAGCCTCGTATTGCGCTACTGGATGGACTTCCGATCTCCAATCATGCTCTTCTCGCTGATCGACTTGTTGTGGACGATCCAGACGATATTGGATCTCTGTACGAACATCGATTTCAGGTGCATGGAACTTCTATGGCTTCACTCCTCATTCATGGAGATCTCTCAGCGCCCGGACCGCCATTGACAAGCCCGGTCTACGTCCGGCCCGTTTTGCAACCTCATGAATTTGCTCGAGCTGAAATCACCGCACCTAACGGTCTATTTGTTGACCTGATCCACAGATGCTTTCGTCGGATGTTGGAGGGCGATGGAGGTAACGCCGCGACAGCCCCAAGCGTGCGCATTGTAAATCTCTCCGTCGGTGATCCTGTTCGATTGTTCGCCAGACACTTGAGCCCGCTGGCAAAACTGTTGGATTGGTGCGCTCACCAATACAACTTAGTTGTAATTGTGAGCGCAGGAAACTACCGAGGCCCAGTGGAGGTCACTTCAGAACACCTCCTAACTGGAGGCGAGCAGGCGCGAGAGGAATTTGCTCGATATAACCATGAGCGATCCATGCATCGTCGGATGATCTCCCCGGCTGAGGCTGTCAACGCTCTTACTATTGGTGCAACCCACGAAGACTCAGTAATCGTTGACTTGCCTGACTCGATTGTGAATTTGGTGGGCGAAGGGCTGCCGGCTGGATACAGCCCAGTTGGATTTGGTTTTCGTAGATCAGTGAAACCAGAGATCCTTTTTCCGGGAGGTCGCCAAGTACACGTCCGACCGCCACCCGGAGCAACAGGCCCCCTAGTAATCGAGCCGGCACCGGCGACAGCAACTGGTCCTGGACTCCGAGCGGCGTCACCTGGAACTACCGGTGACCTTCGGAGTACCAGCTACAGCGTAGGAACAAGTAACGCCGCTGCACTAGCAAGTCGAAATGCGTCCTCTGTTTTTGACATTCTGGAATCCATGCGCGGCATGGCCGGATCACACCAATTTCCCGACGCTCAATATGATCCGGTCCTCACAAAGGCGCTTCTCGTACACGCTGCCCGCTGGGGCTCTCGGAGCTCTGAATTGGAATCTTTGTTGGGTCTAACAGGCAGCAATAAGCGCCGTCAGCTCACCCAAATTCTTGGATATGGGCCAGTAGAACTGGACCGTATCGCCTCAGGCGATCGAGTTCGAGCAACCATTCTGGGTGCTGGCTCCATCACGGAAGGGGGTAGACACACCTATCGGTATCCACTGCCCCCGAGCCTATCGAGAACGACAGTATGGCGACGCTTGACCCTGACACTTGCATGGCTATCTCCCATCAACACACTCTCCCGCAAGCATCGAATGGCGCGACTTTGGATAGTTCCACCCACAGATCCTCTTGGAGTCGCTCGCACCGAGGCCGACCACAATGCGGTGACCAACGGGACCGTTCAACACGAAGTTCTTGAAGGATCTTCTGCAGTTGCTTTCATCGAGGGAGACACCATGTCCATTGAAGTGGACTGCCGTGTCGATGCTGGGCGCTTGGAAAGTCCAGTTCGATATGCGCTGGTTGCTTCAATCGAAGTTGCTGAAGATATAGGTGTGGACATCCACTCTGAAGTGCAGTCCGCACTTCAGGTCGCAGCGCAACAGCGTATTCGACCAAGTTGAACGATACCAGAATTCTGGTGCTAACTATTGGTCCGCTTACATATAAGGATTAATGCATCGCTCCATTGGCGAATCAAATCGTCCGACTCCGCCAGATGGTCGATGGCTTCCAGGCCATCCCGCTTCACGTATTCGCATTGCGACTCAATAGCTTCCAGATATTGCGATGAGTCAGCAAGCACTCTTCGGATCCCCTGAATAGCTTCTTCTGTGCGAGGAGTCTGCTGCAAAAGGTCTGAGAGTGCCGGCCCCAGCTGGAGCTGAAGCCAGAGAAGTCGACCCACATTCCTCTTGTCTCCCTTTCGAATCGCCAAAAGGATGACCCTGGAAAGCTCTCCAAAGTTTGCAACTGCCGACAAGGCAATCCGTCCGTTTGGCCAAAAGGTATCGATCACATCCAACGATCGACGTACGTCATTCTGATCGTCCAAGTCGACACGCTTGAACTGTTGAACCGTATGAGCCAACAGCGGTTCGCCCGACCAGTCTGGCTGAATTGCGTGAAGAACCAGCGCCGCATTTGAGATTGCTTCACTCGAGGCTTCCTGGACGGGTTGAGATGTCAGGAATTCAAAAATCTCGCCGAACTCCACTTCCGGAATCACCCAATTCCAGTAGCCGGTCGAATCTGTTTCCTCGGCTAGATGTGCGCAAAACGACATGAACGATGCAGCATTTCCGCCGACACGTACCCTCCCGCTGAGTTCCTCCAATTCTGGAAGCTCCTTCACAAAGCCAGCGAATACCTTGGCCATCAGCTGAGGATCGACCACGGGCACTCCAACTCCATCATTGATCCCAATGCAAAACCTGCTCGACACTTCTTCCCATCCAACCAAACCCTCGCTCAGGGCAATCCCCACGATGAGGCCCAAGCCACGTGCCGAGTGCTCTGAATCTGGAGACTGAACCGTCCTGGGTTTGATGGAGGCTCTGATGTGTCCTGGGTTTTCCAGAGTCAGGATGCTGGAATTCATGCCACTGTCAGTTGGGACTGATTCAGCATTTCATATTCGATTGGCGTCAGCATCCCGATCGAGCTGTGTCGCCGTTGTCGGTTGTGAAAGACCTCGAGGTATTCGAAGATCGCATTGGCCAGTTCGATCCGAGTGTTCCACTTCTTTCGGTCGAGGAGTTCAACTTGCATGCGTCCCCAGAAGCTCTCGATCATCGCGTTGTCGTAACAATCGCCGATTGATCCCATGGACGGCACCAGGCCCGAGTCCGTGGCCCTCTTGGTGAATGCCCATGAGGTGAATTGAACGCCGTGGTCTGAATGGATTATGCCGCCGCTCGTTGGTCCACGATTCGAGATGGCCATCGACAAGGCATTCGTCACCAGTGCGGCGTCGGGTGACGAATCAATGGACCACCCAACGACTCGGCGTGAATAGGTGTCGAGAACGACGGCACAATAGACCTTGCCTTCTCGGGTTCGATGTTCTGTGATGTCAGTGACCCAGAGTTGGTTCGGCGCCGCCCGATTGAAGTCGCGCTTCACCAAATCGGACGATGTCGCTATGTTGGGAATGCTCTTGCGCTTTGGTTTGCCAACTACGCCCACAATGCCGGCTCGACGCATCAACGTGGCCACCGCTTCGCGTCCGACGCTGATGTTCTGACCCAGCGTCAACTCGGCGTGGATCCGCCGAGATCCATAAGTCCCTCGAGACGCGGTGTGCACCTGGGCGATCACGTCGGTGAGCCAGACGTGGCGGATCGATCTTGCCGAAGCTGGACGTTTCTTCCAGGCGTAATAGGAAGACTCGGGAATGTCGGCAATGCGACAGGCGACCTGAATCGATCGCCCTTCGCTGGCCATCAGTTCGATGGCCGCGTACCGCCTTTTGGGGGCACCACCTCCTTCAAGCGCTCATTGGCTCGCTTGGTTACCGCTAACTCGGTCTCGAGCTCTGCGATTTTCCGGCGTGCGGCTTTCAACTCAACGCTTTCGGTGGTGGTGACGCCAGGCTTCTCCCCGCTGTCGATCAGCTCCTGATTGCGCCAGGTGTAGATCGATGCGGCAGTGACCCCAAGGTCAGACGCCACCTCAGCGATCGGCCTACCGGCCTTGAGGAGATCAAGCACCTTCCTCCGGAACTCTGGGCTGTAACTCTTTGGCATGCGGACCGCTCCTTCGGTTCACGGGCATGACAATTCAAGCAAACCAACTCCAAGAAACCCAGGACACATCAGAGCCTCCACAATTCCCAGGACGGTTCACCTCCAGGAAACTCAGGCCGGTTCAGTAGTCCCCAATGGCTGGGCGAGCAACGACACCGCACACGCGACACTGCTCTGCCCCCGTACGCCTAGTTGGTGAGCCAAGCGATCACATTTCTGGAACCCGCTGGGCTGGTCGGACTTATCCCTCCAAAAAGGGTGCGAGCTTCGAGAGTGACTCGTCCTTCCAGATGACGATGATGTCGTCCCCAGTGGGAAAGATTGGCTTTTCATCGCCGTCCCAACTTCCACTGACCATGTGAATAACGACACCGGAAGCGAAGGTAAGACTCAGCCCGGTGGGAAAGACCCCAGTTTCCTCGCCACCTGTCACTTCCAGTTGATGGACCACTACCGACTCGATGGTCGATCCGACGAGCGCTGTCCAGGGTTCGGCGTACTCAACATGAGTGACCTGGACTTCGTTGTTTCGCACATCGAGAAGCGGACCCCTTACCAAGTCGATTCTGTAGCCGACGACTGCTTGCGACGTCCACGTAATCCCATATGTGCCCTGATCGGTGACGAGGTCAACTCCGTAATCCAAAAGGTGGGCCAGCGTGCGCTCCCACGGTCGAATGCCGTCGAACCCAAAGGGCATTCCGTAGTAGCGAACTTCTGCTAGGCAGGCGCCAACAAGCGCTTGTGCTGACTCCTCCACGTATTGAACTTCTTCGCTCACTGGAGCGTATTTGATCACGGATTCACATTTCGTTGCCTAGCCCGGTACGCCGGTTGGGAGAGTGGCCGACTTCTAAAACTTCAGCTCTGGCGGCTTTCGGTTCCGAATGTGACCTCGAAGGGCGACGGACAGGACGATTCGCAAACCGGCGATCCCAACGAGGATCCAGGCTGCAACGAAGTCGCTCCAAATGAAGAGGCTAAGTCCAAACACGAGTACGAAGACTGCAGCCAGATCGAACCAGGTTCGAGGATCGGAATGCCCGTGCTTCGGTGACATCCCACAAATGATGCCAGGGATCGAAGACTGCCCCCTATCAGTGACAATGCTCCGTCGCCGGAATCGAGCGACTTGCCGTATGGCCACCGAAGACCTGGACAGCTCCCCTCTACGGCCTGACTGGCTTCCATATCCTGCCGCCATCTATCGTCGCCGTGAGGGTAGGGAAGCATCCCGTCAATTGCGGAGCGCTGTCTGATTCCTGGCATTTCGGAGACTGCGACCAGAGAGCAACTCCATAATTTGGGGACGAAAAGTCAACAGCCTCAACAGTGCCGGGTTTAATGCCAGGTATCGGGGCGATTGTGGACCAGGAGCGTCCGACATTTGTCGTGCTGTAGAGAGTCGAGCCGACATCGACTTTCCAAGTCGATGGGCTGAGTGCATCGAACCGGAACTCAAGTCCACTCGGCTTGTATTTCCTCAGTCCCGGGATGTCCGGCAATTGTCGATTGGCCCATGTCGATCCTCCGTCGTCGGTGACATAGACCGTCGCTGAAGTGTCTGAGAGCCCAACGGCGTTGCTCAACACAATTCCATTCTGCGTATCGAAGAAGATCGGTAGGTCGTATTGATTGCTCGATGGTAGATGTGAAGCCTGCACCCACGAATTGCCGCCATCTGTCGTTCGATAAAGAACTCCGCCCGAGGACGTTGAATGGTCGTTGCTTTCATATGTCGGGCCGGTAACAGCCCATCCGTCGCTGGCGCTGGTGAACACCATCTGCGGAGCAGACCCAGGACCATCACCCAACATGCCGCCAAGATCGGGCAGGGTTCCCTTGCGGACCCAGCTTGCCCCGCCATCGTCGGTTGAGAACAGCAATGAAGGACCCGAAACACCTGGTCCGATGCTTGCGTATCCGTATTGAGCGTTCACAAAGGAAACCGAGAGATTTGACCCGCAGGATTGCAGGCATCCCGGCAACGAGCTGAATGACCAAGTACGTCCGCCGTCAGCGGAGCGGTCAATGCCTGCACCACGGTCCGATCCGTCCGTTGACTGTCCATAGGGCACGAGACCCGGGACGTCAATCAGCGTCAACCAAAGGTCGCTCTGTCCCACGGCATCCATTGATCCGATACGTTCGGGAACATCTTGCTTGGAAAGGTCGGGTGGCGTGACCGTTCGCCATGTCAGTCCTTGATCTGACGATATGTATATCCCGCTGTCATTGGCCGCCCATGTGACGCCCCGATCGGCCAGACCGACGGTCTGAGCCAGCGAATAGGAGCTTGTGTCTAAGGGTCCGTGGTCAGCTGACTTTGGCGCAGATGCGATCTTGGAACCACCCGCTGAGTGGGCTGGGACGATTGGAGATCCAGATGGTCCGTTTCCCTTCAATCCAATGGCGACGCCAACGGCGATCAGAATCGTTGCTAGGCCGCCGGCTACCCAGGCTCGGCGGATTCGGCGTCGGCGCTTGGCTTCTCGAAAGAGGGCTTCAGAGTCTCGAGATGAATCCGGCGTAACGGGTGCACCATTGCCGGCGAGCCGACGGTCCGTCAAGATCGTCATGGCATCGTGGCGATCATTTCGATGACGTCTTCTCGCCGATAGCCCTGATGGCGGGCAAAGTCGACCAGCTCACGCACTTGTCGAAGGACCGCACTCTTTTCTGATGTTCCGGTCACGGTGATCCCCCGACCCCTCGTGAATTCGAGGAGACCTTCGTCTCGCAGAATGTGCATCGCCCGGAGCACCGTGTTCTTGTTCACTCCGAGGATCGCCGCGATGTCTTTGACCAAGGGCAAGCGCTCACCGGGACCGGCTTCGCCCTCTGAGATGGCCCGACGGATCTCGGCCGCTACCTGGTCGTGGAGCAGAACTGAATCATCACGGTCGATGTTGACAGTGAGCATGGTCCTAGTCATAGTAGTCCTGTGGGATGTCCTTTGCTAGGTGCTCAATGACGGTCACGGCACCCCCTTCGGAGGTCACCTCACCAAGGTCTGCCCAAGCACTCTTCGAAGAGGCGCGTCGCCTTCGACGGAGACGGTATCGGTGGGCAATCACCACCTTGTTGCTCGTCGCAGGCCTAGTCGTCGGTCTCATCGCTTCATATGGGATGAGTTTCTCGAAGCCAACCAGTAACGCTCGAGTATTGTTGCCCAGATGGACGCCCCCATCCGGGACGTCACGAAACGATCCGTCGACGTTTGTGGCAGGTGACGGTAACGGCGGCGTTGGCCTGTATTCAGCTGCAACGGGTCGACTGACACGGAGACTGAGTCCACAGGGCTCGGGCGGTCCCGATCAACAAGCGGTGCTATCGGCCAACCGAAAGACGGTCTACTTTGCTCAACCTTCCGGAGCCTGTGACGGGGCGATTCTTAGTGGACCGACTTCGGGAGCAGTCGAGCCCACGGCAGTGATCACGGCACCCAATACTCTGGCCACCGATCCATCGCCAAGCCCCACATCACCATATCTGGCATGGATAGGTGCAACTTGCGGTTCGTCCGGCGCCTTCGCCACTTCCGAACTCTACCTAACGGACTTAACGACTGGGGCCGCCACGCAGATCGGAGCACTTGATGCGACGGCAGACGATGGAATCTCTTGGAATAGCAATGGCCGACTTCTGGCAGTCGAAGATGGTCAGACAATCAAGGTGCTTGCCGTATCGCAGGGATCGTTGAGCCACGCAGTAGGAATGGACGTCACCAGTGGATGCACACTTGCCAGTCCGGTCTTCTTGTCACGGCCTAACCAGCTCGCCGCTATTCGTACCTGTAGCGGTAAGAACAGTGCTTCGGCGACAAATTCTGTCATCGTTTACGACGGCGCCACTGGAAATGCACTCTCCAGTGTTGCTCCAGCTCCAAGCGGGACGACATTCCAGGGTCTGTCCGTCGATAGGTCCGGCGGTCACATTCTTGTAGGAATGGTGAACGAACATTCTGGCCGAGCGAAAATAGCTCAGGTTGAGAACGGGCGCTTAGTAACAGTCAGCGCATCCTCACCCACAGGAGCCCAATGGTGACGAGAGAACCGGAAAGCCCAGTTAGGAGCGATCGACGACGAGTCGGTTTGGTGGCTCAGAATTTCGTGCCCCCCGTGCACCACAGAAACGAATCTGGTCATGCCAATCGGGACAGCTAAGGCCGCTCCGGAACTCCGTTTGCGTTGGTAACTGAAACGGTGACAAAGAGGTGGCTCGCCTTTAGTAGCACATCAGATGTCGTCGTGAAGTACCTCCCTTTTGGGCACGTGCCCGTGCAAGATGACGGCGTACAGAACCGTCGCTGATGTTGAGGAGCCGAGCCACTGCACCCGAATCGAGGTCGTCCCAATAGGTCAGGAAGATGACAGCTCGTTGCCTTACGCTCAATCGGGACACTGCGGCGAGGATCTCCGGGCGAACTTCTCGGGACTCGAGAACTTCACCGACGGCTGCCCTCTCTTCGCGTGATCGGCGCCGCATCGATGAGCGATGGAATCGGGCTGCTTCGTTGTAGATGGCCCGGTACAGGTAGGCCCTCTTTTTGGCAACTCCGGCCCACTGTTTCGATGACATGCACTTGAGCACGGCCTCGGACACCACGTCTGACGCCTGGGAAGGACCGACGAGTCCCGTTGCGAATCGAGTGAACTCATCGGCGTGCTTTCTATAAATCTCGCCGTCGGTGGCTTCCACACCCATACGATCCCGCACACCTGCTGCCAGGGTGACACGGATCTCGGATTATCTGGGCATGGAAGTGGGAAGACGACCCAAAGCGGTCGATTCGCATGACCTACGCAATACTTGAATCGTGGGTCTCGCCCTCTTCGATCTCGACAACACCCTCCTCGATCGAGAGGCTGCGTTTACGCGTTGGTCCCAGGGGTTCATGCGCCACCACGGGCTCCCCCAGAACGCCTTACCATTTTTGGAGTCCGCCGATCAGGATGGCTTGACCCCGAGGCGGATCTTCTTCGAACAGGTTCGAGCCGAATTCGACGTATCAAGCTCTGTTGAGGAGCTGGTGGTCCGCTACTACCAGGACTATCCCGCTTGCTACACGGTCGATGCAGAAACAGTAGGTGGTCTACGACAACTGCGAGCCAAAGGGTGGTGCGTCGCGGTGATCACCAACGGGGGAATCGCTCAAATGGCCAAGCTCGAAAGGACAAAGCTCACGCAGGAAGTCGACGCAATCTGTGTGTCTGAAATCATTGGAGCAGCGAAACCCGATCCGGCAATATTTGAGATGGCAGCGCAACTCTGCGAGCATCCGCTCGTGGGTTGGATGACTGGAGATTCCGCTGCCGCTGACATAGCCGGTGGTCGAGGGGTGGGGTTGCGAACCATATGGATCGCCAGGGGCCGCACCTGGAAATCCCCAAGCCCCTCTCCCGATGCGATCGTAGATACCGTCCCTCAAGCCGTCAGGATCATTCTCGAGGCTGGTGCGAATTAGCAGCGGTGGCATCGCTGCTGTTACGCCGCGTCGACCCCCAGACTCTCCTACGCCGCAAACTCACCTGGAATCGCAGTGCCATTTGAAAGGTAGAAGGTACCGCTGAGGCCAAACGCGAGTTTGTACGTCGTGGCGAAGGCGTACCAGCCATTGCGGACCGCTGCCGTGATTTTCTTTCCGTTGGAAAGGGTGACCACGAGGCTTTTGGCACCGGCTGGTGCGTTGCCGGCTCGGACAAAGAAGAGCTGCCCCGAATAACCCCGCCAAATACCACCGTCCGCCCCATACTTGCGGTCCTGGGGTGGTGGCACTGTGCCTGAAGGTTGTGAACCAGATCCCGAGCCAGAGCAACCTCCCACCGAGACTTTTGCGGCTGGCTTGCCAGGAGACGTCCGTTTTCCCGGCTTGCTTTCCACTCCGGCGATGCAAAGGATCGAAGAGGTCTCTGGGTACGTCCAGACGCTGATCGTCGTGCCTTCAGGACCGGGGTCGACCACTTCGAGTTTTTCCTTTTTCGGGTTGAAGGCTGGAATCTGTCCAAACGCAGCCGGAAGTGGCATCGCATAGTCGTGCCTAAAGACGTGATTGGCCGATGAACTAAAGAGCCCCGAGGCAGCCGCGCCCGCGCCCGCACCCGCGACACCCGCCACCAAGACGATCGAAAGTGTCCAGCCTCGATGACGGCGAACGACGGCAGTGAATCTGCCCCTTAAGGAGGATCGCTCGGCCGGTCGCATGGCCCTGGCGTCGATCCACCTCAACGGTGGGATTGGTGGGACTTGGTCGGCAACTGTCGAAAAGGTCCTCGACAACAGGTCCTCGGCCATTTTGTCGGTGATCATTGGCCGATCCTTTCTTTGATCTGCGCCAGGCCACGATGGATGAGCGACTTGGCCGTTCCGAGGGGGCAATCGAGTTGCACGGCCACCTGCTCAACAGTGAGGTCGAGATAGAACCGAAGGACGAGCGCATGGCGCTGTCGTTTGGGTAGCTCACCCACCACACTCCACACTTCGTCAATCTGAGGATTTACGGTCGCCTCTGGTGGCACTGGCAGATGACGCCGCTCAACTCCCCGACGTCGGTGATGCGAGCGGGCCGCATTGACGACCGAGTGACGGAGATACGGCACCGGCTCGGTGATGTCATGCCATTTGGGTTCCACCCGAAGGAAGACGTCGTGCGCGATGTCCTCTCCAACTTCGCGACTCCCAGTCAATAGCCATCCCAAACGCACCATTGGCGCCCAACACTCCCGATAGAGATCCTCGAAAGTAGTGACGTCTGCCGTGGCTGACGGCCTCGGTTCTCCAGTCGAAGGAGTCACTATCGGGTCACTTCAGACGAACTTTCGGGACACGGTCGCCACCGATGCGCGGCGCGTCTTCTGCGGCTACAAGTTTTCCCCGAGCGTTGTAAGCCTTCATTTCAGGAAAGGGCGCCTTGTTCCACACTCCGTAGTTACCGTCGAAGACAGCGGGGCGGGGGACAAGGACAGCGGCGGCGTGCTTAACCGGTGTGACCCAGTTGAAGTCGGTTCCGCTATATGAGTACGTCACAATCTTCACAGAAGTTGGTAAGTGAGCCCAGACGTAAAGTTGAAAACCCTTCGTGGGCCAGTCAGGGACAACGTTGATGGGGATGTCAGTCGACTTGGCAGTCTTCAATGGCTCGTTAGAAGCTTCAATCCCGGTCCCGTTGTCGCCACCAGTTCCCAGGTAGAAGAGGCCCGAGCCGAGGACCCGGTATGCCTTTGATTCGGGCTGACCTGGCTTCAAGAGCTTCGGGGATGACTGATCTCCGATAACGAAGACAGGGCTACTTCCAATTGCATAGGCGCCTTCATCGGCCCGGTCCACTAGTGAACTTCGGAAGCCTTCGGGTCCGGCACTCATGAACGCCGTCATGAATGACGGAATGGGAACTGACACCATCACCTGGCGAATTCCCTTTGGCCGGAAGGCAGTTTCCCCTGCTGCTGGCGATGCGGCTCCGACGAATACGCTCCAAGCCGACAAGATCGCCAAGGTTAGAGAGCCAAGGTGACCGAGATGAGGGACGTAGCGTTTTCTGACCACGATGCTTACATGCCTAGCTCCCCCCAAAAGGTTGCATGCAGGGCGAAAATTTATGGCTACCTGCGGACATTGAGTCACCCCCAAATCAGAGGCATTTCTGGGCAACCGAGATTCGAGAACACCGGGGCCCGGTCGGCACAGGCCGACCGGGCCCTAACGGCTACCGCCAACTCAGCAATGCCCGACGTTGATCTGATATTTGACCTGGTTGGCAGACACCCAGGCTGTGCCAGTCCCATAAATCGTGCTGATCTTGAACCAGCGGTTGGTTCCGTCATACCAGGAGCTGTCTTCCCAACAACGCATCCCGATGATGGTGCCGCTGGGCGTGGTGAAGAAGAGGCCATTCGCCGGGCCGAACGCAAAGAGATCGCAACCCCCTTTGACACACTGTGTCGGGTTACTGGCCGCTGCCGGCTGGGCAGAAACAGCAAGCGATGCACCGATCGGAGCCGCTGCCATGATCGCGCCTGCGGCCACCAAGTTGCGGATACGAGTAAAGGAGGGATGACGCTTGACCGCATCATTTCCGTCTGCCTTGTCCGTGGCACGAGCAGTGTTCTGGTTGTTCCGAGTTGCCGCCTTCAACATTGGATTGACTCCTTCATGCTCTTCATCCGCCACCACTTGTGGCTTCTTCGCAGTGTGAAGGGTGCACCTTTCGGCGGCTACGGGGAGAGCTCCCCTTCGCCTGCAACGTGCCTGTAAGCCGGGTGCAACAGGCATGGCATTTGATGACGCATGGCATCAGGCGGATCGGGCACCGACACAGGCATCCTGGAGCGGCTGGCCCGCTCGGTCATCAAATGGCGCCGGGCCGTGCTGGCCGGGGGCCTGCTGATCATTATCGGCGGCGGCATCTTCGGTCTCAATGTGGGGCCACACCTCTCCCAGGGCGGGTTCGACGGACCCTCCGAGCCTTCGTCCGTCGCTTCGAGCGTGCTGGAGGGCCACTTCCACGCCGGCGCTCCCAACGTCACCGTGCTCGTCACGGCCCGAAAGGGCACGGTCAACAGCCCGGCCGCGGCGGCGGCAGGACTGGCCATCACCCACCGACTCGAGGCCGAGCGTTACGTGGCCAACGTCCAGTCGTACTGGACCCTCGGGTCGCCGGCCGCCCTGCGGGCCGATGGCCAGCGTCAGGCCGTCATCGCCTTCCGCATTGAAGGTACCCAGAACCAGTTCGTGCAGCGTGAGCAGGCCATCGCCGCCACCCTGGACCACGTCCCGGCCGGCATCTCGGTGCAGCTGGGCGGATTCGCGCCGGCCTTCTCGCGGGTCGATTCGCTCATTGAGCGGGGCGTGCTCATTTCCGAGGCCATCGCCGTGCCCCTCACCATGCTGCTCCTGCTCTTCGTCTTCGGCTCCGTCATCGCCGCCGCCATGCCTCTGACGATCGCCGGGGTAGCGGTCATCGGCACCCTGGCCATCCTCCGGCTGCTCTCCACCTTCACCGAGGTCTCCGTCTTCGCCGAGAACCTCACCACCGCCCTCAGTTTCGGGCTGGCCATCGACTACAGCCTTTTCGTGGTCTCGCGCTACCGAGAAGAGTTGGAAACCGGGGCCAGCTACGACGAGGCCCTGACCCGGGCGGTCTCCCGAGCCGGTCGGACCGTGTTCGGGAGCGCCTTGACCGTCATGGCCGCCTTGGCCGTGCTCCTTGTCTTCCCCATCGATTTCCTGCGCTCCATCTCGCTGGCCGGCATGGCCGTGGCAGCGTTGGCCGGCCTCTCGGCCCTGTTGGTCTTGCCGGCCGCCCTCTCCGCCCTGGGGCCGCGGATCAACTCGTTCGTGGTCTGGCGGCGCTCGGTCAGCCCTCCGAGCAACGGCTGGTGGCGCCGCACCGCGGTCCGGGTGATGCGACATCCTCTCCCCTACGCCGCCGCCGCCATCACCGTGCTGGTGTTCCTGGCCACCCCCATCGTCGGTCTGCGCATGGGCTACCTCGACGACCGGGTCCTGCCCACCACCGATCACCTACGCCAGACCGACGACACACTGCGGCGGGAGTTCGGCTCAGCCGAAGTGGGGGCCATTCAAGTCGTCATGCCCAGTTACGGCAGCGGACCGACCACCCTGCGCACGGTGAGCCAGCTCTACGGCTACGCCGAGCGGTTGTCAGAGTTGCCCAAGGTGTCGCGCGTGGAGACGGCCATGGGCTTCTTCATCAAGGGGCAGCACGTCACCGTGCCCGCCTCCTATTCGAATCAGTATCTCGAACCGGGTGGCACCTGGTTCGCCGTCCTGCCGTCGGTTGACCCGCTTTCCGTGCAATCCGAATCGGTCGTGCGGTCGGTGCGGGCCACGCCCTCTCCCCATCCGGTGTTGGTGGGCGGCGTGTCGGCCCAATTCCTGGACTCCACCTCGGTGATCGAGTCCCGTATGCCGTTGGCCTTCGGCCTGATCGCCGTGGTCATGTTCGTCATTCTCTTCATGCTGTTCGGCAGTGTGGTGATTCCGATCAAGGCTCTGCTGCTCAATCTGCTCAGCCTGTCCGCCACCTACGGGGCCATGGTCTGGATGTTCCAGGACGGCCACCTTTCGGGGCTGTTGAACTTCACGGCAACGGGAAGCCTGATCGCCGCCATCCCCGTGATGATGTTCTGCGTCGCCTTCGGGCTCTCCATGGACTACGAGGTTTTCCTCATCTCCCGCATCAAGGAGGAGCGCGACAACGGCGCCACCAATGAGGAGGCCATTGCCGCTGGCCTCCAGCGCAGTGGCCGCATCATCACGGCCGCCGCGCTGCTCATGGCCGTGGTCTTCCTGAGCCTGGTCTCCAACGAGATCTCCTCCATCAAGCTCTTCGCCGTCGGACTGTGCCTGACCGTCCTGGTCGACGCCTTCCTCATTCGGGGCACGCTGGTCCCGGCCTTCATGAAGATCCTGGGCGACCTGAACTGGTGGGCGCCGGCTCCCATGAAGCGCTTCCACGAGCGGCGGGGCCTCGTCCTCGAGATCCCCGAGGTAGTCCCGGCACCCATCGCCGTCCCACAGCTCGAAGGGGCCAACGCTTAAGGCCCTGTGCCAACATGGGCCCCGTCCAGCACCCGTCTTCGAAGTGGGCGCTGCACACTGCGGGGGACCTGTGGGACAGCTCGACGACAAGGTGGTGCTCCTGAGCGGTGGGGCCTCGGGCATCGGCCGGGCCACCGCCCGCCTGCTGGCCCGCGAGGGCGCCTCCGTGGTCGTGGGCGACGTCGTTTTCGAGGGTGCCGAGGAGGTGGCCCGGGCCATCACCGACGATGGCGGTCAGGCCGTGGCCACGCGCTGTGACGTCCGCAACGAAGAGTCCGTAGCGGCCTTTGTTGCGCTGGCGGTCGAAGTATTCGGTGGTGTCGACGGCCTGGACCACAACGCGTCGTGGTCGCACCCCCGCCTCGATACCGATGCCGTCGACATCGACCTGGGCGTGTGGGACCGTGTCCTGCAGACCAACACGCGGGGCGCGTTGCTCCTGGCCCGCCACGCCATCCCGCACATGATCGAACGCGGCGGCGGCTCGATCGTCAACATCTCGTCGGGTACCAGCACCATCGGTGAGTCGACCCGCGTCGCCTACGGCGTCTCGAAGGCGGCCATCAACCAGCTGACCCGCCATCTGGCCACCCGCTACGGGCGCGACGGCATCCGGGCCAACGCCATCGCTCCCGGTTTCATCCTGACCGAGACGGCCCGGGCCAATGTGCCCGACGACACCCAGGCCCGCCTGGCCGCCTCCAACCCCACCCGGCGACTGGGCCGACCCGAGGACATCGCCCAGGCCGTCGTCTTCTTGTGCAGTGACGCCTCGACCTACATCAACGGGCAGCTCCTCCACGTGGATGGCGGCCATCAAATTGCCGGGATCATGTAGATGAGCGAACGACGCGTTGCCCTGGTCACCGGGGCCAGCCGCGGTATCGGGCGCTGCGGTGCCCTGGCCCTGGCCCGCCGCGGCTTTGACGTGGCCATCACCGCTCGCACCGTGCGCGAAGGCGAGGGGCGCGCTCACCCGTCCAGCGTTCGTGCCGCCGACACGTCCGTGCCCATCGCCGGCAGTCTGGAAACGACGGCGGCCGAAATCGAGGCGCTGGGCCGCTCCTGCTTGACCATCCCCATGGACCTCATGGAGCGCCCCGACATCCACCGGGTGGCGGACCAGGTCCTGGACCAGTGGGGCCGGGTCGATGTCCTGTTCAACAACGCCATCTACCAGGGTCCCGGCACCATGGACCGGGTGCTGGACCTGCCGATCGAACTGGCCGAGCGGTGCCTGGTCGGTGATTACCTGCACCCGCTGCTGCTGACCCAGTTGCTGCTGCCCCAGATGCTCGAGCGGGGCGAGGGGCGGCTGGTCAACATGCTCTCCGAAGCCGCCTTCACTACACCGCCGGCTCCGGCCGGCGCGGGCGGCTGGGGCGTGGCCTACGCCGCAGCCAAGGCGGCCTTCCACCGGGTGACCGACATGTGCCACGTGGAGTTCTTCGCCAGCGGTGTCTGGTCCTTCAGCATTGCTCCAGGCCTGACGCTGACCGAATCCATGCGGGCCTCGGGTACCGACAAGATCCTCATCGACGCCGGCCATGCGCCCGCCCCGCCCGAAGTGGCGGGCGAAGTAGCGGCCTGGCTGGGTGCCGCACCCGAAGCGGAACGCTTCGCCGGGCAGATGGTGTCGTCGCGCTCGTTGTGCAAGGAACTGGGTCTGGTGCCCGGATGGCCGGCGCCGCGCCAGAACATGCCCCGATCAACCGAAACAAAGGAGCGTCAAAGTGGATGAACTGATCCGCGTGGAGATCGGCACCCACGCCCCCCGGGTGGCCGTGGTCACCCTGACCGACGGCGAGCGGCGCAACGCCATCACGCCCGCCATGAACGAGCAGTTCCTGAGCGTGTTCGACGCCCTCGAAACCGACAGCAGTGTCGGCGCCGTGGTGCTCACCGGCTAGGGTTCGTCGTTCTGCGCCGGGGCCAACCTGGCCCATCTGGGCGATACCCCGTCGCAGGACGGGTTGCGCGGCATTTACGAAGGCTTCCTGCGCGTGGCCCGTACTCCGCTTCCTACCGTGGCCGCCGTCAACGGCCCCGCCGTGGGTGCCGGCATGAACCTGGCCTTGTGCTGCGACGTCCGCTTGGCCGGCACCTCCGCTCGCTTTGATACCCGCTTCTTGCAGCTGGGCATTCATCCGGGTGGCGGCCACACTTGGATGCTGCGCCGGGCCGTCGGCCCGCAGACAGCTATGGCCGCCGTCGTGTTCGGTGAGGTGCTCAGTGCGGCCGAAGCCGAGCGGCACGGATTGGTCTTCAAGTGCCTCCCCGATGACGAATTGTTGGGCGCCGCCGTCACGATGGCCGAGCGGGCCGCTGCCGCCCCACCCGAACTGGTGCGTCGGACCAAGCAGTCGATCATCCACATAGGCGAGGTCGACACGCATGAGCAGGCGGTGACCGACGAACTGGCCGTGCAGTGGTGGTCCATGGCCCAGCCGGAGTTCGCCGAGCGGGTGCGCTCGTTGCAGCGCCAGATCTCCAAGTCGTAGGAGCCCGCCGGTCGTCATGGCCGCGGGACGCGGGCCAATCCTCCGGTACGGTCGCTGAATGCCCCCCGACGCGCCCATCGATCCCTTCGTCAACGTCATTCCGACGCCGGGCCTCGGTGGCGAGTCCTACGCCCGTTTCTTTGCCTACTTCGGACAGCTCCAGGACGCCGTCGTCACCGCCAACCCTCCGCAGGAGATCTGGGATCAGGTCTCGGAGCTGACCCAGGCCGCCCTCGACCTGCTCACCCCATGGGCGGCGCCTGAGAAGGAGCAACCGGCGGGCACCCGCGTCGACCTGCCCGGGCGCGGCAACCCGATGCTGATCCCCTTCGTGAAGGAAGAGGAGTCACCGGGACATGTGAGCGGGCGGGCCGAGTTCCGGCCCTTCCACCTCGGCGGTCATGCCGCCGCCCACGGCGGGACCCTGCCACTCCTCTTCGACGAGGTCATGGGCCGGGTAGCCAACGCCGACCGGCGCGCCGTGGCCCGCACGGCCTACCTCAAGGTGAACTACCGCAACATCACGCCGCTGGGTCGCTGGCTCCATGTCGAGGCATCCCTCGACCGACAAGAAGGTCGCAAGCGCTGGATCAGCGGCCGACTGACGGACGGGGCGACGCTCGTGGCCGACGCCGAGGGGTTGTTCATCGAGTTGCTCCCGGGTCAGCCCTGATGGCCGACGGCGAGCTCGCCTTCGGCAGCAGCCAGGGTCGCTGGGTCATCGCGGCCACCGTGCTCGGTTCGGGCATCGCCTCGCTGGATGCGACGGTCGTCGGCATCGCCCTCCCCTCTATCGGCCGCACCTTCCACAGCGGTGTCGGCACCCTCCAGTGGGTGGTCACCGGGTACGCGTTGACCCTGGCCGCCTTTCTGCTCCTGGGGGGATCGCTGGGTGATCGTCTCGGCCGCAAACGCGTCTTCTCGGTCGGCGTGGTCTGGTTCGCCCTCTCCTCCGTGTTGTGCGGGCTGGCGCCATCGGCCGGGTTTCTCATCGCGGCGCGGGTGCTCCAGGGCATCGGCGGCGCCCTCCTCACGCCGGCCAGCCTGGCCATCCTGCAGGCCTCCTTCCGGGCCGATGACCGGTCCCGGGCCATCGGCGCCTGGTCGGGCCTGGGTGGGGTGGCCACGGCGGCCGGTCCGCTGGTGGGCGGCTACCTCATTGCCGCCGGCTCCTGGCGCTGGGTCTTCTTCATCAACATCCCGATCTCACTGGGCGTCCTGCTCGTGGCCGCCCGCCACGTGCCCGAGACGAGCGATCCGACCAGCGCGGGCACGGTTGACGGCAGCGGGGCCGCGCTGGCCGTGCTCTTTCTGGCCGGGCTCACCTACGGCCTCATTGAAGGACCCGGTCACGGGTGGACCAGTGCCGGTGTCCTGGGTGGCTTGATCCTGGCCAGCGTGGCCGGACCGCTGTTCTTACTGGTGGAGCACCGACGAGCCAATCCGATGCTGCCCTTGGGGGTCTTCCGCACCCGCCAGTTCAGCGGGGCCAACGCAGTCACCTTCATCGTCTACGGGGCCCTGGGCGGCGCGCTCTTCCTGCTGCCCATCGAGCTGCAACTGGTCTCGCGCTACAGCCCACTCAGCTCGGGCCTGGCCCTGCTCCCGGTGACCGTCATCATGCTCACCCTCTCGGCGCGCTCGGGCCAGCTGGCGGCCCGCATCGGCCCCCGCCTGCAGATGACGGTCGGCCCGTTCATCGTCGGCGCCGGACTCATCCTCTTGTGGAGGGTCACCGGCGACAGCAACTACCTCACCGGCGTCTTCCCAGCCGTCCTCGTCTTCGGTCTCGGTCTGGCCGTGACGGTGGCCCCGTTGACCTCAACCGCCATGGGGGCGGCGCCGGCCGAACACGCTGGCGTGGCGTCCGCCGTCAACAATGTGGTGGCCCGGGCGGCCGGGCTGCTGGCGGTGGCCGTCCTGCCGCTGCTGGCCGGGATCACCGGTGCCGCGGCGCTGCATCCCTCGCACTTCGCCCACGGCTTCCGCACCGCCGTGGTCATCGCCGGGCTGACCTGTGCCGCCGGTGGGGCGCTCGCCGCGGCGACCATCCGCAATCCAACCGGTTCGGGACATCTCCGTCATGGTCATCTGCGGCAGTACCACTGCGCCGTCGACGGCGCCCCGCTCCAGCCGGATCAGCCGGGTGCGCAAGCGGCGTCGGCCGCCTGAACATCGTCTGGCAACGAGCGCCGCATGGCCGTGTGCAGGCGATCGAAGGTGAGCACGCCCAGGTAGCGGTTGCCGTTGAACACGGGAATGGCCGGCGCGTCGTGTTGCAGGAGCTCGGCCAGGGCCACCCGCAGCGAGGTGCCCAGAGGGATGCGGGCCGGGAACGGGCGCAGGTGGTCGCCCACCGTGCCGGCATAGGGCGGCTCCGGCCTGAGCCAGCCCTGCACCGCGCCGTCATCGACCACGACCGCCCACGGCTGGGCCGACCCGTGCACCAGTGCCGCCACGTCGGCCACGCTCTGGGTGCGCACAATCGTGATGGGGTCGATCAGATCATCTTCTTTCACATCGACCACGGCCAGGCGCTTGACGCCGCGGTCCTCACCCACGAACTCGGCCACGAACGGCGTGGCCGGCCGCCCCAGGACCTCGGGTGGGGTGGCGTACTGCTCGAGGTGGCCGCCCTTGGAGAACACGGCGATGCGATCGGCCAACTTGGCCGCCTCGTCAATGTCGTGCGTCACCATGACGATGGTCTTCTTGATCTTCTTCTGCAGATCGAGCAGCAGGTTCTGCAGCCGCTGGCGCGTGATGGGGTCGACCGCCCCGAAGGGCTCGTCCATCAACAGCACGGGCGGATCCGCCCCGAGGGCCCGGGCCACGCCGACCCGCTGGCGCTCGCCACCCGAGAGCTCGTGGGGGTAGCGGCGGGCGTACTGTCCCGGCTCCAGGCCGACCAGGTCGAGCAGTTCCTCCACCCGGGCCTTGGTTTTCACTTTGTCCCACCCGAACAACCGGGGGACGGTGGCCACGTTGTCCTCCACCCGGCGATGCGGGAAGAGGCCCCCCTGCTGAATGACGTAGCCGATGCCCCGCCGGAGTTCGACCACATCCATGCCCAGGATGTCGCGCCCGTCGATGTAGATGGCGCCGCCCGAGGGCTCAATGAGCCGGTTGATCATGCGCAACGTCGTGGTCTTGCCACACCCGGAGGGGCCGACCAGGACGCAGATCTCGCCGTCCACGATCTCCAGCGTCAAGGCGTCGACGGCGACGTTGCCTGAGTCGTACCGCTTGGTCACCGCATCGAGCGAGATCATGCAGCACAACGCTAATGGCTCACGCTCGAGAGAGGCACCGCAGCGACGGGCGGCCGATAGCCTTCTCCCTATCATGCTGGCGGAAGTCATCCGGTGGAGCTTCATCACCAAGCAGTGGTCGCTCATTCAGACGGACCTGATCCAGCATGTCGCCCTTACCTTCATTGCCGTGGGCATCGGCCTGGGCCTGTCGGTCCCGCTGGCCCTCCTGGCCTGGCGCTATCCCATCAGCCGGGGACCGCTGGTCGGGTTCTCCAGCCTGCTCTACATCATCCCGTCGGTCGCCCTCTTCTCCATCATCGGCGCCTACACCGGCTATGAAGCGTCGTACCTGACGGGCGAGATCGCCCTGGTCGGCTACACGTTGCTCATCCTGGTCTGGAATACCTTGGCCGGCCTGGCCGCCGTGCCGGCCGATGCCCGCGAGGCGTCGGTCGCCCTGGGCTATTCCAAGACCGCCACCCTGTGGCGGGTGGAACTCCCGTTGGCCCTGCCGTACATCTTCGCCGGACTGCGGGTGGCCACCTCGACCGTGGTCGGCCTGGTCACCGTCACAGCCCTCATCGGCCTGGGAGGCCTGGGTCAACTCATCACCTACGGCTTCAATGCCGACTACTACACGCCCATCATCGTGGCCCTGGTCTTCTCCATCCTGTTGGCCGGACTGTGCGATCTGGCCTGGGTCGGGGTGGAACGCCTCTTGGTCCCCTGGAGCCGCGCCTCCAAGCGAGCGGCGGCGCGCGCCTGATGCACTTCTTCTCGGAGGTCTTCACCTACTTCAGCACCCGCGCCAACTGGACCGGTTCGGGCGGCATTCCCAATCTCTTCTACAAGCAGGCCCTGCTATCAGCCACCGTAGTGGTGGCCGCCACGCTTGTCGGCGGGGGCCTCGGTCTCGTACTCGGCCACACCGGCCGCGGCGGCCTGGTGGCGGTCAACGCCGCCAATGCCTTCCGGGCCGTGCCCACCCTGGCCCTGCTCACCTTGCTGGCCATCCAACCCTCGATCTCCCTCAAGTACAACGGCTTCCTGGCGGCGTTCATCGCCCTGGTGGTCCTGGCCATCCCACCCATCCTCACCAACACGTATGTGGGAATTCGTGAGGTGGACGCCGACATCGTCGATGCCTCCCGGGCCATGGGCCTGACCGGCCCTCAGATCCTGGGCCGGGTCGAGCTCCCCCTCGGCCTGCCCTTCATCGTGGCCGGCATCCGGACCGCCTCCATTGAGGTGGTGGCCACCTCGACCTTGGCCGCCTACGTCAGCTACCAGGACCTGGGGACGCCCGTGCTGGCCGGTTTGGCCAGCCAAAATACGGTCGAGGCCTTCTGCGGCTCGTTGCTGGTGGCCGTGCTGGCCGCCATCGTGGCCATCGGTCTGGGCCTCGTGCTCAAGGCGGTCACGCCGGCCGCCCTCCGCAAGACGTCCGCGCCCACTTCACTGCTGCCCGGCGCCGTCTCGGCCCGCCCTCAACCGGCCGCCGCCGGCTGACTTTAACTTGACAATCTTGAGTGGATTACTCAAGCTTGGAGATTCGTTACAAACGTGTGACGAATTACGCTGGCGGTACCCGAGGAACTGGGGATCGGGCACTGCACCACTCTCCCCTCTCCCAAACAAAGGAAGCACAACATGCGTCTGACACGAATCCTCATGGGTGGTGTGGCCCTGGCCATGCTGGGCACCCTGAGCACCACGGCCGTGGCTTCGGCCGCCGCCAAGCCGAAGATCATCATCGGCTCCACCAACTTCGAGGAGCAGGCCATCGTGGCCAACCTCTACGGCGACGTGCTGCAGCACGCCGGTTACCCCGTCACCGTCGAGCCGGCAACGGGCACCCGTTCCATTGTGGTCCCGGCCATTGAGAAGGGGCAGATCGACCTGGAGGCCGACTACGCCGGCTCCCTGTTGAACTTCTTCCACGCGCCGAACTCGACGCCGCTGGCCAACAATCTTTCCACCGCCATTCCCAAACTGAAGAAGACCCTCAAGCCGTTCGGAGTGACGGTCCTCACGCCGGCACCCGCCCTCGATACGAATGTGTTCGTGGTGACCAAGGCGACGGCCAAGAAGTACCACCTGACCACCATTGCCAGCCTCAAGCCCTACGCCTCCAAGCTCAAGCTCGGTGGACCGCAGGAATGCCCGACCACCGCCGGCTGCCTGCCCGGCCTGAAGAAGACCTACGGCCTCAAGTTCGCCGGCTTCACCGCGACCGACGAAGCCGGTCCCATCAGCGTGGCCGCCCTCAAGAACGGCAACGTCCAAGTGGTCGAGCTGTTCTCCAGCGACGGCAACGTGGTCGGGAACAACTTCGTGGCCCTGACCGACAACAAGCACCTGGAGTCGGCCGACTACATCACGCCGGTCATCCGCACCTCGGTGGACTCACCTGCCGTGACCAAGCTGCTCAATGCCGTGTCGGCCAAGCTGACGACGGCCCAGATCTCCAAGCTGAACGTGCTGGTCACCGGACCGCAGAAAGAACAGCCGGCCGACGTGGCCACGGCCTGGTTGAAGTCGGAGCACCTACTCTAAGCAATCACATCGCACCAAGGTGTTGGAAAGGCCGGCCCCCTGGGGCCGGCCTTTCCGCGTCCGCGGAACGCAATTACTCAGCCCGCCGGTTCAGTCGTCCGGTAGCCGGCGGCCTTCCAGGCCACGAAGCCGCCGTCCAGATCGGTGGCGTTGGCTCGGCCCAGCACCAGCAGGCTGGCCGCGGCCAGGCTGGAGGCGTAGCCCTCCTGGCAGATGACGACCACCGGACGGTCCGGGTCTGCGGCCTCGGGCAGGCGGTGCGAGCCCTGAGGATCGAGGCGCCATTCGAGGTTGTTGCGCTCGATCACCAGGGCGTCGGGAATGTCGCCGAACTGAGCCCGCTGGGCCGCCGGCCGGATATCGACCAGGAGCGCGCCCTCGGCGTGCAACCGGTACGCCTCCTCGGCATTGACCCTCGATAATTGCCGGCGTGCCTCGGCCAGCAAGCGGTCGACCCCGCTCAAGGAGCCCAGGTGGGATCGGCCCGGTACTCGGCCCGATCGACCGCCAATCGGCTGCCTTCCTGTCGGTAGAAGGTCATGGATGCCATGGGGGGAGAGTAGACGTGCACGCTGGTGGCCGGCGCTTCCTCCACGTTCACCACGTCGTGCACGTAGGCCGGTCCGAAGGCAGCGCCCCCGCCCCTCGGGATGGACCGGTTGGAGAGCGAGCCGTCACGCTCGATGGAGTGCTCCTCGAGCGCACCCTTGACCACCCAGAGCGCGCCGTTCGAGCCACCATGATCATGCAGCTCCAACCCGCGGTCCTTGGGCCAGTGGATGGCCCAGATCTCCAGTTCATCGGTCAGCTCGAGTAATTCGTAGCGGCGTTCGAGCAGGTCTGGACCGGGCGGTGCCACCAGGCCGGCCATCTCGGCCACGTAGGACTGAAGAAGGTCGAGCAGGGCCAGGGGGCTCAGGCCTGGCCGCCGCTCAACCGGGGGGGTCGAAAGAGAAGAAAGAGCCGCCGGGCCTGCATCGATGAGTGTCATGGGGAGCCTTCCGGAAGACCAGCGGTCACTAGTTCTTTATATCCGATGATATTAGTCGGGTTTTACCACCGTGCCAAGCCGCCTCCCAATCACGGGCGTGCAACTGGCGAGTCTTTGGGCCAAGGTGGGGCATGCCCGACGTGTTCGCTCCGGCCCCTCTCGGCCCCCTCACCCTCAAGAACCGCATCATCAAGGCGGCCACCTTCGAGGGGGTCATGCCGGGGGGCCAAGTCAGCGACGAGCTGATCGCCTTCCACCGTCGGGTGGCCGGCGGCGGTGCGGCCATGTCGACCGTGGCCTACCTGGCCGTCTCCCCCGAGGGCCGGACCGACCGCCACTGCCTGCTGCTCAACGACGAGTCGGTGCCCGGCCTGCGTCGCCTGACCGATGCCGTACACGCCGAGGGGGCGGCCGCGGCGGCCCAGATCGGCCACGCCGGCCCCGTGGCCAACGCCCGCTCCAACAAGGCGCCGGCCCTCTCCCCCTCCGGTGGCCTGACACCCATGGGCAACCGCCTGCGCGCCGTCGATGCGGCCGGTATCGAGCGCATCGTCGAGGACTACCGCCGGGCGGCCGGGCGCGCCGTGAGTGCGGGCTTCGACAGCATCGAAGTGCATGTCGGCCACAATTATCTGCTCAGCGCGTTCTTGAGCCCCAAGCTCAACCGCCGCCACGACGAGTTCGGCGGCAGTGTGGAGAACCGGGCCCGCTTCGCCCGTCAGGTCCTCTGCGCCGTGCGCGACGCCGTCGGCGACAAGGTGGCGGTGACGGCCAAACTCAACATGGCCGATGGTGTGCCCGGCGGCCTGTGGCTGGAGGACAGCCTCGAAGTGGCCTCGCTGTTCGAAGCCGATGGTGTGCTCAATGCGATCGAACTGACCGGCGGCAGCTCACTGGGCAACCCGATGTACCTGTTCCGGGGCGAGGCCCCGCTCCAGGAGTTCGGCGCCACCCTGCCCGGACCGGTGCGCTTCGGCTTCAAGTTCATCGGCGGGCGCTTCTTGAAGTCGTACCCCTTCGAAGAAGCGTTCTTCCTGCCGTACGCCCGCCAGTTTCTGGCCGCCCTGTCCACCCCTCTCATCCTGCTCGGCGGCGTGACCCGGCTCGACACCATCGAGGCGGCGCTCGGCGAGGGCTTCGCCTTCGTGGCCATGGCCCGTGCTTTGCTACGCGAGCCCGACCTCGTGAACCGCATGCAGGCCGACTCGGCCACCTCGTCGCTGTGCATTCACTGCAACAAGTGCATGCCCACCATCTACTCGGGCACCCGCTGCGTGCTGGTCAACCAACCCGCCTGATTCGGGCCGCTACACGCTGATCGGGGGCCGCCGATCGGCCCACGGCGCCGCCACTTCGAGTTGTCCAGCCAACGACAACAGTGTCTCCTCGTCGCCGAAGCGGCCGACGAACTGCACGCCGACGGGCAGGCCGGCTTCGTTCCAATGCAACGGCAGCGAGATACCGGGCTGGCCCGTCACGTTGAACGGTGGTGTGAACGGCGTGTAGTCGGCGGACCGGAACAACCCGGTCAACGGTTCCTCCGGCGGTGAGTCGAACGTGCCCAGTGGGGCCGGCGGCTCACCGAGGGTGGGCGTGACCAACACGTCGATGGCGTCGAAGTACGCCGCGATCTGCCGGGTCAACTTGGAGAGCTCCTGGACCGACTTGAGGTAGGTGGCGGAGTTGATCGAACGTCCGAGCTGCACCAAGGCCCAGCTCAGCGGTTCCACATCGTCCTCGGTGGCGGTGCGCCCTACCCGCTCCTCCCAGTCGTTCAACACCCAGGCGTTGCTGGCGGCCCACATGTTGACGAAGTGCATGGTGAACAGATCCCCGTCGACATTCAGCGTCGTCGGCTCCACGTGATGGCCCAGTGACTCGCACAGCGCGGCCGCCTTCTGCGCGGCCGCCACACAGTCAGCGTGCACGGTGCTGCCGGTAGGCGACGCGGTAACGAGGCCGATGCGCAACGGCCCGGCTTCCGCTGTCACCGCTGCGGCAAACGAAGCACCGCGCAAGGGCGGGGCCCAGTAGGGATCACCGGCCACCGGGCCGGCCGTGCAGTCGAGAATGGCCGCCGAATCCCGCACCGAGCGCGTCACCACGTGCTCAGCCACCAGACCGCCCATGATGTCGCCGTACTGCGGGGCCGGCGAGACCCGGGCCCGCGTCGGCTTCAAGCCGACCAGACCGCAACAGGCGGCCGGAATGCGGATCGATCCACCACCGTCGTTGGCATGCGCCGCCGGCACCATGCCCGAGGCCACGGCGGCGGCCGAACCCCCCGACGAGCCGCCCGTCGAGTGATCGAGGTTCCATGGGTTGTGCGACGCCCCGAAGCGGCGGGGTTCGGTGGTAGGCAGGATGCCGAACTCGGGCGTGTTCGTCTTGCCGCACACCACGAAGCCGGCGCGCAGATAGCGATGGGTGAGCTCCTGGGTCACGGTCGAGACGTAGCCGCCGGCGAAGTCCGAGCCCTCGCAGAACGGCGTGCCGGCCAGTTCGGCTCCCAGATCCTTCAAGAGAAACGGCACGCCGCGGAAGGGACCGTCGGGCAGCTCGCCGGCCGCCGCCGTGCGGGCTCCCTCGAAGAGTTCGTGAATGACCGCGTTGAGGCCCGGGTTCAGCTTCTCTATACGGGCAATGGCCCCGTCGACCAGTTCGGCCGGGGAGATGTCACCCGACTTCACCAATGCCGCTTGTCCAGTGGCGTCCAACCAGGCCGTGTCATCGCTCATGCGGCCACGGTAGTCAGGACCGCCATGAGCCGCTCAGAGAGAGACGGACTCCTCCACCGGCAGCCGGCGAGCCCCGGTCCGCAGGGCCAGAGCGTCATGCAGGTCGACGTCGCTGCCGCACGACAAGCAACGGCGGCGGTCGTCCAACTCACCACCGCACCCCCGGTGCTGCAGGATGATCGGCCGCTCCCCCTCCAGCGCGTACTGGTCACCCCACTGGAGCATGGAGACGAGGACGGGCCACAGGGCCGCCCCCTTCTCGGTCAAGCGGTACTCATGGCGCAGCGGGCGGTCCATGTAGGGGCGCCGGTTGACGATTCCGTGCTCGACCAGTCGCTCCAGACGGGCCTGCAGGATGTTGCGAGCGACGCCGAGATTCTTCTGCAGATCGTCGAAGCGCCGGATGCCCAGGAAGATGTCCCGCAGGATGAGGATGGTCCAACGCTCCCCGATGACCTCCAAGGTCGAGGCCACCGGACAGTACTGAGTGGGGTAGTCGCGATTGAGCATTGTCCCATCCTAATGGACAATTCCGGCAATTGCATTGCATCATGCAACTATCTCCGTTAGGGTACGTTTTATGAAGCAACCAACCAAGGCCCATCCGACGCTGATCGCCCTGGTGGTGCTGACCGGTGTCTTCTTGTCGTCGTTGGACCTGTTCATCGTCAACATCGCCTTCCCGAGCATTTCGACCAGCTTCCACGGGGAGAACCTGAGCTCGTTGTCCTGGGTATTGAGCGCCTACACCATCGTGTTCGCCGCCCTGTTGGTGCCGGCTGGTCGCTGGGCCGACCGGGCCGGTCGCAAGAGGGCCTTCCTCATCGGGCTGGCCCTCTTCACCGCCTCGTCGGCGCTGTGCGCCGTGGCTCCTTCGCTGGGCCTGCTGGTGGCAGCCCGCATCCTGCAGGCCAGCGGTGGTGCCCTCATGCTCCCGACCTCTCTCGGCCTGCTGTTGCCGGCCTTCGGCCCCGAGCGCAAGGGTGCGGCCATCGGACTGTGGTCCGCCGTGGGCGGCGCCGCGGCCGCCTTCGGGCCGCCCATCGGCGGCCTCCTGGTCGAGGCCTCCTGGCGCTGGGTCTTCCTGGTCAACCTGCCCTTCAGCCTCCTTGCTCTGGTCGTCGGCGTGCGCGTGCTGAGCGAGGTGAAAGACCCGTCGGCCCACAAGTCAGACCTGCTCGGCGCCGGGTTGCTCTTCGTGGCCGTGGCCAGCGTGTCGGCCGCCATCGTCAAGGGTTCGGATTGGGGCTGGACCAGCGCCAGCATCCTCGGGGCCTTTGCCTTGACCGCAGTGGCGGTGGCCGCCCTGGCCTACCGCTCCACCAGCCACCCCAATCCCATCATTGAGCCGGCGGTCATCCGTCACCGGGCCGTTGCTCTGGCCGATCTCAGTTCACTTGTCTTCTTCGCCGGCTTCGGCGCCATGGTGTTGGGCTCGGTCCTCTTCCTGACCGGGGTGTGGCATGAGTCGGTGGTCAAGGCCGGCTTCGAGATCGCCCCCGGACCTCTGTTGGCCGGACTGTTCGCTTTCCCCGGCGGCCTGCTCGGTGCCCGTTACAGCCACCGCACCGTCGGCACCGTCGGCAGCCTGCTCTTCGCTGCCAGTGGCGTCTTCTGGATCTGGCGCATCGGCCTTACACCCGACTTCCTCGGTGCCTACCTGCCCGGTTCCATCCTCACCGGCATGGGCGTCGGCCTCATGCTCCCCTCGCTCGGTGGCGCCGCCACGGCGCCGCTCCCACCCGAACGCTTCGCCACCGGCACCGCCCTCTACGCCATGTGCCGCCAGATCGGACTGGCGCTCGGCGTCTCCTGCCTGGTGGCGATTCTGGGAACCAGTGCCGGACTGAACGCCGTGCATGCCTTCCACCACGGATGGATGTTCATGGTGGCCTGCAGTCTGTTCGCCGCCCTGGTCCTCCAAGGCATCGAGCGCAAGGTCCCCGTCATTCGCCGTCAGGCGGAGCCCCTGGTTGATCCCGCGACCTACGTGATCGCCGCCGGCAAGTAGTCCGGGTTGGCCACCAACAGCTGATCGCGAGCGGACGAGGCGAGCGCCCTACCGACAGCGACCCAGTCGTTGTCGAAGGCGCCCGATCGGATGGCGGCCGCCAGGCCACGGTCGTCATGGAAGCCCAAGGCACTGACCCGTTCAGCGTGGGCGGCCGCCAAAGTGGGACCCAGCTGGAGTTGGCGTTCGACGATGCGCAGGGCGTTACGGGCAATGCGGGCCTGGAAGCGCTCGCCGCCTTCCCGCTTCTCCATGACATCCCCTTCGACGTACTCACGCACCGCTTCGACCAGCTCGGCCGCAGTAGGCCGTCCGAAGGGAGAGGTCGGCGCTATGGGTTCAGGCGCGGCGACCGGCGGCCCGGCCTCAATGCCCAACAGCGTGAAGAGGTCCCACTCGTTCTCGCAGACCCGACGGCCGATGGCGGCCAACTCCACCGAACGGGTGGAACCGCTCAGGTGAGCCGATGCCTGCAGCGCGCAGATGGTGGCCCACTTCACCGTGGCATAGACCTGCCACCAGCGCACCCGTTCGGGCGTGATGACCTCACCGCCGGCCGCCACGTAGGAGGCCAGGAGAACGTCCAGGTCGCCGAAGCCACCCACCACACCGGGACCACCGAAGCGCCAGGCTGGCGCGCACAACCATCCGATGTCCTCGGCGGCATCGCCACCGTGCGCCAGCTCCCAGTCCAGGACGGCCCGCAGCCCCTGCGGGCCCACCATCAGGTTGCCGCTGCGAAAGTCGCCGTGCACCGTCACCCGCCGTCCGGCCGGCAGCCGGTTGGCCTCCAGCCAGCGCACCCCCAACTCCAGGGCCGGGCGTACTTCGCCCAGCATGTCGAGGAACGGGAGCGGATGGCGCAGCGGGTCCTTGTAGGCCAGTCCCGGAATGTCGTCCGGATTGATGGTGTGAATGGCCGCCAAAGCGGTCCCGCACTGCGCGACCAAGAGCTCTCGGGCTTCGCCCCATTCGTCGTCGCGCAGGATCTTGCGCGGGATGGTCTCGCCCGCAATGTAGGACACCACCAGCCAGTCGTCGCCCATCCCCACCACCTCGGGCACAGGGACCTTGGCCTCGGCCGCCGCGGCCAGTAGGGCCGCCTCGGTAATCACCTTGCCGCCTTGGCCGGCGCCATCGCCGCGATCCTGCTGGAGGATCAGCGGGCGGGGCGGGGCTCCGTCAACGGTCAGCGTGAAGGAACTGGTGATCCGGCTGGCTCCGCCCGAGAGGCGGCGCAGGTCGGTGACCGAGCCACCCAGTGACTGGCCGATGGCGGCGGCCACCTCCTTCGATGATGCCCGCACTATTCGACCGGGACGACAGGCCTCCCGCTGTCGTCGAGTTGGTGCAGGTACTCGCAGATGCCGTGCCCCGTGTGCTCCACTCCACCGGCGTCGGTGTAGGTGAAGCGCGACAGGCCCTCGTTGACCATGGTCCCACCGGCCCGCCCGATGTCGGCCACCCGCAGCACGTCGCCACGCAGGTGGTAGATCTGGTCGCGCTTGTCGACCACGTCGAGGTGCACCACCTGGTGGGTCACACCGTCGTCGGCCAGTTCGGTCCGGAGGCGCCACTCGGCGATGGACGTGGCCCGGTCGCCGTTCCACACCCAGCCGCGGTGGAGGTCGCCGGCGTCGGTGCCCAGACGGATACCGCCGAAGTGCATGTCCTCACCCACGTTGATGCTGAACCAGCGCCACATCTTGGGGCCGCCCCATCGACGGGGACCCCAGGAGCGGTCGCGGTTGCCGTGAGCGTCCTTCCACTCGTGACGGACGCCGTCGACCTCAATCCATCCGGTCCAACGACCCGCCTGTTCCAGGTGACCCTTGCCCACCGTGCCGGCGGCGGCGGCTGCTTCGGCCGACTTGGGGCCACCACTGGGCTGACCATCGGTGCCGATGGCCGGGGTGACCGCCTCGAACCGCACGTCCATGGCCAGACGGACCTGATGGGTGGTGGTGGCCCCCGTCGTGCACGGGCGGGCCGGCGCGTCGCCGTCCATGGTGAGGCGCCAGGACTGCAACGCCTCAATCATCTCGTAGCGCACCGCTCCCACCTCGAGCAGGCTGTCCACCATCTCCCGCTGCTCCTTGATGAAGCGGTACTCGGCCAGCTCGCCGCCGGGCAGCCAGACCGACATGCCGACATCCATCGTTCCTTCATTGGGCCTGATCCCGATGCGGGTGAAGAAGCCCGAGTCGGTCTGCGGGTCGAAGGCGTTGAAGTAGTACGACTCGCTCCAGGCGGTGTCGCCTTCGACCGGATGAGCCAGATCATGTTGTGCGGCAAGGATGGGCATGGCTACACCATGGTCTGTCCGGCGCTGACATTCAACGCCTCGCCCGTCACACCCCGGGCATCGTCGGAGAGCAACCAGCAGATGGCCGCTGCGATCTCGTCGGCGCTCTGGAGCCGGCCCAGGGGAATTTCCCGGGCCACGTAGGCGGCCAGGCCGTCGGAACCGCCCATGAGGTTCTCGAACATGGAGTCCTTGTTGATGAGGTCGGTGTCCACCGTGCCGGGGCAGACGGCGTTGACCGAAATCCCGCTTGGTCCCAACTCGGCCGCCAGGGTCTGGGTCAGCAGGATGACGCCGGCCTTGGCCGCGCAGTAGGCCCCCAGGAAGGGGAAGGCGCGCTTGCCGGCCTGGCTCGAGACGTTGCAGATGCGACCGCCTATGCCGGCCGCCACCATCCGGGAGGCGCAGGCTTTGGAGACCAGCCAGGTCCCGACCACGTTGACATCGAGCACGGCCCGGAACTCCGACGCCGGCACGTTGAGAAGGGGACCCAAGCCGAACCCCGGTCCGCTGCCGCCGGCCACATTGGCCACCAGGGTGACGGTGCCCAACTCCTCACTGACCTGGGCCACCGCCCGCTCCACCTCGTCCTCGTTGGAGACGTCCGCCACGGCAGTGGCCACCCGGCCACCCATGGCCACAATCGCTGCGGCCAGATCGGCCAGGTCATCCCCGCTGGCCGTGCCGTGGGCCGGCGCCTCGGCGTAGGGACGGGCGATATCGAGGCAGGCCACCGCCGCTCCACCCTGGGCCAAGCGGAGGGCCGTGGCCCGTCCAATACCGCGGGGGCGAGCGGCGCCAGTCACCAGTGCCACCTGCCCGGCAAAGGGGCGCGTCGGGTCGTCTTGTGTGAAACTCACCGGGCAAACGTAGCGAGTTGGGGGCTGGAATGCGCGCTGCAGTAACCAGGGGCGGACAGATGGTGGTGGGCGAGGTCGCTGACCCGACCCCGACCTCGGGTCACGTCGTGGTCAAGTCATTGGCTGCCGGCATCTGCGGATCCGACCTGCACGCCCTGGCCGACTTCGCCCACTTCACCGAGCTGATGGAGTCGGTCGGCGTCCCCTCGCTCAACCCCGAGCACGACTGTGTCTTCGGGCATGAGTTCTGCGCCGAAATCGTCGACCACGGCCCCGACACGTCCAAGACGCTGGCCGTCGGCACCCGGGTCTGCTCGGTCCCCATCATCGTGGGCCCGACCGGAGTGGAACAGATCGGCTATTCCAACGCGTACCCGGGCGCCCTGGCCGAGTACATGGTGTTGCAGGAGATGCTTCTCCTGCCGGTGCCCGAACATCTGGCCACCAACCTGGCCGCCCTGACCGAGCCACTCGCTGTGGGCGAGCATGCCGTCGGTCTGTCGGGACTCCAGCCGGGCCAACCCTGTCTGGTCGTCGGGTGTGGGCCGGTGGGCCTGGCCGTCATCGCGGCCCTCAAGGCCCGGGGCCACGGCCCCGTCATGGCGGCCGACTTCTCACCGACCCGGCGCCAGTTGGCCGAGGCCTTCGGGGCCGACGAGGTCATCGATCCGGCCCAGGGTTCGCCGCACGAGCGCTGGTCCGCCTTCGGCGTGGCCAAGACGGTGATGGAACGGGCCGGGGCCTCCATGTTCGGCGGGGAGATCAAGGACCCGGTGATCTTCGAAGCGGTCGGCGTACCGGGCATGCTGCAATCCCTCATCGCCGACGCCCCACCGCGTAGCCGCATTGTGGTGGTCGGCGTCTGCATGCACACCGACACCATCGAGCCCTTCATGGCCGTGACCAAGGAGATCGAGTTCCGCTTCTCCTTCGGCTACAACCCGGCCGAGTTCGCCGCCACCCTGCAGCGCCTGGGCGACGGCATCCCGGGGGCCGAGCTCCTGGTCACCTCGTCGGTCGACCTGGCCGGCGCGCCCGGCGCCTTCGAGACCCTGCGCACACCGGGTGAGCACGGCAAGATCCTCGTCACTCCGTGAACTCCCTCCGGCTCAGTCGAGCCCGACTCCTGCCGTACACGCCCTGATACAGAGAGGAACCACCGCAACCATGACCACCTCGGACACAGCCGACTTCTTGAAGTTCGGCATCTTCCTGGCTCCCTTCCACCCGGTGGGCCAGAACCCCACGCTGGCCCTCGAGCGCGACCTTCAGCTGATCGAGCACCTCGACGCGCTGGGCTTCGACGAGGCCTGGTTCGGCGAGCACCACTCAGCCGGCTACGAGATCATCGCCTCGCCCGAAGTCTTCATCGCGGCGGCGGCCCAACGGACCAAACACATCAAGTTGGGCACCGGAGTGTCCTCACTGCCCTACCACCATCCCTTCATGCTGGCCGACCGGCTGGTCCTGCTCGACCACCTGACCCGGGGTCGCCTGATGATCGGCGTCGGACCTGGCGCCCTGCCCTCCGACGCCTTCATGATGGGCATCGACCCGGCCAAGCAGCGCGACATGATGGAAGAGTCGCTCGAGGCCATCCTGCTGCTGCTCGAAGGCAAGGAGCCGGTGACCATGGAGACCGACTGGTTCAAGCTGGTGGGCGCCCGCCTGCAACTCAAGCCCTACCAGCGCCCCTACCCCGAAGTGGCCGTGGCGGCCCAGGTCTCACCGGCCGGTCCGCGCGCGGCCGGCAAGTTCGGCTGCAGCCTGCTCTCCATCGGTGCCACCTCGACCGGCGGCTTCGACATCCTCGGCTCCCACTGGGACGTCATGGAAGAGCGGGCGGCCGAGTTCGACACCACCGTCGACCGCAAGAACTGGCGCCTGGTCGGGCCCTGCCACATCGCCGATACCAAGGAGCAGGCCATCGCCGACGTGGCCTTCGGCCTCGAAGAGTGGATCGACTACTTCCAGCGCGTGGCCGCCCTGCCCCTGGCGCCCGACACCACCAACTTCGCGTCCCTGGTCGATGCCCTCAACGCGTCAGGCCTGGCCGTCATCGGCACCGTCGACGACCTCATCGCCCAGATCAACCGCCTGAAGGCGCAGTCCGGAGGGTTCGGCACCTTCCTGCTCATGGGCCACGAGTGGGCTGACACGGCGGCCACCCGTCATTCCTACGAGCTCATCGCGCGCTACGTGGCACCGGTGTTCCAAGGATCGGCCCAGACCACCACGGCCAGCCGGGACTGGGCGGCCGACAACCGACCCGAGTTCATCGGCGCCGCCGGCAGTGCCGTCATGTCCGCCATTCAGAAGCACCACGAAGAGAAGGCCACCAAGACCGCCAATGTCTGACATCACGCACACCCAGATCCCCTCCAATGGTATTGAGCTCCATGTGGCCACCGCCGGCCCCGAAGACGGCAAGCCGGTGGTCCTCGTCCATGGCTTCCCCGAGCTCTGGTACTCCTGGCGCCACCAACTGAGCGCGCTGGGAGACGCCGGCTACCGGGCTATCGCTGTGGACCAGCGGGGCTACGGCGACAGTTCGCTACCCAAGGAGGTCAGCGACTACGGCTCCGACAAGTTGACCGGCGACCTGTGTGGGCTCCTCGACCACTTCGGCTACGAGAAGGCCGACTTCGTGGGCCACGACTGGGGCGCCATGGTGGTCTGGGAGATGGGCCGACTGCACCCCGAACGGGTGTCCTCCATCTACAACATGAGCGTGCCCTATTCGGCCGCCCCGGCCCCGCCGACCGACATCTTCAAGGTCATCTTCGAGGGCAAGTTCTTCTACATGCTCTACTTCCAGCCGGTCGGTCCGGCCGAAGCCGAGTTCGAAGCCGACCCGCGTCACTTCCTGCGCACCATGCTGTACGCCGCCGGTGGCGAAGGCATGGCCAATGCCAACGCCCTGGCCATTGACGCCCCGGCCGAAGGGACCAAGTTCCTCGACATTCTGGGCACCGCACCCGACGTGTTGCCGGCTTGGGTGACCGAGCACGACGTGGACGTCTACGCCGCCGCCTTCGAGAAGAGCGGCTTCTTCGGGCCGGTCAGCTTCTACCGCAACATGGACGCCAACTGGCACCGTTCCAATGGCATTGAGGCCACGGTCTACACCTTCCCAATCGGCTTCCTGACAGGCTCGCTCGATCCGGTCAACGCCATGATGCCGGGCGCGGCCGACGCCATGGCCGGCACGTTCTCCGACTTCCGGGGCGGCACCATGGTCGACGGCGCCGGGCACTGGGTTCAACAGGAGAACCCGACCGAGGTGAACGCCGCGCTGCTGGCCTTCTTGGCCGAGGCGGGTTGACCTACTCCATCGTCGCCCGCGATCCGCACACCGGGCAGCTCGGTGTGGCGGCGCAGAGTTGTTACTTCGCCCTGGGTTCGGTCCTGCCCTGGGCCAGAGCCGGCGTGGGAGCCGTGGCCACCCAATCGATGGTCGACCCCGGCTACGGACCCCGTTGCCTTGACCTGTTGGCCAGCGGCGTCAGCGCGGTCGATGCACTCGAGCAGGTGCGCCAGGCCGACGAGGGGCGCGAGGTGCGCCAGGTCGGCCTCGTGAGTGCCTTGGGCCAGGTGGCGTCGTTCACCGGAGCCCGCTGCATCGACCATGTCAGCCACGCGCGGGGCGAGGGCTACACCGCCCAGGCCAACATGATGGGAGGCGACGGGGTCTGTGAGGCCATGGCCGCCGCCTACGAAGGAGCCACCGGCACCCTGGCCGCTCGCCTGGTGGCTGCGCTCGTAGCGGCCGAATCCAAGGGTGGTGACGCCCGGGGTCAGATGTCGGCCGCACTGATTGTCGTCGAAGGGACACGGACCGAACATCCGTGGCAGGGCGTGCTGGCCGACGTCCGGGTCGACCACAATCCGGACCCACTGCCCGAACTGGGCCGCCTGGTCGAAGTGGCCGAGGCCTACCACCAGTGCGACGTGGCCGAGGAAGCTCTGCTGCACGGCGACGCCGTGGCCGCGCTGGCCGGATGTGAAACCGGCCTCAAGATCCTGCCCGGCGAAGGCAACCTGCGGGTCAGCTACATCGGAGCCCTGGCCGGCGTGGGTCGGATTGACGATGCGGCCGCCGAGACCCAGGCGCTCATTGCCGAGCGACCCGAATGGGAAGGGGTCATCGGCGCGTTGTTCGAGCGCGGCATGTTCCCGCTCCCCGAGGGCGTGACGTTCGAACGGCTGCTCGGTCGCTCATGAGCCTGGTGCCCCTGCCGTCCCAGCCCGAGGGCGTCCCCTGGCCCACCACTGACTGGCCCACGGGCGATGTTCCGGCCGGCGTCGACCTCGAGCCTCTGCTGGACAAGATCTGCGACGACGAAGGACCGATGGCCACGACCTATGCCGTGGTCGTCATCCACCGGGGTCGACTGGTGGCCGAGCGCTACCAGGGTGGCCTGCCCCACTTCGATCACGAACCCGACCCGGTTACCCCCGAGACCCGGCTCCTGAGTTGGTCGATGGCCAAGTCAATGTTGCACGCCATCGTGGGCACGCTGGTCGGGGACGGCCGTCTCGACCCGGACCTACCCGCCGACGTGCCCGAATGGGCCGGCGCCGATGACCTGCGGCGAGAGATCACCCTCAACCAGCTGCTGGCCATGCGGGACGGCCTCGACTTCAAGGAGGACTACGTCGACGATCGCGTCTCTGATGTGATCAACATGCTGTTCGGCGACGGCCAGACTGACGTGGCCCACTTCGCGGCGGATCGACCGTTGGCCGCCCCACCCGGCACCCGATTCAATTATTCGTCGGGGACGTCCAACATCATCTCGTCGGCGGTGGCCCGACTCGTGGGCCACGGCGCGCCCTATAAGCAGTACCTCAGCGAGCGGCTCTTCGGGCCCATCGGCATGGCCAGCGCGGAGCCTGAGTTCGACATGGTCGGCACCTGGGTGGCCTCATCGTATGTACGGGCCACCGCCCGGGACTTCGCCCGCTTCGGCCTGCTCTACCTGCGCGACGGCGAGTGGGACGGCACCCGCATCCTGCCCGAAGGCTGGGTCGACCACGGTCGCACCATGCGCTCGGACGATCCCGAGGACGGCCCCTATGGCGCTCACTGGTGGGGGGTGGCCGGGGACACGCTGGGTACATTCCGGTGCTCGGGCTACGAAGGCCAGTCCATCACCCTGTGCCCGCCGCTCGACCTTGTCGTGGTGCGCCTGGGTAAGACGCCGATCGAGCGGGCCCAGCACCTGATCGACTGGCGGGCCGACGTGGTGCGGGCGTTCCAAAATGCCTAACACCCCACTGCTCGAGCACTGGCGCGCCGTCCCGGCCCTCCATCGACGCTGGATCCTCGTCAACTCCGTCATCATTTCGGGCGTCTGGAACCTGTTCATCAACGGGTTCATCGCCTGGGTATCGTCCAAGGGACACGGGCACATCGGTCTGTGGACCACGCCGCTACTGGGCGGTCCCAACCTGCTGATCGACACCTTCGGCACCTTGTACCTGCTCCCACTCACCACCTGCATCGGGGTGATGATCGGCGTGCGCCAAGCCAAGCGCAAGGGTCAGCTTCACAACCTGGAGGACCATCAAAAGGGCCCCCGCTGGTTGACCGATGTGCCGACCACCTTCCTGCGCCGAGCCAACCGGTTCGGCCTGATGGTCCTGCTCCCGCTCGGACCCATCGCGACCATCGTGCTGTCCATCGGCTTCCACAGTGGGATCGAGCGCAGCACGTTCGTGGTCTACAAGGCGGTCATCGGCGTCCTGCTGGGTTTGATCGTGACGCCGTTCATCGCCCTATCGGCCATGGGCGACGAGCACATTGCCGGCGAGGGCATTTTCGTGAACCCGGGCCAGTAGTACCACCGCCAATTCCCGCTGTGTGATGGTCTGGTAATAGCTCCAGCCCTTGTAGTGGTGTGCCAGGCGGGGCCACATCGCCGCCTTCTCGGCGTCGCCCAATACGATCGCCAGCGCGGAAAACCGATCGCGTCCCACCTGCACGGAGACAGCCGGGGTGGCGGTGAGATTCAGCACCCAGGCCGGTGGCCGATCACGCCCGCCGTTGGAACCGACGACCAGCACATCGCCGCCGTCGGGCATGTACAACAACGGGGAGGTGCGCGCCTCGCCCGTCCGCCGGCCGGTCGTCGTGAGCAGCAACATCGGGCCCAGTGGCGTGCGGTGCCCGATGATCCCTCGGGTCAGCCGGTACAGGAAACGGTGGATACGGTAGGAACGCCGACCGAGAATCCGGTCAAAGGCCACCGTGAGCCGGGAGAGCAGCATGCCTCTCCCTTACCCAACCGTGCCGGTTTTCAGGCCCCTTCGTAGTCGAAGCCCAGATCGGGCGCCGTCAGGATGGCCCGGAACGTCAGGCCCTCGGCCGCCGCCATGGCTTCGGCCGTGCCGCCACGATCGACCACGGCCACCAGCAGGACCACCTCGGCGCCCGCTTCCTGTATGGCATGGGCGGCCTCGAGCAATGAAGTGCCCCGGGTGACCGTGTCCTCGGTCACCACCACCTTGTCGCCGGCATCGAGGGCGCCGGCAATGCGGCCCCCGCCGCCGTGATCCTTCACCTCTTTGCGCACGCTGAAGGCCTTGAGCAGGCGTCCCTTGGTTGCCCCCACCCCGGCGGTCACAAAAGCCACCGGATCGGCTCCCATGGTCAGGCCGCCGATGGCCGTGGCCTCATCGGGGATGGCCGAGAGCACGGCCTCGGCCACCAGCAGCATGGCCTCGGGCCGGCAGACCGTCTGCTTGGAATCGATGAACCAGCTGCTGCGCCGTCCCGACTTGAGGACGAAGTCGCCCCGGCGCACCGAGTGATCCAAGAGGTGCTGGCGCAGCTCTGGAAAGTCGTCCGCCCCACTCACCGGTACTGCACTCCGGGCTCCGCCGTGACCACGCCGATGATGGTCGACGTTTGCCCGGCGGCGGCCAGCGCGCCCAACGCGTCTTCCACCCGGTCCTGCGCCACCACCAACGCCATGCCGACACCGCGGTTGAAGACCCGGTCCATCTCGCCTTCGTCGACCGAACCCAGGCGTTGGATCTCGCCGAAGATCTGCGGCTCGACCCACGATGCCCGCTCCAGCTGCGCCCCCATATCTTCGGGCAGCACGCGGGGCAGGTTGCCGACAATGCCCCCACCGGTGATGTGGGCACAGGCGTGCAGCCCCTCGCCCAACGCCGAGCGCACGGCCAATACGGCCGGGGTGTAGATGACCGAGGGCCGCAACAACTCGTCGGCCACCGAATGGTCGGCCCCGCCCCACGCTGGCTCGCTCAGGCCCAGGCCCGCCCGCTCAAGCAGGACGTGGCGGGCCAGCGTGTACCCGTTCGAGCGCAGGCCGGGCGAGGGGATGCCGACGATGGCGTCGCCCACAGCCACCCGATCCGGTCCGAGTTGCGTGCCCTGCTCGACGGCGCCCACGGCGAAACCGGCAATATCGAGGTCGTCGGGCGCCATGGCGCCCGGGTGCTCGGCCGTTTCGCCGCCGATAAGGGCGCAGCCGGCCAAACGGCAGCCTTCGCTGACACCGGAGACCACGGTTTCGATACGGTCCGGGTCGACTTTGCCGGTGGCGATGTAATCGAGCATGAACAGGGGCTCGGCGCCCACGCAGACCAGGTCGTCGACGCACATGGCCACCAGGTCGATGCCCACGGTGTCGTAGCGACCGCTGGCCTGGGCCACCATGAGCTTGGTGCCCACCCCGTCGGTGGATGCCACCAAGACGGGGTTGGTGAAGCGCGCCATGTCGAGCGGGAACTGGCCGCCGAAGCCGCCGATACCCGAGACCAGACCCTTCATTCGCTCGACGGCCAGATCACCGGCACCGATGTCGACGCCGGCTCCGGCGTAGGTTGCTCCGCCTTCTCCCACCGTCAGACTCCGGGCAGCGCGGCTTGATACGCCTCGGGCTCGACCGGAGCCCGGAAGGCCACCGGCGTGGAGGTGGGCACCGTGGTCGGGTAGTTGCCGGTGAAGCAGGCGTCACAGAAGCCGCCGTCCTTGCCGATGGCTTCCTTCAGGTTCTCCACGCTGATGTAGGCCAGGGAGTCCGCCCCCAGGATCTCAGTGATCTCTTCCACGGAGTGGTTGACGGCCAGCAGCTCGTCGAAGGACGGGGTGTCGATGCCGTAGAAGCAGGGCCAGCGCCAGGGGGGCGACGAGATGCGCAGGTGCACCTCGGTGGCTCCGGCCTCGCGCAACATACGGACCACCGAACGCTGCGTCGTGCCGCGCACGATGGAATCGTCCACCACCACCAGGCGCTTGCCGGCGATGGTCTCGCTCAACGGGTTGAGCTTGCGGCGGACGGCATCGGTGCGGTCCTTCTGGTCCGGGGCGATGAAGGTGCGGCCGATGTAGCGGTTCTTGACCAGGCCCTGTCCGTAGGGGATGCCGCTGGCCCGGGCGAACCCTTCGGCCGCCGGGACCCCGGACTCGGGCACACCCATGACCAGGTCGGCTTCGGCCGGTGCCTGTTGGGCCAGCAGTTCTCCCATACGGCAACGGGTTTCGTGCACCTCGCGGCCGTAGAGGCGGCTGTCGGGTCGGGCGATGTAAGCGAACTCGAAGATGCAGAGCCTGGGCTCGACCTCCTTGAGCCACGAGATCTGGTGCGTCTGGGGTCCGTCGGCGTCAATGACCACCAACTCGCCGGGCTCGATCTCGCGTACGAACGAGGCGCCGATGACACTGAGGGCCGGCGTCTCCGAGGCCAGCACCCAACCTTCGGGCGCGTCTTCGGGTCCGAGGCGGCCCAAGCACAGCGGGCGGAATCCGTAGGGATCGCGCACGCCGTAGAGGCGGTCAGTGTCCATCAGGACAAAGGAGTAGGCGCCCTCGACGATGGGGAGAACGGCCTGCAGCGCGCCGACCAGATCCTCGGTTTCGGGGAAGGAGTTGGCCAGGAGCTCGGCCACCACGTCGCTGTCGGTGGCGATGGAACCGGGCAACATGCCGGCCTTCTCGGCCAGCTCGTCGGTGTTGGTCAGGTTGCCGTTGTGCCCCAGGGCGAATCCGGCCCGGCCGACGGGCCGGTACACCGGTTGGGCGCCGGCCCAGTCCGACGATCCGTGGGTCGAGTAGCGGGTGTGGCCGATAGCCAGATGGCCCGAAAGGCCCGAGAGGGTGCGTTCGTCGAAGACGGTGGCCACCAGGCCCATGTCCTTGACCACCATGACCGTGTTGCCGTCGCTGACCGCCATGCCGGCCGACTCCTGCCCGCGATGCTGCAGGGCATAGAGACCATCGAACGTGAGGTTGGCCACCCTCCGTTCAGGGGCGTAGATCCCGAAGACACCGCAGGCTTCCTTCACGGTGCTCCCAGTCTCGCACAGGGCCACCGCATCAGGATGCGCCCAATTGGTCGGCCAGGTTGCCCTCGTGGGCTTCGATCAGCGCATCGAGGGGCACATCGACCAGGTCGCCCAGGGCGAACCGGTCGCCTCCGGCCCGTCCGAGTACCGCCGTCGGGATGCCCAGGGCTTCAGCTTGGGCACACAGGGACTCGGGCTGAGTCGTAGTCAGCACGAAACGCGAGGGCAGCTCAGTGAATATCTCCGACGCGTTGTCCAGCGCCACGGCGCAGCCCGAGCCCGAAGCCACAGCCATTTCCCCTAGGGCGACCCCGAGGCCACCGGAGGAGACATCGTGGACGGCATTGACCAGCGGGGCCCCGCTCCCGCCCGACACGATGGCGCTGACCAGGCCGGCCACGAAACGGCACACCGTCTCGTGCGCAACCAGGTCGAGTGGTGGCAGGTCGCCGGAACGATGCCGGCGGCGTTCGGTGGCCCAGCGGGTGCCGTCGAGCGGGAAGGACGCGCCGCGGGCGCCCACCAGGACGATGGTGTCGCCCTCGCCCCAGGCCAGACCGGGCGGCTGGGCGTGCAGCACATCGACCAGGCCGAGCACACCCAGTACCGGGGTGGGATCGATGTCGGCCCCACCGCTCTCGTTGTAGAAGCTGACATTGCCCCCGATGATGGGCAGCGACAGGGCTGTGCAGGATTCGGCCATCCCGTCAATGCATTCGGAGAGCTGCCACATCACTTCGGGGTGCTCGGGATTACCGAAGTTCAGGCAGTTGACCACCGCCACCGGCGTGGCTCCGACGCAGGCCAGGTTGGCCACTCCCTCGGCCAGGGTCAAGGCCGTGCCGGCCCGCGGGTCCAGGGCGCAATAGCGGGGGTTGGAATCGGTGGTGATGGCCACCCCGCGCTCGGAGGACGGCAATCCCGGTCCGGCCAGACGCAGGAGGGCGGCATCGCCGCCCGGTCCGACCACGGTGTTGAGGAACAGCTGGTGGTCGTACTGCGAGTAGACCCAGCGGGGCGAGCGCAACAGGCGCAGGAGATCGTCGGCGCAGTCGTCAGGTGGATCCACCGCAACCGCATCCGGTCGGATCGGAGCGGTGCGGGGCCGGTCATAGAGCGGCGCATCATCGGACAGCGAGGCGGCCGGCACATCCGCCAAAATCGGACCGTCGAAGCCATCGCGGATGCGCAGCCGGCCACCTCCGCCAGGGTCGGGTTCGGTGACCTTGCCGATGACGGCGGCCCGCACTTCCCATTTGGCGCAGATCTCGGCCACAGCGGGCCAGGACTCGGGGGTGACGATGGCCAGCATGCGCTCCTGGCTCTCGCTGGTCATCACCTCCCAGGGCTCCATACCCTCTTCACGTCGGGGCACGGCCGAAACGTCGACATCCATGCCAACGCCGCCGCGCCCGGCCGTCTCGCTGGTGGCACAGGCCAGTCCGGCCCCACCCAGGTCCTGAATGCCGACGACCAGCTTCGTATCGAGCAGTTCAAGGCAGGCCTCAATGAGCCGCTTCTCCTCGAAGGGGTCGCCCACCTGCACGCTGGGTCGCTTGGTGTCATCCGCCGCCGCGCCGTCATCACCGGCGAAGCCGGCCGAGGCCAGGACGCTGACGCCGCCGATGCCATCGCGACCGGTGCTGCTGCCCAACAAGACGGCCAGGTTGCCCGGTCCCGAGGCGATGCCCAACACCAACCGCTCGACCGGCAGGGCGCCCATGCACAGCACATTGACCAGAGGGTTCTGGGCGTAGCAGGGGTCGAAGGTCAGCTCGCCGCCGACGGTGGGAACGCCGACCGAGTTGCCGTAACCGGAGATGCCGCTGACCACGCCTTCGACCAGCCAGCGCTGCCGGGCGTCGTCGGGTGACCCGAAAAAGAGGGGATCCATGATGGCCAGCGGGCGGGCCCCCATGGTGAAGATGTCGCGCAGGATGCCGCCCACGCCGGTCGCCGCACCTTGATACGGCTCTATGGCGGACGGGTGGTTGTGGCTCTCAATGCGGATGGCGATGGCGATACCGTCCCCGGCGTCAATGACGCCGGCATTCTCCCCGGGACCGACCAGGACCTTGGGCCCTTCGGTGGGCAGGCGCTTGAGGTGCATGCGGGACGACTTGTAGGAGCAGTGCTCGCTCCACATCACCGCATAGAGGGCCAGCTCGAGGTGATTGGGCTCCCGCCCCAGGATCTTGCCGACGTCGGCGAACTCGTCGTCGGTCAAGCCGAGCGCCCGGTGCAGCGGAATTTCTGTCACAGACACAGCAGGCTCCTCGGCCGGGGGAGTCACGATGCCAACAGATTAGTGGGAGCGGGCGACTGGCCCGGTCGAAGAAGAAGAGATTCCGGCGGCGTCAGGCCCGGACGGCAGCGGAGATCTCGGTCGATCACGAAATAACCGGGCGAGAACGTCGGGTAACCGTTGTCGATACATGGGTATTTAGGTGAAATACACGGGGGTATATCTCGGCAATTACCTGAACTTGCAATTAAACCCTTGGTGACCCCCTATGACGGGTTGTCATCAATGAGGAGTTGGGCCGCCTTGGCCGCCACTTCTCGCATCTTGGCGAGCAACTCGCGAGCTTTGCGGTCATTGTCGATCCACTCACTGTAGAGCGCTGCCTCACGATCGTTGAGCCGCCGGTTGACGGTTTTGCCGTCCACCTTGGTGCTCCAGTGCCAGTACGGACCATGCAGCTTGGGGGGGTCCGCTGCGCAAGTGCAGTGCGGCTTGCCACAACGCGTGAAGCGCGGGGCCAGCGATCCCGGCACGATGTAGCCGATGTCGGCCAGCTCTGTGGCCAGCTCACGGTAGTGGTGTTCGTAGCGCTCGAGACGCTGTGTCGTTCGCTTGGTGGCCATGGTCTTCTCCTCGTCGAGTATCCCACTTCGGGATGGTGAGAGTAGTAATACTCTCAGATATGACGAGGACCTCCAGCAATGACCAGTGGCAAGATCTCTCGGGTTTCCGGACCGGGTTCTATGGGTGCCTGAGCCGCTGGGGTGACGCCCTCTTCGAACTGTGCGACGCTGCGCTGTGTGCCGGCGCCCCGGTGGGCTCGGTCCCCTCGCTCTCCTTGGAGCCCGAGTTCCGACGCTCCCATGGCTCGCTCTACAAGTCCCTGGCGCACGGCCGCCTCGACCAGGAACGTTTCAAGGCGCTCTTGGTCGAGCACCGGCCGACGAGTTGGCCCGAGATCTTCGCCGTCGACGCCTCAACCTGGGACCGCTGTGACGCCGAATGCAGCCCTGAGCGGGGCTTTTACTACTCGGCCTCCAAGCACTCGGCGGGTCAGCCCATCGTGGCCGGCTGGTCCTATCAGTGGATCGCCCAGCTGAGCTTCGCAGCGAACAGTTGGACCGCACCCCTCGATGCTCGGCGCATTCGCCCCGAGGAGAACGCCACTACAGCCACGATCGAACAGGTCCAGGCACTGGTGGGCCGCCTGGGGGCGAAGGGGGCTGTTCCAATGTTCGTCTTCGACGCCGGCTATGACCCCATCGCCCTGACCAACGGCCTCAAAGAGACCAGAGCCCAGGTGCTGGTGCGCATCCGGGGCGACCGGGTCTTTTACCGAGACCCCCTTGCTCGGAGTCCGGGCGCGGTCGGTCGGCCCCAACGACACGGCAAACGCCTCAAACTCTCCGACGCTCGCACCATGGGCCGGCCCGATGCCGAGCTCAACACCACCGATGCCCGCTACGGCACCGTGCGGGTGCGCGCGTGGCATGGAGTGCATCCACGGATCATCGGCCGCGGTCGCTGGCGCGCCGATGGCCTGCCCCCCATCGTCAAAGGCAGCGTGCTGCGCGTCGATGTCGGGCACTTGCCGAGAGCCGACGGCCGGAGCATGAAGACCTTATGGCTGTGGTGGGGAGGCGAGGGCGAACCTGACCTCGAACTGTGTTTCCGGGCCTATCTACGCCGTTTCGACCTCGAACACACCTACCGCTTTGCCAAGAACACCATGGGATGGACGGCACCGAGTCTGTGCACACCAGAGCAAGCCGACCGCTGGACGTGGCTCGTCGTGGCCGCGCTGACCCAGTTGCGCCTCGCCCGTGGGCTCGTCGACGACTTGCGATTGCCCTGGGAGCGCCCGCTCGATCCGAGGAAACTCACTCCAGCACGCGTTCGGCGAGGTTTTCGTCGACTTCGTGTCACCCTCGGCACTCCGGCCAGTCCACCGAAATCCGCTCGAGCCGGACCGGGTCGTCCCAAAGGAACCGTCACCGGCCCTCGACAGCGCTATCCCGTCATCAAAAAGGCGGCATGAAGCGATGTTGAAGGTTTAATTGCAAGTTTAGATGTCCATATCCCATAGGACCGCCTACCCGGCGATACGTGGCACAGCGCAAAGTAACTTTGGTTCATGGGAGATTCTGAGCCGGGTCTGTTCAACATCATCTCGGTGCCGGATGCTTATCGGCAATACCTTCAACCGGCGGTGTTCGATCCATGGGCTCGAGAACTAGTGGCTTTCGTGCCTCTCAGAAACGGTGACGTGGTCCTTGACGTCGCGGCAGGTACTGGTGCGGTGGCACGAGCGGCGGCCCCCATCGTCGGACCGGGCGGACGAGTGATCGCCTCCGATGTCAGCCCGCTCATGCTCGCCGGGGTTGGGCTGGAAGCAACAGATGACCAAGGTCCGGTCGAACTGCTCGAAAGCCCGGCTGACCATCTTTCTTTGCCCGATGGCATCATCGATGTCGTCTACTGCCAACAGGGGCTGCAGTTCATGTCGGATCGAAACGCCGCCATCACGGAAATGCTCCGAGTTTTGCGCCCAGGTGGCGCTCTCGGGATCGCCGTCTGGTCTGACGAGGCTCCGCCTGAGCCCTTCGCCACCTACGCTCGCATCCTCCAAGACCACGGCGTTCCCGAGCCATACCCGAACGCATACGACACCTCGGACGTCACGATGTCGGAGGATGAGATCGAACGCCTGCTGACAACGGCGGATTCCGCGCCGACATCTGTCCGCACGATCGAGGTCCCCCTCGTTTGGCTTGAGTCCAGATCGGCGGCCTTGGGTATCACCGGATCCACCTACGGGCCTACGGTTGCAGCACTCGGCCAATCCGAACGGGAGGCCGTCTTCGCCGACATAGAAGAACATGCTGGCGGCGATCCGCCCGTGACCATGCGGGCAGTACTGGGCCGCGCTCTCGCTGGTGGAGTTGCGACCCGGCGTACTGGGCTCCACTGCAATCCGATATCACCTTGACGGGCGTCGTTGTACCGGGTTCAGCGTGCTGCCGTTGCTTCGATCTCGATCTTGAGCTGTGGAAAGGCCAACCGAGTCACTCCGAGAAGTGTAGAAGCCGGGAGATTGTCGCCGAAAAACTCCGATGCAAGTGGTCCGAGCACGGCGATCAACTCGTCGACGTCGGTCGTGTAGTAGTTGACCTTGACGACGTCAGAGGCGGAGAGTCCAGCCGCCTGCAGGACGGCACCGAGATTCTCAAAGGCCTTTTCCACCTGGTCGCCCATGTCGGAGGAGGAAGGCGGCGACCCATCTTCTGCGATACCTGTCTGCCCGGAGCAGATGAGAATTCTCTCCGCCCCTCTCACATCTACCGCCTGCGAGAATCCGAAAGCCTTGGACCACTCCCAAGGGTTGACGTCGGTTCGATCCATACAGGTCTCCTCGCTCGCGCGATCCCGTCAGCTGCTGCGACTTTAGCCCTGAAGCTTTCGGCGACGAAGCGCTGAGAGCGCATTTTGGAATTGGCAGAGCGCTGCGCCCTGTCTAGCCCAACAGCACAACGAAATGGGTGGAACATCACCCGTGCAAATCCCTTCAGTGCCGGGTCATAGGCATCGGCTCTGAATCGGACTGCTTATGATCGAGATGCGACGAACTGCCTCCGAGGGCTCGCAACCCATCTGATCCGTACTCGGGCGGTGTGGGGTCCGACGGTGATCGGATAGACACACCCCCAATTGTCACTCGAGCTTGGTTCGCGATTTGCCGGTGGCGGTTCAATCAAGCCGCACTATGGCATTCCAATCTCCGGAGAGATCCAACATGTCCATTCTTCGAGGTTGCGGAATCCAAGTCCTTCGTAGATCGAATACCCCTCGGTGCTCGATTGCAACCAGGCCGAAGCCGCACCAGACTTGAACGCATCTTCAAGAATGCGAGACGTCAGCGCCGCCCCGTAGCCACGTCGACGACACTCTGGGGGTGTTGCGATGTTGAAGACTCCTACAGAGGCATCAATGACTACGCCGAACCCGGTGGACACCGGGTTGCCGTCCACTTCGCCAAGGTAACAATGGACACCGGGCAGGGCGAGGATTGACGGAGTCATCATTTGAGAAAAGAGCTCCACCGGCGCTTCAAATCCGGCTGCGGCAACCTGCGCATGCATGACAGCCGCATCAGAATCAAGTTCACGAATTTCTAGCTCAGCTGCTCCCTGCCCGGGGCTGAGTCGATCAGGTTCAGCCAACACCATCAAGGGAATCGAATGAGTCTCCTGGCTCATGCCACGGGCCATCGCGACTTCTACAAATTGCGTAGATGCGCCTGGCCTCAATTGAAGGCAATGTGGCAATCCAGTTGCGGCAACTTGGTCCAGAAGTTCGACAACCGCATCCACGTCGGCGTCCAATGACTCCATCCACACGCCATTAAGTGTTGGAATCGCAACGCCCGACACGGCGGCCATGACTCCCGGCCCGCTGCTGGTCCAACCATCGGGATTGGCGGAGGAGAAATATTGCAAGCTCCTAACGAGGGCAGCTGCGGCAGAGTCCGCGTGAGTTGGCACGGACAGACGTTAACCCCGCGACCCACTTCTCCGGAGGACTTCCCAAGGCGGGCGTGGTCAAGGTATCCCCGAACTGCGAATTGGGGCGTATCCCAACTGAGCAGATCCCTCCGGGTCTATTCACTTTGTTCTGATGCACTTAGGTGCTGCGGGATTGACCGATGCGGGATGGTGTACCCATGTCGGCCGTCGAAGCGGTCTGACGAAGAGCTCAGTAGCCGAGGCGGTTGAGCATCTCGTCGCGGTCCTGCCAGTGCTTCTCCACCTTGACGTGGAGGTCGAGGTAGGCCCCTTCGGGCAACGTTTCGCGCACGGCGATGCCGACGGCTTTGAGGATTTCGCCGCCCTTACCGATGACGATCCCCTTTTGCGAATCGCGCTCGACGATGATCTCGCAGCGGATATGGGGCCATTCCCACTCGGTGACCCGGCAGGAGATCGAGTGCGGCAGCTCATCGTGGGTCTTAGCCAGGAGTTGCTCGCGCACCAACTCGGCCACCCACAGCGCCTCGGGTGTATCGGTGACCACGTCATCGGGGAAGAACGGCGGCCCCTCTTCGAGGTGCTGCACGATGAAGTCGGTCAGGTGCTCGACCCCTTTGCCACTCCGGGCCGAGACCGGGAAGTACTCGACATTCTCGGGGTCGTAAATACCCTCGACTGCCGCCTTGGCCGAAAGCAGACGCTCGAGAATCTGCTCGCCGGAGGACTTGTCGATCTTGTTGATGACTACCATCAACTTGGGGGGCTCTTCGCCGCGCTGCACCTCACGCAGCGAGCGCTCCAGCACGGTGCGGTCACCTGGACCCACCGGAGCGGTGGCATCGACCAGCACGAGAATCATGTCGACATCGGTCAGCGCGCTGGTGGCCGTCTCGTTCAGGCGAGCGCCCAGCACGCTGCGCGGGCGGTGCAGGCCGGGCGTGTCGACGAAGACAACTTGCGCATCGGGCCGATGCAGGATCCCCAGTATGCGGTGACGGGTCGTATTGGGGCGTGAGGAGACGATGGAGACCTTGGTCCCCACCATCTGGTTGACCAGCGTCGACTTGCCCACATTGGGGCGGCCGACCACGGCGACAAATCCCGAGCGCATGCTCAGTCGTCCATTTCGTCGTCGTCGCCCGCGGTGGCCAACGCCTCAATGCGCACCCGGCCAATACGACGGCCGCGGACATCGAGGGCGGTCAGACGGAAGCCGTCGACCTCGACCGAATCACCCTCGTCGGGCACTCGGCCGACCTGGTCGAGCATGAGCCCCCCGACGGTGTCCCACGTTCCGTGGGGCAGTTGGGCGCCCAGCAGCTCGTCAGCATCGTCGACGGCGTAGATGGCGCTGACGATGACCGACCCGTCCGCCTGGTGCTCCACGCTCGGTGTCTCGTTGTCGAACTCGTCGACAATTTCACCCACTAGTTCTTCCAACAGGTCTTCGAGGGTGACCAATCCGGCAGTGCCGCCGTACTCGTCCACCACGATGGCCATATGGAACTTCTCCTCTTGCATTTCGCGCAGGAGATCGGCCACCTCTTTGGATTCGGGCACGAACTTGGCCGGCCGAGCCGAGCTCAGCACCGGTTGATCACCCTTGCCCACCCGCTCGGCCCGCACCAGGTCCTTGGTGTAGGCGATGCCCACGATGTCGTCGATCTGCTGCTCGTGCACCGGGATGCGGCTGTAGCCGGCGGACAGGGCTGCCTCGAGCGCCACGGTCACCGTGATGTCGGCTTCCACCGTGACCATGTCGGGTCGCGGCACCATGACCTCACGGGTCACCGTGTCGCCGAAGTCGATCACCGAATGGATAAAGGCTCGTTCTTCCCCCTCGATCACGTTCTCCTCATGGGCCACGTCCGCCATAGCCTTGAGTTCGGAGTCGGTGATGTACGACGGGCGGATGCCGTCGTCGTCCTGGCTACCCGACTGGCCGATCAAGAGGTTGGCCATCCCGATCAGGATGGACGACACGAAATGGATGGGCGGGAAGCGGACCAGCGTGGTGACGATCGGCGCGCTGAACAACGCGGCGCGCTCTGGATTGTGCACGGCCCAGTTCTTGGGTACGGCCTCGAAGAAGACGAAGATCACCACGACCTCGAACACCGAACCAACCAGTACGCCGATGCCCCCGAGGAGGTGCTCGGCCACGATGCTGACCAGGCTGGCCGACACCAGCTGGCAAATGAGGACGAGGAGCAGGATCGGGTTGAGGAACTGAGCCGGTTGCTCCACCAGCCGGGCCAGCGTGCGGGCCCCGCGTCGCTTGGCGTCGACCAGCGACTTGGCCTTGATCCGGTTCATCCGCACCAGGCTGGTCTCGGCCAGGGCCAACATGCCCGAGGCCACCAGCAGGATGACGATGACGACGACGAGCAGCCCGTCCTCGGTGTGAAACCCAGCGGCGGCGATCAACGCTCCGACACCTGGGTCCGGTAGAAACGGGCCAGGAGCTGCTGCTCGAGCGCTTCCATGCGCTCGGCCTCGGCATCCACTTCGTGGTCCATCCCCAGGAGATGGAGCAGCCCGTGGACGACCAGAAGGGCGATCTCGTCCTCGAACGTGGCCTCGTGCTCGACGGCGTTGCGGGCCGCCACGGCGGGACAGATCACCACGTCCCCGAGGAGCACCAGCGCGCCCTCTTCGGGCGAGGTGCCCGGTCCGCTCCCTCCCACGTCGGGGGAGCGCCCGGTCGGACCGGGGTCGTCCTCAATCGGAAATGACAGGACGTCGGTCGGTCCGCTCTTGCCTAGGTACTGCTCGTTCAGGGCGGCGATCGAGTCCTCGTCAATGAAGAGGAGGGAGACCTCGGTCTCGCCCTTGACCCCCCTGGCCAGGAGGACCTGCTTCGTCAGCTCGGCCCAGCGAGCCACCTCAATGGGTTGATCCTCTTGCTCGTCCGCGGCGAAGACATCGATGCTCACAGGGAAGCGCTCGCCCGCCCTTCGGCGATCTCATAGGCATCGACGATGTCAGCCACGATCTTGTGGCGCACGATGTCGCGGCGGCTCATGTGCACGAAGGCGATGTCCTCCACCCCACCCAGCACGGGCTCGAGTCCGACCAGCCCCGATCGCCCGCCGGCCACGTCGATCTGCGTCACGTCGCCGGTGACCACGCACTTGGAGCCGAACCCAATGCGGGTCAGGAACATCTTCATCTGCTCGGGTGACGTGTTCTGCGCCTCATCGAGAATGATGAAGGCGTTGTTGAGCGTGCGCCCTCGCATGAAGGCTAGGGGTGCCACTTCAATGGTGCCCCGATCCAGCAGGCGCTGGGCCCCTTCGGGCTCGAGCAGGTCGTAAAGAGCGTCGTAGAGCGGGCGCAGGTAGGGGTCGACCTTGGCCATAAGGTCGCCCGGCAGGAAGCCCAGGCGCTCGCCGGCCTCGACGGCCGGTCGGGTCAAGATGATGCGGGACACCTGCCGGGTCTGCAGCGCGTGCACCGCCTGGGCCACCGCCAGATATGACTTGCCGGTACCGGCGGGACCGATGCCGAAGGTGATGATGTTCTGCGAGATGGCGTCGGTGTACTTCTTCTGGCCCGCCGTGTTGGGGCGCACCGTCTTGCCGGTGGCCGAACGCACCACTTCGGAGCGCAGCACTTCACTGGGTCGTACGTCGTCGCGCATCATGTCGATCGTGCGCGACATGGTGGAGGCGTCGAGGACCTGACCCGCCTGGAGCAGAAGGACGGCCTCATCGAAGAGGCGGACGACCCGGTCAGCGTCCGGCCCCTCCACTGTTATCCGGTTGCCCTGCACGGAGATGCGCTCGTCGGGAAAGGCGTGCTCGACCTGTCGGAGGAGTTCGTCGCGAGTGCCGAGCAGCCCGGCCATGAGATGGTTGCCGGGAACCAGGCATTCAGCGTGAGTAGTTGTCGTCATGCGAGTGCGAAGTGTCCTTTGAGTGGTTGGCCACCAAGCACATGGAGGTGAAGGTGGGGAATGGTGTTCATGGAATCTGGTCCAACGTTGAAAATGAGTCGATAACCCCGGTCGGGCCCAGCCACGCCGGCTTGCTCGGCCACGGCACGGGCCGCCAGCAACATGTCGGCCAGAACCGGTCCGTCGGATTCGACCACCTCTGAGGCGTCGGTGATGTGGCGCTTCGGAATGACAAGTACATGGAGCGGCGCCGCCGGCGAGATGTCCTTGAAGGCCAAGGTCGTCTCAGTTTCGTGCACGATCTCGGACGGCACGGTGCCGGCGACTATGCCGCAGAAGAGGCAGTCGGTCATGCCTCGACGTCGCTGCCCTTCAAGGGGGGATAGAGGTGTTCGAGTTGGCCCGGCTGAATACGGCAAGTCTCGACAAACGCATCGATATCGGCCGTCTTGAGTCGAATCACCCTGCCGAACTTATAGGCCGCCAGGTCACCCTCGTCAATGAACCGGTAGAGGCTGCGCAAGGTGATGCCGAGGCGGGCCGCCGCATCCTTTGTCCCCAGCCAGGGTTGCTCATCAGTCACGAGGGGGGTGCTCCCACTGCCGCCACCGTACCGGTCCGCAGCGACACCATAAGGGCACCGGCCGTGACCGCCGCCGTCTCGGCCCGCAGGACGCTCAACCCGAAGCCGACGGTCGGCAATCCAGATTCCAGTTCCTCCGTGCTCCAGCCGCCTTCGGGACCGACGGCTACCACCTGGTGGCTCTCGCGTGGTCGGTCTCCGCTCAGCTGAGCCAGCACCACCTGCCCCGGGCCGGCCAGCCCGGCCAGATCGTCGAAACGCACCACCTCGGTGACAGTCGGCAACCAGACGCGGCGGCACTGGCCGGCCGCCTCCCGGGCCACCCGGCGCAGCCGTTCGACCGCTTTGGTCCCCCGGTCTCCCTCCCAGCGGACCACGCTGCGATCGCTAATCAGAGGAACGATGCGGTCGACCCCGAGTTCGGTGAGCTTCTGCACCACCCATTCGGGACGCTCGCCCTTGGTGGGGGCGAAGGCCACGGTCAGCACGGGCGACGCCGGCGTCTCGAACTGGACGGTGCCATCGCCCCCGGGACCGGCTGCCTCGCTCACGGGCTCGAGTGCACTGCCTTCGGCACCAGTCCAACGGGTGCGGACCCAGTGGCCGAGCCCGTCCGCGGCAATGACCTCTTCGCCGGCACGCAGGCGCAAGACCCGGCTCAGATGGTGGGCATCGTCCGCGGCCAGGAGGGGCTGCGCCGGATCCTCGACAAAGACCTGGCTGGCCGCCGCGGCGCGTACCGACACGGCGGCGTACTCGGCCGGCATCGGCTTAGCCAAAGGCGGAGCGCAGCCGGGAGAACACGCCGTCACCACCGCCATCTGGTGGCGCGATGTGCTCACCTCGGGCCGCCGCAAACTGACGTAGGAGATCGGCCTCGGCATCGCTCAATCCGGTTGGTGTCTCGACCAGCACATGGACGAAGAGATCGCCCCGGCCCCGGCCCCGCAGATGCGGCACCCCGAGTCCCTTGATCTTCTCGATGTACCCGTGCTGGGTACCCGGTCGCACCACCATCGGATGGACGTCTTCGAGCGTGGTCACCTCGACCTCGGTCCCGAGGGCGGCCTGGGCCACCCCGACGGTGAAGGTGGTGTGCAGATTGTCGCCCTGGCGCTCGAAGCGCGGATCGGGCGTGACGACCAGATGCACAAAGAGTGATCCGGTGGGGCCGCCCCGTTGTCCGGCTGCTCCCCGATCGGCCAGGCGCAGGGTCGAACCGTTCTCCACCCCGGCCGGTACTTCAACGGTGAAGGTGCGCTCCTCCATACGGCGGCCTTCGCCGCCGCAGTCAGTGCACGGGACCGGAATAGTCTCGCCCATGCCACCGCATCGTGAGCAGGCCACCGCGGTGACCACCTGGCCCAGGAGTGATTGGCGGACCCGGCGCAACTCTCCCGTGCCCTGGCACTCGGCACAGGTGACCGGTTCCGTGCCCGGCGCCGTACCACGGCCCGTGCAGGTGACACAGGTGGCCGGCAGGCGGACCGAGAGCTCCTTGCGGCACCCGAACACGGCCTCGGCGAACTCGAGCCCGATGCGCACTTCGGCATCGGCTCCAGGGGCCGGACCGCGACGGCGGCCGCCGCCCTGACCCGACATCTGACCGAAGAAGGCCTCGAAGATGTCGCCGATCCCACCGTCGAAGCCGAAGCCGCCGGCGCCGCCGCCCTGCCCGCCGAAGACACCCTCGGGGCCGAAGCGGTCGTAGCGGGCCCGCTTCTCGGGATCGCGCAGCACTTCGTAGGCCACCGAGACTTCCTTGAACTTGGCCTCGGCCGCCGGATCGTCCGGGTTGGTGTCGGGGTGCAGCTCCCGCGCCCGGGCCCGGTAGGCCTTCTTGATCTCGTCGTCGCTGGCCTCCGGACGGACACCAAGGAGCCCGTAGAGGTCGCGCAACCCGTCAGTTCCGGCCATCGTGACTCCCTGTTCCTGCCGGCGCCCCGCTTCGACCGGACTCCCCCAATCGTTGTCCCAGACGCTCGCCCACCACATGGGCCGAGGCCAGGGCGCGCTGGTAGTCCATGCGCGTCGGCCCGAGCAGACCGACAGCACCGAGTTCCTGTCCGTCCACCGAGACCGGGGCCACGACCACGGCGCACGAGGCCAACGGCTCGAAACCGTGCTCGGTCCCGATGGCCACCGACAAGCCGCGGTTGAGCACGTCGCGCAGCAAGGAGACCACGACCAGCTGTTGCTCGAGGATCCCCAGCACCGAGCGCACCGTTTCCACGGCGTCGAAGGACTGGGCCAGCCGGGCCGGCCCGCCGACGAATATCTGGTCGGACTCCATCGAGTGCTCCATCAGCCCGAAGGCGGTGCCAGCGGCGGCCACGACCCGGTCGACATCGTTGTTGCCGCTGGACGGCACCGCCCAGCTGGACGAGGAGGTCTTGCCCACCATGTGGGCATGGAGTTGTGCTCCGGCCCGAGTCAGCACGTCATCGGACACCTCGGCCTCGAGCTCGATAGTTCGCTTGTCGACGGCGCCGTCGGAGAGGACCACGACCAAGAGGGCCAGACGGGGCGCCAAGCCGACCACCTGGGCCGAGCGGATGGTGGCTGAATCGTGTGAGGGGCCGACCACCACGGCCGTGTAGGACGTCAGCTCCGAGAGGAGGCCGGTGGCCCGCTCCAGCATGGTCTCCATCTCCCCGTGCACCTGGTCGAAGAAGAGACTGACCTGCTGGTGTTGAGTGGGTCCGAGCACCCCCGGTTCGGTCAGGTGGTCGACGAAGAAGCGGTAGCCCTTGTCGGTGGGGATGCGGCCGGCGCTGGTGTGGGGCTGGACCAGATAGCCGTCGCGCTCGAGGGCCACCATTTCCGACCGCACGGTGGCCGAGGACACCTGGACACCGGGTGCGCTGGCCACATGGGAAGAGCCGACCGGCTCAGCGGTCCCGATGTACTCGGTGACCACGGCCTCGAGGATGGCCGCCCGCCGGTCATTCAGGGCGCGCTCCTCTGCGTCGGCGTCGATGGGGACTGCAGGATCGGCGGGTGCGGTCATAGGAGTGCCTGGCACTCAAGTCTACCGAGTGCCAGAGCTGGTCTCCCGGGCACCCCGGCCGGCCTAATCGTCGGAAAGCCGCAGGGCGGAGATGAAGGCTTCTTGGGGCACCTCGACCCGTCCGATGTTCTTCATCCGCTTCTTGCCCTCTTTCTGCTTCTCCAGCAGTTTGCGCTTGCGGGTGATGTCACCGCCGTAGCACTTGGCCAGCACGTCCTTGCGCTTGGCCTTGACGGTCTCCCGGGCCACCACCCGACCGCCGATGGCGGCCTGGATGGGGACGTCGAACATCTGGCGCGGGATGAGCTCGCGCAGTTTCTCGGCCATGCGGCGGCCGTAGAAGTCGGCCGTCGATCGGTGCACGATGGTGGAAAAGGCGTCGCACGGGGCGTGGTTGATCAGGATGTCGACCCGGACCAGATTGCCCGTGGCGTAGTTGTCGGGCTCGTAGTCCAAGCTGGCGTAGCCCTTGGTGCGGCTCTTGAGCTGGTCGAAGAAGTCCAGCACCACCTCGGCCAGGGGCATGGAGTAGACGAGCTCGATGCGCTCGGGCGAGAGGTACTCCATGCGGGTCATTTCGGCCCGCTTGCTCTGGCAGAGCTCCATGACCGTCCCGGTGTACTCCGAGGGCGTGATGATGGTGGCCGTCAGCATGGGCTCGTCAATGTGGTCGATACGGCTGGCATCGGGTAGCTCGGTCGGGTTGTCCACGTCGATGACCGAACCATCGGTGAGGTAGGCCCGGTAGGCCACGCTCGGCGCCGTGGCGATCAGCGAGAGGTTGAACTCGCGTTCGAGGCGCTCCCGCACGATCTCCATGTGCAGTAGGCCCAGGAAGCCGCAGCGGAAGCCGATACCCAGGGCATGGGACGACTCCGGTTCGAACGTGAAGCTGGCGTCATTGAGCTTGAGCTTCTCTAGGGCGTCGCGCAGATCCGGCAGCTCGTCGCCGTCAACCGGGTAGAGGCCGCAGAAGACCATGGGCTTGGGGTCCAGATAGCCGGCCAGCGCCTCGGTGGCGCCGTGTTGGGCCGTGGTCACCGTCTCACCCGAACGGGCCTCACCCACGTCCTTGATGCCGGCGATGAGGTATCCCACCTCACCCGGTCCCAGGCTGTCGACGGCGAACCCGAGGGGCAGGCGGACGCCCACCTCTTCAATGTCGTGCACGGCGTTGGCCTGCATGAAGCGCAAGCGGGCTCCGGCGTTCAGGGTGCCATCGACAATACGGATGGAGCTGACCACGCCGCGGTACTGGTCATAGGACGAATCGAAGATGAGGGCCCGCAACGGATCGTCGGGATTGCCCTCCGGGGGCGGGATGCGGTCGATGATGGCGTCGAGGAGCTTGTCGACCCCCTCGCCCGTTTTGGCCGAAATGTGCAGGACGTCGGAGGCCGGAATGCCGAGGACGTGCTCGATCTCGGCGGCGCTGCGCTCGGGGTCAGCCGCCGGCAGGTCGATCTTGTTCAGCACGGCCACAATCTCAAGATTGTTCTCGATGGCCTGGTAGCAGTTGGCCAGGGTCTGGGCCTGAATGCCCTGGGAGGCGTCGACCAAGAGCACGGCTCCTTCGCAGGCGGCCAGGGAGCGGCTGACCTCGTAGCCGAAGTCCACGTGGCCCGGGGTGTCGATCAGGTGCAGCACATGCCCGTTGTGCAGGACCCGCACGTTCTGGGCCTTGATGGTGATGCCCCGCTCCCGCTCGATGTCCATGGAGTCGAGATACTGAGCCCGCATCTGGCGTGGGTCGACGGCGCCGGTGATTTCCAGAATGCGATCGGACAGCGTCGACTTGCCGTGGTCGACGTGGCTGATGATGGAGAAGTTGCGGATACGGTCAATGGACACGGGTCCACTGGCGGAGGTGGGGAGAGGCACGGTCCGACGATCGTACCGGGCCGGACTGTCGTGCCTGTTCAGCCCCTCCGCTGGGAAAATACCGCCCGCGACCTGCTAGAGTCTTCCTCCGCACTCCTGCGCTGTGGCAGGACCGCCCCATCTCGAAAGACACTGAGGATTTTCACGTGGCCAACATCAAAAGCCAGATCAAGCGGAATCGCCAGAACGAGAAGCGTCGTCTGCGCAACAAGTCGGTCCGGGCCGAGCTGCGCACCCGTACCAAGAACGCCGTGACGGCCGCCGAGACCGGTGCCGAGAACAGCGTCGAGCAACTCCGCCTGGCCGTGAAGCGGATCGACAAGGCCGCCGCCCGTGGTGTCATCCACAAGAACACCGCCGCCAACCACAAGTCCCGCCTGGTGCGCCGGGTGGCCAAGTTGGAAGCGGCAGCCGCCGAAGCCAAGTAGTTCCCTGGGCGCCGCCCGTTCCGTCGGGTTGGCTTAGCTCTGCATCTGAAACGTGAACATCTTGTCGGCGCTGATGCGCGCCCCCAGGGCGTTTTCCTCTTCGAGCCACATGGCAAAGTCCGGTCCCTGGGTCGGGAGATAGTGGTCGATCATGGCCTGTCGAAGGGTCGCTCCCTCCGGGCCGTTGATATCAAAGAGCTCGGCCCGGCCGTGCACGGTGACGGCGAACTCCTCGCCGGGTAGGTAGGTGACGCTGACCGCCGGGCGGGACGCCAGGTGGCGCATGCGCACCGAGTTGCGGCCTGAGCTGAACATGAGGTCGCCGTGGACGAGGTACCCGTCGACCGGACCCACCAGCGGCCGGCCATCGGCGGTGACGGTAGCCACCACCAGCAGGCACATGCCCTGCATGCGCTGGCTCAGACCGGCGGCATCGACCCGGCGTTCATCGGAGATGATGTCGAGCAGGTGGGCTCCCGCTGCGGCATGACTGGCATCGAGCAGCTGCTGCAGTCGGGCCAGTTCTTCGGGTGTCTCGTACACGTGAGCTCCTAACGACGGGCGCCCGTGGCGCTGCCCGAGCGCTGCCGGGTCTGGCGGCTAAGCCGGGCGACCAGGATTTCCACCACCAGTTCGGGCGGGAGTCCACTGGCGCCCTTGACGTCGAGGTCGGCATCGGCCAGGAGTCCGATGGCCGCCGCGATGCGGGCGCTGCCCAGACGGCGGGACTGGTCGAGCGCCTTCTTAGCCGGGTAGGGCGACATGCCCAGGATTTCGGCCGCTTCGCGCTCGCCCGAGACCAGGGACCCGTCGAGGGCCAGCATGTTGGCGTAATGGCCATGGAGGGTGGCCAGCACCTGCACGGCGACCAGGCCGCCGGCCTCGAGCATGCGGTGCAGGGTGTTCAGGGCCCGACCGGCGTCGCCTTTGTCGATGGCGTCGGTCAGCTCGTAGCGGGCCACCGTGCCCGCCTCGCCGAGATACGGCTCGAGGTCCTGCACCGAAATGCGCGCCCCCAGGCCGTAGGCGCTGGAGAGGGCGCTGAGGAGTCCTTCGACCCGGCCCAGGTCTTCGCCCACGTGCTGGCCCAGCAACTGGGCCGCCTGGGGTTCCAGTTTGACCGGCGCCTCGCGCAGGTGCTCCTGCAGCCAGGCCTTGCGGTCGCCGGCCGCCTTCACGGTGACGTCGACGATGGAGCCGAATGCCTTGACCGCCTTGACCAGCGGTGCCGGCACAGTGCCCCCGCCGCCGACCAGGATCAGCACGGTCGAAGGCAGTGGGTTCTCCACCACTTCGACCAGCCGGGGCACGTCTGCCGTGAGCAGGCGACCGGCCTCGCGCACCACCACGACCCGCAGGTCGATGAGGAAGGGCGGGGTCAGGCAGGCGTCGACCACGGCGCCGACGTTGATGTCGTCGCCGACCGATCCACCCACCTCCTCCACCACCAGCGAGTGGTCCCGGTCCCCCACCACCTCGGCCAGCAGGCCGCGGATCTCCTGGGCCACCAGCGAGGCATCGTCGCCCCGCACGAGATACGAGTTCACCGGCTTGCTCACGCGGCGGCGCTCACGGCGGCCACCGCATCACGGACCCGGCAGGTGCCCTTGACGTCGTGGACCCGCAGGATGCGGCAGCCCCAGGCCAAGCCGAGTGCCGCCGCGCCGAGGGAAGCCTCGCGACGCTCGGTCAGCTCCAAATCGAGCGTCACCCCGAGGAACGTCTTGTTGGAGGCCGACAGGAGCAGCGGGTAGCCCAGGGCGGCCAGGGTGGACGAGGCGCGCAGGAGGGTGAGTGACTGGGCGGCGGTCTTGCCGAGGTCGAGGCCGGCATCGAGGACGATCTTGTCCGGGGGGAGGCCGGCGGCCAGTGCCCGCTCGGCCCGGAGCAGCAAGAAGGCGGCCACGTCCTCCACCACGTCGTTGTAGTGCGGGTCGGGGTCGGCCACCCGGGGGGCCAGGCGGATGTGGGTGGCCACCACAGCGGCGTTGGCCTCGGCCGCCGCGTTGAGGTAGTCGGGGTCGCCGAAGCCGCTGATGTCGTTGCCCATAACGGCGCCCTCTTGGTAGGAGGCCCGGGCCACCGACGCCCGCCACGTGTCGACCGAGACCGGCGTATCGAAGCGGGCGACCAGCCCCGCCACCACCGGGACCACCCGGTCCATCTCCTCGGATTCGGTCACCTCGGGTCCGGGCCCGGCTTTGACGCCACCGATATCGAGGATGTCGGCGCCGTCGTTGACCAGCACTTCGGCCCGGGCGTAGAGCGCATCCAGCTCGAAGGTCAGCCCCTTGTCGTAAAAGGAATCGGGCGTGCGGTTCAAGATCCCCATGACGAGCCCGCGGTGGGTGAGGTCGTGGCGCTGGCCCCCGAGGTCCAGCACCGCCCCCGAAGGAACGGTCATCAAAAGAGGCGGGCCGCCAGGGACCGCCGGAAGGCGTTGGTGCGCGGGTCGTCGGGGCCCAAGGTCTCGAGCAGGTCGACGAACTCCTGGCGGGCCGCTTCGTCGTCCTTAACGGTAGTGAGGAGCTCATTGAGTCTGGCTTCGACGCTGGCACCGTCGGTGGCCGAGACATCGACCCCGCTCTCGACCAGTCGGGCCTCGGCAGCCAGGGCGCGGCTGACCGGGGTCTCGGGGATGCGGGCCAGGACGGCCAGGGCCTCGGTGCTGTCGCCCCGGTCGATCAGGATCCGGGCCAGGGCTTCGGTGGCGGCACCGTGGCCGGCCTCGAGTTCGAGGGCCTGACGCAGTGAGGCCTCGTCGCCCGCCGCCACCAGGGTGTCGGCCTCGCTGGGGGCGGGGGCCAGCTTCTGCACGAAGGCGGTGACCTGGGCTTCGGGCAGGGCGCCGATGAACTGGTCCACCACCTTGCCGTCCTTGATGGCGAAGACGGCCGGGATGGACTGCACGCTGAAGCTCTGGGAGATGCGGGGGTTCTCGTCGACATTGACTTTGGCCAGCTCAACGGCCCCGTCGGTCGCTGCGACGGCGCGCTCGATCATGGGTCCGAGCGTCACGCAGGGGCCGCACCAGGGGGCCCAGAGATCGACGATCACCGGCACCTCACTGCTGCGGGCGATCACATCGGCTTGAAAGGTCTCGTCGGTGACATCCATCGGACCCGACGCTAATGGCTGCCGCTCGCCTCGCCGGTACCCCTGCTGCGCCACCGATTAGCGTCAGGAGCCGTGTCAGAACAGCCCGCAGGCATCAACGTCGACCAGGTGACCGCGTGGTTCGTGGCCAACGTCCCCGAGATCGCCACGCCGCTCACCTTCACGTTGATTGCCGGTGGGCGCTCCAACCTGACCTTCCGGGTGGAGGACGCCGAGGGCCGGGCCTGGGCCCTGCGCCGGCCTCCGCTCCATCACGTGCTGCAGTCCGCCCACGACATGGTGCGCGAGCACCGGCTCATGTCCTCGTTGGGGCCGGTCGGCATCCCGGTGCCCAGGACCATCGGTCTGTGCACCGATGAGACGGTGAACGAGCGCCCCTTCTTCGTCATGGAGTTCGTCGACGGCCACATCCTGCGCACCGCACCCGAAGCGGAGAAGGCATTCGACGAAGCCACCCGCCGGGCCGTCGGTGATCATCTGGCCGAGACGCTGCACCAGTTGCACTCCGTCGATCCCGACGCGGTGGGACTGGGCGACCTGGGTAGGCACGATGGCTACATCGAGCGCCAGCTCAAGCGGTGGCGGGGGCAGTACGAGCAGATGCAGGTCGAAGGGGTCGACCACGGCGGCCTGGTCGAGCGGGTCAGTGACGAGTTGGCGGCGCGGATCCCGCCGCAACAGCGCACGTCGGTGGTCCACGGCGACTACCGCATGGACAACGTGGTGCTGAACGACGCCGGCGCCGTGCGGGCCATCCTGGACTGGGAGATCTGCACCCTGGGCGACCCGTTGGCCGACGTCGGACTGCTCATGGTCTATTGGGCCGACCCTTCCGATTCCATGGCCGTGCTGGGTCTGTCCCCCACCACTGCTCACGGCTTCTCGACCCGGGCCCAGGTGTTGGCGCGCTACGCCGAAGTGTCCGACCTCGACCTGTCGTCGGTCGGGTATTACACCGCCTTTGGCTACTGGAAGCTGGCCTGCATCCTCCAGGGTGTCTACGCCCGCTACGTGGCCGGCGCCGGGGCGGGCGACCGGGGCAGCGTCGACGCTTTCCCGGCTCAGGTGGCCCACCTGGCCCAGATGGCGGCCGATGCGCTGGCGGCCACACCATGAGCCCCGAGGGGCTGACCGAGATCTTCCAGGTCCACCGCGAGCCCGACGTCGACCGTCCGGTGCTGGTGGTCGCCCTGGAGGGTTGGGTCGATGCCGGCCTGGGTGCCACCACCGCCATCGCCTCGTTGTTGGGCCAGGGCAAGACCGAAACCGTCGTCACCTTCAACGGTGAGCACTTCTTGGACCAGCGGGCCCGCCGGCCCGTGGCCCGCATCGTCAACGGCGTGACCACCGACCTCACCTGGCCCCGCACCGTGGTGCGCCAGGGCCACGACGCCGCCGGCGCCGACATCTTGTATCTGGTGGGACCCGAGCCCGACTTCCACTGGGGTGCCTTCACCAACGCCATCGTGGGTCTGGCCAAGTCGTGGCGGGTGCGCATGGTGATCGGGCTGGGCGCCTTCCCGGCGCCGGCGCCGCACACCCGGCCGGTGAAACTGGCCGCCACCGCGCCGGCCGAATCGGCCGATCTGGTCGAACGGGTGGGGATCGTCCAGGGTGAGCTCGAAGTGCCGGCCGGGGTGGTCTCCATGCTGGAGCTGGCCTTCGGTGCGGCCAGCATTCCCGTGGTCACCCTGTGGGCCCGGGTGCCCCATTACGTGGCCGGCATGCCCTTCCCCGAAGCGAGTGCGGCGCTGGTCGACGGGCTGGCGTCCGTGGCCGGCCTCTCCCTCGATTCGGCCACCCTGCGCCACGCCGCCGACAGCTCCCGGCGCCAGGTCGACGCGCTCATCGCTGACAACAGTGACCACCAGGCCATGGTGCGCAGGCTCGAAGAGAACATCGACGCCTCCGAAGGCAATGCGATGGGAGTCGACGAGGTGCCGACAGGCGACGAGATAGCGGCGGAGCTCGAGAAGTTCCTGCGGGGCGAAGAGCAGTAATTCGGATTGGAATTCGGATTGGAAAGGGAGCAGTCATGAAGATCGACGGTGGCATCGGGTTCGACCCCAAGGGGATCGCCGAAGCGGCGAAGAAGGCGGAAGCCAGCGGTTACGACGGCGTGTGGTCGGCCGAGACCGGGCACGACCCGTTCCTGCCCATCGCCATCGGGGCGGCCGCTACGGAGAGGCTGGAGTTCGGCACCGGCATCGCCGTGGCCTTCGCCCGCAACCCCATGAACCTGGCCGTGCTGGCCAACGACCTGCAGCAGTTGTCCAAGGGTCGCTTCACGCTCGGCCTGGGCAGCCAGATCAAGGCCCACATCACCAAGCGCTTCTCCATGCCGTGGTCGCATCCGGCTCCCCGCATGCGCGAGCTCATCCTGGCCATTCGGGCCATCTGGGCGTCATGGGAGGGCGACGGCAAGCTCGACTTCCGGGGCGAGTACTACACCCACACGCTGATGACCCCGTTCTTCAATCCGGGGGCCAACCCGTACGGGAATCCGAAGATCCTTCTGGCCGCGGTTGGTGAGTTGATGACCGAAGTGGCCGGGGAAGCCGGGGACGGATTGCTGGTCCATGGCTTCACGACCGAGCGCTACCTGCGCGAGGTGTCGCTGCCCGCTCTCGAGCGCGGTGCCGCCCGGGCGGGCAAGAGCCGGGCGGATCTGACCGTGTCGTATCCAGGATTCGTGGTCACCGGGGCCAACGATGCCGACATCGCGGCGGCTGATGCGGCCGTGCGCCAGCAGATCGCCTTCTACGGGTCGACGCCGGCCTACCGTCCGGTCCTGGAATTGCACGGGTGGGGCGACCTGCACCCCGAGCTGAACACGCTGTCGAAGCGGGGCGAGTGGGTGAAGATGGGTGAGCTGATTTCCGACGAGGTCTTGGACGCCTTCGCTGTGGTCTGCCCCATTGGTGAGGTGGCGGGTGCGGTGAAGGCCCGCTTCGGCGATGTGGTGGACCGCTTTTCGTTCTACGCGCCCTACAAGATGGACCCCGAGGACTGGGCCTCGGTGTTGGCGGGGTTCCACACCGACTGAGTTTTCTTGGGGTTGGGTTGGGTTGGGGTTGGGGTTGCTCGATTCGGGTACGCGTCTGTTGTGAGCACTGACCGACCGGAGTTCGGGTCCCAGGAAGCCGCCGTGTCACGGGAAACAGCTGATGCCGTCACGGCACTGGTGGCTGAACTGCAAGCGGGCTGGGACACGGGCGACGCCGTCATGACCGACCGGAGCCTGGCGGGCGACGTGCTGTGGGGCAGTCCCTTCGGCGAAACGCTGCAGGGTGCCGACGAGTTGCACGAGATCCACGTGCGGCTCAAGAAGCAGGGCATGGGCGGCCCGTCCTCGCGCTTCGAGGTCGTGCGGGTCATGGCACCGACGGCGGACGTGGTGCTGGCCCAGGTGCGACGCCAAGCCCTCAGCGCGGACGGCGCCGCGCTGGCACCGACAGCCAACGCCGGCAGTGGTGGCGAGCCCTTCTCCGAAATGATCCTCTACGTGCTGGTCAAGCGGGACGACCGCTGGTGGCTGGCCGCCGGCCACAACACCCCCATCAGAGAGAAGCCGGCGTCGCAGGCGTCGCAGGCGTCGTAGCGCCAGCGCGCTGGCGGGCCAGGGTGTGCAGGACCTCGACCGTTGTGTCCCACCCGATGCAGGCGTCGGTGATGCTCTGGCCGTAGGTCAAGGTTGAAGTCGGTGCCTTCCCCGGCGTGAAGGCCTGCTGACCCTCGACCAGGAAGCTCTCGAGCATGAGGCCGCGCAGGCCCGGTTCGCCCGCGGCCCAACGCTGGCCGACGTCGGCGGCGATCCCTGGCTGGTGGCGATGGTCCTTTCCGCTGTTGGCATGGCTGGCATCGACGATGACGCGGCCGGACAGTTTCGCCCGGTCGAGCCTCTGCACGACATCAGCCACATCGGCCGCGTGGTAGTTCGGTCCGGCCGCACTGCCCCGCAGCACCACATGGCTCTCGGCGTTGCCCGCGGTGGTGAAGATGGCGGCCCGTCCTTCAGGATCGATGCCGGGGAAGACCTGCGGCGTGGTGGCCGCCATCACGGCATCCACGGCGATCTGCACGTCCCCTTCGGGGGAGTTCTTGAAGCCCACGGGCATGGAGAGGCCGCTGGCCATCTGGCGGTGGATCTGACTGGCGCTGGTGCGGGCTCCGATGGCGCCCCAGCTCACTGCGTCGGCCAGGAATTCGGCCGTGATGGGGTCGAGGAATTCGCAGCCGACGGGCAGACCGATGGAGAGGACATCGAGCAGGAAGTGCCGCGCCATGGCCAACCCCTCGTTGACATGGAACGTCCCATCGAGGGCCGGATCGTTAATGAGGCCTTTCCAGCCGACCGTGGTGCGCGGTTTTTCGAAGTAGGCCCGCATGACTACGAACACTTCGTCGGACACCTGGCCGGCCAGCTCGTGAAGCCGGCGGGCGTAGTCCAGGCCGGCCACCGGATCGTGCAACGAGCAGGGCCCGACGACGACGAGCAGTCGATCATCGCTTCCATTGAGGATGGCGGTCACCGTGTCCCGCCCATGCCGGACAACATCGGCCTGGGTCTGAGAAAGCGGCAACTCGTCGCGCAGCTGGCGGGGTGAGACCAGTGGTCGCACGCCGGTGATGCGTTGGTTCTGCAGAGTGGTTTCGGGGGTCATGCCTGGGTTCCTTCCTGCGAACCGCTCGATCGTGACCTCGACCGGCTCGCTCCATTTCGGGGCAAAGAAAAAGGCAGAGGCGTGAGCCTCTGCCTGGAGCCGGTACTCAGTGGATGTGCTCAGCGCGTGGTCGTGCTCCGAGACCCACCGAGGGCCGGCTCGCTAAACCACCAATACAAACGCATGATCTGACGGTACCAGAGTCCGCAGTGGCTGTTGCTACAGGACGATATTGACCAGGCGGGGAGCCCGGGTGATGACCCGTGTGGGCTCCTGACCGGCCAGGGCGTCGACCACCTTGGGCAGAGCGAGGGCGGCCGCTTGGGCGTCGGCCTCGGCGATGTCGGGGTCGACCTCGATCTTGTCGCGCACCTTGCCGTTGACCTGGATCACCATGGTGACGGTCTCGGCCCGCGTCAGCTCAGGGTCGTAGGTGGGCCAGCGCTGCAAGTGCACCGACGGCTGCCCCGGGTGCCGCTGCTCCCAGAGTTCGGCCGTGACGTGGGGGGCCAGGGGGGCCAGCAGCTCGAGCAGCGCGTCGGCCGCCTCATTCCAGGTGGCCTGGTGCAGTCCCCCTTCAATGCGTGCGTACTTTTGCAACGCGTTGAGCAGTTCCATGCAGTGCGCCACGGCCGTGTTGTACGACCAGCGCTCCAGATCATCGGTGATGGCTTTGATGGTGCGGTGCGTGGCTTGGCGCAGGGTCCGGTCGGCGTCGGTCTCCTCCCCCATACGGGTCGGAGCGGGGGCCTGGTCCTCGGTCGGCGACAAGGTGCGCCAGAGCCGGTCCAGGAAGCGGCCACAGCCCTCAATGACCTGCTCGGTCTGGGGCGACCAGTCCATGTCGTCGAAAGGGGGCCCGGCGAAAAGGTGGAACAGGCGCAAGCCGTCCGCTCCCACCGTGTCGTAATAATGCTCGGGGGCGATGAGGTTGCCCTTGGACTTGGACATCTTGGTGCCGTCCATGCGGATCATGCCCTGGGCCAGGTAGCGCTTGAAGGGCTCCCGTCCGAGCCCGGGCGCCATACCCACGTCGATGAGGGCCCGGGTGAAGAAGCGGGCGTAGAGCAGGTGCAGGATGGCGTGCTCGATCCCACCGATGTACTGATCGACCGGCATGAAGTGGCGGGCGGCGGCCGGGTCGAAGGGGGCTTCGTCATTCCACGGATCGCAGAAGCGCAGGAAATACCAGGAGGAGTCGACGAACGTATCCATGGTGTCGGTCTCGCGCCGGGCCGGGCCGCCGCAGATGGGACAGGTCGTATTGAGGAAGCCCTCGTGCGAGGCCAGCGGGGACTGGCCGGTGGGTAGGAACTCGACGTCGTCGGGCGCCACGATGGGGAGCTGCTCCACCGGCACCGGCACGACGCCATGGGTGGGGCAGTAGACCGCCGGGATCGGGCAACCCCAGAAGCGTTGCCGCGACACGAGCCAGTCACGCAGCCGGAAGTTCACCTTGCGCTCGCCGATGCCCTTCCTCTCCAGGAAATCGAGGGCCTGGGCCTTGGCCGTGGCGATGTCGAGCCCGTTGAGGAAGTCGCTGTTTATTTTGGCGCCGTCGCCCGTGTAGGCCCCACCGCCGTTTTCGTCCCAGCCCTCGGGCGGTTGCACGGTGCGCACGATGGGCAGCCCGTGGAGTTGGGCGAAGTCCCAGTCGCGCTCGTCCTCGGCCGGCACGGCCATGATGGCCCCGGTGCCGTATCCCATGAGGACGAAGTCGGCCACGTAGACCGGCACCGACTGCTCGTTGAACGGGTTGTGCACGGTGCTGCCGGTGAAGGCGCCCCGCTTCTCGAGTTGGGTGGCGTCGCCGGCCGAGGTCCGTTCGATCTCGGTGGAGGCGGCAGCCCTCTTTTTGAGCTCGTCGACGGCGTCGCGCTGGGCATCGGTGGTGAGGAGGTCGAGCAGCGGGTGCTCGGGCGCCACCACGGCGTAGGTCATCCCGAAGCTGGTGTCGGGCCGGGTGGTGAAAACGCGGAGCGACACGCCGTCCTGGCCGTCCACCAGCAGGTCGAATTCGGCTCCTTCGGAACGGCCGATCCAGTGCCGCTGCATGGTCTTGACCCGCTCGGGCCACTCAAGGTCGTCGAGGGCCTCGAGCAGCTCGTCGGCGTAGGCCGTGATGCGGAAGAACCACTGTTCCAGATCGCGCTTGTAGACGAGGTCGCCGGAGCGGTCGCAGGTGCCGTCGGGCAGGACCTGCTCGTTAGCCAGCACGGTCTGGCATCCGGGGCACCAGTTGACGGGGGCGGTGGCTCGATAGGCCAGGCCGGCTTCCCAGAGCTTGAGGAAGATGAATTGGCTCCACTTGATGTAGGAGGGGTCGTGGCTGCGCACCTCGCGGCGCCAGTCGTAGACGGCGCCCAACCTGGTCAGGGACGACTTGAGCTCCACGATGCGGGCTTCGGTGAAGGTGCGGGGGTGGGTCCCCGTCTTGATGGCGGCGTTCTCGGCCGGCAGGCCGAAGGAGTCGAACCCAAAAGGGGTCAGGACGGCCTTGCCCAGCATGGTCTGGTAGCGAACGGCCAGGTCACCGAAGGTGTAGTTGCGCACATGGCCCTGGTGGGCCGCCCCCGAGGGGTAGGGGTACATGCACAGGGCGTAGAACTTCTCCCGGGGATCGTCGTTGTCGATCTGGTAGGTCCCTTCGACCTCCCAGTGACGTTGCCACTTGGTCTCCACTGCACCGACGTCGTACGCCCTAGCCATCGCACCAGGGTAGGCGCGGCTTCGGGGGTCTCCGGGCGGGTTGGTGCCGCAATTCACTCCCTGAGGAGGGCCGGCACCGCCCTTTCCCGATTCGGAAGGGCTGGTCCGGACTGCTAGCGTTGCTCTTCGCCACTTGGGGGCGTAGCTCAGCTGGTAGAGCGCCTGACTGGCAGTCAGGAGGTTCGAGGGTTCGAGTCCCTTCGCCTCCACTCAAGTGTGTGCACACGCATCATCTGATGACACGGGCGGCCTCTTTGGGGCCGCCCGTGTTGCGCGCCCGGGCGCCAGTGACCGGGAGCGCCGCTCCCCTCTACGAACAGGTGTGGAACGGAAGGCTGATGGTCGCCGGCGTAGTCGTCTGTATGACGCAGCCGCCGCTTGTCGTGATGGTGACCCCCGAACCCGCCGCACTGATCGACAAGTCGGTCCCGGACTGGTGGAATTGCACGACCCGGTTTGGCGCCTGGACGAAGCGATACCCGACGTCCCAGAGCTGTCCACTTGTGGCCACGGTGTCGTTCGACCAGACCACCGGGTTGCCCGCTACCGGGTTGAAGGGTCCCCATTTCAGGAACGCGTTGACTTCATTGACGAAGTCCGGAATGTCGTGGCCCCCGGAGTGGACCTGGTACGTCACGTCCACCCCGGCCGCCACCAGGGCCTGGTGGTAGAGCACGTTCATGGAGACGATGATCGACTCTTCCCAGGTCCCATCGAGCAGTTCCTCGGCACCCCCGACGCCATCGCCGAGCAACGCCAAATTGCCGGCATTGGGGACGCTGGTCCCGGTGCTCTCGAAGACCCGGGTCTGTTGCAGATTGGCGGCCAACTGGGTCGGGTTGTGGCCGTTGGCGTAGTAGCCGAGCGGCGGGCCGTAAATCGGATTGAGGTTGCGGTCGCCATTCTCCGATGCGCCCGAGACAAAGCCCATCGCCGGCTGGACCACCGGGGCGAGCAACTGCGGATCCACGAAACCAGACAGGGACGCCACGGACCCGAAGAAGCCGGGGAGGCGACCCCCCAGGTAGGCCGCGCCGAGTCCGCCCATCGATATGCCCGCAATGGCGTGATCCTGGCGCTCCGGGAGTATCGGATAGCGGGCCAGGATGGTCGGGATCACGGTGTCCAGCTCATAGGACTCCCACGCCGGTCCACCGTCCCACCAGTCGGTGTACCAACCACCCGGTCCCCCTTCGACCATGACGACGATGGCGCCGAGACTTTCGAATTTCCCGGTCAGTCCGAATTGGTTGAAGGAGTCGTAGTTGCCACCCAGGCCATTGAGCAGTACCAGGAGCGGGTACTGCGTGTCCGGGTTGTAGCCGGCCGGCAGCAGGACATCGGCCCGGGCCGGGCCCGGGTAGTTCAGCCACTTCGAGGGGATCTCGCCCGCCGGTGCTGGGATCGTGATGGTGACCAACTGCGGTGCCGACGCGGGGGCACCGGTTGCGGCACCTGCCGCGCTGCAGCCCCAGAACATCGAGGTGACCAGGATGGCCACGCATCCGCTCACCACATGTCTGCGTGCTCGCATATCGGGTCTCCCTCCTTTCAGCTGCACTATCGAGTGACGGCGGCGCTCAACGAATACCCCGCCGACGAGTCCGCCACCTTCACCGTGTAGGTACCGGGGGCGACCTGCCATGCGTTGGTGCTGGTTGACCAGTAGCTGAAGGCCGACGCCGGCAGGGTCAACGTGACGACATTGTCCTGTCCTGGTGCGAGGGTCGTCTTCTGGTACGCCTTGAGCTGTTGGGGCGGCTCCCCCGCGGCCGCCGGATCAGTGACATAGACCTGGGCCACATCGGCCCCGCGGCGCGAACCGGTATTGGCGATGGTGTAGCTGACCTTGACCGTCGAGCCATCGGGGGTCAGATGGAGACCCGAAAACGCAAAGGACGTGTAGGACATGCCGAACCCGAACGGAAAGAGCGGCGTGAGATGTTCGGCGTCATACCAGCGGTACCCGACCAGGAGACCCTCGGAGTAGATGGCCGTCCCATTCACGCCGGGATACTGGGCCGCCGTGGTGGTCGGCAACTGGCTTAGTGAGGCGGGGAACGTGATCGGCAGCTTGCCCGACGGATCCACGTCCCCGAACAAGAGGGCGGCGGCGGCCGCGCCGTCCTCCTCGCCCGGGTACCACGTCTCAAGCACCGAACTCACCTGGTTGAGCCACGGCATGAGCACCGGACCACCGGTGTTGAGGACGACCACCGTGCGCGGATTGGCCGCCGCCACCGCGCTGATGAGCTGGTCCGAGTTGGCCGGCACGTTCTCGCATTCCGAAAGGGCCACGGTGCAGACGCCGTTGGAGAAGCCGAGGTTGGAAAGGTCGGTCCCTTCCTCTTGGGTGTAGCCGGCGTACACAATGGCCACGCTGCTCGTCCGGGCCAGCGCGGCGGCCACGAGCGGGCTGCTGCCGTCGTCATACACCACGGTGTCCCCGGCCTTGGCCGCCCGCAACAGCAGCGCCGTTAACGGGGTGCTGACCAAGGGTTGGATGACCCGGACGCTGCCTCCGGCCTGGCTCACGGTCTCGGCTCCCACCGAGGCGTCCAGGCCGATCAGCGCAATGGTCTGGTGCGGACCCGACAGGGGCAGCACCGCATTGGTGTTCTTGAGCAGCACGCTTCCCGCCTCGGCCGCCTGCAGGGCCACGGCCTGGTTGCCCGCGGTGTCGACCGGCCTGAGGTAGCCAGTCGGTGCCGGCGGCGCTGGGACGTCGAAGAGGCCGATGGCGAACATGGAGCGCAGAATGCGCTGCACCATCTCGTTGAGCACACTGACTGGCACCTGGCCCGACAAGACGGCCGCCTTGAGCGGCACGCCCAGGTAGTTCTCGATGGCGCCGTCGTCAATGGGCACCAGCTTGTTCAGGACATCGGGCTCCTGCACGAGGTCCATCTCCATGTCGAGACCGTTGAGCGCCGACGCCACCGTGCTGTGGGTGCCGCCCCAATCACTCACCACGAACCCCTTGAAGCCCATCTGTCCGTCCAGGGCATCGCGCAGCAAGGGCCCGTTCTGACAGTCGTAGGCCCCGTTGACTTTGTTGTAGCCGCACATGACGGCGGCGGCCCCGCCCTGGGTGACGGCCGCGTTGAACGCCGGCTGATAGATCTCCTCCAGGGCGCGCTGACTGATCTCCTCGTTGATCGTCATGCGGTTGGTCTCTTGATTGTTGGCGGCGAAGTGCTTGACCGTGGCGATCACGTGTTGGGACTGCACGCCTTGGATGTAGGCCGCCGCCGTCTGCCCGGCCAGATAGGGATCCTCCCCGAAGGCCTCACTGGTCCGGCCGTTGAGCGGCACGCGGGCGATGTTCACGTCAGGCGCCAGCAAGACGTTGACGCCCTTTTCGAATGCTTCCAAGCCCAGCGATGCGCCCACATCGCGCTGCAAGGTGGGATCCCAACTTGAGGCCTGGGCGATGGCCGCCGGGTAGGCCGTGACATCGGTCTGCCCGTCAGCCAACCCTGATCCGGCGTCATTGAGCACCAGGGCGGGTATGCACAGCGAAGGGATGGCCGGCACGTACCCGGCCGCCCCGAAGCTGCCGGCAAGATCGGCCACGGCCTGGTGCACCATCTGGATCTTCTGGTTCAGGCTCATGACGCCGACCAGCTCGTTGGCCCGGGCGTCGGGTGTCTGGCTCGCTTGCATCCAGTTACCGCAGTGACCCGAGATGGCTGCCGCCGACGCTGCCGCCGAGGGCCCGGCACTCAGCGAGAGTCCGGCCCATGCCATGCCGGCCAGCATGAAACCAACCAACCCAGTCCGTCCCACCCCCGCCGCCATTGCCGTCAGGCTACCGCTACCCCCCGAAACAAACCTGGTGTGCGTCATACACTCGCCTCTATATGACAACCAGGCCAGGGATCCCGGACCTGGTTGGCCCGGATCTCCGTGTGCTCTTTTGCGGCATCAATCCGGGAACACTCTCGGGCGAACTCGGTCTGCACTTCGCCCGGTCCGGCAATCGATTCTGGCGACTCCTGCACGACAGCGGCTTCACCGACACCGTCCTGAGCCCCTCGGAGCAATCCGGTCTGCCGGCCCTCGGCATCGGCATCACGAATCTGGTGGAACGGCCCACTGCCGCCGCCAGTGAGCTCACACCCGATGAGTTACGGGCGGGGTCACGCCATCTGGCTGCCAAGGTTCACACGCTTCGACCTCGGTGCGTGGCCATCCTCGGGCTCCAGGCGTATCGGACGGCGTTTGCCCGTCCGAGGGCGGTGATCGGACGACAACCAGAACCCCTGTCCGACTCGCAGGTGTGGCTGCTCCCCAATCCAAGTGGTCTGCAGGCTCGATATCAAATGCCCGAGATGACGGCGTTCTTTCGCGACCTGCATGGAGCCTGTTCGAAAGGCGAGTAGGTCCGAGAAGCCCCGAGAGTTGCCAGCGGTGAGCCGTTGCGTTGCGGATTGGGTGCGATGACTGTTGCAGCGTTCCTTTTGGACGTGTGGTCCGTTACGTTCCATGGGAGGGAATCGGACGCCTCCGTCGGCGGGCGATGGCGAGGGAAGCAGGCAGCATGTCTCGGAATCAGTTCGCAGCAGGCAAGGGGACGCTCCGCAATGCGAGCCGATGGACCGTGGTGCCGGGGATTGCGCTGGCAGTGGCCGCCACTTCGCTGTTGAGCGCACCGGCTGGCGCCGCCGAAGGCCCTTCGTCAGCCGTCCACATCAGCGTGCTGAATACGCAGCGCCAACACTCGGCCGCCGTCACCATGACGCTCAGCGGATCGGCGCTCAAGGGTGTGACCGCAACCGGGACCGGATTCACCGACTTCGCCACCGGCGCCATGGAAGTACACGTGACCTACGGGGGATCGAAGAAGGCGTCTGAGTTGACACTCAGCGAGCTCGTGGTCGGTGGACACTTCTATATGGCCCTAAGCTTGCAATTAAACCCTTGGTGACCCCCTATGACGGGTTGTCATCAATGAGGAGTTGGGCCGCCTTGGCCGCCACTTCTCGCATCTTGGCGAGCAACTCGCGAGCTTTGCGGTCATTGTCGATCCACTCACTGTAGA